>NZ_JAVIIR010000006.1:0-369012 GCF_033977325.1 Mesorhizobium vachelliae
ACCAGAACCTCGCCCTCGCGCGGGCCCTCGAGGTCCACCTCCATGATCTCCAGCGGCTTTCCAGCGCCAACGGCTACAGCGGCACGCGTCTTCATGAGGCACTCCTCCCAAGCAGTCGAAAAACTTCATGTCCCGGCGGGCCTGAGGTCCGCCTCGCAACAAAAATACCGTTTCCAAGCCGTAGTGAGGTGGCAATAATCGAACGGTCTCCCTGATAAGTCTATTCTACCAAGGTCCTCATCCGCACAGTCTCGGCATGCGGTGGTCCGCTCGATCGCCGGCCTGCTTTGCCGGCGGCAAATAGGACTAAAGCAGAAGTGGCAGGTCAGCTCACAAGGTTTGATAAATCCAGCACTTCCGCTAAGTTTCTCCGCGGGCACCTTGGCTTGGCGCTGGTCCGACAGGATTGGACTGGGCACGAGAGTGGGTAATGTTATGGATGACGAGCGCGGTGCCGAGCACTCTCACGACCTTTTTGTGCTTTCTTTTCCTGGCCGCCAATTTTTCCGGTGCGGTGGCTCAGGAATCGGCGAGCAAGCAACCGGCTGCAACGGCCAAGCCGGAAAAGAAGATCGCTGAAATCAAGATAGGCTATTTGCGGGCATATGCGCCGCAACTGACGCTTTCCCTGCTTGATCTGCCGCCTAGGGACGAGGGTGTTGCCAGCGCCAAGGTGGCGATCGGCGACAACAACACGACGGGAGCGTTCCTCGGCCAGAAATTCAGCCTCGATATCACTGAAATAAAGCCGGACTCCGATGCGGTTCAGGCATTCGACGGCCTGATCGCCAAGGGCGACCGCTATGTGGTCGCGGACCTCTCGGCCAAGCAGTTGCTGTCCATCGCCGACATCGCGCGCGACAAGGGCGTGCTGATCTTCAACATCGGCGCTACCGACGACAGCCTGCGCGAGGAGGACTGCCGCATAAACGTATTTCACATCGCGCCGACGCGCAGCATGCTGGCCGACGCGCTGGCGCAATACCTCATGGTGAAGAAATGGCCGAACTGGGTGCTGCTCTACGGTTCGCATGAGCAGGACCATCTCTACGCCGATGCGTTGCGCCGCGCGGCTGCCCGTTTCGGCGGCCAGATCGTGGCGGAGAAGGAGTTCAAGGACAGCGGCACCGCCAGACGCACCGACACGGGCGCCACGCAGATCCAGCAGCAGATTTCCGTGTTCACGCAGGACCTGCCGGAGCACGACGTGGTGCTGGTCGCCGACGAGAGCGAGGTATTCGGAACCTATGTGCCCTACCGCACCTGGACGCCACGGCCGGTCGCCGGCACGGCCGGGCTCGTCGCATCGTCATGGCACCCCGCAAGTGAGCAGTGGGGCGGCATCCAGATGCAGAGCCGTTTCCTGAGGACGACGGGTCGCAGAATGTTGTCCAAGGACATGTCGGCCTGGACGGCCGTGCGGGCCGTCGGCGAAGCCACCACACGCACCAATGGCGACGATCCGAAAAAGATCAGCGACTACATCCGCTCGGACGATTTCTCGGTCGCCGCCTTCAAGGGCCAGAAGCTGACCTTCCGCAAATGGAACCTTCAGCTGCGCCAGCCGATCCTGCTCAGCGACGCCAAGTCGGTCGTCTCGACCTCGCCGCAGGAGGGCTATCTCCATCAGGTTTCCGAGCTCGACACGCTCGGCGTAGACGAACCGGAGACCAAATGCGCCCTTAAGTAGAAAGCAATCGGGAGGAGTTTCGGTGCAAGGACGAGCTTGTGCACTCGCCATTCTCGCGGCCGGCCTCATGGCCGGTCCGGCATCGGCCTATACGGCCTATGTCTCCAACGAGAAGGACAACACAATGACCGTCGTCGACACGGCGACGATGAAGGTGATCAAGACCGTCGATGTCGGGCAGAGGCCGCGCGGCATCACGATCTCGCCCGACGGCAAGTTCGTCTATCTGTGCGCCAGCGACGACGACACCGTCCAGATCATCGATACGTCGAGCCTTGACGCCGTTGGCGATCTGCCCTCGGGGCCTGATCCTGAATTGTTCGTGCTCTCCCCCGACGGCAAGACGCTTTACATCGCCAACGAGAACGACAATCTGGTCACCGTCGTCGACGTCGCGAGCAGGGCGGTGCTTTCGGAGATCCCGGTCGGCGTCGAGCCGGAAGGCATGGGTGTCAGCCCCGACGGCAAGACCATGGTCAACACCTCCGAAACCACCAGCATGGCGCATTTCATCGACACCCAAAGCCATGAGGTGACTGACAACGTGCTGGTCGATACGCGCCCGCGCTTCGCCGAATTCAAGCCCGACGGCTCCCAGGTCTGGGTCAGCGCCGAGGTCGGCGGCACCGTCAGCGTCATCGACAACGCCAAGCGCCAGGTGGTGAAGAAAATCCAGTTCGCGATCAATGGATTGCGGGCTGAGACCATCCAACCCGTCGGCATCGCCATAACCGCCGACGGCAAGAAGGCCTATGTCGCGCTCGGTCCGGCGAACCATGTCGCGGTGATCAACACCGAAACCTACGAAGTGGAAAAATACATCCTCGTCGGCCAGCGCGTCTGGCATCTGGCCTTCACCCCCGACCAGAAGACGCTGATCACCACGAACGGCAACTCGAACGACATCACCTTCATCGACACGGCGACCGATGAACCGGTCCAATCGCTCACCGTCGGCCAGCAGCCGTGGGGCGTGGCCATATCGCCCAACTAGCGATGCCCCAAGCAAGCCGGGAGGTTCATTCCATGAAGATCAACCGCACGATTTTCTTCGCCGTCCTGGTCGGACTGGCGGTTGCTCCGCTCGCGGCGAGTGCCGACGACGATGCCCCGAAGGTGACGCGATCCAGCAAGCCCCTCCCCGAGCTGGTCCTGGGTTCGGACAAATCCAGCTATGACGTCAACCGGACGGATTTCGAGCTGGTCGCCGGCCAGGGCTATCGCTGGAAGATCACGTCTCACGGCGGCTTCGAATACAAGTTCATGACCGACCTCTGGCGAAACGTCTGGATCGACCAGATCGTCATAAACGATCTCGAAGTGCATATGGCCGGCGCGCCGGCCTGGCTCGAATTCGACGAAGCGGGAACCATATTGGTTCAGTTCCACACCGTGCGCCCCGGCGAGTACACTTGGTCCGTCCCCGACCTTGCCGACAAGGGACTCAAGGGAAAGATCACGATCAAATGAGAACTGGCAATTGAGAACGGCGCACATATGAGAACAGGGTGATCGGCGTGCAGCACGTACGGACCGGCGGATCGGGAAATGAGGTGGCGGCGCTCGACGTCGCCGGCGTCAGCCATTCCTACGGTCCCAAACGGGCGCTGAACAACGTATCCTTCTCGATCGCGCCGGCGACTTTCACAGTTCTGCTCGGCCTCAACGGGGCCGGCAAGACGACCTTGTTCTCCCTGATCAGCCGCCTTTACGACACGCGCCATGGATCGATCCGCATCTTCGGCCACGACATCCGCCGCGCTTCCGGCGAAGCGCTCAGATGTGTCGGCATCGTGTTCCAGGCACGGACCCTCGACCTTGACCTCAGCGTGCACCAGAACCTCTCCTACCACGCCTCGCTGCACGGTATTGGTGGACGCGAGGCCCGGCAGCGCATCGCCGCCGTACTCGAAACGGTCGATATGCAGGGCCGTGAGTATGACAAGGCCCGCTCTCTCTCCGGCGGCCAGATGCGACGGATCGAAATAGCCAGGGCGCTGCTGCACCGCCCCTCCCTGCTGCTGCTCGACGAGGCAACCGTCGGTCTCGACATCCAGTCGCGCGCCGGCATCCTTGCCACCATCCGCAGGCTCGTCGAAACCGAAGGCATCGGCGTTTTGTGGGCCACGCATCTGATCGACGAGGTCGAGGACGGCGATCATGCCGTCGTGCTGCGACAGGGCAACCTTGTCGCCAGCGGCACGGTCTCCGATCTTATCCGGGCCAACGGCGCCGATTCGATCCGCGACGCCCTCTCGAAGCTCAACCGCGCAGAGACAGCCGGCATTGCGGAGATTTCGCCATGAGCACTTCCGCAATGCCGCAGCAGGTCGCCTCCGTCACGCCGATGAGGTCCGGCGCGTTCGGCCTCCGTCACTATCTCATCTGCCTCAAGGGCGTCGTCCTGCGCGAGTGCCTGCGTTTCCTGCATCAACGCGAGCGTTTCATCTCCTCGCTGGTCAGGCCTCTCGTATGGCTGTTCATCTTCGCCGCCGGCTTTCGCCAGGTGCTCGGCGTCTCGATCATCCCGCCCTATAAGACCTACGTGCTCTACGAGGTCTACATCACGCCCGGCCTGTGCGGCATGATCCTGCTGTTCTCGGGCATGCAGTCTTCGCTGTCGATGGTCTACGATCGCGAGATGGGCAATATGCGCACCCTGCTCGTCAGCCCGTTTCCGCGTTGGTTCCTGTTGGTGTCGAAGATGCTCGCCGGCGTCGCCGTGTCGATCGCGCAGGTCTACGCGTTCCTGATCGTGGCGTGGTTCTGGGGCGTCAAGGCGCCGCCCCTCGGCTACCTGTTCGTGCTGCCGGCGCTGTTTCTGTCGGGCATGATGCTTTGCGCCCTGGGCATGCTTTTGTCCTCCATGATCAAGCAGCTCGAAAACTTCGCCGGCATCATGAACTTCGTCATATTCCCTGGCTATTTCGCCTCCCCGGCCCTCTATCCGTTGTGGCGCATCCAGGAGGCTAGCCCCCTCCTGTACAAGATCTGTCTCGTCAATCCGTTCACCTATGCGGTCGAGCTGATCCGCTTCGCTTTTTACGGGCAGGTCGACTGGGTGTCGCTGGGCGTCGTCGCCGGATGCACACTGCTGTTTCTGGCCGGAGCCATCATCGCCTACGACCCCTCGCGCGGCCTGATGACCCGCAAGCAGGATACGGGAGGAAATGCCTGATGACGCGATTGGCCTTTGCTCGCAGCCTGCTTGTGGTCGCCGTGCTCGCGACGGGCACGAACGCCGGGGCGGCGACCGCCGATCCGGACTGGCCTTGCGTCCAGCGCAAGGTGCCGCAATTGTCGCTCGGCCAGGTCTGGAACGGGCCGGACCTTCCGCCCTCGGCCAAGGACTGGTCAGACGACGCATCGGTCTCCGCCCTTGTCGAGGACGTCGCGGCGCGGCGTCTGCCGCTCGGCGATGCTCAGAAGAAGATCCGGGATTTTGCGGCGTCCCTGCCGGCCGAACAGCTTGCGCCGAAAATGGCGATGGTCATGCAAGGCATGTTCGACCACATGGACGCCGAGCGCTCGCACGTGATTTCCGGCATTTCCCGTTATGCCCACAGGCAGCTCGAAATGGCCGCCGACTTGCGCAAGCAGGCGTCCGATGTCGATGCGTTGCGCGCAAAACCCGACGCGGATCCGGACGAGGTCGAGCGGCGGACCGACCAGCTGAATTTCGCGACGCGCATCTTCACCGAGCGCGCGCAATCGCTGACCTACGTCTGCGACGTGCCGACGATCATCGAGCAGCGGCTTTATCAGCTAGCCAAGACCGTCTCGGAAACGCTTGCCGCCAAGAAATAACGCATGTCGCAGCGGTCTCGAAACGAGTCCCGTTCAGCTGCTTCGTCCGGGCAGCACGCGCCAGCGCTGCACGAAATAGCCGGGATGTGTTTCCAGCCAATGCGCGACCAGCGGCTGCGCCTGCATGAAGGCAACTCCGGGATTCATGGCCAGGCCGTCCGCCATTTCCTCGCGTTGCTCACAGGTATGCGGCATGGCCGACATGCAGACCATCATCACGATTGTATAAAGCATTGCCCCTTCCCCTTCGAAATCCCGAACCCCACGCCGGAACGCATAGCGATCCACCGGCAGGGTTGGCTACCCTTCCGCCTTGCTGAGAGTGCGAATTGCCGCCCCACACTTCTATTAGCAATATGCAATATAACATGCGAACCGGCCGATCGCCATGACGGAGACCCATTGCTCACGCCCTTTTCGAACCTTTTCGCACGATCTCGACGGTCGATATGTCAGGCGTTTCACTTGAGCCGCCTTGCAGGCGTTCTCGCTTGCCGTGTCGGCGCTGCTTCATCCGCTTCGGCGTGCGGATACAGCTTGCCGAACAGAGGCAGGTAAGTCGCGCCCTTGCGCATCAGGAAATCGTTGAAGGTCGCCATGGCCGGCGAGATCACATGATCGGTGCGCATCACCGAAAACCATTGCCGGCGGATCGGCATGCCGGCCACGTCGAGAATGACGAGCCGGCCGGCCTCCGTTTCCGCGGCGATGGTGTGGGCGGAGATGAAAGCGATGCCGAGCCCTGCCATCACCGCCTGCTTGATCGTCTCGTTCGAGCCCATCTCGACGCCGAGATCGTCGATCCGGCCGGGGACGTCGCTCAGGAATATCTCCAGCGAGATGCGCGTGCCCGAGCCTGGCTCGCGGATAAGGAAATGCTCCTCGGCGATCCTTTCCTTGGAAATGTCGCGTGCCGAAACCAGCTTGTGCTCGGGCGGCGCGATGATGACCAGCGGATGGTCGCCGAAGACGGAAGCGCGCACCGAAACTTCCTTGGGCGGACGGCCCATCAGCGCGATGTCGATGTCGTGGTTCTTCAGCCTGTCGATCGTCTCGGCGCGATTGCCGATGGCCAGCCGCATGTCGATATCGGGATGCTCCTTCATGAAGCCGGCCATCAGCCGCGGCGCGAAATACTTGGCGGTGGAAACGACGCCGAGCCTCAGGCTGCCGGTGCGCACGCCCTTGATGGCGTCCATGTCGTCTTCGAGCAGGCGCAGCCGCTCCTCGATAGCTTGAGCAGCCTCGACAAAGGCCAGCCCTGCGGCGGTCGGACGCATGCCGTCCGACGTCCGGTCGAACAAGGCCAGCTGGAACTCCTCCTCCACCTGTCGCAACTGGATCGTAACCGCTGGAGGAGAAAGGCCTAACACCTTGGCTGCGTTCACGATTTTCCCGTGGCTGACGATGGCCTGCACAGTCTTGAATTGCTTGAGCGTGAGATTCCTCATAGGGCATACTAAATTAATTTTAGTGTCTGGGTAAAGTTATTGAATTTTACTTAGCACCGATCGTTTGGTTTCATCGCTCCATCCGGCGCCTGGAAGATACGCCGGACCGGGAGGTTACGATGCCAGCGGCAACGCTCGACGCTTTTTTGAACTCCTATCTCGGCGACCAGCCGGACGAACGCCGCTCCGCGGTCGTTGCTACCATCCGTCAGTTCACGCAGGCCGCCACCAAGGTCCGCAATGCCATCAACCAGGGGGCGCTCGGCGTCGCTTTTGCCGGAACCCGCGGCGCCAATGCCGGCGGCGATGTCCAGAAGGATCTCGACGTCTTCGCCGACGAGATCTTCCTCGACGCCATGCGTCGCGCTCCGGTCGCGCTCTATGCTTCCGAGGAGCTGGAGCAGCCGGTCCTGCTCGACAGGCAAGCCCCCCTCGCAGTGGCCATCGACCCGCTGGACGGCTCTTCCAACATCGACACCAACGTGTCGGTCGGAACGATTTTCTCGCTCCTCCCTGCAACTGGCGCGCCGGATGCCGATCCGGCCGCCCCTTTCTTGCAGGCAGGCGCGAACATGCTTGGCGCCGGCTTCTTCATTTACGGGCCGCAGCTGGCGCTCGTTCTGTCGCTCGGCAGCGGCACGCATGTCTTCGTGCACTCGACCAGGCTGGGCACGTTCGTCCAGGCCTATGAAAGCCGGATCATCCCGGAGCGGACCCAGGAGTTCGCCATCAACGCCGCCAACTACCGACACTGGGACGAGGCCGTGCGCCTCTATGTCGACGACTGCCTGGAAGGCAGCGAAGGCCCAAGGGAGAAGGATTTCAACATGCGCTGGATCGCCTCGCTGGTTGCCGAATGCTATCGCGTATTGATGCGCGGCGGCGTGTTTCTGTATCCCGGCGACCAACGCCGGGGTTACAGCCAGGGCCGGCTTCGTCTGGTCTATGAGGCCAATCCGATTGCCTATCTGGTCGAACAGGCGGCCGGGGCCGCGACCGATGCGATCACCCGCATCCTGGAAATCGAACCCGAAAGCCTGCACCAGCGCGTGCCCGTGGTCTTCGGATCCGCGCGGGAAGTCGCGCGGATCGCCCGCTACCACACCGAACCCAGCGCCATCGGCGAGCGTGCGCCGCTATTCAGCCGCCGCGGACTCTTCAGGGCTTGAGCGGGAACCATGTCGGCGAAGCACCCCATCATCACCATCACCGGATCGTCGGGCGCGGGCACGACCTCGGTCAAGCGCATCTTCGAGCAGATCTTCCGGCGCGAGAACATCGAGGCTGCCTTCATCGAAGGCGATGCCTTCCATCGCTACGATCGCGCCGCGATGAAGGCGGAGGTCGCCGCGCAAGAAAAGGCGGGCAATCCGAACTTCACGCACTTCCATGCCGAGGCCAACGAGCTCGGGATCCTCGAAGGCGTCTTCGAGGAATATGGCCGTCGGGGAAGCGGAAGGACCCGCACCTACGTCCATGACGAGGACGAGGAGAAGCAATACGGCACGCCGCCCGGCAATTTCACCGAATGGCGCGAATTCGCGCCGAGCGACCTGCTCTTCTACGAAGGCCTGCATGGCTGCGTCGTCACCGACAAGATCAACCTGGCCAGGCACGCGGACCTCAAGATCGGCGTGGTGCCGGTCATAAATCTCGAATGGATCCAGAAGATCCATCGCGACCGCGCCACGCGCGGCTATTCCACCGAGGCGGTCATGGATGTGATCCTGCGCCGGATGCCGGACTATGTCCGCTACATCGTCCCGCAATTCTCGCAGACCGCGATCAACTTCCAGCGCGTGCCGATCGTCGACACGTCGAACCCGTTCATCGCGCGCTGGATCCCGACCCCCGACGAATCGATGCTGGTCATCCGCTTCGCCAATCCTCGCGGCATCGATTTCCCCTACCTGCTTTCGATGATCCACGACTCCTTCATGTCGCGGCCGAATTCCATAGTGGTGCCGGGCAACAAGCTGGACCTTGCCATGCAGCTGATCCTGACGCCGCTCATCCTGCAATTGATCGAACGCAAGAAACGTGTGTCGTGAGGAGGATGCCATGACCAGCCTGGCAGCATTGAAGTCCGTCGCCGCCGCCGTCGCCGAGCGCGACATGGCCAACGCCATCCGCGCCCTTGCCATGGACAGCGTGCAGAAGGCCAATTCAGGACATCCGGGCATGCCGATGGGCATGGCCGATGTCGCGACGGTCTTGTTCGGCCGCTTCATGAACATCGACCCGACGGCGCCGAACTGGCTCGATCGCGATCGCTTCGTGCTATCGGCCGGGCATGGCTCGATGCTGCAATATGCGCTGCACTACCTGCTCGGCTACGAAGACATGCCGATCGAGGAATTGCAGCGGTTCCGCCAGCTGGGCAGCCGTACCGCCGGGCATCCCGAGCATGGCCACGCGCTCGGCATCGAGACGACGACCGGTCCGCTCGGGCAAGGCATCTCGACCGCTGTCGGCATGGCGCTGGCGGAGCGCATGCTTGCCGCCCGCCACGGCGCCGATCTCGTCGACCATTACACCTATGTGATCGCCGGCGACGGCTGCCTGCAGGAAGGCATCAGCCACGAAGCGATCGACCTCGCGGGTCACCTGAAGCTTTCCCGCCTGATCGTGCTTTGGGACGACAACGCGATCTCAATCGACGGGCCGACCTCGCTGTCGACATCGATGGATCAGCCGACCCGGTTCAAGGCCGCCGGATGGCATGTGCAGTCGGTGGACGGCCACGACATGGAAGCCGTCGCCGCGGCGATCGAGGCCGCGCGGCGGTCGGACCGGCCGTCGCTGATCGCCTGCCGCACGGTGATCGGCAAGGGCGCCCCCAATCTGGGCGGTTCGGAAAAGATGCATGGCGCGCCGCTGGGCGATGCGGAGATCGCCGCTACCCGCGAAAACATCGGCTGGGCCCACGCGCCGTTCGAGGTTCCGGATGACATCCTTTCAGCCTGGCACGAGGTTGCCGCACGTGGCCAGGCGGCGCGGCGCGCCTGGGAGCGGCGGCTTGCCGCCGCGCCGCGGCGCGAGGACTTCGAGCGCGCGCTTTCGGGCAAGCTGCCCGATGCAGTCTTCGAAGCACTGGACGCCTTCCGAAAGGAGCATGTCGAGAAGGCAACCAAGGTCGCAACGCGCAAGGCCTCCGAAATGGCGCTTGCCGCGATCAATGGCGCGACCGAGCTTACGGTCGGCGGCTCCGCCGATCTCACGCATTCGAACCTGACGATCACCAAGGGCATGGATCGCATAGCGCCTGACGACTACGCAGGCCGCTACATTCACTACGGCATCCGCGAGCATGGCATGGCCGCGGCCATGAACGGCATCGCGCTGCATGGCGGCTTCGTGCCCTATGGCGGCACCTTCCTCTGCTTCGCCGATTACGCGCGTGGCGCGATGCGGCTCTCGGCGCTGATGAACCAGCGCGTCGTCTATGTGATGACGCATGATTCCATCGGCCTCGGCGAGGACGGCCCGACACACCAGCCGGTCGAGCACCTGGCGATGCTGCGGGCGACACCGAACCTCAACGTCTTCCGCCCGGCCGACATCATCGAAACGGCGGAATGCTGGGAGCTGGCGCTGAGGAGCGAGGCACGGCCCAGCGTGCTGGTGCTCTCGCGGCAGAACCTGCCGATGCTGCGCCAGGCACACGGCCACGAGAACCAGACGGGCCAGGGCGCCTACGTCTTGCGCGAGCCGTCCACGCACCGCGCCGTGACGCTGATCGCCACCGGCTCGGAAGTCGAGATCGCCGTTGCCGCCGCCGAACGTTTGGAGGCCGAACACGGCGTCGCCGCCGCTGTCGTCTCGATGCCGTGCTGGGAACTGTTCGAGGAACAGGACGCAGACTACCGCAAGTCCGTTCTCGGCTCGGCGCCGCGCGTCGCCGTCGAGGCCGCCGCCCGCCTCGGCTGGGACCGCTGGATCGGCGAGACGGGCGCCTTTGTCGGCATGACCGGCTTCGGCGCAAGCGCCCCGGCTCCGGACCTCTACAAGCATTTCGACATCACACCCGAAGCCGTCGCCGCGGCGGCGCTGAAGCTCATCTTCTAGGAGGACCGACAATGGCCCGTATCACCCTTCGCCAGCTTCTCGACCATGCCGCCGAGCACGGTTACGGCGTGCCGGCATTCAACATCAACAACATGGAACAAGGCCTCGCCATCATGGAAGCGGCCAGAGCCTGCGATGCGCCTGTCATCATCCAGGCCTCGCGCGGCGCCCGCTCCTATGCCAACGACATCATGCTGGCCAGGATGATGGAGGCGTTGACCGAGATGCATCCGGCCATTCCGCTGTGCATCCACCAGGATCACGGCAACAACGAAGCCACCTGCCTTTCGGCGATCCGCCACGGCTTCACCTCGGTGATGATGGATGGGTCGTTGATGGCGGACGCCAAGACCCCGGCGAGCTACGACTACAACGTCGCCATCACCGAACGCGTCGCGCGCATGGCGCATTGGGTCGGCGCTTCCGTCGAAGGCGAGCTCGGCGTGCTCGGCTCGCTGGAAACCGGCCAGGGCGAGGCCGAGGATGGTCACGGCGCCGAAGGCGCGCTAGCCCATGACCAGCTTTTGACCGACCCCGATCAGGCGGTCGACTTCGTGACAGCCACCAAGGTCGATGCGCTGGCGATCGCCTGCGGCACATCCCACGGCGCCTACAAGTTCACGCGCAAGCCGGACGGCGACATCCTGGCCATGCAGGTGATCGAGGCGATCCACGAGAAGCTGCCGAACACGCATCTGGTCATGCACGGTTCGTCCTCCGTGCCGCAGGAGCTGCAGGACATCATCAATGCATATGGCGGCGAGATGCCCCAGACCTTCGGCGTTCCGGTCGAGGAGATCGAGCGCGGCATCCGCCACGGCGTGCGCAAGGTCAACATCGACACCGATTGCCGCATGGCCATGGCCGGACAGTTCCGCCGTGTCGCGACACAGGATCCGCGCGAATTCGATCCGCGCAAATTCCTGAAACCCGCCATGGACGCCCTGCGCGACCTTTGCCGCGATCGTTTCGAACGCTTCGGCACCGCGGGCAACGCCTCGAAGATCAAGGTCATCGCCATGGACGAGATGGCCAAACGCTACGCCGCGGGAAAGCTCGACCCGCAGATCGCAACCGCGAAAGCCGCCTGAGCGGCGGTCCGCCAAAAGGAAAGGACCAGCGTCATGTCCAACAAATCCGAAACCGTGACCGGCAAGGAACGCTACAGATCCGGCGTCATGGAATACAAGAAGATGGGCTATTGGGAGCCCGACTACGAGCCGAAGGACACCGACATAATCTCGGTGTTCAGGATCACGCCGCAGGACGGCGTCGACCCGATCGAAGCTGCTGCAGCCGTCGCCGGCGAATCCTCGACCGCGACCTGGACGGTGGTCTGGACCGACCGGCTGACGGCGTCGGAAAAATACCGCGCCAAGGCCTATCGGGTCGACCAGGTGCCGAACGCGCCCGGACAGTACTTCGCCTACATCGCCTACGACCTCGACCTGTTCGAGCCGGGCTCGATCGCCAATCTTTCGGCCTCGATCATCGGCAACGTGTTCGGCTTCAAGCCGCTGAAGGCATTGCGGCTGGAGGACATGCGCTTTCCCGTCGCCTATGTGAAGACCTTCCAGGGTCCGGCAACCGGCATCGTCGTCGAGCGCGAGCGCCTCGACAAGTTCGGCCGCCCGCTGCTCGGCGCCACCGTCAAGCCGAAGCTCGGCCTTTCCGGCCGCAACTACGGCCGTGTCGTCTACGAGGCGCTGAAGGGCGGGCTCGACTTCACCAAGGACGACGAGAACATCAACTCGCAGCCCTTCATGCATTGGCGCGAGCGCTTCCTCTACTGCATGGAGGCGGTCAACAAGGCGCAGGCCGACACGGGCGAGATCAAGGGCACCTATCTCAACGTCACGGCGGCCACCATGGAGGACATGTACGAACGGGCCGACTTCGCCAGGGAACTCGGTTCCAACATCGTCATGATCGACCTCGTGATCGGCTATACGGCCATCCAGTCGATGGCGAAATGGGCGCGCAGGAACGACATGATCCTACACCTCCATCGCGCGGGACATTCGACCTACACGCGCCAGAAGTCGCACGGCGTCTCCTTCCGCGTCATCGCCAAATGGATGCGGCTTGCCGGCGTCGACCACATCCATGCCGGCACCGTGGTCGGCAAGCTGGAAGGCGATCCGGCGACGACTAGGGGCTACTACGACATCTGCCGCGAGGATCATAACCCGATGAAGCTGGAGAACGGCATCTTCTTCGACCAGCACTGGGCCTCGCTCAACAAGCTGATGCCGGTGGCGTCCGGCGGCATCCATGCCGGCCAGATGCATCAGCTCATCGACCTGCTCGGCGAAGACGTCGTGCTGCAGTTCGGCGGCGGCACAATCGGCCATCCAATGGGCATCGCCGCTGGCGCCACCGCAAACAGGGTGGCGCTCGAATGCATGATCCTCGCCCGTAACGAAGGCCGCGACTACCTGCGCGAAGGCCCCGAGATCCTCGAGCACGCCGCCCGGTCATGCCTGCCGCTGCGACAGGCGCTCGATGTCTGGAAGGACGTGACCTTCAACTACGCCTCGACCGACACGCCGGACTTCGTCCCGGTGGCGACGGCAGCCGAATAAGGAGAACAATCATGCGCATCACCCAAGGAGCCTTTTCCTTCCTGCCCGACCTCACCGACGACCAGATCCGCGCGCAGGTGCAGTATTGCATCGACAACAAATGGGCCGTCAGCCTCGAGGTCACCGACGACCCGCACCCGCGCAACACCTATTGGGACATGTGGGGCCACCCGATGTTCGACAATCCCGACGCGGCGGCGCTGATGATGGAGCTGAACGCATGCCGCAAGCTCTATGGCGACCGCTATATCCGCGTCGTCGCCTTCGATTCCTCGCATGGCTGGGAATCGGTGAAGCTCTCCTTCATCGTCAACCGCCCGGCCGAGGAACCCGGCTACCGGCTCGAGCGGCAGGAGGCTGCTGGCCGCATGACCCGCTACACCACCAGGCCCTACGCCGCCGACAAGCCGGCCGGAGCGAGGTACGGCTGATCATCGGGACAGGAGGAAAATGCCATGCCGGCGCCAGCCTTTGTCGAAACGGACGTGCCTAAAGCCGCCGCCCCAGCGGCGATCGATCTGCGCGAGGAATTCGAGACCTCCGGCGTCAAGGACGTCCTGGCCGAGCTCGACCGCGATTTGATCGGGCTTGCCCCGGTCAAGCGGCGCATCCGCGAGACGGCGGCGCTCCTGCTGGTCGAGCGGGCTCGCCGCCGCATGGGCCTCGCGCATGAAACGCCGACGCTGCATATGAGCTTCACCGGCAATCCAGGCACCGGCAAGACCACCGTTGCGCTGCGCATGGCCGACCTGCTGCATCGGCTCGGCTATATCCGCAAGGGCCATCTGGTTTCGGTGACACGCGACGACCTGGTCGGCCAGTATATCGGCCACACCGCGCCCAAGACCAAGGAGATCCTGAAGAAGGCGATGGGCGGCGTGCTGTTCATCGACGAGGCCTATTACCTCTACCGCCCTGAGAACGAGCGCGATTACGGCCAGGAGGCGATCGAGATCCTGCTGCAGGTGATGGAGAACCAGCGCGACGACCTCGTGGTGATCCTTGCCGGCTATGCGCAGCGCATGGACCGCTTCTTCGAAAGCAACCCGGGATTCCGCTCGCGCATTGCCCATCATATCGACTTTCCCGACTATTCCGACGCCGAGCTTCTCAGGATCGCGGAACAAATGCTCGAAAAGCAAAATTACCTGTTCGACACCAAGGCAACGACCGCGATGGCCGACTACATTGCACGCCGGCGCGCGCAGCCACATTTCGCCAATGCCCGCTCGATCCGCAACGCGCTCGACCGGGCTCGGCTGAGGCAGGCCAACCGCCTGTTCGAGAGCGCCAAGGGACCGCTTGATCCGAAGGCGCTGTCGACGATCTCGGCAGAGGACATCACCGCCAGCCGGGTCTTCGCGCTGAAGCGTGGGGAAGGAGAAAGCAAATGACCGCAAAGACCATCATCGCCCCGTCCGTCCTGTCGTCCGATTTCTCGCGGCTCGGCGACGAGGTCGAATCGGTCGCACGCGCGGGCGCCGACTGGATCCATCTCGACGTGATGGACGGGCATTTCGTGCCCAACATCACCTTCGGCCCGCCGGTGATCAAGGCGATCCGCGATCGAACGGACAAGGTCTTCGACTGCCATCTGATGATCGCGCCGGCCGATCCCTATCTGGCCGCCTTCGCCGACGCCGGTTGCGACATCATAACGGTGCATGCCGAGGCCGGGCCGCATCTCGACCGTTCGCTGCAGGCCATCAGGAACCTCGGCAAGAAGGCCGGCGTGTCGCTCAACCCGTCGACGCCGGAAAGCGTCATCGAATATGTCCTCGACCGGCTCGATCTGGTGCTTCTGATGACGGTCAATCCGGGTTTCGGCGGCCAAGCCTTCATTTCGGCGGTCATCGACAAGGTCAGGCGTGTCAAGGCGCTCGTCGGCCAGCGTCCGATCGACATCGAGATCGACGGCGGCGTCACGCCCGAGACAGCTCCCCTTGTCACCGCGGCCGGCGCCAATGTGCTCGTCGCCGGATCCGCCGTCTTCAAGGGTGGCGCCGAGGCCGCCTATCGCGCCAATATAGGCGCGATCAGACAGGCGGCCGACGGCGCGGTCCGGCGGGCCGCATGAACCACGTGCGAGGATGACATGGCGGCAATCCCACCGGTCTGCGATTTCGGGTGGCACGGCGTCGACGCCGTCTTGCCAGGCATCGACGGCGGATCGCATTCGATCCTCGGCCAGGCCGGGCCCAACGGGCTGGTCGTCGCCTTCATCTGCAATCACTGCCCCTATGTGAAGGCGGTGATTTCGCGCATCGTGCGCGACGCCGACGACCTCAAGGCCGAGGGGATCGGCTTTGTCGCCATCAACGCCAACGATGCCGAAGCCTATCCGGACGATGGCTTCGACAATATGAAGCTCTTCGCCAGGGCGAACGCCTTCACCTTCCCGTATCTTCACGACGACTCGCAAGCGGTAGCGCGCGCCTATGGCGCTGTATGCACCCCGGATTTCTTCGGCCTCAACAGCGCGTTGACGCTGCAATATCGCGGCCGGCTCGATGCATCGCGACGGGAGGCCGGACTGCCTGGGCTGAGACGCGATCTGTTCGAGGCGATGAAGCAGGTTGCCCGAACCGGCAACGGACCGGTCGATCAGATCGCTTCGATTGGCTGCTCGATCAAATGGAAGGAGGCCATATGAACGTCGGCGCAAGCAAGCGGTTTCGGTCGCCGAGAGCGATCCTGTTCGATCTCGACGGCACGCTGATCGATTCGGCGCCCGATATCGCGGCGGCCGTGAACGAGCTGCTGGCCGGCCGCGATCTGCCGCCGCTCAAGGTGGACCAGGTCAGGGCGATGATCGGCGGCGGTGTCATGAAATTGGTCGAGCGGGCCTTCGCAGCTTCAGGGTCGCCGCTTCGGGGCGGCGCCCTCGAGGAGGCCAACCGCGACATGGCGCCGATCTACCGCAGGCATCTGACCGGCCTGACGCGGCTGATGCCTGGCGTCAGGCAGGTCCTCACCCACTTTCACCTGAACGGAACGGCCATGGGCGTCGTCACCAACAAGCCGCAATTGGCGACCCGCGAAATCCTGCTGCACTTCCACTTGACGGAATATCTCGGCGCGATCGTCGGCGGAGACGCGGTGACGAAGCTGAAACCGGCGCCCGACGCTCTGCTTTTGGCGCTCGACCAGCTTCAGGTCGAACCGCACCAGGCGCTGATGGTTGGAGACAGCATCAGCGACGTCGGCGCCGCGCGCGCGGCCGGCATGCTGGTCGCTCTGCTGCGCGGCGGCTACACTCAGGTCCCCGTCGAAGAGCTTGGCGCGGACCTCGTCTGCGACAGCCTGCTCGATCTGCCTTCCGCGATGCAGAGGCTGCAAGCCGCTGCCTGACAGGTGGCGTCGATTGCGGAGGCTTCGCCGGCCGATCGAAAAGCGAACGGCCTGCGAACCCGTTACTTCGAGAATTGCCTATTTTGAGAACTGCCCTACTTCGAGAACTGCTTGAGATAGGCGATGACGTTAGCCACGTCCTTGTCGTCCTTGAGGCCGGCAAATGCCATCTTTGTGCCTTTCACCATGGCCTTCGGATCATGGAGATAGGTCGTCAGCGTCGGTTCGTCCCATTTGACGCCGGACTTTCCAGCCGCGACCATCGCCTGGGAATAGCTGAAACCAGGATGTGTGCCGGCCGTGCGGCCAATGACGCCATTCAACGACGGACCGACCTTGTTCTGGTCCTTGTCCGCGACGTGGCAGACCTTGCATTTGGTGAAGACTTTCTCACCTGCCGCCGCATCCTGCGCGTAGGATTGGTCCGTGATGAAAGTAACCAGGAATGTGACGGCGAAAAACGCGATAGCGCGCATGGCAATTCCTCATTGATCGTCAAATGCCCGGTGCCTGAAAAAAAGCTAACCGGAGGACGGCGGAAGTCAATCATACGAAGGTCCAGACTCCGGCATCGACAGATGCCCATCCTGTACTTTCGCCTTTGTTGACGGTTTTGGGACTAGCGCGTAGCTTCGGATCGTTCTGGATTTCCAAGGGCACCTCGGGACGTCGGCCAGGCTGGCTTCATCCAGGCTGAGAATGGCCCAGGCAACGGGGTCGGCGGCATTTCGCCGGAGCGGGCATCTTCGCGCGCGAGAGGTGCTGAATGAATATGGTCGACCTCATCTTGACGGTTTGCCTGAGTGCCAATCCCGGCGATTGCCGAGACGAGCATCTCTATTTTGAAAGCCGCGGCTCCCTGTTCCAATGCATGATGCTGGCGCCAAGCGAAATCGCGAAATGGTCGCAGGAACATCCGGCCTTGAAGGTCAGGCGCTGGAAATGCGCTTTCCCAACGAAGGACCGGGCGATCTGACCGGCGCCCTTGGTTTGTTGCAGCCCCGGGAGGACGCGTCATGATTTCGCGGCGGGAAGCGCTCCGTTTGGCGGCCCTTGGAACGGCGACGATTCTCGGCGCACACCCTATTGCTGCTTCCGCCGCGTCCAAGCTTCGCATCGGCGTGCTGAAGTTCGGCACGGTGAGCTGGGAGCTTGACACGCTGAAGCATCACGGATTCGACGCGGCTAACGGGATCGAGCTGGACGTCATCTATTTCGCCGGGGAGGATGCGACCAATGTGGCGATGCTGGCGGGCGCGATCGACATGATCGTCACCGATTGGCTGTGGGTGTCGCGCCAGCGCTCGGATGGCGGCGATGTCACATTTGCCCCTTATTCGACGGCCGTCGGAGCGATCATGGTGAAAGACGCGTCGCCGATCCGCACGATCGCCGACCTCAAGGGAAAGAAGCTCGGCGTCGCCGGCGGAGCGCTCGACAAGAGCTGGCTGCTGATACAGGCGCTGGCCAGGCGCGATCACGGCCTCGACCTGCCGTCGGTGAGCGATGTCGTCTTTGGCGCGCCGCCGCTGATTTCGCAAAAAGCCATCCAGGGCGAGCTCGATGCGGCGCTCAACTTCTGGCATTTCTGCGCCCGGCTCGAAGCCGGCGGCTTTCGCCGGCTGATCGGCGCCGACGACGCGCAGACAGCGCTCGGAGCCTCGGGGCCGGTATCCGCGCTTGGCTATGTATTCCACGACAAATGGGCGAACGAGAACCCGCAAGCCGCCCGCGGCTTCCTCAAGGCTTCCGCGCAGGCCAAGGATCTGCTGGCAAGGTCCGACGAAGAGTGGCTGCGCCTCGCGCCGATCATCCGCGCGGAAGGGCCGGAGCTGGCAAAGCTGCGCGACCGCTACCGCGAGGGCATCCCCAGGCGGCCGGTCGCCGAGGAGGCGGCCGATGCCGGCAAGCTCTATCGGGTGCTGGCCGGGATCGGCGGTGAGAAGCTGGTCGGCAGCGCGCCGGAGATGGCGCCCGGCACATTCTGGCTGGAGCCACCGCAATGACCGTGGGAGATGGCAGCGAGCACACGCTTGGTGAAACGGCCGGCATTTCCAGGCATTCCGCCCCCGCGGCGGCACTGATGCCCACGCTGACGGTGACGATCTCCCTGCTCGGGCTCGGCCTGCTGTGGAGCCTGGCTGCGAATGCATGGCCGAGCCGCGCCTTTCCGGGACCGGGACGGGTCTGGCAGGTGTTGCTGAGAGAGGCGGCGAGCGGCGACCTTTTCTACCACCTCGGCGCGACCCTCGGCCGGGTCGCCGCCGCCTATATCGTCGCGATGATCGTCGGATCGGTGATCGGCATCCTCCTCGGCAGCTACCGTCGCGCGGACCGGTTCTTCAACCCCTGGGTCATCCTGTTCCTCAATATTCCCGCGCTGGTCATCATCGTGCTGGCTTACATCTGGTTCGGCCTCAACGAGGTGGCGGCGATAGGCGCGGTGGCCGTGAACAAGATCCCGAATGTCGTGGTGACGATGCGCGAGGGCGCCAGGGCACTGGACCCGAGCTACGCCGAAATGGCGGCTGTCTATCGCTTCGGTCCGCTCGAGCGCCTTCGCCACATCCTGCTGCCGCAACTGCAGCCCTATCTGGCGGCGGCCTCGCGCTCCGGTATCGCTCTCATCTGGAAAATCGTTCTGGTGGTCGAACTGCTCGGCCGCTCCAATGGCGTGGGCTTCCAGATCCATCTCTATTTCCAGCTTTTCGACGTCGCCGCCATTCTTGCCTACACGCTGGCATTCGTGGCGGTGATGCTCGTGATCGAACTTCTTCTGGTGCAGCCCGTTGAACGACATGCAACCCGTTGGCGCCGTCGCCCCGCTTAGGGTCGACATTGCCGAGAAGACCTTCAGGTCCGCGCAGGGCGTCTCGGTCACGGCGCTCAAAAACCTTTCCTTCGAGGTCCGGCAAGGCGAATTCGTCTGCCTGCTCGGGCCATCGGGCTGCGGCAAGACCACGACGCTGCGCATCCTGCTTGGGCTAGACAGGCAGTTCTCCGGTTCTTTCCAGTTGCCTGAAGGCGGCTCGAACCGCATAGCCGCCGTATTCCAGGAACCCACCTTGCTGCCCTGGCGTACAGTGGAGCAGAACGTCAGGCTGGCGCTGCCGAAAGACCTACGCATGAAAAATCTCGACGCGCTGTTTGACACGCTCGGTCTCAGCGGCATGCGCTCGCTCTATCCGGCCGAGCTCTCGCTCGGTCTTGCCAGAAGGGTAGCCCTTGCGCGGGCCTTCGCGATCGAGCCGGCGGTGCTGTTCCTTGACGAGCCCTTCGTCTCGCTCGACGGACGGACCGCCGGGCAGCTCCGGCGCCTGCTTCTTGACGTCTGGTCGGCCCGGCCTACGACCGCCCTGATGGTGACACACAACCTGACCGAGGCCCTGGCGCTGTCGGATCGCATCATCGTGCTTGCGCCGCGGCCCTCGCATGTGCTCGGCGTCTTCGACATAGGATTGCCAAGGCGACACCGCAGCCCGGAGGCGACGAACGACCTTTTGCGATCGTTCCATCAGAAATTTCCAGGCGTGGCCTGATCATCCTGATCCATGCAATTGCGGACGGAAGACCGCTGCCGGCTTTCCTGCTTCAGAAGCAACGCACGTCGGCTTCCGCCTGCGCTTGCTTCAACTCCGTGCGCGCGGCTTTCGCCGGCGCGCTTTCGCGGAACAGACCTGCATTCTCCCCTGTCGTCAGGGACATGCTCTTGAAGGTCTCGGCCCTCTCATAATGGTCGTAGGGCAGGATCGAGGCGATGACATCGATCGAGCATGAACAACTCTCCAGCGCCTGGCGCGTCTGGCCGTTCGTCCGCATGCAGCCGAGCACATAGTCGACGACCGTCGCCGTCGGATAGTCTCCTGCGGCGCCGGCAGGGTTTGCAACGACCGTTGCCGACGAAAAGAGGAGCGTCAGGATCGAAAATCCAGCATATCTGACCATGAGAAATTCCTCCTATTGCCCGCGCGTGCCGCAGCGGGGCAGCACGATCGATCCCAGTTGGCGGCATGTGGCCATCCCGGTCAAGTTCCCACCGCCCCGGTATAGGACCAAAGGAGGAATGCGTTGGCCGCCGACAGCAGCGCTCCAAGGCGGCTTCACGGCTCGCCCCAGCGCCCATCTTCGCGAGTACTGTTTCATGACCGCATCAATACGGGGAACCAAGAGTGTCAATTGCAGAAATTTTAAAGAATATCTAAAAATACAACCCGATATCAATCCGCCTCACAATACACATCTATAAGATTTTATATATACAATCTCTCAATATTACACTCAACGACGGCACGAAATCTCGAAATTATTTTATATCATGATTTTGTATTGCAGTGCATTAAATTTATGTTGCACCGCACAATTTCAGCGGGGGTTTTTCCTTGCCTGACATTTTGCAATGACATAGCCTTACCCTGTTTCCGGCTTCAAGGACTTCGCTGTAATTAGGGAGCGGCGGTAGTCTTTCGTAGGCCAACCGGGCGGGTGCAGGCTAGGCTGATTTGGTGGAGGACAGAAACGTTCCTCTGCTATTTGCAGCTTAGGTCGTGACAGCTGCCGGAAATACTTCCCACGATGAATCACTTGAGCAAGCTCTTGCGAGCTTGTGTACCGGTTTCTTGTTGTCAACTCGGGAGGAATTTGATGCGCGCACTTACGCAAGCTACCTACATCGCAACAACCACTGCGCTACTGTCGTTAGGCGCGCTCTATACAGCGTCAGCCAACGAAGAACTCGCGAAAATGGCTAAAAACCCGAAAGATTGGGTGATGCAGACGGGTGATTACGCCAACACCCGTTATTCCACGCTCAAGCAGATCACCAAGGACAACGTGAAGAACCTGCAGGTCAAGTGGACCTTCTCGACCGGGGTGCTGCGCGGCCATGAGGGCGGGCCGCTGATCATCGGCGATGTGATGTATGTTCACACGCCGTTCCCGAACACCGTTTATGCTTTGGATCTCAACAAGGACGGAAAGATCCTCTGGAAGTACGAGCCCAAGCAGGACACGAACGTCATTCCGATCATGTGCTGCGACACGGTCAATCGTGGCGTTGCCTATGCGCCTGCCGATGGTGACCGCCCGGCGCTGGTCATTCTCAACCAGGCCGACACCACCGTCGTCGCGCTCGATGCCAAGACCGGCAAGGTCGCTTGGTCGGTCAAGAACGGCGAAAACATCGACGGCGGTAAAGGCGAATCCGGCACGTCCGCGCCGGTTGTCGTCAAGGACAAGGTCCTCGTCGGCGTCTCGGGCGCGGAGTTCGGCGTCCGCGGCTGGCTGGCCGCCTACGATCTGAAGGACGGCAAGCTCGCCTGGAAGGCCTATTCGGAAGGTCCGGACGCGGACACCCTGCTCGATCCCGAGAAGACCACGCAGCTCGGCAAGCCGGTGGGCAAGGACTCCGGCACGAACACCTGGGAAGGCGAGCAGTGGAAGACGGGAGGCGGCACGACATGGGGATGGTATTCCTATGATCCCAAGCTGAACCTCATCTACTACGGCACCGGCAATCCCTCGACCTGGAACCCCGTCCAGCGCCCCGGAGACAATCGCTGGTCGATGACCATCTTCGCCCGAGATGCCGATACCGGTAAGGCCAAATGGGTCTACCAGATGACCCCGCATGATGAATGGGACTATGACGGCATCAACGAGATGATCCTCGTCGACGGCATGGAGGTCAAAGGCAAGAAGCACGACGTGCTGGTGCATTTCGACCGTAACGGCTTCGCTTACACCATGGATCGCGCCACCGGCGAACTGCTCGTCGCCAAGAAGTATGACCCTGCGGTGAATTGGGCGACCGAAGTCAATATGGACCCCAACAGCAAGGAATACGGCCGTCCGCAGGTCGTGGCGAAATATTCGACGCAGCAAAATGGCGAGGACACCAACTCGTCGGGTATCTGCCCCGCGGCGCTCGGAACCAAGGACCAGCAGCCGGCCGCCTACTCGCCGAAGACCGGCCTGTTCTACGTGCCGACCAACCATGTCTGCATGGACTATGAGCCGTATAAGGTGAGCTACACGGCCGGCCAGCCTTATGTGGGCGCCACCGTGTCGATGTATCCCGCGCCCGGCGGCGACGGCAACATGGGCAACTTCATTGCCTGGGATGCCGCCAAGGGTGAGATCGTCTGGTCGAAGCCCGAACAGTTCTCGGTGTGGTCGGGCGCATTGGCGACCGCCGGCGACGTCATCTTCTACGGGACGCTCGAAGGCTACATCAAGGCAGTCGATGAGCACGGCAAGGAACTCTACAAGTTCAAGACCCCGTCCGGCATCATCGGCAACGTCACGCCCTTCGAGCACAACGGCAAGCAGTACATCGCCGTTCTGTCCGGTGTCGGCGGATGGGCAGGTATCGGCCTCGCCGGCGGACTGCTGTCACCCGACAACGCCGCTGCCTGGCACGGCGCCGTCGACCAGGGCCGCGCGCAAGGCGATCAGGCCGCGGTCGTTGGAACCGCCGGTCTCGGAGCGGTCGGTGGCTACGCAGCACTCGCCGACTATACGACGCTGGGCGGCCAGCTCACCATCTTCGGTCTTCCGGATTGATCTCCGGAAACCTTAAGACCGAAGGCTGAAAGATCGAGAGCCCGGACATCCCCAGGCAACAGCCGGGCTCTCGATCTGAAGCACCCCCGAACACCGGTCGACGCCGCTTCGCAACGGCACCCCTTCGTCCTTTGGCAAAACAAGGAAGCGTCTGAATGTCCATCCGCATCGCAATTTCCATTCTCGCCCTGGCCATTCTGCCCTTGGCTAGCCTGACTTCGGCGCAAGCCGAGGACAGTGCTGACAAAGCCAAGGCGGTGAAGGACGAGGGTGGCAAATATTTGGATGCGGATGGAAATCCAACCTACAAGATCGAGAACGGAACCGTGGATTGGTACACATTCAGCGGCTATCGCCGCTATCACTCGGACTGCCATGTCTGCCACGGACAGGACGGGATGGGTTCGACCTATGCCCCGGCCCTGGCGAACAGCCTTAAAACAATCGACTACCCGACCTTCCTCTCGATCGTCGCACAGGGCCGCAAGAACACCGCCAACGGCAAGGAGAATGTCATGCCTGCCTTTGGCGACAACAAGAACGTCTACTGCTACCTGGATGACCTCTACGTCTATCTGCGTGCCCGCGCCGACGGCGCCGCGCCGCGCGGGAGGCCACCCAAGCACGAAGATAAACCCCAGGCGGCCAAGGATGCCGAAAAATCCTGCATGGGGGGATGACGTGACCGGCCGGGTTGCATCGAAGCCACGTTTCATTCTGCCCCTGCTCGGCGCGCTCGCCTTGCTGCCGTCGGCAGCCTGGGCGCAGGGCGCCGGCCTCGGCGCCGCGGGAGAGCTGGTCGATCCCGACATCCTGCGGGTCTGCGCCGATCCTTCGAACATGCCCTTCACCGACCAGAACGGCCAGGGATTCGAAAACAAGCTGGCCGAGCTGGTCGCCAGGAAGACGGGCCGGAAATCGGTCGCCTACACATGGTTTCCGACGGTCATGGGCTTCGTGCGCAACACGCTTGCCGCCAACCGATGCGACATCATCATGGGCTATGCCCAGGGCGACGAGCTGGTGCAGAACACCAATGCCTATTATCGCTCGTCCTACGTGCTTGTGCACCCGAAGGGCGACGACCTCGAGGGTGTGGAGACGATCGAGGATCCGAAACTCACCGGCAAGCGGATCGGCGTCGTCGAGCGCACGCCGCCAACCGCCAACATGGCCGCCAACAAGCTCTTGCGGACGGCGAAGATCTATCCGCTTGCCGTCGACACGCGCGTCACCCCGTCGATGGGAGAAGTCGTGCTCAAGGACATGCTTGCCGGCAAGATCGACGCGGCGATCCTGTGGGGACCTATGGCAGGCTATTACGCCAAGCAGCTCAACGCGAATGTCACGATCGTTCCGCTGGTCAAGGAAAAGACCGGTTCGCGCATGTCCTACCGCATCACCATGGGAGTGCGTCCATCCGACCAGGAATGGAAGCGCACGCTCAACAAGGTGATCCGTGAGAACCAGGCGGAGATCAACAAGCTCCTGCTCGACTACAGCGTGCCGCTGATCGACGAGCATGACAACCCAATCACGGCGACGCCGGGGTGAGCGCGAAAACGAGAGGCGATGGAGGAAGGAACCGATTTTTGATGCGGATAGTTTCTTTTAGTTGTTTGAAAACCCGGTGTTTCATTTGTCCATTTGTGAAGTGATGGACGAGCCATTGCACCCGCCCGCAATGGCACCAACGAGATGACCAGCCCCCTTCGGGTTGGCAGAAGAGGAGAATGCGATGAAGAAAAGCTGGAAGAAACCGACCATGTGCCAGGTTGCTGCGGGCTTCGAAATTTCGCGGTATCTGCCTGCTGAAATTCCTCCCAGGAAGTAGGCCGCAAGGGTGCATGTCCCTGGCAGCAGGGGCATGCACCCCGCCGCATGTGAGGGCTTTGCAGCGGGAAACACCGATACGAATCTGTCTGCCGCCGAAAAGCCGGCCGCGGGGCGGGCATTTGCTATGCGCATGAAGATCATCGGATCGGCGGCGGGAGGCGGCTTTCCGCAATGGAACTGCAATTACCGCCTGAGCCGCGCGGCCCGCGCCGGTATGCCCGGCGTGCATTCGCGTACCCAATCATCCATCGCCGTATCGGCGGACGGGACAGGTTGGGTTCTCTTTAACGCATCGCCCGACATCCGCCAGCAGATTGCGCAAGCGCCGGAGCTGCAGCCCGCGGCGGACGCGCCGCTGCGCTCTACGCCGATCCGCGCTGTGGTGCTGACCAATGCCGACGTGGATCATGTCGCCGGCCTGCTGAGCCTGCGTGAGCGACAGCCTTTCGCGATCTATGCGACGGCGCAGGTGCTGGCGACGCTGGAGGCCAATTCGATCTTCAATGTTCTCGATCCGGCGATCGTGCCCCGGCGCCTGCTGGCGCCGACGGAGGAAACGGCGATCTGCGGCGCGGACGGCCGCCCGACCGGCGTGGTCGTCGTCAGCTTTCCTGTGCCAGGCAAGGTCGCGCTCTATCTTGAGCAAAGAGACGATTCCAGCGCCGATTTCAGCTCCGACACGGGCGACACGATCGGCGTCCGTATCAGCGGGACCGACGGTCGTGGCGCCGTTTTCTACGTTCCGGGCTGCGCGCGCGTCGATACCGCGCTGCGCGCGCGCCTGGCGGATGCCGCCTGCCTTCTGTTCGACGGCACCGTCTATACCGACGATGAGATGATCATTGCCGGCGTCGGCCAGAAAACCGGCGTGCGCATGGGGCACATCGCAATGTCCGGAGAAGCGGGGTCGATCGCCGGCCTGGCCGATGTGAAGATCGCTCGCCGTATCTTCATCCATATCAACAACACCAATCCGGTTCTGGACGAGAATTCCGCCGAACACGCGGCGGTCAAGGCGGCTGGCTGGGAAGTTGCCAGCGATGGCATGGAGATGGAATTTTGAGCGATTTCCACGACGCGGCCCGAGGCGGACTGTCGAAGAGCGGGCTCGAGGCCGTGCTGCGGCAGGTCGGTGACGAGCGCTACCACAACCGCCATCCTTTCCATCACAGAATGACCGGCGGCGCGCTGTCGAAGGCCGAAATGCAGGCCTGGGCGCTGAACCGTTATTGCTACCAGGCCGTTATTCCGCGCAAGGACGCCATGATCCTGGCACATGCCGAAGATCCGGCGTTCCGAGCCGCCTGGCGCAAGCGTATCGAGGACCATGACGGCGAGGACGGCTGGAGCGGCGGCATCGCGCGCTGGCTGCATCTGGCGACCTCGCTCGGGCTTGATGCCGAAGCGGTGAAGAGCGAAAGGCTGGCGCTGCCGGCGACCCGTTTCGCCGTCGGCGCCTACCTGTCCTTCTGCACGAACCGTACACTGATCGAGGCGGTCGCGTCGTCGCTGACGGAAATGTTCTCGCCGCTTATCATCGGCGAGCGGGTACCGGCGATGCTGGCGAAATACGACTACATCACCGAGGACACGCTGGCCTATTTCAGCCGGCGACCCGAACAGGCGTCGCGCGACGCCGACTTCGCCCTCGCCTATGTGCTCGCCCATGCCGACACACCCGAGCGCCAGCAGCAGGCGATCGATGCGCTGGTGTTCAAATGCGATATACTATGGGCCATGCTCGATGCGCTCCAGCATGCCTATGGCGCGCCGGGAAACATACCGCCCGGCGCCTTCCGCCCGGAGGCGGCGTCATGACGGCGCTGCGCGAAAGAGCCATCGTGTCGTTGCGGTCGGCGCCGTCGCTGCCGAAGCATGTGCGCATCCAGTACGATCCCGTGCGGCAGGCCTTCGCCGTGCTTTCGCCGGAGAAGGTCTTCTGGCCGAACGAGATCAGTCTCGACATACTGCGCCGCTGCGATGGGCAGGCCAGCGTCGAGCGCATCATCGCCGGTCTTGCGGCCGATTATGACGCGGATCCGCAGGACGTGGCGACCGACGTAGTCGCCTTCCTGCAGGAATGGTCGGACAAGCTTTTGGTGAAGCTATGAGCGCCCCTCTCCTGCCCCCGATCGGCATGCTGGCGGAACTGACGCATCGCTGCCCGCTGCAGTGCCCTTATTGCTCCAACCCGCTTGTGCTGCTGAAGGCCAACCGCGAATTGGACACGCAGACCTGGCTCGATCTCTTCTCGCAGGCTGCCGATCTCGGTGTCCTGCAGGTGCATCTTTCCGGCGGTGAACCGACACTCCGCCGCGACCTCGAGCAATTGATCGCCGGGCTTTCGGCGCGCGGCGTCTACACCAACCTCATCACCGCCGGCGTCGGCATTGCCGAAGGCCGCATCGAGGCCTTTGCCGAAGCCGGCCTCGACCACCTGCAACTGAGCTTCCAGGGCGCCCGCCCGGTGACCACCGACCGTATCGGCAACCACCAGGGCAGCCACGAGAAGAAGCTGGAGACGGCGCACCGCGCCCGCGCGGCCGGGCTGCCCCTCACCATCAACGCGCCGGTCCATCGGCATAACATCGAGGAAGTGCCCGAATTCATCGATCTCGCCCTCTCCTTGGGCGCGGAGCGGCTTGAGATCGCGAACGTCCAATATGCCGGTTGGGCGCTGGCCAACCGCGACAGGCTGATGCCCGACCTGGCGGCGGTCAACCGGCAGGCGGACATCGTCGCGGCGGCGCGCGAAAGGCTTGCCGGCATCATGACCATCGATTTCGTCACGCCGGATTATTTCGCCATCTATCCCAAGCCATGCATGGGCGGCTGGGCGCGTGACGCCTTCATGGTGGCTCCTGACGGCACCGTGTTGCCGTGCCATGCCGCCCAGACGATTCCTTCGCTCCGCTTCGAGCGCTTCGGAGAACGCAGGCTGGCTGAAATCTGGACCGACTCAGAGGCATTCAACGCCTTCCGCGGCACCGACTGGATGCAGGAGCCGTGCCGGAGCTGCGAGCGCCGCGAGGTCGATTGGGGCGGTTGCCGGTGCCAGGCGATGGCGATTGCCGGCGATGCCTCGGCGACGGATCCGGCCTGCGTCAAGTCGCCGATCCACGCCCGAATGGCGATGCTGACCGACGCGGCGCAGGCAGAGGCAGCGCCGGAGGGAAATGAAAGCTTCATTTATCGGCGGACAGGCGCCACGGCCCGACTTGCGCTTGAGCCTGCCGACCGATAACGGCCCGAAGGATATCCTCGCCCTTCGCGCCGGCGCGATTGTGTCTTTCGCCGGTTAGAGCAATTCCAGGAAAAGTGTGAGCGGTCTTCCGTCCGGAATTGCGCAAAAACAAAGAGATAGGGCGTTTCGCCGTTTCCGCGAAACGGTGAAACGCCCTAGGCGCCGCTCAAACCCGGAATCGTTGCCAGATCGATCTCGGTAATGTGCCAGCGGCCGAGGTTCGCGGTGTAGAGCTTGTCCCCTTTGAAGGCGATGTTGGTGGGATGCGCCAGCGTCGTCGCCGCCGGATCCTCGATCAGCACCTCGAGACCTCGGTCCTTTCGCCAGCGATAGATCCGGCTTGGCTCGTAGCATGAGATGAGCAGCGAGCCGTCGGGCGCGAAGGCGAGCCCGTCGGGAACATTGCGCACATCTTCGACGACGACCTGCCGGGCCCCTGCCGCACCATCGGCGAGGATCGGCACATAGCTGATGCAGGGCGCATCGCTCTCAACCACATAGAGCCCGCTGCCGTCCGGCGCCATGGCCATGCCGTTGGCGAAGGACATCGCGTCCCGGCACCACAGGCCGCCCTCGCCCGTTCTGAGATCGTAGCGGAAGATGCCCGAGCGTTTGTCCTCTCCGACGCTGTCCGACACGTAGAGCCAGCCTCTCGCCTCGTCGATGACCGGATAGTTGGGCACGCGGATGCCGGATGAAGCGAAGCGCTCCATGTGGCCTGTCGCGGCGTCCCGGCGAAAGATCGCGGCATGCTTCAGATCGCAGGCAAAACAATTGCCGGCGCTGTCGAAGGCGATGCCGAGCAGAAAACCATCGGTGCCACCCATGCACTCGACCGAACCGCCGTCTGCGGCGAGCCGCAGGAGATCGCCCGTTTCGGTGCCGCACCAGATCGATCCGTCGCGGTGGACAGCCACGCCCTCCGGATGCGCGACGCGCGGATTGGTGAAGATGCCGTCGAAGAAGACGCGGGCGGCGGACATGTCGAGCAACGGCTTTGCCATGGAACGCTCCTCAGCTTGCGGCAGGCGACCTTTGCGCGGCGATACAGCGCTCGACCATGGCGCGGTCGGCCGCGAGGATCTCGGCGATGAGCACGCCACGCTCCTTGGCGCTGACGAATTCCAGGCGACGCAGGCCGAGCGGGTCGATGCGATCTCGAAGCACCGCAAGCGTATCGCTGGAGGGCACCGGCAACTCCCGGCAATCGGCGTCGAATGTGACTTCGAATCCGGTGGCGTCACGGACCTGCTGCCGGGTAACGCCCGGCATGGTCTCGATGACGATCAATTCCCGTGTTGCCTGATCGAGCCGAAAGATACAGAGATCGGTGAAGACCAGCGCCTTGCCTGTCCGATAGCCCATCGGCTCGCGTTCGGCCGGCGTCAGCAGACCACGCGCCGAGCTGACGATTTCGACCTCCCCAACCAGCGACTGGACCGAATGGCGGGGGACATAGAGCAGGTAGTCGCGATGCATATTGGCGACATCGGCCATGCCGCCCTGCCCGGGGAGCCGGATAAGGCCGCCGCTCGGCTTGCGCAAGGCGATGGTGTTGACACGGCCGTGCCGGTCTACCTGCGCGGCGCCCACGATCTCATGCGTCACGGCGCCCGCCTGATAGTAGGTCGAATAGGTGTCGTCGCCGCCGGCATACGCCACCGCCGTCTCGCAATCGAGGCTTTCGATCAGCGACAGCACCATCGGGCTCGGCGCGATGTCGAGGTGGCCGCAGCTCATCGTCGCGATGATCATGTCCGGCGCGTGCGTCGCCTTGGCCAGCCGGTAGGCGACGTTGGCGAGTGGCGACACCGCGCCGGCGCTGGCGAAGCTCTCATTGTCGAGCTCGGCGGCTATCCGCGCGGCGATGATCTCGTCGACGGATGCTTTCTTCTCGCCATGCGCGAGCGCCGGCATCGCGAGGACTGTTTCGGCGCTAACTTTGGCCGCCTTTCGAAGCCGCTCCGGCAGGCCGGCCGCGGGCAGGCGGAGCTTGTCCGGTAAGGGTGCCTCCCTCGTCGCGAAGGCCTCCGACAATGCCTGATAGTCGGTGACGTAGAATGGCAGGCACGAGGCCGGATAGGCGCCGCCCGGCGCCAGGGCTATCGCCGAAACCTGGTTGCGGGTGAAGATGCTCTGCCGGCCGTCCCGCCGCAGCGCCCCGACCGGCACGATCTCCTCGACCGTGACCAGCACCTGGCGTGCCGCGCCCGCCATGGCGAAGTCCAGCGCCCGAGGCCCGATGATCTCGACATTGCCGCTTTCATCGGCGCGCTGGGCGTGGACGATGAAGGTGTCGAGTCTGAGCGGCGGGACAAACCCGGTATCGGTCCTGGCAAGCGGATCGGGCCTGGCGAACGCACCCGGCACGCGCGCCAGCATGTCGGAGCCCTGAGGCAACTGGAACGGCATCGAGGGCAGGTTCTGCTGCGCCGCCCGCAGCGCCTGGATCATGGCCAGGGCCGTCCAGTCACGGACGGGGATTGCGCCGCCTTCGGCCGCCGCGCGGAACTTCGGCGGCAGGCCGAAGATGTCGAGGCTGGAAAAGCAGAGCTCGATCTCCGCCACCGCATCCGCTTCGAGCAGCAGCTCGAGCGGCAGCCCGCCGGCCCAAGAAACGTAACGCAAATTCTTGGCGCCTGACCCGGCGATCGCGCGCAGCAAGGCGATCGGCAACCTGGCGAAGTGATGGCCGCCGACGCCGAAAGCGTCGCCGTGGCCGACCATCGCCGCCAGACCCTCGATATCGGTGAAGCGGGGCCGGTTTGGCTTGACCAGGGAGACGGACCTGCGATTTGTCACAGCGCGGATGCCTCGATGCGGTAGCGGGTGACGAAGGGTTTTTCGGGCGAGAATTCCAGCGCCGTCGCAATGCCGGATTGCGCGATGGGATTGTCGGCCAGCGCGGTCGCCGGGCCGAGACCGAAGGCCGAGCAGATCGGCTCGATGCCGATGGCGACATGACGCCCATTCCAGGGTGCCGCCTTGCGTCCGCGATTGGAGTACCAGAGCAGAAGGCTCGGGAAATGTTCCTTCTGCCAGGAAAGCTCTACCCGATATCCGTCTTCGTGGTTGGCAAGCGCCGCCATGCCGCCGACGCCTTCGATCTGCAGCAACTCCTCCGTGGCGGCCGCCAGAGGCAAGCGGGAGGCGTCGATCGTATTCCCAGAGCGCGCCGGCACGGCTGTCAGTTCGAAGAACGTCTTGTTCCTGGCAAACAGCTCCGCCCCTGGTTCGACGTCGTGCGGATAGGTGCGACCTTCGTCGAAGCCGCCAAGCTCCAGTGTCGCGGCACCCCTCTCGAAAGGCAGCCGGAACACGGGATGCAGGCCGATCGGCAGCCGGCAGGCGTGACGGACGAATATCCTGAATTCGATGTCGACGGCCGGCGCCGACGGATCGGGCGTTATCGTCCGCTCCACGCGCTCGACCGGGCTTGTCTCAGGATAGGCAAGCGCCAGCGAAAGCGACCCAGGCTGGCTGTCGCTCCAGGTCCAGTCATTGTTGGAGCTGTGGCCATGAACTTCTTCGTCAGGACCCGGCGGTCCCATGACGCGCGTCCAGCTCTCGGGCCATCCCTCGACAGCCACCGAATAGCCGAAGGGCACGCAGGGCCATTCGCCGCGCAGCTTGCGCAGGATGCCGGGCAGCGCTTCCGATTCCGGCTCATTCGCCCAGGGCGCGACATGCATCGGCGAAACCTGCCGGCCATCGGCCAGCACGAATGTGACCGGCGCCAGCATGGCGCCGAGCCGCTGCACGGTCAGCGCGCCATGCGCCCAGCCGAGGCCGCGATAGTCCTCGCCACTCATGAGCCGGCCTTCTTCACGGCGCTCCTCTCGGCGAACTCCTTGACGCGCCGTTGGCCGATCTCGCTGCGATAAAGGCCGCCCAATATGTTGCGCTCCATGGCGAGGCCTTCAGCCAGGTCGCCCGACACGGCATGCGCCGTCAGGGCTTTCAGGCCTTCGATCGCGGCGGCGGGTTCGGCGGCGATCATCCCGGCCAGTTCCAGCGCGCGCGGCATCAGCCTATCGACATCGACGATCTCATTGACCAGGCCGGCGCCGACGAATTCGGAGGCCGGCACGATCGCGCCTGTCATCAGCAACAGATTGGCGCGGTTGCGGCCGAGCTTGGCAACGCTGCGCTGGGTGCCGCCGCCGCCGGGGATCAGCCCGAGCTTGATCTCCGGCAGGCCGAGCTTGGCGAACTGGTTGGCGATGACGATGTCGCAGCACAGCACCAGCTCCATGCCGCCGCCCAGCGCGAAGCCGTTGACCGCCGCGATCACCGGCTTGCAATTGTTCTCGATCGCCGCATACATGCGCGTGCCGGCAGCCTGGAACGTGTCGAACTCGGCGGCCGTCTGCGCGGCATATTCCTTGATGTCGGCGCCGGCCATGAAGCCGCGCCCCTCGCCTGTCACCACGATCGCGCCAACATCGTCGTCGCCCGACAGCGCCTCGAAGACCTCGGTGATCTCGCCCTGCATCAGCCGGTTCATGGCGTTGAGCTGGTCGGCGCGCCGGAAGGTGACGACCGCGACCCGGCCCTGGGTTTCGACCGTGAGTGTCTGGTAAGAGCCCATCATCAGGCCGCGTCCACGGTCATGTCGCCGGACGCCTCGAGCGCCGCGATCTCATCCTTCGACAGGCCGAACTCGGCTAGGATCTCGCGGCCATGCTGGCCGACCAGCGGCGCCGGCCGTTCGATGGTCGCGGGCGTCTCGCTCATCTTGACCGCGGGCGCCACCACCCGCACCTTGCCGCCGCGCGGATGATCGTAGCTGGTGATCATGCCCATATGCGTGACCTGCGGGTCCTCCGCCGCGCGGCGGATGTCCTTCACCTCGGCGCACCAGATGTCGGCCTTGAGCAGCCGCGCCAAGAGATCCTCCGTGCCGAATTTCTTCGTCTCTGCGTTGACCTTCTCGAACACCTCATCGCGCTTGTCGAACAGGGTCTTGAGATCGTCATAGACGGCGAGCTGCGGCGCCTCCAGCACCTCGTAGAGCGTCTTGAACGGGCTCATGGCGATCGACACGTAACCGCCATCCTTCGTCTCGTAGATGCCGAACGGCGCCTGCATGCCGGGATGGCCGATGCCGGAATTCGGCCGCACGAAATCCTCGCCGAGATTGAGCACGGCGACATATTCCTGGTTGAGATGCGCCAAGAGGCCAGCCAGCAGATTGACCTCGATCTTCTGCCCCTTGCCCGTCTTCTCGCGATAATAGAGCGCCGACAATATGCCGTAGACCATGTTCATGGCGCCGATCTGGTCGGCGAGCCCGGCGCCTGCCGGAACCGGCGCTTGGTCGCCGCGGCCGGTGTTGGCGATCAGCCCGGCAAGCCCCTGGATCAGCATGTCCTGTCCGGGGCGTTCGACATAAGGGCCTTCCTCGCCATAGCCCGAACCCGAGCAGTAGATGATGCGCGGATTGACGGCCTTGAAGTCCTCGTAGCCATAGCCAAGCTTGGCCAGCACACCCGGACGGAAATTCTGCACCACCACGTCGGCACTCTTCGCCATCTCCATGATGATGGCATGCACCTTGCGGCTCTTCAGGTTGAGCGCGATCGAGCGCTTGTTGCGGTTCCAGGCGAGGAAGTTCGGGCTCTCGGAGCCGCCGACCCATTTGGCGAAGAAGGTCATGCCGCGGAACATGTCGCCGGCACCGGCGCGCTCGATCTTGATGACATCGGCGCCCATGTCGCCGAGCAGCTGCGTGGCGAACGGCCCCTGCAGCAGATGGCTGAAGTCGAGGATGCGGACGCCTTCGAGGGCCTTGTTCATTTCATGTCTCGTTTCGTTTCAAAGCAGTTCGGGAACGTAGCGCGGCGCGGCGGTCAGCCCGCCATCGACGCGCAGATCGGTGCCGGTGGTGAAGCCCGCCGCATCCGAGGCAAGGTAGACCGCCGCCTCGGCCACTTCGGAAGGCTCGCCGATGCGGCCGAGCGGATGCATCTTGACCCAGGCCTTGGCGAGGCTGCCGCCGATCTCCTTGATCAGCCGATCGTTCATCGGCGTGTTGATGGTGCCCGGCGAGATCGAGTTGACGCGGATGTTCATCGGGCCGAACTCGACCGCCATCTGGCGCGTCATCGCCATCACCGCGCCCTTGGCGCCGGCATAGGCGGTCCAGCCGTCGAGGCCGATATGGCCCTGCGCCGAAGCCATGTTGATGATCGATCCGGACTTCTGCGCGATCATGTGCGGCAAGGCGTATTTGCAACCGCGGAAGACGCTGGTCAGGTTGACGGCGATCAGCCTGTGCCATTGCTCGTCGGTCATCTCGTGCACCGGCATGCCGCCGATGGCGATCGCGGCATTGTTGACCAGGATGTCGAGATGTCCGGTCTTCTTCGCCGCGCTGTCGATCAGGCCGGCGATGTCGGTCTCCTTCGAGACGTCGCAATGGAGATAGTCGGCGCGGCGGCCGGCCGCGCGCAGTGCTGCGGCGAACTTCTCGCCGGCCTCATCGGCGATGTCGCCGAGGAAGACATGCGCCCCTTCCCGCGCCATCGCCTCGGCGATCGCGTGCCCTATGCCGTCGGCCGCACCGGTGATGACGGCGGTTTTCCCTTCGAGACGAGCCATGTCAGCCTCCATTCGCGCGCCGGCGCTTCGCCTCGTCGAAGGCGACCGCGGCGATGATGATCATGCCGGTGATGACCAGCTGCCATTCGGTCGGCAGGCCAAGACCGCGCAGGCCGTTGGACAGGAACTGCAGGATCAGGACGCCGAGCGCCATGCCGGTCAGGCTGCCGATGCCGCCGGCAAGGCTCACGCCGCCGAGCACGGTCGCCGCAACGACCTGGAATTCGAAATTGAGCCCCGCCGTATGCTGCGCCGAGCCGACACGCGCCGCCAGGATGATGCCTGCAACCGTTGCCAGCAGCGCGCTGATGATGAAGCAGATGAACTTGACGCGCCGCACGTCGTAGCCGGCTAGCCGCGCCACTTCCTGGTTGCCGCCGACGGCATAGATTTGCCGCCCGAACGGCCGGTGCTGCATCATGTAGCCGAAGACGGCGAGCAGCACGATGGCGATCACCGCCGAATACGGGATGATGTTGAACAGGCGCCCGTCGGAGAGCGCGATGAAGCTATCGAGGCTGGCGTCGTCGGGGATCGCGCGCTGGCCGGTGTAGAGATAGACGCCGCCGCGCATGATGAACATCGTGCCCAGCGTCACGATCAGCGAATTGATGCCGGCATAGGCGACGAGATAGCCGTTCACCACACCGATGATCAGGCCGAACAGCAGCGCGCCGCTGACGCCGAGCAGCAGAGAATTGGTGTCGTTCATGATGATGATCAGCGGCAGCGCGATGGTCGCCAGCAGCGAGCCGATCGAGATGTCGACCTCGCCGGAGATGAAGACGATGGCGCAGCCGATGCCGGCGGTGAGCGCCAGCGAGGCTTGGCCCAGCACGTTGGTCATGTTGCGCAGGGAGAGGAAATTCTCGACGGTTGCGGAAAAGAACGCCAGCACCACAACGAGGCAGACGAGCAGCGCCAGCTCCTGCCGGGCAAAAAGGCGCGCCAGCAGCGATGGCTGGTCTTTTGCGGAAGCCGTGCTTGCAATACTCATCGCTTGCCTCCTCCGAAGGGATGGCGCGTATCGCAAGGAATGCCGAGACGATGTGCCATGGTTCTATCCGATCGCCGCATTGAGGATCTTCTCCTGCGTGGCTTCCTCGCGCGGCATGACCGCAGTCAGGCGGCCCTCGCACATCACAGCGATACGGTCGGCGAGGCCGAGCAGTTCCGGCATTTCCGACGTCATCATGACGACCGCCAGGCCTTCACCGGCGAGCCGGTCGATCAGCGCAAAGATTTCCGACTTGGCGCCGACATCGATGCCGCGCGTCGGCTCATCGACGACGATGACCTTCAGGCCGCGCATCAGCCAGCGTGAGATCAGCACCTTCTGCTGGTTGCCGCCCGACAGGTTCTTGATCTGCTGGAACAGGCTGGGCGTCTTGATGCGGAAGCGGTTGACATAGTCTTGCACCGCCTGATGCTCCTTCGCCTTGTCGACGAAGCCCAATCGGGCGAATGCGCCGAGCGAGGCGAGGCTGGCATTCTGGTAGACGGGCAGTTCGCCCATCAGGCCTTCGCTCTTGCGATCCTCGGTGAGCAGGCCGATGCCAAGCCGGACTCCCGTGCGCGTGTCGTGCGGCGCTAAGCGCTGACCGTCGACCGTGATCGTGCCAGACGTAATCGGATCGTAGCCGACGATCGCCTTGGCGAGCTCGGTCCGGCCGGCGCCCATCAATCCGAAGAAACCGAGCACCTCGCCGGCGCGCGCCTCGAAGGACACGTCGATGAGCTTCTTCGCCGTGCTGAGCTTGTCGACGGACAGCGCCACCTTGCTGCCCGCAGCGCCGCGCTGGCGGGGAAAGAGGTTGTCGATGCGGCGACCGATCATGTCCTGGATCAGCGTGTCGTTGGTGTGCTCGCCGATCGGCCTGGTCGAGATGTGGCGTCCGTCGCGCAGCACCGTCACCGTGTCGGCGATCTCGAACACTTCGTCGAGCTTGTGGCTGACATAGACCACGGCGATGCCGAGGGCCGCCAGGCGGCGAATGACCGTGAACAACAGCGAGACTTCGTTCGGCGTCAGCGAGGACGTCGGTTCGTCCATCACCACGACGCGCGCCTCGTGGGCGAGCGCGCGGGCGATCTCGACCATCTGTTGCTGGCTGACCGGCAGCGATCCCGTGCGCGCTGCCGGATCGACGTTGAAGCCGATGCGGTTGAACAGCGCCGCCGAGTCCGCGCGGATCTTCTTCCAGTCGATCGAGCCGGTCCTGCCGGTCGGATAACCTTCGAGGAAGATGTTTTCCGCCACGGTGAATTCGGAGATCAACGCGATCTCCTGGAACACGACCTTGATGCCTTCCTTCAAGCTGTCGCGTGGCGACTTGATGTCGACCTCGCGTCCGCGCATGCGGATGGTGCCGGCGTCTTTGCCGTAGACGCCGGCCATGATCTTGATCAGCGTCGACTTGCCGGCGCCGTTCTCGCCCATGAGGGCGTGGATCTTGCCGGGCTCCAGGGTGAAGTCGACATTGTCCAGCGCCACCACGCCCGGAAACCGCTTGCCGATGCCGCGCATTTCCAGCGCCGGCACATTCGTGTCGATGGCCGCGTCTTCGCCGGGATGAAGGAAATCAACGGACATTGGCTTTGTTCCGGATGATGTCGAGATAGGTCGCCAGGATGATGACGATGCCCGGCACCACCATCTGCAGGTCCTGGTTCCAGCCGAGGATGATGATGCCGTTGTCGATCACCTTGAGCACCAGCACGCCGAGCAGCGTGCCGAACAGCGAGCCGCGGCCGCCGAGCAGGCTGGTGCCGCCGAGGATGACGGCGGCGATCACCGTCAGCTCGAAACCGCGCCCGGCGGTCGGCTGGCCGGCATTCATCAGTGAGGACAGGATCATGCCGGCGACGCCGACGCACAGCCCCGTGACGACGAAGGCAAGCAGCTTCAGCCGTTCAGACCGCAGGCCGGACAGGCGCACCGCCTTCTCGTTGGCGCCCACCGCGTAGAGGTAGCGGCCGAGCGTGGTGAAGCGCAGCGTCACATAAGCGAAGACGAAGATCAGTGCCGCGATAATGACGGGGACGGGCACGGCGCCGACGTAGCCTGCGCCGAGGTCGGTGAAGCTTGCCAGTTGATTGTGGTTCTGCACCGCCTCACGCGTGAACAGATAGACGCCGCCCTGCAGCATCATCATGGTGCCGATGGTGGCGATCAGCGAGTTCACCCTGAGCCTGGTGACGACGAGCCCGTTGAACAGGCCGACGCCGCCGGCAAAGGCAAGCGCGGCCAGCATGCCGAGCGCAAGGCTGTGGGTGGAATTGAGCACCGCCATGCCGATGCACCCGACAAAGGCAAGCGAGGCGCCGACCGAGAGGTCGACCTCCGCCGTGATGATGAGCATGGTCATGCCCGAGGCGACGATCAGCACCAGCGCGCATTGGCGCAGGATGGCGATGATGTTGGCCTCCGAATAGAACTGCGGCGCCGCGATCGAGATGGCAATGCAAAGCACCGCCAGGATGGCGCCCAGCACCAGCTGGCTGCTGCCGAGAAGCTGGCCGCCGATAGGACGCTTCTGCGCGGAAGCGTGTGTAAGCTCGCTCATGTCAGTCCGTTCCCGTCGCTAGAGCATGATGCCAAAAAGTGTGAATCGGTTTTCGGACGACATCATGCTCTATCTCTTGGATTTAGAGACGGATTCAGATTTCAGGTCGAACAGACCTGAAATCATCCGGCTCTAAGGTCAGGCGCCGGCGCCGTATCCTTGCCGGCCATCGGCGCCTGGCAGGTAGCCCTTCCCGCGTCGCGGGAAGGGCCGTGTCGGTCGACCTACTTCTTCAAGTCGGCGGAGGTCTTCATGCACTTTGCCGGCGGCTGCAGCGCATTGACGGCATCCCATTTGATGGTGCGGGTCTTGCCGTCATAATCATAGTATTTCTTCCAGTCGTCGCCAGTCATCGGCGCGGTCGGGCTGACGATGTGTTCCGGCACCTGCTCGTTGTTGAACAGCTTGACCGCCGCATCGATGGTGGTGAAGCCTTCCTTCTCCGGGAACATGGCGGCCTCGATGCGGTAGGACGGCTCGTTCTGCATGGCGTTGATGAAGGCAAGCCCTTCGCCGCCGGTGCCGACCGTCAGCAGGCCGTCCTGCGACTTGCCGGCGGCCTTCCAGGCCTGCAGACCGCCGAGCGAGGAGGAGTCGTTGATGCCGTAGATGATGTTGACGTCGGAATTCTTGGCGAGCGCCGCCGAGGAGACTTCCAGCGCGCGGTCCGGATTGCCACCGCCGTCGAGGTCATGCACCATGACCGCGTCGGGGATGATGGTCTTCAGCCCATCCATGAAGCCGTGCGAGCGCAGCACCGTCGCCGACAGCAGCGGCAGGCCGACATTCATCACCTTGGCGACGCCGCCGAGCTTTTCCTTGGCATATTTGCCGGCCTCGACGCCGGAGAAGTAGCCGGTGTCGTAGTCGCAGATGGCGACCATCGTGGTCATGCCCTTGACGGGGTTGCCCTCGAGCACCACCGGGATGTTGGCGGCTTTGGCCTGACGCAGCAGCGGCACCACGCCTTCCTCGTTCACCGGGGTGATGATCAGCACGTCGACGCCCTTGGCGATGAAATCTTCGGCCGCGGCGACCTGCTTGGCAATATCGAGATTGGCGTCCTGCACCTCGACGTCGATTCCAAGTTCCTTGCCGTGCGCCTTCATGCCCTTGATGACGTTCTGGTACCACTCATGCGTGGCGTAGTTGGTGACATAGCCGATGTGCTTGGGCATGTTCTCGGCATGCGCCGCCACCGCGCCCATGGCCAGCATGGCCGCGGATGCGAGCAGGATTGATTTGGACCAGTGCATTTTTCTCTCCCAGGGTTTTCGTTTGTCTCAGTCGCTGAACGGGTAATCCCGCCGTTCCGGGTCGGCACGTGAAGAGCTATTGGCTTCGCCCCAACCGAGCGCGGCCGATATCTTCTCGGCGGCGGTCCGGGTCCGTTCGAAGACGGTTTGGCGGTCGAAGCGCGCCGCCTTCTGCGGCAGCAGCGGGACCGTGAGCGCGGCGATGACGGCGCCAACATGGTCGCGCACGGGCATGGAGATGTTGGTGCAGCCCTCGACGGCCAGCGACGCGCGCATCTCATAGCCGAGCCTGGCAACCTCGTTCAGCCGCGCCTCGATTTCCTCGCGCGTCCCCTGCCCTTCGCCGGCAGCGACGATCCGCTCGACGATGCGGTCGCGCTCGGCCCGGTTCGAATGGGCGAGCAGCACCGCGCCGGAACTGGTTTCGAGGATCGGGAAATGCGATCCGAGCGCAACCGAGTAGCGCATCGGCAGCGGCGAATCGATTTGCAGCACCACCAGCGCATTCTGCCCCTCGCGCACCACCAGGTGGCAGCTCTGGTCGGCATTGGCGGTCAGTTCGCGCATCACCGGCAGCGCGCATTCGACCAGCCTGTTCACCGGCGGATGCATATGCGCCAGCTCGAACAGTTTCAGCGACAGCCGGAATCGGTCCGATTGCGTACGGAACAGGTAGCCGCGCTTCTCCAGCAAGAGCAGGATGCGATAGATCTCGTGGATGGACCTGCCTAGGCCGGTCGCTATCTCGGTCTGGGTCATCGCATCGGCGCTTGCAGCCATGAACTCCAAGACGTCGAGCGCCTTCTCCACCGCCGGCACGCGATATCCGTTGCGGCCGCTTTCGCTTTCCTCGAGCGTTTCGGCAATACCGGCAGCCATCACGCGGCGCTCCGTTCCGGTTGCCTGGTTTCGCGATAGAGGCGGTTCAAATGGTCGGCGAGTTCCGTGGCCGAGATATCGCCGGCGATGGCAGCGGCCGCGCGCGGCGCGCAGTCGCCGAAAAAGGCGATGAAGCCCGGATGCGTCGGACGCAGATAGGACGAGCCGATCGTGCGCAGCGTCGAGGAGAAAAAATCGCCGGAAAGGCGATTGACCTCGGCGTCCGTCCAGGCCGCCAGCGATCCCGGCTGTCCGCCCGCCTTCACATAGTCGCCGCGCTGATAGTCGGGCGAGCACAGGAACAGGGCGTAGTCGATCGCCTCCTGCTTATGCTTCGACTGGGCGCTGACGCCGATGCCGGCGCCGCCGAGCAGCGCCCCGGCAGATCGCGCGGTCGGCACATCGGCAAAGCGCAGGTACGGCCTGTCGGTTTTCGCGGCGTAGTTCACATAGCCGAAGGCGAACGGCACATAGATGACGTCGTCATGCGCGATCATGTGGTCGTAGCAGCGGATCGGATTCCATTTGGGCGAATTCGGATGCGACAGCGCGGCAAGCTCGCGCAACTGCTCGACCACCTTCTCGACCATGTCCGGCGCGATGAAGTGCTCGCCGTCCTCCTGTGGATCGCCAAGCGTCAGAAGCAGGCACATCGCGTCCGTCGGCACGGAAGGCAGGCCGAGCCACTTGCCGTCCTTGCGCGCGAGGCGTCCGAGCTCGACCACCTCTTCATGCTTGCGCGGCACCGGACCGTAGCGCTCCAGAAAGTCCGGGCGATACGAGGCGACGTGGCAGGCGGCATCGATGGGCAATGCCCATTGGCGCCCGTTCTTTGCGTAGGACCGCCAGGACGGACCGACCGAATCCTGTTCGAAGAAACGGACCTGCTCCGCCGACAGATACGCGTCGAACGGCACCATCAGCTCGTCCTGCGCGATGTCGCCGATGAAGGGATGGTCGAACACCACAAGATCGTAGGCCGAGAGCACGGGGCCGAGCGCGCCCTCGCCGAATTCATAGAGGCTGCGGCGGTCCCATTCGATTTCCAGGCCGGGATTGGCTGCGCGATAAGGCGCCACGCTGGCATCCAGCGGCCCCCAGCAACGTCGATGATCCCACGCAAGACCGCGCAGTCTTGTCATATCCGGCAATTCCTCCCTGGGACCGGGCATGTGCCCGGCCCGCAGACCACTAGCAGGTATTTTTACCTGGGCAAATAGTTTTTACATACGCAAAACAGCCTAAGCCAGCCCGAACCGCTCGACGGCGCGCATAATGCCGCGCAACTCGGCGAGGCCCTTCAGCCGCCCGATCAGCGAGTAGCCAGGATTGATCCTGGTCTTGCCGATGTCGTCGGCGAGCAGATGCCCATGATCGGGCCGCATCGGAATGCGCCAGTCGGCGCGGCCTTCCTTGCGGCGGCGCGCCTCCTCCCGCATCAGCGCGAGAATGACATGCGCCATGTCGGTGCCGCCTTCGAGATGCTCAGCCTCGTGAAACGAGCCGTCATCCTCGATGGTGACGTTGCGCAGATGGACAAAATGGATGCGGTCGGCAAACTCCTTGACCATGGCGACAATGTCGTTGTCGGCGCGCGTGCCGTAGGAGCCGGTGCAGAAGGTCAGCCCGTTGGCCGGGCTGTCGACGGCCTTGAGGATGAAGCGCGCATCCTCGGCGGTCGAGACGATGCGCGGCAGGCCGTAGAGCGAGAAAGGCGGATCGTCGGGATGGATGCACATGCGCACCCCTTCCTCTTCGGCCACCGGAATGATCTCGCGCAGGAACCAGGCGAGGTTTTCGCGCAATTCCTTCGGCCCGATCGAATCATAGTCGGCCAGGGCCTCGCGAAAGCTGTCGCGGTTGTAGGCGCGTTCGGTGGCGGGCAGTCCGGCGATGAGGTTGCGCTCGATCCTGTCGATCTTCTCGTCGCTGAGTTCCTTCAGCCGCGCTTCCGCCTCGGCGATGCGGGCGGGCGTATAGCCGTCCCGGGCATTCCGGCGCTTCAGCACGAACAGGTCGTAGGCCGCGAAATCGATCGCGTCGAAGCGCAGAGCGTAACCCGTGGTCGGCAGGCGGTAGGCCAGATCCGTGCGGGTCCAGTCGACCACGGGCATGAAATTGTAGCAGATCGTCGCGATGCCAGCCTTCGCCAGGGCGCGGATCGTGTCCTTATAGAAGCCCACGTAGCGGAGCCGTTCCGGCGAACCGATCTTGATCGAATTGTGGACTGGAATGCTCTCGACCACCGACCAGGTCAGCCCCGCTGCCTCGATGATCCGCTTGCGCTCCAGGATGTTTTCAAGCGGCCAGACGCGGCCGTCATAGATGTCGTGCAGGGCCGAGACCACGCCTGTCGCGCCCGCCTGCTTGACCTGATCGAGTGTCACCGGATCGTCCGGGCCATACCAGCGCCAGCACTGTTCCATTGCCGTTTCCCTCTGTGAATGGCCGGAACTTATTGTTGGACCACAATGAGAGTCAAATTAAAAATTTGGGCGCTCCGAAAGGTTCGCTCTCGCCCAAATATCCATGAATTGGCCGGAGCAGCGCCTGAAACCTGTTGTTTTCCTCGATCCTTGCGATATGTTGGTCCAACAATTCAGGAGGATCGACGTTGGAAGACACTCAGGCCGCGCACGACAACGCCATCGCCCGCCGCGCCGGCGGCAGGTCCGCGGTCGACACGGCTGCGGGACGTATCCTCGAGCTTATTCGCGCGCGGCAACTCAATGTCGGCGACGTGCTGCCGACAGAGCGCGAGCTCAGCGAGATCACCGGCGCCAGCCGCAACACCGTGCGCGAGGCGCTGCGCACCATCCGCACCTACGGGCTGATCGAGCCCAAGCCGCGCGTCGGCGCGGTGCTCGCCGACGGGCAGAGCATCGCCATCCAGAATTTCTTCGCCGCGCATATGGATGTCTCGCGCTCGTCCTTCGCCGACATCCAGGGTTTCAGGCGCATCATCGAGGTCGGCATCGGCGACCACATCGTGCTGAACGCCACAGGCGAGCAGATCGAGGCGCTCGACGAGATCAACGCCCGGATCGTCGAGAGCCGCTCGATCGAGGAGGCCGCTGAGAACGACTTCAATTTCCACATGGCGCTCATCGGGCTGGCGGACAACCGCATGCTCACCGACATGTATTCCTTCCTCTCACCCGTGATCCTGCGGATCATGACCATCGGCAAGGAAATGCGGCCCGTGCTGGCCGACACCCGCGCCGCGCATGGCGAGATCATCGCCGCCCTGCGTGCACGCGACAGGCTGGCTTACGCCTATCTGATGAGTCGCCATCTCGATTTCGCCCTGCGCTTCCTGCCGGAAGAGCCGGCTTCCAACAGCGACTGAAGGAGTTCCCGCAATGAAGGATTTTGAAGGCAAGGTCGCGCTGGTGACCGGGACGACCGGGATCGGTCTCGCAACCGCCAGGCGCCTCGCCGCCGGTGGTGCGGCGATCATCGCCTGCGGCATCGACCGCGCGGCCAATGCCGCGATGAGGGCGGAGCTTGGAAACTCTGGCGCCGGCGTTCTGGCCGTGGACGCGGACGTCTCCGTGTCGGATCAGGTCCGCGACGCCGTCGCGGCCGGCGTCGAACGCTTCGGCGGCCTCGACGTGATCGTCAATTCGGCGGCGGTCCATCCCTATGGAACCGCGACGACGACCGACTGGGAGACCTGGAACAAGGCGATGACGGTCAATGTCGGCTCGATCTATCTGACCGCCCATTTCGGCATTCCGGAAATGATCAAGCGCGGTGGCGGCGCGATCGTCAATGTCGCCTCTGTGCAGGGTTTCGCCTGCCAGCAGAACGTCGCGGCCTATGCCACCACCAAGGGCGCCATCCATACGCTGACACGTTCGCTGGCACTCGACTACGCGGGCGCCGGCGTCCGGGTCAATTCGGTCAGCCCGGGCTCGATCCGCACGCCGATCCTGGAGAAGGCCGCGCGCGGCGACAACGGCAGCGATGCCGATGTCGAGGAAGCCTACAGGCGCTTCGGCGCGGCCCATCCGCTCGGCCGCATCGGCGAACCGGAGGAAGTGGCGGAACTCATCGCCTTTCTGTGCTCGTCCAAGGCCGGCTTCTGCACGGGCGCGGACTATAAGATCGATGGCGGCCTGACCGCCGGCATCGGTGTGAAATGACCATGAAGATCGGTCTTGGCCTTTACCGGGAGTCGCTGACACCGGACAATTTCCGCTTCGCCCGCCAGGCGGGCGCCACACACATCGTCGCCCACCTCACCAACTACTTTCGCGGGCGCGATCCTTCCCTGTCTGCCGGCAGCGAGAAGGAGGGCTGGGGCGACTGCTCCACCGACGAGCTATGGAACTATGAGGACTTCGCCGGCCTGGTGAAGACCGTTCGCGACAACGGGCTGGAAATCGCCGCGATCGAGAATTTCTCGCCGCGCTTCTGGTCCGACATCCTGCTCGACGGTCCCGATCGGCCAAAGCAGATCGAGGGATTGAAGCGGCTTATCCGCGATGCCGGGCGCGCCGGCATCCCGTGCATCGGCTACAACTTCTCCATTGCCGGCGTCTGGGGCTGGTCGCGCGGGCCCTTCGCGCGCGGCGATGCGATGTCGGTCGGGCTCGACCTTGCGGCCATCGACCCCGACCTGCCGCTGCCCGACGGCGTGGTCTGGAACATGCGCTACCGCGCCGGCCGGCCGGATGCCGAACCGGTGAGGGTGAGCAGCGATGAGCTCTGGCAACGGCTCGGCGCCTTCCTGCGGGAAGTCGTTCCGATGGCCGAAGAATCCGGCGTCGTGCTCGCCGCCCACCCTGACGATCCGCCGGCCGAAGCGCTGCGCGGCACGGCGCGGCTGGTCAACCGTCCAGAGAAATACGACCGGTTGATGGACATCGTCGAGTCGCCCTCCAACGGGCTGGAGCTCTGCCTCGGCTCGCTGCAGGAGATGCCGGGCACCGACGAGATTTACGGACATGTCCGGCGCTTCGCCCGGCGCGGGCGCATCGGCTACATCCATTTCCGCAACGTGCGCGGCAAGGTGCCGAACTACCACGAGACCTTCGTCGACGACGGCGACATCGACATGGCCGAGATCGTCCGCATCCTGCGCGACGAAAACTATGACGGCGTCATCATCCCCGACCATACACCGGAAATGTCCTGCGACGCCCCCTGGCATGCCGGCAAGGCCTTCGCGCTCGGCTATATGCGCGCGCTGGTGCAGAATGCCGCGGCGCTGGGACCTTCGCGGACCATTCAATCCACCAACATCCGGATGCAAGCCTGATGACCAGATCGCCGCGCCTCTATGCCGACGACTCCGAAATGTACCGCCTGTTCGAGGAGGAGCTCTTCGTCGCTGTGGTCGGCGACGTGATGGACACGATCGGGCTGCAGCATCAGTTCCTGCCGCCGGTGTTTAGGCCGGTCGACGAAAAAACGCGCCTGCTCGGCCGGGCCATGCCGGTGCTCGAGACCGACATCTTTCCGTCCGACGGACCGACGCAGAACCCGCTGATGAGCAAGCCGTTCGGGCTGATGTTCGAGGCGCTGGACGATCTGAAGCCGGGCGAAGTCTACGTCGCAAGCGGCGCCTCGCCCCGCTACGCGCTGTGGGGCGAGTTGATGTCGACGCGCGCGAAGATCCTTGGCGCGCATGGCGCGCTGGTCGACGGCTTCGCCCGCGATACGGATGGCATCAAGGCGCTGGGATTTCCCTGCTTCTGCACCGGCTTTTACGCGCAGGATCAGGGCGTGCGCGGCAAGGTCGTCGACTATCGCTGCGCGCTCGAGATCGGGGGCGTCCGCATAGAGCCCGGAACGCTTCTGTTCGGCGACAAGGAAGGCGTCCTTGTTATCCCAACTGAAGCCGAGGAAGAGGTGGTGCGCCTCGCCCTCGAAAAAGTCCGCGGCGAAAAGCTCGTCGCCAAGGCGATCCGCGACGGGATGAGCGCAGTCGAAGCCTACAAGACCTTCGGCATCATGTGACAGGGGATTGCCGAGACGCGCCGGGTCCACCAGCGAGTTCATGGCGCGGATGTCTGAGGCGACATGGATGACCGGCACCCTAGATCAGGATGACGCTTCGTTGAATCGTCACCCTGATCTATCTCCTTATTGGAGCATGATCTTTTCCGAAAACCGGTTCCCACTTTTCGGGATCATGCTCTAGCGCGGCTCCCGCCATTGTCAGAACCGACAGCTCGGAATTGACGCAGAAGGCGTTTGCCGTGACGCCGCTGAGCCCCATGGCCGAGAGGCGGCGCTCATGCTTCTCGCGATAGCGCTCGGCGGCAGCGGCCTCTTCGAACAGGTAGATCCCGCCAGCATGGCCGGCTGCACGGTCTTCCAGCCAGATCTTCCAGACGAGCCCCGGCTCTGTAGCGATGTCACGGGCGAGCCCGTGGGCTGCTTCGGTCAGTTCCTTTCCCCAGGGACCGGGGAAAGGAAAACGAAACAGGAGTGCGGTCAACATATCAATTCACCTCAGGCAGTGAGCAGCGGCATGGCGTCTATCCGGAACAGCAGCATCAAATTGGAGAGGCGATGCCGAGCCCGCGGCCCGAGGGATTCGCATCGATTTGGGTTGCCGACGCCGCTCGTCAGGGGGTCAGTTCAAGGATCAGGTTAACCGGCGTCTGGGCGGCGCAGCGCAGGCTGGAAAACCCGGCCTCCCGCGCAATCTTGCGCAGGCGCTCTTCGCCCGCCTGGGCCCCAAGGCCGAGCCCGACCTCCTGCGACAGCGAATTCGGCGTGCAGGCCATGGCCGAGGCGGCGTAGTACATGCGGCCGATAGGGTTCAGGTTCTCCTCCAGCCGGTCGCCGGCATAAGGCTCGACCAGCAGCACCTTGCCATCCGGCTTGAGAGCCCCGCGACAGCGAGTGAGCGCGCCGACGGGATCACCCAGATCGTGCAAGCAGTCCATGAAGCAGATGAGGTCGAAGTCGCGCTCGTCGAACTCCGTTGCGGACTTGACCTTGAACGCGGTGTTACCGGTCACGCCCTGCTCGGCCGCGCGGGTGCGCGCGGTCGTGATCGACCCGTGGTGATAGTCGAGGCCGACGAAACTCGACTTGGGAAATGCCTGCGCCATCAGGATGGTGGAGGCGCCGTGCCCACAGCCGATGTCGGCGACCCGGGCGCCGCGCTTCAGGCGCTCGACGATACCGTCCAGCGCTGGAAGCCAGTCGGCGACCAGATGCGTGCGATAGCCCGTGCGGAAGAAACTCTCGGTGCCGCAGAACAGGCGATGGTTATGGGCATGCCAACCCAGCCCTTCGCCTGAGCGGAAGGTTTCGACGATCCGATCTTCGTCGAGCCAGAATGAGGCCGCGACTTCGAAAGCCGGCGCCATGAAGATCGGGCTATGCTCAAGCGCCAGCACCATCGCCTGTGCCGGAGGCAAGGCGTAGGTCTGCTTGTTTGCATCGTAGGCGACATAACCGCCGGCCGCCTGGTTGGCGAGCCACTCGCGGACATAGCGCTCGCGGATGCCGGTGGCCTCGGAAAGCGAATTCGACGTGCAGGTGCCGAGGTCAACCATCGCCTGATACAGGCCAAGTTTGCGGCCGACATTGACCAGCACGCCGGAGAAAGCAGCGCTGAGGTCGGTGACAACCTGGCCGACGAAAGCTTCGACTTCGCTCGGCGCAGGCGGTGGTGTAAATTTGGTCATGATGGATCCCTTCCTTTTCGAATGACACGACCGCGATCGGCCGTCTTTCAGTGCCGCCTGGGTATTCGTCAAAGAAGGGGGGACCGTCTTGATATACCCCGCCAAAGCCTTGCGAGGTCGCGCCAATGACGACGGAAAGACGCGCCGCGGCCAAGCTGGCCACGCCAACCATCAATCTGGCGAGCATCGTCTACGGGCTCGATGCCTATATGCGCTCGCGCGGGGCCGACGTGGGCGAAGCCTTGCGCCGTGCCGGGCTCGAAGCCGAGGATCTGATCGACCCGGATCGGCGCGTGCCGCTCATCCGCTATCTGGAGCTCCTGGAGATTTGCGCCGATATCCTGCCGGATCGGCAGTTCGGCTTGAAGTTCGGCGCGCAGTACGAACCGAGACACGCTGGCGTCGTCGGCAATGTAGCCCTAGCTTCGCGCACGGTAGGCGAGGCCTTCGCAACGGTCGGCCGTTATTTACCGACCATGGTCGACGCGACTGTGCATGGCGTGGAAGTCAGCGACGGGATCGCTTTCGTGTATTCCTATTACATCGATCCGCTGATGATGGCCTACCGGCAGAAAGTCGACTGGGCGATCGCCTTCGGATGCAACCTTATGCGCGTCGGGCTCGGCGATCCGCGTTGGACGCCGCAGGAGGTCCTGCTGCCGCAATTGGCGGACGAGACGCCGGCGGAACGACGCACCCGCACGGAAATCATGGGCAACAACATCCAAGCCGGCCATCCCTGGGCGGGCATCCGGTTTGATGCCGCTCTGCTCGGGCGACCCATGGCGACGGCCGACGGCATGATCGAAAGCCTGATGCGCCACTACGGCGATCTTCGACTCGCCGCTTTGCCGGACCAGCGCGGTGAGATCGAGCAGCTGCGGCGCGAGATCGCCCGCCTGCTGGTCAAGGGCGAAACGGGCATCGAGCACCTCGCCAAGGCGACAGGCACCTCGGTGCGGACGCTGCAGCGCCGCCTTAAGGATGCCGACATGAACTACTCCGAACTTCAAAGCGACGTACGCAAGACACTGGCGCTGAACCTCCTGGAGAACGAGACGCTGGCGCTTGGGGAGATAGCGTTTTCCCTCGGCTACTCCGAAGTCAGCGCGTTCAACCACGCGTTCCGACGCTGGGTCGGCCAGTCGCCGGGCGACTTTCGCCGCTTGCGGGCGGCTCGTTCCACAGCCGCAATGGCCAGGAAATCAGAGCCGTCCGCCACCGAATAGATTTTGAACCACTGGCCTTGGGGTCTCGAGTTCGAGCACCGCGTCGACAGGCCTGAGGCTTGTCGGGTCCGTTCGACACTATCTGCGCGAGCAAGCCTAGAGCAATTCCAGGAAAAGTGTGAGCGGTTGGGCTCGGCGGCTTGGCCGTAGCCTTCCGTCCGGAATTGCGTAAAAACAAAGAGATAGGGCGTTTCGCCGTTTCCATGAAACGGTGAAGCGTCCTAGGCAGCGCACGGTTGGGTAAACGGCAATGGTCAGTCTGGCTTGCGCGACAGCACCAGGTACATGGCTGCAAGCATCAGGAGCAGGGCCAACCAGAACGAGGCGGTCGGTCGTTCGTCGAAGACGGCCAGGCTCCAGAGAATGCCGGCGGCAACGGCCAGATAGTTGAAGATCGAAAAGCGCGCAGGTCCCATCCGAGCGACCAGCTCGAAGAACAGGACGAAGAAGACGGCATTGATCGTCGTGGCGAGAGCGAGCGGCATCAGGGTCCTGCCCGTCCACTCGGAAGGCAACACCGCCCCGCCGAGCGCAAGCATGACGACGCCGGCAACCACGGCCCCTCCCAGCAGCGTTCCGGCCGCCATCATCAAGGAGGACGCACCTTCGGGACGCAGCCATTTGGCGCAATTATTGGCGCCCGCAAACATCACCGGGGCGATGAGCGCCACCAGGAACCAGACGATGCCGTCCGACCTCACAGCGCCCGCATCGGGCAGCGCGAGGACAGCCACGCCGGCCACGCCGAGCAGCATGCCGGCGAAAGTACGCCTATCGAAGCGATCGATGCCCGCCAGCGTGCCAATGGCGAGGGTGAACAGCGGAGAAAGGCAGAGCACTAGGGTCAGCACCGAGGCGTCGACATGCGGAGCGGCCGAGACCAGGATGCCGATCGGCAGGCCAACCACCAGACCGCCTATGATGAGGTATGTGCGCACCTGCCCGGCGGTGACGGCAAACCGACCGCCGGCTACTGCCGCCAGAGCCAGGATCACGCCTGCCGCAAGCGATTGGGCGAAAGCGAAGCCCACAGGCGGCCATTGCGTTTCGGCGGCCAGCCGGTTGACCGGAAAGATGCCGCCATAGATCGCTGCCGCCAGGAGAAGAAGAACAGCGTCCGTCGGCAACAGGCCGCTGCCCGGCGCAGGTCGATCGTCACGCATGGCACATCGCCGGGCAGGCGCTCCCTCTCCAATCAATAGTCCGGAATTCGAGGTCTCTTGCGGACCTGTTCCGCGCCTAGAGCAATTCCAGGAAAAGTGTGAGCGGTTGGCCTCGGCGGCTTGGCCGTAGCCTTCCGTCCAGAATTGCGTAAAAACAAAGGGATAGAGCGGTTCGCCGTTTCCGTGAAACGGTGAAACGCTCTATCGGCGTCAAACCTTCCTGAGGGCGGCTGTACGGGTTTCGTCGACCTTGAGCAGGCCAGGCTCGTCGGCATCGACCAGAACCACCTTGTAGACCGACTCGGCATCCTCGCGGCTCAGCCAGCCGCGATTGACGGTCGCCGCGACCCGCCTCGGATCGCGCTTCAGCGGATCGCCGTATCCGCCGCCGCCGCAGGCAGTGAACTCGATACGGGCGCCATCCTCGATCGTCTCTTCGCTGAAGGCCGGCAGCACGATCTTCTCACCGGCCCGGAGCTTGATCGTCTCGCTTTCCTTGCCATCGCCGCCGCCCAGCACGCCGCGCGGGGGGAAGCTGGTGCCGTCGGCCGCATAGACGATCGTCATGTCGTGGTCGAGCGGATAGAAGACGCCGCCGGTCGCCGGCGCGCCCTCGAATTCGCCGAAACCCTGCGACCCAGGCAGCACGCCGCGGCGCTCGATGACGATCGGATACATCGACTCGTCGACCTCGACCGAGTCGAGCTGGATCAGGCCGGCATTGGCCGGGCCGCAATAGGTCAGCCAGCCGTCGAAGCCATGGCGGGCGCCGCCGCCGGCATAGCCGACGAAGACCTGGTTGACATAGGACTTGCCATGCTTGAACGGATCCTCGCCGGAGATGACGCCAACACCCGCCGGCAGATGCGAGCCGCTCTCGGCCTGGCCGTAAGGCGCGCCCATGCGCGAGAAGACGCAGTTGCCGGCAATCATCAGACGGTCGTTGACATTGGTGGTGGCGACCGAGGTGCCGACCGGATATTTCGGCTTGCCGATGGCGCTGCCTTCGCGCAACAGCACCTTGATCTGCGACTTCGCGCCCTCATTGTGTGGGATGCTTTCGTCGAGATTGTTGAAGACGCCTATGCGGCAGGAGCCGGTTGCGGTGTTTTCCGACAGGTTGAGGCCGCCCGGCACATTGTCGATGTTGTCGCGCGCGTCGACGACGATCTCCCCCTTTTCCGGATAGACATTGATCGTCACTTTGACCGGAATGCCTTCGTCAGCGACGCCGGGCACCGGGTCATGGCGGGTCTCGTAGCTGTAGCTGCCGGCCGGCAGCTTGGCGATCGCCGCCTTGGCGCAGCGCGCGCCATAGTCGAACCAGTCCTCGACGAAGCCCAGGATCGTGTCGCGGCCGTAGCGCGCGAACAATTCGCCGATACGCCTTTCGCCGGTGCGGCAGGCGCCGATCTGCGCGCGCACGTCGCCCAGCCACATGTCCGGCACGCGGTTGCGCATCGTGCCGATGCGCAGGATGTCCTTCTTCTCCTCGTAATTCTGCGCGACGCGCACGCAAGGGAAATGCATGCCCTCCTCGAAGATGTTCTTGGCGAAGGGCAGATAGGTCGAGGGCACCGGCGCGCCGGTGTCGGCGTGGTGCGACAGCGCCACGACCCAGAACAGCGGCTCGCCCTCGAAGAACACCGGCATCGCCATGATCAGGTCGGCATGGTGTGTGCCGCCGGTGTAGGGGCAGTTGTTGAGGAAGATGTCGCCCTGCGTGATATCGTCGAACAAGTCGGTCAGCGGCCGCGTCGCCATGTCCATCGACATGACGTGGATCGGCAGCGCATCCTCGACCGAGACCAGCCTGTGATCGTAGGTCAGGATGGCGCAGGAGAAGTCGCGCGCGTTCTTGATCACCGCCGAGCGGCTGGCGCGCATGACGACCAAGGTCATCTCGCGCACGATCGCCTCGAAGCGGCTTTTCAGAACCGACATCAGGAAGGGGTCGACCCGCCGGTCCGCGACGTCGAGCTCGAGCCTGTTGATGGAGTCCATAGGATCGTTCCCTTGTGTAGATATGACTAGGCGATGTTGACGACGAGATTGCCGTAACGGTCGATCTGGCCCTGATGCTGGTCCTTGAGATAGGCGGTGAAGGTCTCGGCCTCGACCAGGCACGGGCCGGCAAGCTGCGCGCCCGCGCGTAACTGCGCAAGTTCGTAGACCGGCACCGTTTCGACGCGCCCGCTCTCCTGCTGGTAGATGCCGCGCCTGGCCTTCAGGTCGATCGCTCCGACCTGGTCGGGCAGCGTGTTCTTCTGCCAGATGTCCTGGCCCGAGCGCTTGCCGATGGCGCGCAGCTTCCAGGCCGTGAACTCGACGACGTCATTGTCGGCGCGGATCGAATAGATGCGCTCATGCATCTTGTGGAAGGCCTCGACCAGACCCGGAAGATCGTCCTCCGACACGATCCCGTCCTCAGCTTCGAACGGCACCTCGATCTCGAAGGACTGGTATTCATAGCGGCCAAGGAAGGAGAACTCGAACTGGCGGTTCTCTGGCATAACGCCGGCCTCAGCGAGGAAGTTGTTGCCGGCCTGCTTGAGGCGCGCCAGCGCATCGTTGACGCCGCCGACGTTGAAATCGGCATCGGAAGTGAGCAGCACCGCGCTTTCTTCCGAGCGGATGTCGGAGATCAGGCCGCCAAAGGCGCTGAGGCCTGCCATGAAACGCGGCACCATGTAGCGCTTGAGGCCCAGGATGTCGGCCATCTCGGCGATGTGGATGGCGGTGGCGCCGCCGCCGCAGACGAAGAAAGAGTCGCGTGGGTTGATGCCTTCGCGCACGGTGATCTCCTCGATCGCCGCCACCATGTTGTGGTTGCTGGTGGTGTAGATGGCGTACGCCGCCTCCTCGCGTGAAACACCGAGCCGCGCGGCGATCTTGTCGACCGCAGCCTCAGCCAGTTCACGCTTAAGCTGCATCTTGCCGCCCAGGAAGTAATCCGGATCGACGATGCCGAGCACGACATTGGCGTCAGTCACCGTCGGCTCGGTGCCGCCCTGGCCGTAGCAGGCAGGACCCGGCCGTGCGCCGGCGCTGCGCGGACCGACCTGCAGCAACCCGCCTTCGTCGACGAAGGCGATCGAGCCGCCGCCGGCACCGACCGAGCGCACGTCGACCTTGGGAATGCCGAGCGAATCGTCATGGATCATGCTGTCGGGCGTGACGATGATCTGGTGGTCGCGCAGCGCCGAGACGTCGAAGGTCGTGCCGCCCATGTCGCCGACGATGATATCGGGCTCGTCGGAAAGCGCCAGCGCCGCCATCGGCGCCAGCGTCGGGCCGGACATGACGCTGTAGATGGGCTTCCGGATCATGTCGGCCAGCGGCATCATGCCGCCGACGCAATTGGCAAGCAGCAGTTCGCCCTCGAAACCTTCCTCGTCGAGCGCGGTCTTCAGCTTCTCGATATAAGTGCGCACGATCGGGTTGATCGAAGCGTCGATCGCGGCCGCGATGATGCGCTTGTATTCGCGTGGCATCGGGTTGATCTCGTGGCTGAGCGTCACCGGAATGCCCGGCAGCTCTTTCTCCAGAATCTCCCGCACGACAAGCTCATGCGCCGGGTTGACCACCGACCATAGCAGGCCGACGGCGATCGCCTCGACCCCGAGGCCGCGGAATTCGGCGGCGGCCTTGCGCACGTCGTCCAGCGACAGCGGCGCCAATTCGCGGCCGCGCGCATCGATGCGGCCGGCGACCGTCTTGGTGAGATGGCGCGGCACATAGGGATCGGGATAGTTCAGCCGCCACTGGAAAGCGCCTTTTCGCGGACCTTCGCGCAGCACAAGGATGTCCTGGTGGCCAGCGGTCAGGATAAGGCCGACCTTGACCGTCTTGCGTTCCACCAGCGCGTTGGTGGAGACTGTCGAACCGTGCACGATGAGGTCGATCTCTCTCATGAAGTCGGCGCCGCTCAGGCCATAGCCCTCGGCCGCGACATGCAGCACGTTGATGAAACCTTTCTCGAATTCGCCTGGCGTCGTCGGCGACTTGAAGATCGCGATCTCGCCCTTGCTGTTCGAGACGAGGCAATCGGTGAAGGTGCCGCCGATGTCGATGCAAACTTGATAGGCCATACGAGCTTCCCGAAGAGGTTGGAGTATCAGCGCCTGGCTTCGTCGCGATTGACGATCAGGCTGACGATGATGATGACGCCCAGGCAGATCTGCTGCAGATAGCCGTCGATCTGCACCAGGTTCATGCCGTTGGAGAGCACGGTGACGAACAGCGCGCCGAGCACGGCAGCGCCCACGCCGCCCTCCCCGCCCGACAGCCGAACGCCGCCGACGACGGCCGCCGCGATGGCTTCCAGCGTGAGATTGCCGCCGAGGTTCGGCTCGCCCGAGCCCGTGCGCGCGGTGAGCAAAAGCGCGCCGAGCGCTGCCAGCAACGCGCAAAGCATGTAAGCCAGCACCAGCACCGGCATGGTGCGGATGCCTGCCGCCACCGCCGCCTTGGGATTGGCGCCGATGATGTAGAGGCTTCGGCCGAAGCGCGTCGCCTTGAGCGTCAGGAAAAGAAGCACGAATACCAGCGCGGCGATCCAGATCGGCATCGGGATGGCGAGCAGCGAGCCCTCCGCGAATTCGGCGGTGAGGCTCTTCGGCAGGCCGGTGACCGGAAAGCCGCCGCTGATCGTCGAGGCAAGTGCCAGCACCATGTTGGCCATGCCGAGCGTCGTCACCAGCGGATTGATGCCGATGCCGGCAATGAGGAGGCCATTGGCGAGGCCGATCGCGCCGGCGATCAGCACCGCCGCGCCGACGCCATAGAGGATCGAAACGTCGCCGCCGCCCATCGCCACCATCGCCATCGAGGCGGCGACGCTGACCAGCGACACGGTATAGCCCAGCGACAGATCGAAGCCGCGGGTCAGAAGCACCATGGTCTGCGCCATCGCGAAGATGGCGAGGTAGCTCGCCTGCAGCGCGATGTTGCGGAAATTGCCGAAGGAAAGCACGCGCGGCTCGACCAGGCCAAACAGGACAAGCACCACGACAATGGCGATCGGCAGGCGCGCGGCGCGCAGGATCTCTTTCAGCGAGAGGCCGGAAGGCTTGGCCATCGGTTGTGTCTTGGCCTCCGTGCTCATGCCTGCCGCTTTCTCAACAGAAGCCGTTCAATGGCCAAAGCCACGATCAGCACCGCGCCAAGCACCAGCGTTTGATATTTGCTGTCGACCTGCACCAGGTTCATGGCGTTGGCGATCACCGACAGGAACAGCGCCGCCAGCGCCACCAGTTCGGCGCGGCCGACACCGCCGCGCAGCGACACGCCGCCGATCACTGCGGCGGCGATGGTTTCGAGCGCCAGCGTCCCGCCGATGGTGGATTGGCCGGAGCCGAGCCGCGACGTCATCAGGAAGCCGGTGAGCGCGGCGAGCAAGCCGGCGAGCATATAGGCCGCAATCAGCGTGCGGCCTGTGGCAACGCCCGACAGGCGCGCCGAACGCTGGTCGCTGCCCACCGCATAGATATGGCGGCCGAGCGCGGTGAAACGCTGCATGACGATACAGGCGGCAAGGACGCCGAGCGCCACCCAAAGCACGATCGGCAGGCTCAGGAACTGGCCGCGTCCGACATTGGCGATGAAGGAATCGGCCACGCCATAGATCGGGATGCCTTGCGTGAAATAGAGCGCGATGCCCATCAGCACCGACATCATCGCCAACGTCACCATGAAGGGCGAGAGCGAGAAGGCCGAAACCAGACCGGCATTGACGAGCCCGACAAGCGCCCCGACACCGAGAGCAATCACCAGCGAGGCGATGATGAGGGCCAGTTCCATGCCGGGAAAATAGCCACTGCCGACCAGCATCACCGCGGCCGTCACCACCGAGGTCGCCGCCACCACCGCACCGACCGACAGGTCGAAGCCGCCGGCCGTCATCACCAGCATCTGTGCCAGCGACGGGATGAGCAACAGCGCGAAATTGCGCATGACGTTGAGCAGGTTGAGCCGGTTGAGGAAGCGCGGCTCGATCAGCGCCGTCGCGACCACCGCCACGACCAGGAAGGTGATGACGATGCCGCCTTGCATGAGAAAACGGTCGAGCCGGCTCGCGCGATGCGTCGGCGCATTGGCGGCGGTGATGGTCGCCGTCTCCGAACTCATGCGCGCCCTCCGAAATAATGCGACAGCACCTGCGCTTCGCTGAGCTCGTGCTGGGCAAGCTCGGCGACGATTTTGCCTTCATGCATGACATAGACACGCGAGGCGAGATTGATCAGCTCCGGCAATTCGGACGTCGAGACGACGACCGAGGCGCCGGCCTCGACCAGGGACTTGATGAGATTGTAGACGTCGGCCTTGGCGCCGACATCGATGCCGACGGTGGGCTCGTCGAACAGATAGACATCGAACGGCTTCATCAGCCCGCGCGCCAACATCAGCTTCTGCTGGTTGCCGCCGGAGAAAGCGGACGCCTTGCGCTCGGGTGCCATCGGTCTCAGCGCGAGATTGCCGAGCGGTCCCCTGATCACCTCGTTCTCGCGCCAGAACTTCAGCACCGGCCCGGACGACAGTTGCGGCAGGTCGAGCGAGCTCATGGTCGCGTTCTCACGCGCCGAACGCGCCAGCGCCAGGCCTTCCGACCCGCGATCGGCCGGGAAGTAGCAGACATTGGCGGCAAGCATCGACGCCGGCGTCGGCCGCTCGACCGGCTTGTCGCCCAGGCTGATCGTGCCCGCCTCGATCGTCTCCAGGCCGAAGACGGCACGGCAGAGCTCGCTGCGCCCGCAGCCGACAAGGCCGGCAAGACCGACCACCTCGCCCGCACGCGCGGTGAAGGAAGCGCCGATGACGGAGTGCTTCTGCGTCGTGAGATCGCGCACCTCGAGCCTGACCTCGCCGGGCCTGTGCTCGATCTTCGGGAACAGTTGTTCGACGGGACGACCGACCATCATCTCGATCAGCCCCTCGTCCGAAATCTCGGCGGTGACCACCGTGCCGATCTTTTTGCCGCCGCGCAGCACGGTAACGCGGTCGGAAAGATTGCGGATCTCGGTCATGCGATGCGAGACATAGATGATGCCGACGCCGCGCGCCTTGAGCAGCGCAATGGCGTTGAAGAGTTTTTCCGCCTCGCCGTCGGTGAGCGACGCGGTCGGCTCGTCGAGGATGAGCACCTTCGGCCGCATGCGCAGCGCCTTGGCGATCTCGACCATCTGCTTTTGCGCGCGCGACAGGAAGGCGACCTTCTCGTCGAGCGGCAGATGGAAGCCCAGACTGTCCAGCAGCTCGGCCGCGGCCTGGCGCATCTGCTTGCGTTTCAGGAAAAGGCCGGACGACTGCTCCCGGCCAAGGAAGATGTTTTCGACCACGGTAAGGTCGGGCACCAGGCTGAATTCCTGGAAGACTGCGGCAATGCCGATCTCCTGCGCCACCTGCGGCGTCAGACTGGTGATGGTGCGGCCGTTGATGCGATAGACGCCTTCGGCCCAGGGAAACGTGCCGGCAATGAGATTGATGAGCGTCGACTTACCGGCACCGTTCTCGCCAAGCAACGCATGGACCTCGCCCTCGTTCAGGGAGAAGTCGACATTGTCGAGCGCGGCAATGCCGCGGAATCTCTTGGTGAACCCTGTAACTTCCAGCATCTCGTCCAAAGGCCCAAAGCCGGCAGGAGCAACTCCAGGAAACTGCGCGGCGGTTTCGCCCCGGAATTGCATCAAGTCGCCTGACCGCCTTCTGGAAGGCGGTCAGGCCGGGAGGATCGCGATTTGATCGCGAAGCTGAAGGCCGCGGCCAGCGGCCTCGTTACTATTCGACCGAGAACACCGGGCGCCAGTTGTCCGGCGCGAAGATCTGGGTCGTGTCGATCTTATCGACATTGTCCTTGGTGACGATGCCGGGGGCAACCAGCAGGACCTTTTCGTGGTCCTTCTTCTCCAGCGCGCGCACCGCGAGGTCGACGCCGATGCGCCCCATGATGACCGGGTATTCCGTGGCGAAGCCCAGCACCGAGCCGTCCTTGACGGCCTTCAGCATGGTCTGGTTCTCATAGGAGGACATGATGGTGACGTTGCTCAGGCCGGCGTCGGCCACGGCGCCGATCGCGGCTTCAGCCGTCGGCGCGCCACCCCAGATCACGTTGACGTCGGGATGGGTCTGCAATGCGTCTTCGACCAATTTGAGCTGCGCCGGCACGCTGGCCTCGCCGAACATCTCGCCGACCAGCTTGATGTTGCCGGCCTTGGTGCTGTCGCGGAAGCCGTTCATGTAGGTCTCGGCCCAGCCGCTGCCCTGCGGTCCAGGGAACGCCACGGCTGTGCCCTGCTTGTCGCCGAGATATTTCTTCACATATTCGCCGGTCTGAAAACCCTTCTGATAGAAGTCGGGCGTGATGCGGGCGGTGATCGGTGTCTCCAGGATCGGATTGGCGACGGCGATGTTGACGATGCCCTTGCCCATGCCTTCGTTGATCTTGGCGGCCACGCCGGCTTCCGAGATCGCCGAGATCAGGATGGCGTCGGCGCCCGAGGCGACGCAGTCGTCATATTGCGAGATCTGCTTCGGCAGCGCGGTGTATCCACCCGCCTGCAGCACAGTCACCTTGACGCCAAGACGCTTCGCTTCCTCGACGATGCCATAGTCCACCGAAACCCAATAGCTGTCCTGCAGATGCGGGAAGAGTACACAGAGCTTCCAGGGCTTCTCGGCCTTGTCGAGCGGCTTGTACTCGATCTCCCCCACCTTCTTGAGGTCGCCATCCTTCGCCGAAGCGATCTTGAACGGCCACCAGTCGGCGGCATGCGCCATGCCGGCCGACAGCACCGTCGCCGACAGCGCCAAAGCCAGTGTCTTCTTCAATCCACTCATATCGGTCTCCCATTTGAACAAGCTGCCCTGCGAGGGCTTGGAGTTGTCTACTCAATCGATCGGTTAAGCCCGATTCCTCAGTTTTGTATCCAATCTGCCACTTCTTCGTTGGCATTTCAAACGTCAAAGCGGGAATTTCGTATAAATGTATCCATTCATCTCGCTTGTAACAACTTACATCTTATATCTTATGTGTCAATGCGCGATGAGCCCTTCACCCGGCAAGGCGCTTCGACTGCGGTAGCCAGGGTTCAGCCCTGAGCCCGAACCTGCGGCAACGCGGCGTCGAGCGACCGCTCGAACGCATCGACCAGAGCGTCGACCTGCGCCTCGGTGATGATCAGCGGCGGGCAGAAGGCGATGGCGTCGCCCATGTTGCGCGAGATGACGCCGTTCTGCTGCAGGAAGCCGTTGACCAGCGCGCCGAGCGCCGCCGGCTTGCCCCAGGGCGCCTTCGTCGCCTTGTCGGCGACGAGCTCGACGGCGGCGATGAGACCGACGCCGCGCACCTCGCCCACCAGCGGATGCGAGGCGAGCTTGCGCAACCGAGCCTGCAGATGCGCGCCGACCTTGCGCGCATTGCCGACGAGGTCGCGCTCCTCGATCAGCTTGATGTTTTCCAGCGCGACCGCCGCAGCGACCGGATGACCGCCGCCGGTGAAGCCGTGGCCGAACGTGCCGATGCGGTCGCTCTCGTCGGCGATCGGCTCGAACACCTTGTCGTTGATAATCAGCGCCGAGATCGGCAGGTAAGAGGACGAAATCTGCTTCGACAGCACCATGATGTCGGGCTTGATGCCGAAGGTCTGCGAGCCGAACATCTCGCCGGTGCGGCCAAAACCGCAGATCACCTCGTCGGCCACCAAGAGGATGTCGTATTTCGCCAGCACCGCCTGGATCTTTTCCCAGTAGCCGGCAGGCGGAACGACGACGCCGCCGGCGCCCATGATCGGCTCGCCGATGAAGGCGGCGATTGTTTCGGGCCCCTCGGCGAGGATGAGCTTTTCCAGGTCATCGGCAAGCCGCGCGGAGAACTGTTCCTCGCTCTCGCCGGACTCGGCGTCGCGCCAATGATGCGGCGTCGAGGTGTGCAGGATGTTGGCGATCGGCAGGTCGAAGGAGAGATGGTTGTTGGGCAACCCGGTCAGGCTCGCCGAGGCGATGGTGACGCCGTGGTAGCCGCGCTTGCGGCTGATGATCTTCTTGCGCGCCGGCTGGCCGAGCGCGTTCGACCGGTACCAGATCATCTTGATCGCGGTATCGTTGGCCTCTGAACCGGAGTTGGTGAAATAGGCCTTGCTCATCGGCACCGGCGCCATCTGCACCAGCTTCTCGGCGAGGTCGATCAGCGGCGAATGCGCCTTCGAGCCGAAATCGTGATAGAAGGGCAGCTTCGACATCTGCCTTGTCGCGGCGTCCACCAGCCGCTTTTCCGAGAAGCCGACGGCGACGCTCCACAGGCCCGCCATCGCCTCGATGTAGCGATTGCCGGCGATGTCCTCGACATAGACGCCATCGCCCTTTTCGATCACCAGCGGCCCGGTTTCCTGATGCTTGCGGGCGTTGGTGTAGCCATGCAGGTGGTAGCGGATATCGCGGGCTTCGGGGGAATTCGGTCGGGCGTCCATCATGGCTCCTGTCTGCAGGCGTCCAAGCGGGAACTGCCCTGCTTCCCCTCTTCAAAGGGTCCGCAGTTCCCTCTTGCATTGTGCTGTTTGATGCATCATGTTTCTTATAAGATATACTGTCAAGCCCCTTTGGGCGATGACTGAACCGGGGACGGAAAACGGCATGACGGGCTTCAGCTTCGAGACGCTCGAGCGCGAAAATCTCGGCGAGACCGTCTATGCGCGCGTCGCCGAGGCGCTGATCAAGGGGCGCTTTGCGCCGGATGCCAGGCTGACCATCCGCGACCTCGCCCAGTCGCTTGGAACCAGCGTCACGCCGGTCCGCGACGCGATCCTGCGCCTGATCCAGGACGAGGCGCTGGTGCAGAAATCGGTGCGTGAGGTGCGCGTCCCCATCATCACGCTGGAACGCTATCGCGAGATCCGTCAGATCAGGCTGAAGCTCGAAGGTCTTGCCGCGCGTGAGGCTGCGCTCAAGGCGACGACCAGGGATATCGAGCGGCTGCGCGATCTGATCGCCCGCAACGAGCGCGCGATTGCCGACAGGAACTGGACCGAAGCGCTGGAGCTCAACCAGACCTTCCACTTCGCGCTCGCCGACATCGGCGACATGGTGGTCCTGCGCGGCATCCTCAACCGGCTGTGGCTGCAGATGGGCCCGCTGATCGCGGAATCCTACCATGAAGGCGGACGCGCCATGATCGACAATCACCACGCGGTGTTTGCCGCGATCGAAAAGGGGGATGCCGATGCCGCCGAACGTGCGATCATCGCCGACATCACCGAGGGTGGAAACGTGATTCTCGAACGGCTGCTCGGCAGGCGCGCCGCCGACACGGCCAAGGCGGGCTGAGCATGGAACAGGTCGACTGCATCGTCGCCGGCGCCGGCGTCGTCGGTCTTGCAATTGCGCGCAAGATGGCCGCACGCGGCCTGGACACGCTGATCCTTGAGGCCGCGGATGCCATCGGCACCGAAACCAGCTCGCGCAATTCGGAAGTGATCCATGCCGGCATCTATTATCCGCAAGGGTCGCTGAAGGCCCGGCTCTGCGTCGCCGGCCGCGACATGCTCTACCGCTACTGCGCGGAACGCGCGATCCCGCATCGCCGCTCGGGCAAGCTGATCGTCGCGACCGACGCGGCCCAGGAGCCCGTGCTTGCCACGATCCGGGACGGCGCAGCGGCCTGCGGCGTGGACGATCTGCGCTTCATTTCCGCCGCCGAGGCGCAGAACCTGGAGCCGGCGCTTCATTGCACCAAGGCGCTGCTCTCGCCCTCCACCGGTATCATCGACAGCCACGCGCTCATGCTCGCCTTGCTCGGCGACGCCGAGGAAAACGGCGCGATTCTGTCGCTCAACACGCGCATCGCTTCGGGCCGCATCGATGCCGGCCGCATCGTGCTCCAGACGATGGACACGGCGAGCGGCGAGGGTTTCGAGATCGCCACGGCGCGCTTCATCAACGCGACCGGCCTTGGCGCCGTTGCGCTGGCGGGCTCGCTCGAAGGCTTCGACCAGCGGTTTTTGCCGACGCTTCGCTATGCCAAGGGCAATTACTTTTCGGTGGCGGGCCGGGCTCCCTTCTCGCGGTTGATCTACCCCGTGCCTGAACCGGGCGGCCTTGGCGTCCACCTGACACTTGATCTCGGCGGCACGGCTCGGTTCGGGCCCGACGTCGAATGGACGGACACGCTCGACTACCGCGTCGATCCGGCGCGCGGCAAACGCTTCTACGATGCGATCCGCCAATACTGGCCCGATCTGGCCGACGACAGCCTGCAGCCGGCCTATAGCGGCATTCGGCCGAAACTCTCCGGCCCGGGCGAGGCCAACAGCGACTTTGTCATCCAGGATGCGGCGACCCATGGAAGCGCCGGCCTAGTCAATCTCTTCGGCATCGAAAGCCCCGGCCTGACCTCCAGCCTGGCGATTGCCGAACAGGTGACGCGCATCCTTGCGCCTGAGGCGGACTGACGGCGCCGACCCTCGGTATCGAGGGCCGATCGCATCGTGCGCCACCTCGGCGAGAGGCTGGCGATTCCACTGAATGTATCCAACGATAGTTAATAGTGGCAATTTTTGCCTTCCAAACGGCATCTTTCGTCGTTATCGTATCCAATAGCCACGACCTCACCAGGAAGCCCTGATGCCCGACTACGCGACATTGGCCCCATCAGCCCCCTGGCGGGAACTGCGCACGACGCGCGCCGACTGGGACGACGCCGATCCGGCCGCGCTGGAATCGATGCTGGTTTCGGCCCATCTCATCCGCGCCTTCGAGGAGAAAGTGCTGGAGCTCGCCGGCCAGGGCCTGGTGCATGGTCCCGCCCATTCCGCAGTCGGCCAGGAAGGCGGCGCCGTCGGCTCGGCCGCCCTCATGCGCGCGACCGATCAGATCAATGGATCCCATCGCGCGCACCACCAGTTCCTCGCCAAGTCGATCCGCTATGTCGCGCCGAGGGGATTGGCACCCGCCGAAGACTTCTCGCCGGCCATTCGCGGCCTGGCGCAAAGATCTCTGGCCGAGATCCTCGGTCTCGCGCAGGGTTTCTGCCGGGGTCGCGGCGGCTCGATGCATCTGCGCTGGGCCGAGGCCGGCAATCTTGGCACCAATGCCATCGTCGGCGGCGGCGTGCCGCTGGCCGCGGGCGCAGCCTGGGCGCACAAGCGCGCCGGCAAGGGCGATGTGGCCTTTGCCTATTTCGGCGATGGCGCCGTCAACATCGGCTCGGTGCTGGAGACGATGAACATCGCCGCAGCCTGGAAGCTGCCGCTCTGCTTCTTCATCGAGAACAACCGTTATGCCGTCTCGACCCATGTCGAGGAAGCGACCGCCGAGCCCCGCCTCTCGGCGCGCGGATCGGCCTTTGCCATTCCGGCCTGGAAGGTCGACGGCATGGATCCCCTCGCCGTCTATCTTGCGACGAAGGAAGCCATGGAGCTGATGCGCAATGGCGGTGGGCCGGCCATCATCGAGGCCGACGTCTACCGTTACTTCCATCAGAACGGTCCCCTGCCCGGCAGCGCCTTCGGCTATCGCGACAAGGCCGAGGAAACGGCGTGGCGGGCGCGCGATCCGCTCGACCGGCTGGCGAGCGAAATGGAACAGCGTCAGATCATCGGCAGCTCGGGCGTGGCCGCTCTGCGCGAACGCTCGCTTGCGCTGATGGCCGAGGTCGCCCATGAGCTCGTCGAGCAGGCGGACGGCAAGAACCGTATCAAGCCGGCGCTCTGGCCGGACGAAGGGTTTCGCGATCACGGCATCCGCGGCGATCTCTCCGAGCTTTCCGGCCAGCGCACGGAGGAACTCGAAACCTTCAGTGGCGCGATCGACGGCAGCGCCAAATTCATCGACGCGGTCGCCAACGTCATGCAGCGGCGCATGGCGACGGACGACCGCATCGTCGTCATGGGCGAGGATGTGCACCGGCTGAAGGGCGGCACCAATGGCGCGACGCGCGGCCTTGCCGCGGCCTTCCCGGACCGGGTGCTCGGCACGCCGATCAGCGAAGCCGCCTTCACCGGGCTTGGCGGCGGCATCGCCATGGATGGCCGCTATCTTCCGGTCGTCGAGTTCATGTATCCGGACTTCATGTGGGTGGCCGCCGACCAGGTCTTCAATCAGATCGGTAAGGCCCGCCACATGTTCGGCGGCGATATCGACGTGCCACTGGTGCTGCGCACCAAGGTCGCCATGGGCACCGGCTACGGTTCGCAGCACTCCATGGACCCGGCCGGCATCTTTGCCACCTCGCCCGGCTGGCGCATCGTCGCCCCCTCGACGCCGTTCGACTATGTCGGCCTGATGAACAGCGCGCTGCGCTGCAAGGATCCGGTGCTCGTCATCGAGCATGTCGAGCTCTACAATTCCACCGGCCCGGCGCCGGTCGACGATCTCGACTACTTCATCCCGCTCGGCAAGGCCAAGGTCGTGCGCAAAGGCACGGCGATGACCATCCTCACCTATCTCGCCATGGTGCGGCCGGTGCTCGAAGCGGTTGAACGCCTCGGCGTCGATGCCGAGGTCATCGACCTGCGCTCGCTCGACCGCGCCGGGCTCGACTGGCAGGCTATCGAAGCCTCGATACGCAAGACCGGCAATGTGCTGGTGGTCGAACAAGGCGCGCGCGGCACGTCTTATGGCGGCCTGCTCGCCGCCGAGATCCAGAACCGCTGCTTCGACTGGCTCGACCAGCCGGTCCAGCGCGTGCATGGCGGCGAAGCCTCGCCAAGCATTTCCAAGGTACTCGAGGCCGCCGCTTGCGCGCGCCCCGCCGATATCGATCGCGGCTTGCGCCAGGTCATGGCCGACCAAGGTAGGCCGCTGAGCTGAGGTCAGGCCTTCACATCGTCGCGCGGCGTCATGAAGCCGGCGGTCTCGCCGCCGTCGATGCTGAGCACCGCGCCGTTGATGAAGCCGGCGGCGGGAGAGAGCAGCCAGCCGACCGCCTCGGCGACATCTTCCGGCGTGCCGAGGCGCGCCGCGGGAATGCGCTTTTCCAGCTTCTCGCGCCGCCCCGGAATGGCCAGCGTCTTTGCCATCATCTGCGTGGCGATCTGGCCCGGGCAGACGGCGTTGAAGCGCACCTCCGAGCCGTATTCGAGCGCCAGCGCCTGTGTGAGGCCGATCAGCGCCGCCTTGGAGGCGGTGTAGATCGCAAGCCCCTCCTCGCCGACCAAGCCGGCCACCGACGAGATCGTCACCACGGCGCCGCGCGCGGCCCGCAGGCCCGAAAGCGCATGACGCGTGAACAGATAGGCCGAGGTGGCGTTGGCCGTCATCGTCCTGTTCCAGTCGTCGAGCGTCGTCTGGTCGAAGGCGCCGCGCCCGCCGGCGCCGGCATTGTTGACCAGGCCGGCGATACGGCCCTTGCCGAGCTCCAGCGCGACGTCGACCGCGCGCTTGCAGTCGGCCTCGCTGGTCGCGTCGCCGGCGGCGAAGACGGCGCCGGGAACCGCGGCGATCACATCGTCGGCAGCGGCCCGGTCGCGCCCTGTGAAGACGACTCGCGCGCCATCCGACGCCAGCCGCTCGACGCAGGCCGCGCCGATGCCACGCGTGCCGCCGGTCACCAGGAAGACGCGTTCAGCCTCTTTGGCGCTCATGCCGCCGCTCCGTAGTCGACGAGGGTGCAAAGCGGCCCTTCCCTGTGCGCTGCCCAATAAAGATCGTGGATGAGGTTGGTGACCGGTCCGGGCTTGCCGTTGCCGTAGATGCGGCCATCGAGCACCGTCACCGGCATGATGCCGCCGGCGGAGCTGGAGATGAAGATCTCGTCGGCGTCGCGCAACTCCTCGATCGGCAGCGGCCGCACCTCACAGGTCACGCCTGCTTCGCCGGCCATCTCGATCACCGTGCGGCGCGTCATGCCCTCGAAGACGCCGCGGTCCGGCGTGGTGATGACGTTGCCCTTCACCGAAAAGACGTTGAAGCCCGCGCCTTCGGTGACATTGCCCTTGCCGTCGTTGAGCACGGCGACGATGGCGTCGTTGTCGTAGGCCTCGAAGATGCCCATCGTCAGGTCGAGCCAATGGAAGTTCTTCAGGCGTGGATCGAGCGATTCCGGCGGGATGCGTTGCACCGAGCTCACCACCATCTTCAGCCCGTCGCGGCGCTGCTCGTCATTGGCGATCCACACGAACGGTTGCGCGAAAGCATAGAACCGGTTCTGGCAAAGCCGCGGATCGCGCGTGCCGGCCGGCGGCACGCCGCGCGTGCAGGTCATCTGCACATAGGCATCGCGAAGCCCGGTCCGGCGAACGCATTCGACCAGGATGTCGGCTATCTCGGCCTTGGACAGCGGCAGGCTCATGCGCAGGCCGCGCATCGAGGCCAGGAAGCGCTCGATATGGTCGTCGAGCCTGAAGAAACGGCCCTTCCAGACATGGGTGACGTCATAGGTCGCATCGGACCGGACGAAGCCGCGGTCAGTAATTGGAACGGCCGCCTCCGCGAGCGGCATATAGCTGCCGTTGACATAGGCTATGCCCAACGCCGGATCGTAAGCGGTCCTGTGTGTCATGAAATCCTCCACTGATGTTGAATCTTATTATTGGATACAATCGTGCGAATTTATTCGGCCAGATCGCCTAAATAGCTTGCCAATCTCCATCTATTGGATACGGTCACATCGGAATTATAAATACCGAACCAGCAATGCTTCGTGATACCAACCATGCTCGCAACGGCCTTCCGGGCCTGCGCGGCACCGATCATATCGGCTTCACCGTTCCCGATCTCGACGAGGCCGTCCATTTCTTCGTCGAGGTCATCGGCTGCGAGCCCTTTTACGAGCTCGGACCCTTCCGCTCCGACGGCGACTGGATGGAAACCCATCTCAACGTCCATCCCCGTACAGTAATGAAGCGGCTCAAATTCCTGCGCTGCCGTCACGGCTCCAACTTCGAGATCTTCGAATACGCCGCTCAGGACCAGAACGGCACCCAGCCCAGGAACAGCGATGTCGGCGGACACCACCTCGCCTTCTATGTCGACGATATCGATGATGCAGTCGCCTATCTCAGGTCGCTGGGCGTGCGCGTGCTCGGCGAGCCGACGGTGCGCACCGAGGGACCGAGCGCCGGTCAGAGCTGGGTCTATTTCCTGAGTCCCTGGGGCATGCAGCTCGAGCTGGTCTCGTTCCCCACGGGCAAGGCCTATGAGCACGGGACGGACCGCCGGCTCTGGCACCCGGCCAACCCTCATTTGTGAGCGGTTGGTTCGTGCCGATTCCCACCCGCGCGCCGATGCACTAACATCCTGGGGATCAACACGATGCGGGGAACTGAGATCATGGCCGGCAGACGCACAGGCGGCGGAACCGAAGGCAACGGCGCCGCCCTGGCCAGTGGCCGCGTCACCGATGCGCTGCGCGACGCGATCCTGTCGGGGCGGCTGCGGCCGGGCAGCCGCATCCGCCAGGAGGAGCTCGCCGAAGAATACGGCATCAGCCGCATCCCCGTGCGCGAGGCGCTGAGGCAACTGGAAAGCGAAGGGCTGGTCATCCTCGTGCCCAACAGCGGCGCCTGGATTTCCAAGCTCGACCGCGCCGAATGCATCGAGATTTACAAGATCCGCGAGCGGCTGGAGCCGCTGGCGCTTTCCGAAAGCAGCGCCAACCTTTCGCCCGAAACGCTTGCGCGCCTGGAAGACCTCGTCTCGCGTATCGAGGCCGTCGACAGCATCGACGAGTTCCTGCAGCTCGACCGCGAGTTTCATCTCCTGAGCTATGAGGGCGCGCGCATGCCGCAGCTCGTCCAGATGATCCACAAATTCTGGAACACCACCCAGCAGTACCGCCGCGCTTTCGCCGGATCGGTCGGCAAGGCCGGCATGGCGGCGGTGCATCACGAGCATCGGCTGATCCTCGAGGCGCTGAAGCGTCGCGACGGCGAACAGGCTGGTCTCATCCTCTACGGCCACATCCGTCGCACCCGCCTGCAGCTCGAGCAACATAGCGAGATGTTCGCCTAGCCCAGGCGGGAGACACTAGAATCCCGCCTGGCTGATGAACTTGGTGACGAGATAGGCTTCCAGCGCTTCCGAGCCGCCTTCGGAGCCGTAGCCGCTGTCCTTCACGCCGCCGAACGGCACTTCCGGCAATGCCAGGCCGAGATGGTTCGTCGTCAGCATGCCGGTCTCGATCTCGGCGCCAAGCTCGGTCGCCGTCTTCAGCGAACGGGTGAAGGCGTAAGCCGCGAGCCCGTAGGGCAGCCGGTTTGCTTCGGCCACCGCCTCGTCGAACGTCGCGAACGGCATGACCAGCGCCACCGGACCGAACGGCTCCTCGTTCATGATGCGCATGCCGGGGCTGAGGTCGCTGAGCACGGTCGGTTCGAAAAAGGCGCCCTTGTTGACGATGCGCTTGCCGCCGGTCTCAAGCTTGGCGCCCTCGGCCACTGCCTCGGAGATCATCGCCTCGACGGCCTGCAGCCGCCGCTCGTTTACCAATGGTCCCATGCAGGTGCCCTCAGTCAGCCCGTCGCCGACCTTCATCGCGCGCGCATGGCCGACAAGCTTCTCGACGAACGGCGCATAGGATTTCTCCTGGACAAGGAAACGCGTCGGCGAGACGCAGACCTGGCCGCCATTGCGGAACTTGGCCGGCGCCAGCAGGCTCGCGGCGTTGTCGAGGTCGGCGTCGTCGAAGACGATTGCCGGCGCATGCCCGCCGAGTTCCATCGTCACGCGCTTCATATGCTGGCCGGCGAGCGCGGCGAGTTGCTTGCCGACCGGGACGGAGCCGGTGAAGGACACTTTTCGGATCACCGGATGCGGGATCAGGTAGCTCGAAATCTCCGGCGGATTGCCGTAGACGAGGTTGAGCACGCCGTCGGGAAGCCCGGCATCCTTGAACGCGTCGGCGAGGCAGGCCGGCGAGGCAGGCGTTTCTTCCGGCGGCTTGACGATGATCGAGCATCCGGTGGCCAGCGCGGCGCCGATCTTGCGGATCGTCTGCGACACCGGGAAATTCCACGGCGTGAACGCCGCCACCGGCCCGACCGGCTCGCGCACGACCAACTGATGGACGTTGCTGGTTCTCGCCGGCACGATGCGTCCATAGGTGCGGCGCCCCTCCTCCGCGAACCAGTCGAGGATATCGGCCGAGGCCAGGACTTCGGTCGTCGCCTCGCCCAGCGGCTTGCCCTGTTCGAGGCTGAGCAGCCTGGCGATCCTGCCCACACGCTCGCGCATCAGCCGCGCCGCTTCGCGAATCACCTTGCCGCGCTCGAAGGCCGAGACCTTGCGCCAGACCTTGAAGCCGCGTTCGGCCGCTGCCAGCGCACGGTCGAGATCGGCGGCGCCAGCCACGGCAACCGAACCGATGACTTCGTCGGTGGCCGGATTGCGAACCTCGAGCGTCTTGCCGCCGGCCGCCGGGGTCCACTTGCCGTCGATGAAAAGCCCGACTTCCGGATACATGCTTTTGTCCTGTCTGATGGTGATTGTCACGGCAGCCAAGCCTCAGAGTGAGAGGCTCTCCCTTGTGTCTTCGATGGCGAGGAAAAGCGCGCGGACGAGTTCGTCGATCTGGTCCGGCTCGATGATGTAAGGCGGGCAAAGGGCCAGCACGTCGCCCATGTTGCGTAGGATGATGCCGCGTTGCCGGCAGGCGCGTTCGACCTGCGCGCCAACCCTGGCCTCGGTCGGAAAACCCTGTTTCGTGCGCCGGTCCGCGACCAGCTCGACGCCGGCCAGCAGGCCGACGCCGCGGATCTCGCCGACCATCGGATGATCGGCGAGCGCGTTGCGCAGCGCCCCCAGCATCTGCGCGCCCAGCGTCCGGGCGCGACCGACGACATCGATCTCGTGATAGATGCGCAAGGCTTCGGCAGCGACAGCCGAGGCGACCGGATGGCCCGAATAAGTGAAGCCGTGCCCGAAGACGCCGTTCCGGTGCCCCTCGTCGGCGATCGACTGGTAGGTCTTGTCCGACACGACCACCGCTGCGATCGGCAGATAGCCGGAGGACAGGCCCTTGGCGACCGAGAACATATCGGGCTTGAAATCGAAAGTCTGGCTGCCGAACCAGTTGCCGGTACGGCCGAAGCCGCAAACCACCTCGTCGGCCAGAAGCAGGATATCGTATTTGTCGAGCAGCGCGCGCAGCTTCGGAAAATACCCCGTCGGCGGCACGATGACACCGCCCGCCCCCATCACCGGCTCGGCGATCATGGCGGCGACCGTCTCAGGACCGGCCGCCAGGATCATCGCCTCCAGTTCGGCGATCAGCCGGTCGGCGAACGCCTCCTCGCTCTCGCCGTCACGCGCCTCTCGATAGAAGTGCGGCTTGCCGGCAAAAAGGATGTCGTCGGTGTTCATGCCGAACGAACGGTGCATATGCGGCAAACCGCTCAGCACCGCGCCCATCACCGTGCTGCCGTGGAAGGCGCCGTTGCGGCTGATGATGCGGCGCTTCTCCGGCTTGCCGCGCGCCGCCTGATAATACCAGGCGAGCTTGACCATGGAATCGTTGGCTTCCGAGCCCGAATTGGCCAGGAATATCCGGCAGCCCGGAATTGGCGAGACCGCTGCGAGTTGCTCGATCAGGTCGATGCAGGGCTCATTCGAGCGATGGTTGAAGGTGTGGTAGTTGGCGAGCTTGGCGAATTGGGCGGCAGCCGCTGCGGCCAGTCTCTGATCGTTGAAGCCGAGCGACGCCGTCCATAGGCCAGCCATACCTTCGATATAGCGGTTTCCGGCATCGTCGCGGACATAGACACCCTCACCGCCCGAGATGATCAGCGGCCCATCCTGCTCGTGCCGCCGCGGATCCGTCTGCGAATGCAGATGCAGGCTCATGTCGATGGCCCGGGCCGAATTGTGCAGCATTTCCTGTTCCCTAAGCCGGATGATTATTCTTGCGGCTCAACCAAATATCTTATAACTTATAAGTTGTCGAGGGTCAGATAAACGGAAATGGAGGAGATCGACCATGGCGTCCTCAGGCGCAAGCCGGTGGCCGAGCAACAGCGGCAATGACGGGATATCGGACGAGCAGGCAGTCCGCCTGCGCGAGCGCGCACGCTTCGTGCGGCTGGAAACGATCAGGCTGATTTCGATCGCCAAGGTCGGCCACTACTCGTCGGTCTTCTCCTGCGCCGAGATCTTCTCGACGCTCTACTACGACACGATGCGGCTGCGTCGCGGCGAGCCGGACTGGCCGGACCGCGATCGCTTCCTGATGGGCAAGGGCCATGCGGCGGTCGGCCAGTTTCCGATCCTCGCCGATCTCGACTTCTTCGACCGTTCCTGGCTCGACGACTACACCCGCCTCGGCAGTCCGCTCGGCGATCATCCTGATATGCGCAAGGTGCCCGGCGTCGACTTCAGCTCCGGCTCGATCGGCCATGCGCTGTCCAACGGCGTCGGCATGGCGCTCGGCGGCCGCTTCCACGGAAAGGACTTCAACGTCTTCGTGCTCCTCGGCGACGGCGAGATGCAGGAAGGACAGGTATGGGAGGCCGCCATCAGCGCCGCCACCCACCGGTTGGGCAAGCTCGTCGCGATCGTCGATCGCAACGGCTACCAGCTCGACGGCAAGGTCGACGACGTCGCAGCGGTCGAGCCGCTGGACGAGAAGTGGCGCGCCTTCGGCTGGGAGGTGCATGAGGTCGACGGCCATGACGTCGTCGCGCTCGCCAACCTGCTGCGAAAGGCCAAGGCCGACACCGGCCGCGAAAAACCCTGCTGCATCATCGCCAAAACGCTCAAGGGCAAAGGCATCGACTACATGGAAACCGAACCCGGCTGGCACCTCGGCTATCTCGCGCCGGAAGACGAAGCGCGCGCCCGAGACACGATCCTGGAAAGTGCGGAATGAGCGCGGCCCTGCATCCCGACAGCTGGCAGTATCGCGAGCTCAACAAGCGGGCGCCCTCGCTCGCCACTTTGGCCGACACACTGATCGAGCTTGCCGAAGCCGGCCATCCGATTGTCGCCGGCACCGCCGATCTGCAGCACTCCAACGGCCTTGTCGGCTTTGCCCGGCGCTTCCCCGAGCGCTTCACACAGTTCGGCATCTCTGAGCAGAACATGGTCTCGGCCGCGGCCGGCATGGCCACGACCGGGGTCATGCCTTATGTCGCGACCTTCGCCTCCTTCCTGGCGCTGCTTTGCTGCGAGCAGATCCGCATGGACGTTGCCTATTGCGCGCAGCCGGTTCGCCTGATCGGCCACCACACCGGCATCTCGCTCGGCTTCTACGGCACCTCGCACCATGCCACGGAGGACATCGCCATCATGCGCTCGATCGCCGACCTCACCGTCGTCTCGACAGCGGACGGCCCGCAATTCGCCGCGGCGCTGCGCGCTTCCGTCAAGCATCCGCAACCGATCTATTTCCGCATCTCGCGCGGCCACGATCCGGTCGTCTATGCCAAGGATGCGCCGTTCGAATTCGGCAAGGCGGTGGTCCACGGCATCGGCAACGACATCACCCTCATCGCCTGCGGCATGGCGGTGCACTCGGCAAAACTGGCGATGGAAGCCTTGAACGGCAAGGGCCATTCCGTCGGCCTCATCGACATGCACACGATCAAGCCGCTCGACCGCGAGGCGGTGATGGCGGCGGCGCGCAAGTCGCGCATCATCCTGACCGTCGAGGAACACAACATTCTTGGCGGCCTGGGTGGCGCCGTCGCCGAAGTGCTGGCCGAGGAAGGCGGCGGCGCACGGCTTGTGCGGCACGGCATCAAGGACGAGTACAGCCTCATCGCGCCGCCGACCCATCTCTACCGTCACTACAAGCTCGATGCGGCCGGCGTCGAAAGCGTCGCGCAATCCTTGCTTGCTTAGAGCATGATCCCGAACCGCAGGTCAGCGTAGCAAAAAGTGGGAATCGGTTTTCGGGAAAGATCATGCTCCAACAAAGAGCTAGAGCAGGATGGCGATTCAACGAAACGTCATCCTGCTCTAGCAGGCACAGCAATACAGTGAAGGAAAAAGCGTCTATTGGTTATATCTTGTAGAATCACCGCCGGCAGAAGACGCCACACAACAATGCCGAGGAGACCTTTGCCGTGAACATTCAGCCGCTCGAGCAAGGCAACCTGTCCGCACGCGCCTATGTAGCCCTTCGCGAAGGGTTGATCGCGGGGCAGTTCCGGCCGGGGCAGCGCCTGGTGATGCAGGATCTCGCCGACCAGCTCGGCACGAGCGTCACCCCTGCCCGCGAAGCCTGCCTGCGGCTGGTCAGCGAGCGCGGCCTGGAGCTGCGCTCGGGCCGCTTCGTCACCGTGCCGGCGCTGACGCTGGCGCGCTACATGGAGGTCCGCACCATAAGGCTGTCGCTGGAGGGCCTTGCCGCAGGGCTTGCCGCCCAGAATGCGACGAAGGAAGACATAGACAAGCTCACCGCCATCCAGAAGGTGTTCGAGAAGGCCGATCGGGCCGGCGATCCGGAACTCTCATTCCGCTACAATCGCGACTTCCATTTCACCGTTTACCGGCTGTCCGGCATGGAAATGCTGGTCGCCCATATCGAGAGCCTGTGGGTGTCGATGGGGCCGATGCTGACCGTCTTCTTCAAGGAAGGCGAGCACAAATATGTCGGCGCCGCCGAGCATCTGACGGTGATCGAGGGCCTGCGCGAGAAGAATTCGGAAAAGGCGCGCGCCGCCATGGAGCGGGACCTAATCCTGGGCGGCGAGGATTTCCTTCGCTTCCTGCAGGGGCACGAAGGCTTCGTCGCGCCATAACCTTTCTCAGGCTTATAGCCGCGCGACCGCTGCCAGGGCCTCGTCCGTCGCCGCCAGCGCCTTGTCGATATCGGCCTCCTGGTGGGCAGCCGACAGGAACAGCGTGTGTGCCGGGTGCAGGTAGACGCCCCTGGCGAGCGCCTCCAGGCAGAACGTGTCGCCGAGCTTCCGATCCACGTCGTTCTCGAACAAAAGCACCGGCATCTGCACCGGCCCGCTTTGCCGCAGGGGCACGCCGTGCTTCTTCGCCTGCGCGTCGAGACCGTCGCGGAAACGCTGGCCCATGGCCCGCATATGCTCAACCGCATCGACGGCACGCAGCTTCCGGATCGTGGCGATCGCGGCGGCCATCGACACGCCCGCGGTCCAGAAGGAGCCGGTGGTGAAGATGCGTGTTGCTCCCTCGCGAAAACGGTCGTTGCCGGTGACGGCCGCCAGCGCATGGCCGTTGGCGATCGCCTTGCTCCAGGCAGCCATGTCGGGCCGCACGCCGACCGGTTCCCAGCTGCCGCCCATATCGAGGCGGAAACCTGCGCGCACGTCGTCGACGATCAGCGCGGCATCGGCGCTGTCGGCCAGCGCGCGTGCCTTTCGCGCGAACGCCACGGTCGGCAATTCATGCGGCTTGCCAAGATCGTGCTTGAAGGCCGAAACCAGTATCGCCGCGAGGTCGCCCCTGCACAGCTCAGCCGCGGCCTCGAGGCTCTCGACGTTGTTGTAGTCGTAATGGACAAGATGCGCGCGGTCTTCCTCGGTGACCCCGGCGACCGAAGGCGAGCACCACGGAATGGCGCCGTGATAGGCGCCGCGCGCGACCAGGATCTTGCGGCGCCCGGTGCCCGCGCGGGCGATCGTCAGGCAGGCGGTCGTGGCGTCGGTGCCGTTCTTCGAGAACATCGCCCAGTCGGCATGCGGAACGGTCTCGACCATCAGTTCCGCTAATTCGACAAGCCGCTCGCTCGGCCCGTTCATCGCATCGCCAAGCGCCCGCTGCCGGTCCGCCGCGGCCTCGACGTCGGCATCCCCATAGCCCAGGATCATCGGCCCCCAGCCGCAGAGGAAGTCGATATACTCGCGTCCGTCCACGTCCCAGGTGCGGCATCCTCGGGCGCGCGAGAAATATTGCGGATAGCCGGCCGGCAAGCGCGGTGCATTCTGATGCCCCCACATTCCGCCGGGGATGACGCGCTTCGCCCGGGCACGCAAGGCGCCGTCGATGCTCTTCGAATGTTGGTCCATGGAAGGATGCCCCCGTCTGGCGCCGTTCCGCCCGACTCGCCAAGACTTGTTTGCACCATTCGATATATCATGTATCATCCGCGCACAATAGTTCGGGGACGCGGAGAAAATGCAGCCCATCATCGGCATCGTCGCCGACGATCTCACCGGCGGCATGGAAACGGCCGCGATGCTGGTGGCGCTCGGCGTCGACTGTGGTTTCGTGACCAGGCCTGCCTTGGTCCGGCATTTCGCCAACTCGCCCGCTGTGGTCGTCGCGCAGAAGACCCGCGTCGTTCCAGCCGCCGAGGCCGTTCGGAAATCGGAAGATGCGGCGCAGCGGCTGCTCGACATCGGCGTGAGGCGGCTATTCTTCAAATATTGCGCCACCTTTGATTCCACCGACGACGGCAATATCGGCCCGGTGGCCGACAACCTGCTTGCCCTGACGCGGGCCACGCACACTGGCTTCTGCCCGAGTTCCGGCGATCTCGCGCGCAGCGTCTTCCAGGGCCATCTCTTCGTCGGCGCGCAGCTCGTTTCGGAATCGCCGAAACGGTTCGATCCGCTCACCCCGATGACCGATCCCGACCTTGTGCGCGTGCTGCAGCGGCAGTCAAAACTCCCCGTCGGCCTTTTGCCGCATAATGTCGTGCGGGCCGAGCCTTTCACCCGGCAAGCCTATGTCGACCAGCTAATCGCGCAAGGCATTCGGCACGTCATCCTGGACGCGATCTATGCGGAAGATCTTGCCGCCGTGGCGGCGCTCACCGTCGACTGGCCGCTGATGACCGGCAATGCGCCGGTGATCCGCCAGTATCCCGCGCTCTGGCGCGAGCGCGGCTGGCTGGACGACGCGCCGCCGAAGCGGCCGCTGCCGGCGGTGGAAAGCCCGGGCGTCGTGCTGGCAGGCAGTTGCGCCGAACGGACGCTGGAGCAGCTTGCTCAGTTCGAGCTGGCAAGGCCGGTGCATCGCATCGACATTGCTTCGGCCGGAAGCGTCGATGCGGCGGTTGAGCAGGCGCTCGCCTGGGCGGGCACGCATCTCGACGACGGCCCGATCGCGATCGCCACCTCCGCCGGTCCGGAGCAGGTCGGCGCCGCGCAGGCAAGACATGGGCGCGAAGGCGCAGCAAGCTTCGCCGAGGCTATTCTCGGCAGGCTCTCCGTGGAATTGCGCAAGCGCGGCGTCAGGCGCTTCCTCGTCGCGGGCGGCGAGACGTCGGGATCGGTGGTCGAGCAGCTTGGAATAGATCGCTTGAGGATCGGCGCCTACCAGGGTCCAGGCATTGCGCGTGCGACGACGGAAGAAGGCGAGATCGTCGCGCTCAGCCTCAAATCCGGAAAGCTCGGGCCGCCTGACATGTTTTTGCCGACGCTGGAATCCATGAGGCATCCGGAGCACTGATGATCAACGAAGACAATCTGCCCAACGCGATTGTCGAGACGGTCCGCCGTCTTCAGGACAAGGGCTTCAATCACGGCAACAGCGGCAATGTGAGCCGCCGGGTATCGGGCGGCATGCTGATCACGCCAACAGGGGCGAACAGCAGCAATCTCGCGCCGGACCGGCTCGTCCATGTCGATGCCAACGGCACCGTGTTGGGCGAAGGCATCCCGTCCAGCGAATGGCACATGCATGCCGCGATCCTCAATGCCTGCCCGGCCGCCAACGCGGTGATCCACACCCATGCCGATGCCTGCGTGGCGCTGGCATGCCTGCACAAGCCGCTGCCGTCGTTCCACTACATGGTCGCGACCTTCGGCGGCACCGATGTGCGCTGCGCCCGTTACGCCACCTTCGGCACGGTCGATCTCGGGGCGTCGGCGGTCGAGGCGCTCAAGGATCGCACCGCCTGCCTGCTCGCCAATCACGGCATGATCGCCATCGGCAAGACGCTGGAGGCCGCCTTCCAGACTACGGTGAAGCTCGAAACCCTGGCGCGCCAGTATCTGATGGCGCTGCAAGGCGGCGCCCCGGTGCTGCTCCCGGAAGAGGAAATGGCGCGTGTCGGCAAGCGTTACGGCAATTATGGAACGGGTTTGCTGCCCGGCTGACGAGCATGACCGCAAGAAGCGATGGCCGTCGTTATGAACCGGATTTTCGAACGCTCCCCGGGCCGCGATATGGACATGCCTGGCGCTGTATGATCATGAGGGCAGTCGGCCAGATGCAAAAGCGAGTCCGCTGAAATGCAGAACCTGCCTGAGATTCAGGCGACAAGCCTGTCCTCGCAGATCTACCTGCGCCTGCGCCAGGAGTTGATGTCGGCGCGGCTCCATCCCGGCGACCGGCTGAAGATCCGCGACCTCGCCCAGCAGCTCGGCACCAGCGAGACGCCGGTGCGCGAGGCCATCTTCCAGCTCGTCAAGGACGGCGCGCTGGAGATGAAGCCGGGCTACTACATCCGCGTGCGGCGGATCAGCCTCAAGGAATATCTGGAGCTGCGCGACATCCGGCTGGTGCTCGAGCCCTATGCCGCGGCAAAGGCGATGCCGCATATCGACGAGCCGTTCCTGAAAACCCTCGAAGATATCCATAAGAAGCTGATCGAGGCCGAGCGCACCAAGGACTACGCGGCAGCGCTTCAGCACAATTACGATTTCCACTTCGCGGTCCATCGCAAATCGGAAATGCCGCATCTGATCGAGATGATCGAGAGATTGTGGATCCAGGCCGGCCCGTTGCTCAGCCTGCTCTACCCGCACGGCCACCCGACCTATGAAGGCCAGCACCAGCACGTCAATGTGATCGCCGCCCTGCGCGCCAAGGACGAGGCGGCGCTGCGGCGCGCCTTCGAGCAGGACCTGATCGAAGGCGGCCGCAAATTCGTCGAGCACCTCGCCGCCATCGAGAGCAAGGAAGACGCCGAAGACGAGCCTCCGCGGCGGTCGCGGCGCTAATCGGCTACCAAAGAAAACCCCGACATTCAGGTCCCGCTCCATCCGAGGAAAAATCTCTGGATAGGACGTGACGGCCTTGCCTTTCCGACGTGTCTCAACGCCGAGGTTCGCCGCTCGCCACGCGGCGTGGAAACGTCATCATGCGCGCTTGCGACCTTCATCATATATGATATATTCTATTTCCAGCGACCAAAAATAAGGGGAGAACAATGAAGCTTCGCAATGGGATTTTGGGATTGGCGCTCGGCCTTCTGATGGGCGGCGTCTCCTATTCGGCCTTCGCCGACGACGCATCCACCTTCGTCTACGCCGATGCCGGCGAGCCGAGCACCATCGACCCGGCCAAGGCCAACGTGAACTGGGAGTTCACGGTCACCCGCAACATCTATGATCGCCTGGTCGACTTCGACCTCAACGATCCGTCCAAATTGCTGCCGGCGCTGGCGACGGAATGGAAACAGGACGGCAAGGTCTGGACCTTCAAGCTGCGCGACGGCGTCACCTTCCACGACGGCACCGCCTTTGACGCCAACGACGTCAAGGCGACGCTCGACCGGCTGCTGAAGATCGGCCAGGGGCAATCCTATCTGGTCGACGACATCGCCAGCGTCACCGTGGTCGATCCCAAGACCGTCAAGATCGAGACCAAGGCGCCGACCGTCTTCCTCGCCTCCAACCTCAGCCGTATCGAGATGCTGTCCGACGAGGACATAGCCAAGCACAAGGACGACCTCGGCCAGGCGTGGTTCAACGAGAACGCCAACGGCACCGGTCCCTACGAATTCGTGTCCTGGACGCGCGGCACCCAGATCGAGTTGAAGCGCAACGACAAATGGTGGGGCAAGTTCCCGGAAAAGCCGTTCGACCGCGTGCTCGACCGTTTCGTCACCGACGGCGCCAACCGCGCCCGCGGCCTTGAAGGCGGCGAGTTCGACCTCGCCAATTTCGTGCCGCTCGACGAGGCGCTGCGCATCGGCACCAGCAGCGGCTTCCATCTCGTCGAAGGCAACAATCTGTGGGCCTGGCCGGCGATCTATCTCAACATGGATCTGGCGCCAACCGACAACAAGGATTTCCGCGAGGCGCTGGTCAAGGCGTTCGACTACAACGCCATGGTGCAGTCGTTCCAGGGCAAGGCTGAAGTCGGCCGCGGTCCGGTCCCGTCCTGGTTCCCCGGCAGCCCGGAAAAGGAAGAGGCCGAGATCAAGACCGATCTCGACGGCGCCAAGGCAGCGCTTGCCAAATCGGGTCTCGCCAACGCCAAGATGAAGTGCTCGGTGCCTGCCGGCTTCCCGGAATTCCGTTTCGCCGCGACCGTTCTCCAATCGTCGGCCCAGCAGCTTGGCGTCACCGTCGAGATCGAGGAGCAGCCTTTCGTCGAGGCGATCACCGCCATCAAATCCGACAAGAGCAACTGCTTCGTGCTCGGCAATGCCAACCTCAGCCCGTCCGACGCGACCAAGTTCTTCGCGGCCCACTATCTCAAGGGCGGCTTCTACAATTCCGGCAAATTCTTCGACCAGACGCTGCAGGACCTCGTGGCCAAGTTGCCGACGATTTCCGACGCTGCCGAGCGCGGCAAGCTGCTGAAGCAGGCGGCCGATATCGTGGTGGACTCGCACTACATCATCTGGACCGCGCGGCCGAAGACCGTGGTGCCAGAACCTGATCGGATCGGCGGCTATCGCATCGACCCGGCCGAGTACATCAACGCCCGCTTCTGGGAAATGTACAGCAAGTAACAGCGGGGTGAGCATACGGACGGCACGGTTGTGATCGCTTTCCTGTTCAAGCGTCTGGTCTGGGGCCTTGTCGTCCTCATCGCCGTCGCGATCATAACCTTCTTCCTCAGCCGTGTCGTCCCGGCCGACCCCGCCGCCTTCCTGGCCGGCCAGAACGCCTCCGAGGAGACCGTGCAGCGCATCCGCGTCGAGCATGGTCTTGACCGCCCGCTGCCGGAGCAGTTCGCCTCCTACATGATCGGCCTCGCCAAGGGCGACCTCGGCGAGTCCATCCGCACGCGCCGCAGCGTCAGCACCGACCTCAAGCAGTATCTGCCGGCAACGCTGGAGCTGCTGATCGTCAGCTTCGTCCTCTATCTGGCGATCAGCTTCTCGCTGGCGGTGCTCGCGGTCCGCCGCCCCGGCGGCGCGGTGGACGGCGCAATCCGCCTCATCACCATGATCGGCACCGGCATCCCGGTATTCTGGCTCGGCATGACGCTGCAGTTCTTCTTCTTCTACAAATTGCATTGGCTGCCGCTCGGCGCGCGCTTTCCGATCCGCGAGACGGCGCCGCCCGTGGTCAGCGGCTTCCTGCTGGTCGATTCCTTGCTGGCCGGCAGCCTCTCGGCCTTTCTCGCCAGCCTGAAGCACCTGGCGCTTCCCGCCGCGACCATCGTCATCAACCTGCTCGCGGTCGGCACGCGGCTGTCGCGCGCAGCCCTCATCCAGGAGCAGAGCCGGCTCTATGTGCGCACGGCGCGTGGCAAGGGCCTGTCGCCCAACCGCATCCTGTTCAAGCACATCTTGCGCAATGCGCTGTCGCCGATCCTGACGGCGACCACCATGCAGTTCGGCTACATGATCAGCTGGGTGATCCTGGTCGAGGTCATCTTCGACTGGCCCGGCATCGGCCTCTATGCCTACCAGTCTTTCCAGGTCTTCGACTATTCGCCGGTGATCGCGCTGGCGATCGTCTCGACGGCCGGCTTCGTGATCATCAACCTGGTGATGGACCTGCTCTATCCGGTGATCGATCCGCGCGTGCAGAGTGTCGGCTCATGAGCATTTCCACCCAGCCCGCGCGCCGGACCATCGCAAGGCCGAAGGGCGTGCTGCTGCCGCTCGCGCTGCTGGTGCTGGTGATCCTGGCAGCCTTCACGCTTCTGCCCGGCCTGATCGCGCCGCACGACCCGATCGCGCTTGCCATGGCCGACCGGCTGAAGCCGCCGAGCCTCACGCATATCTTCGGCACCGACGAGGGCGGCCGCGATGTCTTCTCGCGCATCGTCTACGGCACCCGCTATTCGCTCGGCGTGGCGATCGCCATCGTCTTCGCTTCCGCCCTGTTCGGCGTGATCTATGGCGCGGTCTCCGGCATGGCGCGCCAGGGCATCGACAATCTGATGATGCGCATCGTCGACCTGTTCTTCGGTTTCCCGGCGCTGGTGCTGGCGCTCGCCGTCGCCGCCTCGATCGGACGCGGGCTCGACAGCGTGGCGCTGTCGCTCGCCATCATCTGGTGGCCGGGGTATGCGCGGCTGGTGCGCGGCGAGGTGCTGCGCCTGCGCGAGCGGCCGCATGTCGAGGCCGCCCGCGCGCTCGGCGTGTCCGAGATGACCATCCTGCGCCGCCACATCATCCCCTTCGTCGTCCAGGAGGTGAATGTGCGTATCACCACCGACATCGGCTACGCGCTGGTCGCCGTCACCGCCCTTTCCTTCCTCGGCCTCGGCGCCAATTCGCCGACGCCGGAATGGGGCTTGCTGATCCGCGACTCGCGCCCCTATTTCGGCTCGGCCTGGTGGTATCTGGTCTTTCCCGGCACCATGATCATGCTGACGGCCACCGCCTTCTCGCTGATCGGCGACGCGCTCGCGTCGAGGCGGGCCGCATGATCCTGTCGGTCCGCGACTTTGCAATCGGCTTCCAGCGCGAGGGTCAGAACCTCGTCGCGGTGGACGGCATTTCCTTCGACGTCGCCGAGGGCGAGACCTTCGTCATCATCGGCGAGTCCGGCTCGGGCAAGTCGCTGACCGGCATGTCGATCGCCGGGCTGCAGCCGCCCACCGCCTTCGTCTCCGGCTCGATCCGCTTCAAGGACCGCGAGATGCTGAAGCGGCCCGACGCCGAACTGCGCAGGCTGCGCGGCCCGGAGATCGGCCTCATCTATCAGGACCCGCTGAGCTCGCTCAACCCGGTCTGGCCCGTCGGCGACCAGATCGCGGAGACGCTTGTCGCGCATAACCTTGCCGGCCGCGCCGAGGCAAGAAAGCGCGCCGTGGAGATGCTGGAGCGCGTCCGCATTCCCGACCCCCGCCGCGTCGCTTCCGCCTATCCGCACGAGATCAGCGGCGGCATGCGGCAGCGCGCCATGATCGCGATGGCGCTCGCCGCCGGCCCGAGCCTGCTGATCGCCGACGAGCCGACGACGGCGCTCGACGTCACCATCAAGGCGCAGATGCTGGAGCTGCTTGCCGAACTGAAGCGCGAGCTGGCGCTGACGATCATCCTGATCACCCACGACATGGGCGTCGTAGCCGAGGTGGCCGACCGCATCCTCGTGCTCTATGCCGGCCGCATCGCGGAACTCGGGCCGGCCGACTCCATCATGCTGCAGCCCTCGCATCCCTACACCGCAGCGCTGATGACCAGCGCCATGATCTCGCAGACGCCGGCCAAGCAGGAACTCAACGCCATCGTCGGCGGCGCGCCAGGGCTGGGCACCTTTCCGTCCGGCTGCCGCTTCCATCCGCGCTGCCCACGCGCGCAGGACGACTGCAAGGCCATTGAGCCGCCGCGGCGCAAATTCGGCGCCGTGGAGCTCGCCTGCCATCATCCGATCGAGGCAGCGGTGCCTCTAACAGCGGTGAGGAGCTGACCATGGCGCTTCTCGAGCTCGACGCCGTCTCGAAAACCTTCGCGCAGCGTCGCGGCGGCCGTGCCGTTCAGGCTGTGGCCGGTGTTTCGCTCACCGTGAGCAAGGGAGAGACGTTGGGGCTGGTGGGCGAAAGCGGATGCGGCAAGTCCACTCTCGCCCGGCTGGCGCTCAAGCTGGTCGACGTGACGGACGGGCGCGTGCGCTTCGACGGCGTCGACGTGACCGGGTTCGCCAGCCGGCGCATGTTGCCGATCCGCCGTCGCCTGCAGGCCGTGTTCCAGGACCCGCTCGCCTCGTTCAACGCGCGCATGACGATCGCCGAAGTGATGCGCGAGCCGTTCGACACGCATGGCGTCAAGTTGGGCGCTGGGCTTGAGCCACGCATCCGCGAGCTTCTCTCCTTCGTCGGCCTGGAGAACATCGACATCCAGAAACTGCCGGGTCAGTTTTCCGGCGGCCAGCTGCAGCGCATCGCCATCGCAAGGGCGCTGGCGCTCGAACCTGAAATCATCGTCGCCGACGAGCCGACCTCGGCGCTCGATCCGTCGATCCAGGCGCAGATTGTCAACCTGATGCTGCAGATCCAGCGCAAGCGCGGCATCTCCTACCTGATCATCTCGCATGACCTAGACGTCATCGGCCATGTCGCCGACCGTATCGCGGTGATGTATCTCGGCACCATCATCGAGCAGGGAACCGCCGACGAAATCATGCGGCGGCCGCTGCATCCTTACACGCAGGCGCTGCTGTCGGCCGCGCCGACGCTTGCCGCGCGCCGCCAGGTCGGCTGGAAGCGCATCATGCTCACCGGCGATCCGCCCAATCCGGCCGACGTGCCATCCGGCTGCCGGTTCCACCCGCGCTGCCATCTGGCGCGCGACATCTGCCGGGAGAAAGTGCCGCCGCTGCGCGCCATGCCCGGCACCGGCCAGTTGGTGGCCTGCCACCTCGCGCCCGACGAGACAGCGCAAGCTGGCGCCGAGGTCGGACGCGCCAGGCGTGGGCTGGCCGTCGCCAGCTAGAAGCACATCGAAGGGAGGCAGGAGTGATGAAACGGTCGAGGGAAATCCATGTGACGGGCCTGGGCTTTCCGGAGGGACCGGTGGCGCTCCCGGACGGTTCGATCGCCTTCGTCGACCTGCTGCACGCCAAGGTCCGCGCCTTCAAGGACGGTGCCGTGCGCGAGTTGGCCACCCTTTCAGGCGCGCCGAACGGCATGCGGCTCGGTCCCGACGGCGCGCTCTACATCTGCAACAATGGCGGCCTTGCGCCGCAATCGCTGGAGACCCTGCATTTCGCCGAACCGATGATCCCCGGCTGCATCCAGCGCCTGCAGCTCGAAGGCCGCTGGGAGAATTTCGCCGACCAATTGCCCGGCGCAAAACCATCGCGGCCGAATGATCTCATCTTCACGCCGGAAGGCGGGATCGTGTTCACCGATCCGCAGAACTGGGAGGTGCTGGGCGCCGACGCCGGTGCCTATCATGGGGGTCAGCTGCTTGCTGCGGGACGGGACCGGAAGGTCAGCTTGCTGGCCAAGATGACCGGCTTCCCGAACGGGCTGGTGTTCCACCCCGACGGCTCGCTGATCGTCGGCATCACCATGGAGCATTGTCTGCTGCGCTTCGAGTGGAAGGACGGCAGTGTCGGCGCGATGACCGAATGGGTCCGTTTCGACGGCCGCTTCAATCCGGACGGCATGGTCTTCCACGAGGGCCTGCTCTACGTCACCGGCAGCACCGGCGACCGGGTCGCCATCCTCGACACCGCCGGCAGGCTGGTCGAGATGATCGATTGCGGCGAGGGCAGCGACCCGACCAATTGCTGCGTCCATGACGGCCGGCTCTGGGTGACGCTCGGCCTGCCCGGCCAGCTCGTCTCCTACACGCTTTGAACCTCCCCTGCTGATGATCTGAGTGAGCAAGCCCATGTCCCGTGAAGACGATTTCGTTCCGCCCGAGCTCGGCCCCGTCAACATCCGCCCGCGCAAGGCCTGGGCCATGTCCGCCGACGAGCATTGGCACTCGAACCCCTGGTACGAGGCGCCGCGCGGCGACCCCGCCATGCCCGAGATCTACACCTATACGGACACGATGTCCTATGACCCGGGCGACGAGGTCGTTTTCCATTCCTCGACCACCGCGCCGCAGTGGACGCTGGAGATCTACCGCGACGGCTATCGGCCGGAGACCGTCCACAAGGTCGAGGACATCGCCGGCGTCTTCGCGCCGACGCCGGCGGATGCATACCGCTCCGGCTGCGGCTGGCCCGTCAGCCACCGCTGGCGCATGCCGGCCGATCTGCGCTCGGGCTTCTACCGGGTCGTCTCGACCTGCGCCCGCGCCAATGGCGGCAAGTTCGTCCAGCATCATTTCTTCGTCGTGCGTCCGACGGCGGCCACGCGCCGCGCCAAGATCCTGATGATCCTGCCGACCGGCACCTGGACCGCCTACAATGATTTCGGCGGCGCCAACCACTATTTCGGCGTTGTCGGTCCGGGCAAGGACCAGCCCTCGCCCGTGCTTTCGCTCGAGCGCCCGTGGACCCGCGGCGTCGTCTGGCTGCCGCCCGGGGCGCCGCGCATTTGCGCCGACCCGCTGCCGGAGTTCGGCGACGCGCCGCGCTACCCGATGAAGGAATGGGCCTATGCCAACGGCTTCGGCCAGTATTACGCCGCCGCCGGCTGGGCGCAGTTCGACCGCCATTTCGTGCTGTGGGCCGAGAAGGAAGGCTACGAGCTCGACATGATCACGCAGACCGACCTGCACTACAGGCCGGAACTGCTCGACGCCTATCCGTGCGTGACCATCGTCGGCCACGACGAATACTGGACCCGCGAGATGCGGCTGGCGATCGAAGCCTATATCGAGCGCGGCGGAAGGCTTGCGCGCTTCGGCGCCAACTTCCTCTGGCAGATCCGCCTGGAGAACGACGGCAAGCGCCAGATCTGCCACAAGTTCAACGCCATCAACAACGATCCGGTCGCCGGCACCGACAAGGCGCATCTGCTGTCGACCGCCTGGGAGGACAAGAACGTCGCCTGGCCGGGCGCCTCGACCGTCGGCGTCAACGGGCTGCATGGGCTCTATGCGTCCTGGGGCGGCTTCGCGCCGCACGGCCAGAAAGGCTTCACTGTCTACCGGCCGGAGCACTGGGTGTTTGCCCGCACCGGACTGCACTATGCCGACATCTTCGGCGACAAGGAGCGCATCTTCGCCTACGAGGTCGATGGTCTCGACTACACATTCAGGCATGGCCTGCCCTACCCCGTCCCCGTCGACGGCCAGCCGGAGACGATCGAGATCCTCGCCATGGCGCCGGCGGTGCTTGCCGAGGACGAGCCGGACGGCGAAGGCTTCCGCTACTACGTCCGCGGCAGCGACCATGAGGGCCTGGTGAAATGCGTCACCGGCGAGGTGACGCCGGAAAGCCTCGCCCGCTACAAATACGGCGCCGGCATGATGGTGCACATGACCCGCGGCAAGGGCGAAGTGGTGACCGCCGCGACATGCGAATGGGTCATGGGCCTCAAGCGCGGCGACCGCTTCACCGAGCAGATCACCCGCAACGTGCTTGATCGGTTCACAAGCTCATAAGGTCAGTTGCCGGAAAACCACGACGCAAGAAAGCCAGGTCTTGCACGGCTGGTTACGAGGCTACCCAGCCACGACGGCCGCTCATTTCAGTTCAAATATTTCAGGAGCGGCTATGTCCGTCAGCCAATCGACCAGGCTGTGCGCAAAGCTGCGCGGCGCAAGAATATCGCAGGCGTCGGCCGCGGTACGCAGGAGGAGGACCGGTACGTGATGGAAGCCGGTCTGCAGCGCGCTCCTCAGCTTCGCTTGCGGTGAATCCCAGTCGATCGCGACGCAGGCTTTCAGGATGTCGAAGGTGCGCGGGCCGCTAAGCCTCAGCCGCATCCGGCCATCGCCGAGCGACAGCGAGCAGCCAAGGGCCGGATCGATCGTCAAACGCGGCCGCGATCCATCCTCTGCGATCAGCCAGAACCGGCGCGGCGCGGTACGAACCGCAAGCCAGCCGCCGGCGGGCACCGCCTCGCCGAAGGCCACCGGCAGCGCGGCGCCCAACTGGCGCGACAGCTCGGCCTCAAATGCCGCTTGCGTGTCCGGCCAAGCCTCGAGCTGCAGGATCATGCAAGCCTCGACGGATATCGTGAAGTCGGCTTCAGCCATGGAGCCGCTCTCCCTCCGGATCGAGAAACACCGGCGAGACGACGTGAGCGCGGACTGCCTCGTTCTTCATCATGTGGACCGCCACCACCTCGTCCCCCATCGCCACATCGCCGGCGAGCAGCGCAAGGCCGACATAGGCTCCGAGCGTCGGGCTATAAGTCACTGAGGTGATGCGGCCGCGGCCGTGCCCCTGCCGGGTCTCGTCCTGCTTGAAAAGAATAGCGCCGCCGCTCAGGCGCGTTCCCGCCTCAAGGCATTTCAGCCCGACCAGGCGCTGACGGTTCGGGTCGCTGAGAGCAGGGCGCCGGCGAAGCACGTCGCCGACGAAGCCGGAGCGCTTTCCAGCCATGCGGCCAAGGCCGAGATCGTCGAGCGTCGTGCGGCCGTCGATCTCGGGGCCGGCGACATGGCCCTTCTCGACACGCAGCGCGCCCAGCGCCTCGACCCCGTAGGGCTTCAACCCGAGCCGCTCCCCAACCCCCACCAGCCGGCGCCAGGCGGCTTCGCCCGCGCTCGCGCCGACATAGACTTCGTAGGCCCGCTCGCCGGAATAGCTCAGCCGGATGATCCGCAGCGCGCGGCCGTCGAACTCCCCTTCAATGAAGCCCATATGCGGCAGGGCCTCGTTGGAGAGGTCGAGCGCAGGAAAAGCGGCGGCGAGAACTCGCCTGCTCCTCGGCCCGGCGACCGACATCGCCGCCCATTCGTCGGTCACCGAGGTGACGGCGACGCGCAGGTCCGGCCAGGCGGTGTCGAGCAGGAATTCCAGCCGCGACATCACGTCGGCCGCCTTGGCGGTCGACGTCGTCATGAAGAAACGATCCTCGCCAAGCCTCGTCGTGGTGCCGTCGTCGAAGACGATGCCGTCGTCGCGCAGCATGACGCCATAGCGGGCGCGGCCGACCGGCAGCTTGGCGAAGCCGTTCGCGTAGACCCGGTCGAGCAGCGTGGCGGCATCGGGACCCTGAATATCGATCTTGCCGAGCGTCGAGATGTCCATCAGTCCGGCGGCTTCGCGCACGAAACGCATCTCCGCGACATAGGCCTCTTTCACGTCGCGGCCGGCGCCGCGATAGAAATAGGGCCGCATCCAGAGGCCGACTTCCAGCATGTCGGCGCCGTTGGCGACGTGCCAGTCATGCATCGGCGTGCGGCGGGTCGGCTTGAAGTGATGGCCGACGGCGCGCCCGGCAAGCGCGCCGATCGCGACCGGCGTATAGGGCGGCCTGAAGGTGGTGGTGCCCGTCTCGGGAATGGTCTTGCCACGCAACGCCGCCATGGCCGAGAGCGCCGGGAAGTTGCTGGTCTTGCCCTGGTCCGTCCCCATGCCGAGCGTGGTGTAGCGCTTCAGATGCTCCACCGATTCGTAGCCCTCGCGGTGCGCAAGCGCGATATCGCCGGTGGTGACGTCCATCTGGATGTCTACGAAGGCCTTGCCGCGCGCCGGCGGAACATTGCGGAACGCGGCCGCGGGCAGCTCCGCGGATTGGAACTGGACAGCGGCCGGTACGGGCTTCGTCTTTCCGCAAGAAGCGGCTGCCTCGATGCCGGCGCGATGGCCGGTCTCGATCGCTTCCGCCGTGGTGTAACCGCCGACCACGGAACCGGCGCCGAACTGGCCGGCCGCGAAGAGGCCGGGGACGAAGCCGTCTATGTCCTCGCGATACACCGGTTTGACGCCAAGCTGGGAGGTGAGATGGACCGTCGGCGACCAGCCGCCGGAAACGCAGACCAGGTCGCAGTCGACCTCGGTCTCCGCGCCCGCACCCGCAAGCCTGGCCGCCTTGACCGCACGGCTGCCGCGCAGGTCGGCAATATGCGTGCCGGCGTGAACGGCGATGCCGAGGCGCGAAGCTTCAGCCTGCAGGGCGGGTGGAACGGTAGTCCGCAGATCCGCAACGGTGACCCGGGCTCCCGCAACGGCGAGATCGAAGGCCGCACGCCAGGCGCCGTCATCCGTCGTGGCCACCACGGCCTTTCTTCCAGGCAGCACGGCGAAGCGGTTGACATAGGTCCTGGCCGCCGACGCAAGCATCACACCGGGACGGTCGTTATTCGAAAACACCAGCGGCCGCTCGATGGCGCCGCTGGCAAAGACGATCGCGCCGGCCCGAAGGATCGTGAAGGCCTGGCGGGCCTGGCCAGCGGCTTGCGCATCGTCCCGCCGCTCGACAAGGCCAAGCACCTTGCCGTCGTAGAGGCCGACGGCGGTTGTCCGCCCCATGAGGTCGACGTTGCCGAAATCCCTCAGCTCGGTTTCCACTCCTTGTAGCCAGGTCGCGGCCTCCGAACCGGGACGCTCGGAGAGAAGCTGTCCGCCGACCTGAAAATCCTGCTCGATCAGCGCCACCCTCGCCCCGGCGTTTGCCGCGGCGCGCGCGGCGGACAAGCCCGCAGGCCCGCCGCCGACAATGGCGACGTCGGCGAAGGCGTGGCGAACCTCGTAGCGGTCGGGATCAGCCTCCAGGCCGGCCTTGCCGAGCCCCGCCGCTCTCCGGATGAAATGCTCGTAGAACATCCAGGCACGACGGGTCGGACCCATGAAGGTCTTGTAGTAGAAGCCGGCGGACAGGAATGGCGCGAACAGGCTGTTGAGGCTCTGCACGTCGAAGGCAAGCGAAGGCCACCGGTTCTGGCTCTCGGCGACCATGCCGTCGGCAAGCTCCAGCATCGTCGCGGGCAGGTTCGGCTCGCGCCGCCCGCCCGCGCCAAGCGTCACCAGCGCATTGGGCTCCTCGTCGCCGGCCGAGAAGATGCCGCGCGGCCGGTGGTATTTGAAGCTGCGGCCGATGAGCGAAATACCGTTGGCGAGCAACGCCGAGGCCAGCGTGTCGCCCTGGAAGCCGGTCAACTTGCTTCCGTCGAAGCTGAATTCAAGCGGCCGGCCGCGATCGATGCGGCCGCCCTCGGCCAGCCGCTTGGAGTTGGAACTCATTGAGTTGGTTTCCTGGCAGGCGATTTCTTCGCAGGCGGTTTCCGGGCGAGAGCGACAGAGGCGATCGAATGGTTGCGGGTGTCACGCTCGACGATCAGCCACTGCCGGCAGCCGAGAACGTGCTGCCAGTGTTCCCGGTGCGCTCCGGCCGGGTTCTTGCGGACGAAGACATAGCGGTACCAGGCTTCTGGATCCGCATCGTCGTGGGCGGGGCGGATGACCGAGGCGTCGCCGCCATAACGGAACTCATCGTGGTCGCGTGGGCCGCAGCAGGGGCAGTCGATACGCAGCATGTCCCGGCCCCTATTGCAGCCACGCGAACGGGCCGACGCCGGCCTCGTCGAGCGTGCGGCCGGTGCGGAAGCGGTCGAGGCTGTAGGCAGCGTTGAGCGGATGCGGCTTGCCGGTCGCGATCGTGTGCGCGAAGCACCAGCCGGAAGCCGGCGTCGCCTTGAAGCCGCCGTAGCACCAGCCGCCATTGAGGTAGAGCCCGTCGATCGGGGTTGGGCAGATGATCGGGCTGGCGTCAGGCGTCATGTCCATCACGCCACCCCAGTGGCGCAGCAGCCTGACCCGCGAGATGCAGGGCATCAGCGCGATCGCCGCTTCCGCGACCTCGCGCACGACACCGAGATTGCCGCGCTGGGCGTAGGAATTGTAGCCGTCGAGATTGCCGCCGAAGACCAGCCCGCCCTTGTCGGACTGGCTGACATAGAAATGGTCCGCGCCGTAGGCGACGACCTGATCGACCATCGGCTTCAGCGGCTCCGTCACGAAGGCCTGCAGCACATGGCTTTCGATCGGCAATTCCAGGCCCGCCTTGTGGCCGAGAACCGAGGTATGCCCGGCCACGGCCAGACCGACCTTGCCGGCGGCGATCGGGCCCTTGGCCGTCTCGACGCCGACGATCCTTTCGCCCTCGCGCAGGAAGCCCGTCACCTCGCAATTCTGGATGATGTCGACGCCGTGGCCGTCGGCGGCGCGGGCATAACCCCAGGCGACGGCGTCGTGGCGGGCCGTGCCGGCGCGGCCCTGCATGATCGCGCCATGGACCGGAAAGCGCGCCGTGTCGGAATAGTCGAGATAAGGCACCAAGCGGCGAAGGTCGTCGTGGCTCAGGATCTCGGCGTCGATGCCGTTCAGCCGCATGACATTGGCGCGGTAGCTGAAAAAGTCGAGCTGGTCGGCCGAATGGGCGGTGACGATCTGGCCCCGCTGCGAGAACATGACGTTGAAGTTCAGCGCATGCGTCATGCCTTCCCACAGCTTCATCGAGAATTCGTAGAACTGGGTATTGCCGTCGAGCAGGTAGTTCGAGCGGATGACGGTTGTGTTGCGGCCGACATTGCCGCCGCCGACATAGCCCTTCTCGATCACCGCGACGTTGCGGATGCCGTGGTTCTCGGCGAGGTAGAAGGCCGTCGCCAGTCCATGGCCGCCCCCGCCAATGATGACGACGTCATAGGAGCGCTTCGGCTCCGGCGCGCGCCAAGCGCGTTGCCAGTGCCTGTGGCCGGCAAGCCCGTTGGCGAGAAGGGAAAGAGCCGAATAGCGGCGCATCGGAGGCTTCTTGGGTTCTATTTGACGAAGAGGCGGCGCGGAAAATCGCAGAAGGCTTCGACGCCGGTCTCGGTGATGCGGATCGATTCCGAAATGGCGATGCCCCAGTCGTCCAGCCACAGGCCCGGCATGAAGTGGATCGTCATATTCGGTTCCAGCACCGTCTCGTCGATCGAGCGCAGCGAGATGGTCCTCTCGCCCCAGTCCGGCGGGTAGCCGAGGCCGATGGAATAGCCGCAGCGCGAATCCTTGAAGAAGCCGTGCCGCTCGATGGCCTTGGTCCATGCCGCGTGCACGTCGCGCGAGCCGGCACCGGGCTTCGCCACGCCGAGCGCTGCCTCGAGCCCCTCGACGACCACGTCCGCGGCCTTGCGCATCTTTTCCGGCGGCGTGCCGAGATAGATCGTGCGCGTCAGCGGCACATGGTAGTGGTGCCTGACGCCGGCGATCTCGACCGTCGTGCCGGCCGGCGACGCGAACGGATCGTCGCGCCAGGTCAGATGCGGACAGGAGGTGCCGACGCCGGTCGGCATCAGCGGCGCGATCGCGGCGTAATCGCCGCCAAAGGCCTCGGTCCCGTGCGTGGCGGTGGCAAGGATTTCGGCGGCGGCGTCGCACTGGCGAACGCCGGGCCCGATCACCTCGATCGCCCGCGCCATCGTCTTTTCGGCGATGCGCGCCGCCTGCTGCATCAGCCCGATCTCGGCGTCCGACTTGACTGCGCGGACCCAGTTGACCAGCGTGCCGGCATCGACGAAGCGGGCGTTCGGCAGTTCCGCCTTCAGCACGTCAAGCGACTTCGCGGTGAAATAGAAGGAATCCGCCTCGACGCCGATCCTGGCGCGCTCGAGGCCGCGCTCGCGCATCACGCGCGCCACCGCCTGCAGCGGGTGCTTCGCCTGCGACTGCACATGGTCGTCGGAATAGCCGACGATGTTTTCCTCCGGCAGGATCGTCGTCAGCCGCGCGCCGTTGACGTCCTGGCCGCGTCCGATCCAGACCGGAAGTGCGGCGTCCTGCGCGACCAGCACGCCCTGATGGACATAGAAGGACCAGCCGTCATAGCCGGTAAGGTAGTTGAGGTTGGCGGGCTCCGAGACATAGAGCGCGTCGAGCCCCGCTCGCGCCATGCGCTCTTTGGTCTTCGCCAGCCTGGCGGCGAACTCCTCCCTATCGAACGGCGTGTTGTTCTTGCCGAACTGCATCGCCAATGTCCTCAGCGCACGGTGACGCCCGAGGGCGTCCTGGTCAGTACCTCCGCGCCCGAGGGACCCAGAAGCACTGCGTTGGACATGAAGAAATCGCCGCGGCCGGTGCCCATCAGCCAGGAGAGCACGTGGAAGCTCATTCCCGTCTTGAGCATGATGTCGCTGTCGCGGCGCAGACCCGTGACCTTGTTGCCGCCGGTCCAGCTCGGCGGCAAGCCGATGCCGACCACATAGCCGCAATGATGCCGGCGGTAATGCGACAGGCCGGCGCGGTCAACCACACCCTGCCAGGCCGCGTAGACGTCGCGGAACAGGACGCCCTCGCGCATCGCGCCGACCACCGCCGCAAAGGCATCGGCCGTGAGCGCGGCCATCTCATAGGTCTCTTTCGCGGCGTGGCCCAGATGGATGAGGCGCCCGAGAGGCGCATGGTAGCGGGCAACGCAGCCGGTCAGTTCCAGGAAGACCGCGTCGCCAGCGCCGAACCGGTCGCTCGTCCACGTCGTATGCTCCTCGCCGAGCCGGCGGGTGGAACGGATGAACGGACCGAAGCCGGGAAACGTGCCGCCCGCCTCGATCATGGCGCGCTCGGCCTCGGCCGCGACATGGCGCTCGCTCGCCCCCTCCGCGATCGCTTCGATGGCCGCCTGCGCGCCGGCGTCGGATACCTTGGCGGTCGCCCGCATCAGGGCTTGCTCGGCCGGGCTCTTGACCATGCGGATGTCGTCTATGATGCCCGAGGCATCGACCCAGCGCGCGGCGCTCAGGCGCTCTTTCAGCGACTCGGCAAGCCCGTGCGGCAGGCCGGACGACCATGCCTCGATGCCGACGGAGCCCAGCCTGCCGGAAAGCACGCGCCCCAAAAGGTCGGCGACCGTCTCGCTATCATGGTGCCCCTCGAAGCGCGCGTTCCTGACCTGGTTGGCAATGGTCACTTTTTCCATCGCGCGCGTCAGCAGGATCATTTCGCCGTCGGCCGGAACGACCAGGATATGCGGCGCGAAATAGCCCCAGTGATCGAGGCCGGTCAGATAGAAGATGTTCTCGGGCGCCGAGACGAGAAGCGTGTCGATGCCCCGCCCGGCCATGGCATGCCGGACGGCATCGCGGCGCCGGTCGAATTCCTCGCTCTCGAAATAGGGCGCGACCGCTTCGCCGCTGCTTTTTTCCAGCATATCTCCCCCTCCGGAGCCGTTGCCCCGCAGCTTCATTTTTGCTCGCCTTCAGTTGAAGCACGTTGTGTACAACTGCCGCCAATATCGATCTCGGATTTCGACTATGTCAAGGATTTTTCGTTTTTAGACCTCCGATGATGTGCACATCTATTGAAACGCATCGAAAAATCTGCAACCATACGTTCAAGCTGCTCAATGCCGAAAAAAGGGGTCGGGTTAGGCGGCGATTTCGCAAAAATGGGAGCAAGATGATGACGATCAGAATTTCGCGCCGCACCGCGCTTGGACTCGGCGCAGGGCTTGTCATGTTGTCCGGCACCGGAGTGGCGCTGGCCGAGACGACGCTGGAGCGCGCCAAGAAGGACGGCTATATCCGGGTCGGCTTCGCCAACGAGGCGCCGTTCGGATACGCCACGCCCGACGGCAAGCTGACCGGCGAGGCGCCGGAAGTCGCCAAGGCGGTGCTGGCCAAGATGGGCATCAAGCAGGTCGACGGCGTGCTGACCGAGTTCGGCTCGCTCATCCCGGGCCTGAAGGCCGGGCGCTTCGACATCATCGCCGCCGGCATGTTCATCAATCCCAAGCGCTGCGCCGAGATCAACTTCTCCGAGCCGTCCTACGGCATCGGCGGGGCGATGCTCGTGCCGAAGGGCAATCCGAAGAAGGTGAAGGACTATTCGACCTTCAAGGACAATTCCGACCTCAAGCTGGCGGTCATGGCGGGAGCCGTCGAGGGCGGCTACGCGAAGGATGCCGGCGTGGCTCAGGGCCAGCTCGTGGTCCTGCCGGACCAGTCAAGCCTGGTCGCCGCGGTCCAGTCGGGCCGCGCCGACGCTGCCGCGCTGACGGCGTTGTCGATCGCCGACATGGCCAAGAAGGCCGACGGCGTCGAATCCACCAAGCCTTTCGGCGAAGTGAACGGAAAGTCGGTGAAGGGCCATGGCGGCTTCGGGTTCCGCAAGGAAGATACCGACCTGCTCAAAGCCTTCAACGCGGAGCTGAAGAAATTCATCGGCTCGCCCGAGCACATCGCCCTCGTCGAGCCGTTCGGCTTCGGCAAGGATTACCTGCCGAACAAGACGACCGCCGAGCTTTGCGCCGGCAAGTAAAAGTCCCAACTCCGGGCGGCGCTTCGGCGCCGCCTCCTTTTCTTCGGAGAGGCCGATGGGCATCCGGACGCTTGTTGGCATGTTGGTTGCCGCATTGGCGGTGATCGGCCTGCTCGCGACGCAGACCTCCTACAGCCTGTTCCTGCCGGGACTGCTGGAGGGAGCGCTGCTGACGATTGAAATTGCCGTGTTGGGCAGCGTGCTGGCCGTGGTCATGGGCGTGCTGGCGGCCCTTGCCCGCCTCTACGGGCCGGCTCCGCTGCGCTGGCTGGCGACGGTCTATGTCGAGATCTTTCGCGGCACCTCCGCGCTGGTGCAGCTCTTCTGGCTGTTTTTCGTGCTGCCGCAATTCGGCTTGCTGATGGATGCCTTCACGGTGGCCGTGCTGGCGCTCGGCCTGAATGTCGGCGCCTACGGATCGGAAGTGGTGCGCGGAGCGATCCTCGCGGTGGCGCAAGGCCAGTGGGAGGCGTCGATCGCGCTCAACATGAGCCGCGCCCAGATGCTGCGCAGGATCATCCTGCCGCAGGCCTTCATCGCCATGATCCCGCCTTGGGGCAACCTGTTCATCGAGCTGCTGAAATCGACCGCGCTGGTGTCGCTCATCACGCTGACGGACCTTGCCTTCAAGGCCCAGCAGATGAACCAGAGCACGCTGAAAACCGTTCCCATCTTCACGCTGGTGCTTCTGATCTACCTCGTCATGTCGCTCGTGATCACGATCGGCATGCGGTTCCTCGAGCAACGGGCGTCCGCCGGGCTCTCGCGAGGGAGGGCCGCCTGATGTGGGATTGGTCCTTCACGCTTGAAATCCTGCCGACGCTGGCAAGCGCGGCGATCATCACCATCGAGGCGACGCTGATCGGGTTCGTCATCGCGGCCCTGCTCGGCCTTGCGCTCGCCCTGGCACGCATCGCCATTCCGTGGACGGCATGGCCGATCTCGGTGCTGGTCGAGCTGATCCGCTCGACGCCGCTGCTCATCCAGATCTTCTTCCTCTATTTCGTGTTTCCGAAATTCGGGGTCGTGCTGGACGCCTTCACCGCCGGCGTGATCGCGATCGGACTTCATTACGCGGCCTACTGCTCCGAGGTGTACCGCGCCGGATTCGACAACATCCCGCGCGGCCAATGGGAGGCGTCGATCGCGCTCAACCTGCCGCAATGGGCGACTTTCCGCGATATCATCATCCCGCAAGTCATCCCGCCGATCGTTCCGGCGCTCGGCAACTACCTGGTCGCGCTGTTCAAGGAGACCCCCCTGCTCTCGGCCATTGCCGTTCTCGAGCTGATGCAGACGGCCAAGATCATCGGCTCCGACACTTTCCGCTATACCGAGCCGATGACGCTCGTCGGCCTATTTTTCCTGGTGATGAGCCTGGTGTCGGCAGCGCTCATCCGTGTTGTCGAACGCTTGCTCAACCGGAGGACCTCACGATGACGGACCAGCCCATGGTGCGCTTCGACAATGTGTCGAAACGTTATGGCGCGTTGACGGTTCTCGACGGCCTCAGCCTCGACATCGCGCGCGGCGAGAAGGTGTCGATCATCGGGCCTTCCGGCTCCGGCAAGACGACGGTGCTGCGCATGCTGATGACGCTCGAGACGATCAATGACGGCGTCATCTGGGTCGAGGGCGAGCCGCTTACGCATATGGACAAGGGCGGCAAGCTGGTTCCTGCCAATCTCGCCCATATCAGGCGGGTGCGGGCCAAGATCGGCATGGTCTTCCAGTCGTTCAACCTATTCCCGCATATGAGCGCGATGGCCAACTGCATCGAGGCGCCGATGACGGTGCTCGGCATGAAGCGCGCCGATGCCGAGGCGCGCGCGGCCGAGCTTCTCGACATGGTCGGCCTGTCGCAGAAGAAGGGCCATTATCCCTCGCAGCTCTCCGGCGGGCAGCAGCAGCGCGTCGCGATCGCGCGCGCGCTCGCCATGCGGCCAAAGGTCATGCTGTTCGATGAGGTGACGTCGGCGCTCGACCCCGAGCTTGTCGGCGAAGTGCTGCAGGTGATAAGGCAGATCGGGCGGGAGCATGACCTCACAATGCTGATGGTCACCCATCAGATGGGTTTCGCGAAGGAATTCTCGGATCGGGTCTGCTTCTTCTACCAGGGCAAGATCTGCGAGCAGGGACCTCCAGGCGAGTTGTTCGGCGCGCCGAAGAACGAACGGACGCGGCAATTCCTGCGCGCGGTGCTGGAGGCGGGATGACCCGCAACGACGATGCGGTGACAGAGCAGGCCACGACCGGCCCAACGCGACCGCCTTCGGCGCGGGAGAGGTCGGAACGCATCTACAGGATCCTGCGCGACCGCATCTGCATGCTGCAATATCCCCCCGGAAGCCACCTTTCCGAAGAAGAGCTCGCTCAGGAGTTCGACGTCAGCCGGACTCCGGTCAGGCGGGTGCTGGCGCGGCTGGAATCGGAAGGCCTAGTCCAATCCGTCCACGGCGTGGGCACGATCGTCACCGACGTGGACATAGAGGAGTTGGAGCAGGTCTATCACTTGCGCATGGAACTGGCGGAGCTGATCGGTAAATTGTCGCCGATCCCGCGCACCGCCGCCGACCTCGACCGCATACGCGCGCTGAAGGAGCGCTGCGACGCCCATATCCTCAGCCCGGACCAAGGCGCGTTCCTGCGGCTCAACATGGACTTCTTCTACGAGCTCAGCGCCATGACCGGCAACCAGCCGTTGCGCGACATCAGCGAACGGCTCTACTTCCAGGTCGCACGGGTCGTGCTGAAAATGATGCCCCGGCTTGGGCTGGCCGAGGAGTTCGCCGCGTTCCGGCGGGAAATCGCGGAGGTGCTCGCGGCGGCCGAGATCGGCGACTGGGCCTCGATCGGACACATTAGGCGGGCGCATATCTCGATGAGCTTCCGGCGCATGATGCTGCATCGGAACGACAAGCGCGAAACCTTGCGTACCTAGGCTTCAATCAAGCCAGCGCCATAAAGCCTGTCCGACTAGTGGCTTCTTTCGGGCGCCTGCCTGCTCGGACTTGGATCGGATGATTAGGTCGCTTCCGGGCAGCCAATCAAAACAATTGCCAAACGGGCGAAACAATAACTCCGGCAGCGTGTTCTGTCTTCGATGGGTGTGGGCATTTTCTTATCTGGAGGCGATGATGAGCGCATAGGCGGCTTCCGCTGCCGGCGTGGGCCTTCTGCGTAGCCGGCGCAGTCGGCAAAGACGATGATGGAGGCCGGATGGTCGATGTTCATCTCGGTGGTCGGCGCCATCCGTGACCGGGAAATCCTGGCGGCGATGGGGGGAGGTTCCACGCGAGGCCTTTGTCGATCCCGGCCACGAGGAATTCGCTGCCTTCGATATCTCCGATTGAGCCGTCCGGCTCACATGCCTCGGTCCGGAACATAGAGGCAGAAGGAGTGCTGGGAACTGGCGTCGCCGCCCGGCTTGCATTCGTGGAAATATTCGTCGCGGGATCGCTTGATGCGGTGATCGGTGTAAGGGATCAGTTCGCCGGTCGAAAGCTGGTAGCCGTATTTCGTCTCCTTCACATCCGAGGGCGGCGCCTGGTAGCAATCCACCCCCGCGCAACAGGAAGGATCGTACTGCCAGCCCGCCGGCGCTTGGTGCGCCGATGCCGGGGCGCAAAGGAAACTTGCGAGGACGCTTGCAGGCAAAACCAGCCATGCCTTCGATCGGCGCCAATTGGGCGAGCGGCGCGTCACCGCCGCGCCCGTCCGTCTCTGGAGGTGCCCGCTCAAGACTGTTCCGTTCATCGCCGGTCCGCCGTGTTTGCCGCAGCCCCGGAAAAATCCGGGGCCCTCACAATCCGCCGCCGGGATGCAGGGATCGCCGGCGGACGGCCTTACCGAACTTGGAAGTCAAAGCTATGTTCCATGTGCCCGGCTGCGCTCATTCCTTCACAAGGGCGCCGGGCTGTCGGCCGCGCCTGTGCGCCTTGCCATCCCCGGCTTGCCATCCCCCGAATGCTGGACGATCACCTGGCCGGGCCGGCTACCAGGTGATCAATTCCCGGTGTTCTCCGCTCCCCGCTTCAGCTTGGCAGCCTCGCGATCGAGAACGTTCGGGTCGTTGCCGTATTTCAGAATGAGGGCCAAGGCCAATCCAATTGGAATACCGGCTCTTTGCGCCAGATTGCGAACACGTTCGGCATTTTTGCGCTCGTTGTCGTCTTCAGAGGCTTCGCCATACGATGTCATGGTGGTGGTTCCCGGCCGACTCCGCCCGGGCACCGAACTGCGGGCCGGCGGAATAGTTCCATGCAGCCCGATCCGATCGATGCGCATGGACGAGACGTCCGGAACGGTTCCGCCATCGCGCGTTCCACTGCCGGCGCTGATGTCGGCGCGGCGTCGCAGGGCACCGTGTTGGCGGCGACCTGCGTTCGCCGGATGACCAGCTTTTCAGTGCGCGAAGCGGCTTCTGAGCCAAGCAAAGAAGGGGTTGCCGTTTATCAGCCTGCGGACCCGCGCCGCGGCCCAATTGGCCTGCATCGTCGCGCCGACATGACAGCTGCAGACGACCTCGTGCAACTGCCAATCGGAAAGCTCGAAGAAACGCTTCGCCTCGCCATAGGTATCCGATTGCAATCCGGCGGCGCGCAGCAGTGGATCCTCGAACGCAACCGTGAGCGGAGATCCGGCCGCCCGCGCTTCCGCGCGAACCTCTGGATCGACATATTCGGTGCCCACCAAAGCCGCCAGGCTCCGGACGGGATTTCGATCGAGCAACGCCGCCCAGCGCTCTATCCGCTGCCTTCTTGTTGCAAGAGGGACTGGTCCAAGCCGGTCGATGACCGCAACCGATTGAAGTTCATGCGCTGTCTGATGCTTCATTGCTGTCTCCTGTGGTTGTGGTGGCGACATTTTCGCAGCGGCGCGGCAGGTCCGGCCGGAGCCTGAAGCCAGCGCCTGCGAGGGACAGGCGCGGACCGATCAGGTGTTGCCCACCGATCTCGACAGATGCCTGTCAGGGCATCTGCAGCAAAACCCGAACTGCGAGCGGTCTCCTATGTTCCAGAGCAGCCTTCGCGACGATGAGGTGGCGCGTGAACCGGCAACAATGGAGCACCGGGCAGATTGCTGGATTAAACACTCTGGCCAGTCGCTTGAACCGCGACGGCATGTCAGCTCACCCGAGAAAAGCGAGCCGCCTCCTCACCCTCTGCCCGCCGCTACCGCCTATTGGCGGCATTCCAAGATCGGCTTCCACCGCCCACCCCGCCAAAGCATGTCTCCCGAAAGTGGGAACCGGTTTCGGGATAAAGACATGCTTAAAATCAAAAACCAAAAGCGCATGGAGCGAATCTGAAAGATCGCGACGCGGTCTAGCGCCGACCTGGCGATTGACCGAAAGGCAATGGGGCATGGGTGGGGGGCTCTACGGCTGCAGCTGAAGACGCCTCTCCCAGGTCTTCAAGCAATGACATTCGTGCACGGTTCAAACGACTTTTGATGGTACCGATGGCGCAGCCGCAAATGCTCGCCGTTTCCTCATAACTTACGCCGAGGATCGCGATCAGCACCAAGACCTCCCGCTGCTGGGGAGGCAATTTGCCGATAGCGGCATGAACCTCTTGGCTACGAATATGCCATTCCTGGTCACCATAGGTGATTGAACGGGCCGATACGCAATCATTCACTCCTGGCGCCTCGCGCGCATAGACCTTGTGCTTCGTGTAGAAGGTATTGCGCATGATCGTGAACAGCCACGACTTGATCCGGGTGCCAGGTTCGAATTGATCGATATGCGCTATCCCCCTGAGCAGGGTTTCTTGCACGAGATCGTCGGCGTCGGTCTTGTCCCTGCAGAAGGTACGCGCGAAAGCTCTCAAAGCCGGGATCAGATCGACGATCGTCGCCTCATTCTGGAGGGCCGACGAGCCGGAATTCATCGTCCGCAAAAATGCCTCCGCAGGGAACAGTTTGGATTGGATGAACAGGGAGCTAATGCGCTGCGAGCGCGTAGGTTCCTGTTGCCTCAACAATCGTTGCTCGTTTCCGGTCATAATTTCGCGCGTCGTCTTTTGCTCCGGGCAGCGGCCGGATCTTCGGCTCTGACGTCAGCCCTCGTCCGAAGCTGACCGCGAAATGTGCTGTCTTGAGATGACCGGAAGGGCACCGCCAGCACCGCAGGGATACCGAACGGGGATGCGTCAATGCAGCTTGCCGTCGGCGTCCTTGACTTTCAGTTGCCCGGCCGCTTCGAGCTCGCGAGCCAGTTCGAACAGCCGTCGAGGAGTTGGTTCGTCGGCAATGGCTTCAAATGCGACAGCCAGGTCCTGATCCAGCGCTGACCGCTTGGGAGCAGCTTTTTGAGGCAATGGCGATATTATGCCGTGTCGACGGAAAGACCTACTCATGACATATGCTAACACAACCGCCGCAACCGACAATCAGGACGAAGTTCCCTTTACTTGCCTTTGGATAACGGCATCGCGGCCGCATTGAACCCGAAGCCCAACAGTCATTCCGCCGCCATGGCGTTGACCTTCCTCTCGGCAATCTCCGACAGCTTGTCATCCGCCGCTTTCTCCTCCTTAAGATTTTCCGCCAGGATGGCGGCGCAGTCGTTTCGACCAAGCTGCTTGGCCCAAGCGATAAGCGTCCCATATCTGGTCATTTCGTAGTGCTCTACGGCTTGAGCGGAAGCGATCAGAGCCGCGTCGAGCACTTCGTTATCCTCGACGTCGGCGCTCACATCGTCGGCCTCCTCGAGAATGCCGTCGATGGCCGGACAGTTGGTGGCCTTGATTTTCTGACCGTGCATTTCGAAGACCTCTTCGACCCGAGCGACGTGGCCTTCCGTTTCGCGCAAATGCTTCTCGAACCCAGCCTTCAAATTCTCGTCTGAAGCCTTATCGATCATCTTGGGAAGCGCTTTTAGGATCTGCCGCTCCGCATAATAGATGTCTTGGAGGGTGTGAACGAACAGGTCGTCCAACGTTTTGATGTCTTTCGAGAAAAAGCCCATGGTGCTCGCCTTCTGTTTGTGATCGCGTTGAAAAGCTCCGGGGCGCCAGCAATCCGGAGGCCAGCCTAATCTCGGAATGGACGGAATGTTCCGGTTGCCCAAAGGCGCCCTCGCCTCAGTTACCGAGGACCGGCTTTTTTGCTTTGGGCGGATGAAACCCCAGCCGCCAAAAGCCGATCGAAGATCAGCGTGCGGCAAGCACTGTGCTCACAACCGCGCCGCGCCCAAGACTCGGGTGGGCTCCGCCGACCGGCCAGGCGGACCTGTTCTTTGATGTCGACCGCAAGGGGCGTCGGTTGGCCGCCGCAATCGCGACCGAGGCGCTCGGCGACTGCCAGCGAACCGGATCGCTCAGGGACAACGTTTGCTACGCTTGGACCTTAAGTGAAAAATGCTGCTGGTGGTGATTATGAATGCGCCGACAAAGGTCCAGACACCCGGCACCATACCCCAGATCAACCATGTCACGCCGAGGGACCAGATCAGACCGAAATATCCGAACGGCGCAAGATTGGAAGCTGCCGTGGATCTGTAGGCGACCGCGCTAAGGCCAACACCAAGACTTGAGCAGAAAGCGGCGCCCACGAAAAGCAGCAGGTCGTCAAATGCGAACGGAGCCCGATCGGAAATAGCCACCGGGGCAACGTAGAGCGCGGAAAAGGCGGCATTGAAAAAGCTGACGGTCCATAGATTGTCGCCTGGAGGTATCCAGCGTGCCGTCAGGGAATTTGCCGCGTAAAGAAAGCTGGAAGCGAAGATGAACAATGAGGCCGGCCTGAATGCGGCCACGCCAGGTTGAATGGCAATCAGAACGCCGATGAAACTGACCAGCACGGCACCCCAGGTGCGCCAGCCAACCGTCTCTTTGAAGATGATGGCAGACGATGCGGTGATGATGAAGGGAGAAGCGTAGAGGATCACCGTTGCCTCTGCAACGCTGAGATACGCCAGTCCTTTGATATATAGATAGGCCGCACTCAGATTGATCGCGCCACGCAGAGCGTAAAACAGGATTTTTCCCGACCATCGGACGCGTTGGTGGCCAATCAGTATGCCCGTGAAAAACAGGAGCGGCATGGCGAACATGCTGCGGACGAATATGATTGTGGTGATGTGATAGTGATTAAGAAGGAACTTCGTCAGCGTATCGTTCAACGTATAGCATAACGACCCCAGGCATATCATAGCTATTGCGCGGATCGTCTTCGATGCATCGGACGTATTGCGGCCACGATCATCCGAAGCGGCGCTTATGCCTTCGGCGGGCTCTGTAGCGCCCGCGCGCGGAACCAACACGACGTTGCCGTCGGGACGAGAGGCCTCTTTCACATCATTTGTCCTAGAAAGACGATGGAACGAGGAAGTGCGCCCGATCGCGCCGTGCCTGTCCCGTCAAGCTGGCGGTCCGCGGTCCTGGTCCATTTCCGATCGGTTCGGTCTCGATGAGCCGGCCTTGGCTCCTGTCCAAATGCAGCCCCGTATTTTTGGAACGGCGCGAGCGCCCTGCCTGCATGGGGCCACGGCGAGCCGGGATCTGCATCATTTTAGCCCCTCAAAAGCACTGTCCCGCCTCTGGCCGACGACAAGTTGTCCAATCGTCCAAAAAATATGTTGAACGTCCAGCCAATGGACGCTAGGGTTATCAAACTTTTCGGTGACTAACAAATAAAAACAATGGGAGGAGTGATGCGGACACGCGTCACGGAGCTTCTTGGTATTCGCTATCCCATCGTACAAGGCGGTATGCAGTGGGTAGGTCGAGCGGAACTCGCTTCCGCCGTCTCTAACGCTGGCGGCCTGGGCATATTGACTGCGTTGACCCAACCGAGCCCAGAGGCTCTTGGCAAGGAGATAGATCGCTGCAGGAGCCTGACGGATAAGCCGTTTGGGGTGAATCTGACGATCCTGCCATCCACGAATCCGCCGCCCTACGCGGAGTACCTGGACTCGGCGCTGGCATGCGGTGTGAAGATCCTGGAAACGGCTGGGCGCAGTCCCAAGGAGTTTATCGCAAAGGCAAAAGCGGCCGGCGCCGTCATCATCCACAAATGCACGGCGGTGCGGCACGCGCTCTCGGCCGAACGCGCGGGAGTGGATGCGATCTCGATCGACGGTTTTGAGGCTGCAGGCCATCCCGGCGAAGATGACGTCGGCGGCCTCGTGCTATTCGCGGCCGCGGCGCGCTCGGTGAAAGTGCCCTTGATCGCCTCGGGCGGCATTGGCTCGGGCCAGGGTATGGCGGCGGCCATGATGCTTGGCGCGGAAGGGGTGAACATGGGGACCCGTTTCTGCGCAACAAAGGAAGCTCCAATCCACGACGCCATCAAGCAGGCGCTGGTCAACGCCTCGGAGCGCGACACGAACCTGATTTTCCGGACCATGCGAAATACGGGGCGCGTTTTGAAGAACCGCGTTTCCGATGAAGTCGTGCAAACGGAAAACCGGGCGGGCGGCTGTGAATTCGCCGATATCCAGCCGCTCGTGGCGGGTGCTCGTGGAAAGGCCGCGCTCGAAGCGGGAGCGGTTGACGATGGCCTCGTATGGGCGAGCCAGGCGATCGGCCTGGTGGACGATATCCCGACCTGCGCGGAGCTTGTCGAGCGGATGGTCGTCGATTGTCGGGCGGCAATGCAAAGGGGGATGGAGGCATTTGTCGCGTAAGGCTCGCAACCTGGTTGCGGGCGCAGCAGAGAATGCAAGGAGGCCCACTCACCCAAAAGAATAAAAATCGAAGGTAGCAAAGGCCGCCACCGGACGGCGACCATTCTGCCTTTCCACAGACGCGTTACTCAATGGGAGGAATCCATGAAGGTAAAAATTGTTGCCGCGGCAATGCTGCTTAGTGCAGCGACGCCATCTCTGGCGGACGAAACTGTAAGCTATGCCTCGTATGGCGGCGCTTACCAGGAGGGCGTGCGAAAGGCCATTCTCGATCATCTTCCGGCCGATCAGGGCATGAAGGTCACGGATTATGTGCTGGCGAACGGCATCCAGGACATCCGCACCAAGGTCAAGGCGAACGCCGTCGACATCGACGTTGCCGAGCTCTACGGCGGGCTGTGCGACCAGGCGGTCAAGGAAGATCTGATCATTCCGCTGGATTACTCGAAAATTCCGAACGCCTCCGGCATCCCGGAAAACCTGCGCAAGAGCCACTGGATCGGATTCACCGCCTATTCGACGGTGCTTGCCTATAACAAGGAAACCTACGGTGCCAATCCGCCGAAGAACTGGGCCGATTTCTTCGACGTTCAGAAATTCCCTGGAACCCGGTCCATGGGCGGAACCTATCCTTCGACAAACCTGGAAATCGCCCTGTTGGCCGATGGGGTGCCGAAGGACAAGATATATCCGGTCGATATCGACCGGGCGATCAAGAAGTGGGTCGACTTCAAGCCGAACATCAGCGTTCGCTGGGGCACGGGCGCGCAGGCCACACAGCTGGCCACGTCGCAGGAAGCCGACATGATGACGATCTGGGCTGCCCGCATTGAAGCGGCCATCAAGGATGGCGCGCCCTATGCCTATACCCTTAATGACGCTGTGATGGACGTGGAATGCCTGGTCGTTCCGAAAAACTCGCCCAATCCGGAAGGAGCGATGCGTCTGATCAACAACCTGCTTGATCCGAAGTATCAGGCGAACCTGCCGGACTACATTCCCTACGGGCCGATGAACCAGGATGCCTTCAAGAAGGGCCTGATCAGCCCCGAGAAGGCGGCGAAAATCGTCACGAGCGTCGACAACATCAAGAAGCAGCTGATCACCAACATGTCCTATTGGGCCGATCACATCATCGAGGCCCAGACCAAGTGGGATGCGGCGATGCAGTAGGCGGCTGGCCGTCACGGCGTCCGGTCTTGTCCGGACGCCGTCCATCTCGATGACATAGGACAACGGGCTTCGCCGCTTACAGGGCATGCTGCCCAATGGCCATCGCCCGAGGATAAAATCGTAGGCTTTGAAATGGCACAACCTTCGACGACGGCATTGCCCGTCCAGCTGCAGTCGCTGTCAAAATTCTACGGTGCCGTTCATGCCGTCGAAGATGTTTCGTTCGACATCAAGGCGGGCGAATTCCTTACCCTGCTGGGACCGTCGGGATCCGGCAAGACCACGCTTCTCATGATGATCGCCGGCTTCAACCGGCCAACGAAGGGTTCGATCCGCATAGGCGGGCAGGAGATCGTGCATCTGCCTCCGCACAAGCGGAACATCGGCATGGTGTTCCAAAACTATGCGCTTTTTCCGCACATGTCGGTCGGAGAGAACATCGCCTATCCCTTGCGCCTGCGGAAGATCGGAAGGGCCGAGGTCGAAGATCGCGTTCGCAAGGCCCTGGATCTAGTCCAGCTCGGCGGTTACGCGGACAGGAGGACAAGTGAGCTTTCAGGCGGTCAGCGCCAGCGCGTAGCGCTTGCACGAGCTATTATTTTCGAGCCGCGAATACTACTCATGGACGAGCCGCTTTCGGCCCTGGACAAGCAGCTTCGCGAGACGATGCAGATCGAGATCCGCAAGCTGCATGACCGCCTCGGCATGACGACAATCTCTGTCACGCACGACCAGCGCGAGGCGCTGACGATGTCGGACCGGATAGCGGTGTTCTCCAAGGGCAGGCTTGCCCAGGTGGCCACACCGACTTGCCTGTACGACCAGCCGCAGAGCCAGTTCATTGCCGAGTTCATCGGCGAATCCAGTTTCCTGCCTCTCCGGAAGGCGTCCGGCGGGCTGGCCTATGGTGGCCAGGTGATACAATTTGCGGAAACCTCCCCGGACACCTTCGACAAACCGATGCTGATGCTGCGCCCGGAGCGTCTTCATCTCTGTGCCCTGGAGGAAGCGAACAAGGGAGCGGACGGCAATATTTTCGACGGACAAGTTCAGACCGTCGTCTTCCAGGGCGACAGCCTTCTCTATGAAGTCGTGCTCAGCGAGGGTCACAGGGTTGTCGTGCGGGTTCCAAACCGATCCGATGACCTTCGCCGGATGCCCCAGGCCGGCAATCGCGTAGCGCTGCGGCTTGATCGTGCCGACACACGAATTGTGCGGGCGGAGGGCTGACCATGTCGCAGGCCGTTGCCGACCGCGGGTTGCAGCTTCTCACGCAGGCGCAGCTGGAGAACAATCGCCTCGCCCTGGAAAAGGACAAGCGCTTGGAATCGCGTGCGTTGATGCGGCTCACCCTGCCGGCTCTGCTGATCGTGGGACTGCTGATGGTGGCGCCGATAGCGTGGCTGCTTTCAATGTCCCTCTTCGGGCAGAACGGCGAACTCAGCTTCGAGAACTACAGCCTGTTCTTCGACGAGCCCGTCTACAGGGACATGTTCCTCAACACGTTCGAAGTTGCGTTCCTGGTGACCCTGGTCACTGTGTTGCTCGGCTATCCGGTTTCCTATCTGCTGGTCATCCTGCCGGCGCGTTGGTCCGGCCTGCTGATGCTTGCAGTGCTGGTTCCGTTCTGGACGTCAGGGCTGGTGCGGACATTTTCCTGGATCATCATCCTGCAGCGGAACGGGGTGATCAACTCGCTCCTTGTCCATCTGGGGATCATCCATCATCCCATCCCCCTGGTCTACAACATGACCGGCGTCATCGTTGGCATGGTGCACATCATGGTGCCATTCCTGGTGCTGCCGCTCTATGCGTCCATGAAGGCCATCGACGGCAATCTCCTGAGGGCCGCGGCCAATCTCGGGGCGACACCCGCCCACGCATTCCGCACGATCTTCCTGCCGCTTTCCATGCCCGGCCTGATCGCGGGAACGATCATGGTTTTCGTGATGTGCCTCGGCTACTACATCACCCCCTCGATCCTGGGCGGCGGCAAGGTCAAGATGATTGCCCAGCGCATCCAGGAGTCGCTTTCCCTCTATCCGACATGGGGTCCGGCCGCGGCGCTTGCGGTGCTGCTTCTCGCAGTGACCGCGATCTGTCTGGGCGCCAGCCTGTTGCTGGTGCGCCAACTGTCCTCCAGCCGGTGAGGAGACGCTGATGGAATCCTACATTCCGCACCGCCAGAGACTATGGCTCTACATCCTTGTGGGGCTGGTGATCTTTTACCTGGTCGTGCCAACCCTGATCGTTGTGCCGGTGTCGTTCACGTCGACGACCGCGCTTCTGTTTCCGCCGCCAAGCTGGTCGACACGCTGGTACGAGGCATTCTTCCAACAGGAAAAGTGGACCGGGTCGCTGTGGGTATCGATCCGCGTCGGCTTTGGCACGATGGTCCTGGCAACGGTGACGGGGATTGCTGCCGCCTACGCGTTGCACGTGTCCGCAATCCGGATGCGCGGCCTCATCAATTGGACCCTCATCTCTCCGCTTGCGGTTCCCTCGATCCTGATCGCGGTGGGCATCTTCTTCGTCTACGCCAAGATTGGAGGCTTGCTCAACACGATCACCGGGCTGATCCTGGCGCATACGGTCGTCGCCATGCCATTCGTGATCCTGACCATGGCGGCGGGCTTCAAGACCTATGACATGACCCAGGAAATGGTCGCCCGCAGCCTGGGTGCCGACCGTTTCAAGGCGTTCATGACCGTGACCTTGCCGCAACTGAAGTTCTCGGTTGCGACGTCGATGCTGCTGGCTTTCCTGATTTCCTTCGACGAAGTGATCATCTCCCTGATGGTCTCTTCCGGACCGGTCTCGACGCTTTCACGGGTGACGTTCTCGACACTTCGGGACGACGTCGACCCCACCCTGGCGGCGGTGTCGACGCTGATGCTCGTCGTGACGAGCGTCCCGCCGTTGCTCCTTCACATCGCCGCGAACCGCGCGAGGCGTAAGAATGCCTGAACGGTTGGACGAGTTGAACCGAGAGCTTGACGGGTTCGTGTCGCTGCACCGCCAAGGTGACGTGCTTGAGATCCGAATGGTCAAACCAAAGGTGAATGCAATTTGCCGGCGGTTCAGCCGAAGCATGGAGCGCGCGGCCCTTTACCTCCAGGGCGATCCCGATCTTCGCGTTGGAATCCTGTCAAGCGGCAGCGACAAGGCCTTTTCGGCAGGTCTCGATTTCCATGAAGCGACCTCGCAATCGGGTGAGAGCGTCTCCGGTGCGACAGCGGGCGGGTTCGGTGGGATCACGACGCTGTGGGCGCTGAAGAAGCCGTTGATTGCAGCAATCAATGGACCCGCGATCGGTGGCGGGCTTGAGCTTGCTCTGTCTTGCGACATCCTGCTGATGGCGAACGGTGCCTACGTTCAGTTGCCTGAGCTTCAACGCGGCCTCCTCCCGGATGGCGGAGGACTGCAACGTCTTTCGCGCCGGATACCCTACCATGTCGCCACCGCCATGATCTGGACCGGCGATCGGATGACCGCCGCCGAAGCCTATCGCTGGGGTCTCGTCTACCAGACGGCTGAGCGTGACGAGTTGATGCCGCTTGCATGGGACATCGCACGGCGCGTCGCCCGCGGGGCGCCCCTCGCGCAACAGGCTCTGAAGGAGACGCTACGCTTCGTGAGCGGCCTTTCCGACGAAGCGGCGATGGGACTGCGGCGGGATTCGAAAGGCGACCTCGCAAGTTACCGGCGGATGCTGGACTCCCAGGACATGATCGAAGGCCAGCGGGCCTTCCTGGAAAAGCGTGAGCCGAATTGGCGGGGCTGCTGAAGAAACATCGTCGGTCGAAGGATCGGATCACAGGAGGAATGGATGTTTAAATTCTTAGAGTTGGAACGGCACGGCGCTGTCGGCGTGATTGCACTAAATCGCCCCGAAGCGCGCAACGCTCTCGGGATGGGGATTACGATCGAGCTGCGTCGGGCTCTACGCGAAGCGGCAGCCGATACCACCATGCGGGCTCTCATACTGACCGGCCGTGGAGGCGCGTTCTCCGCGGGCGCCGACGTGAAGGAATGGGCCGGAAAGGCAGCAGGCGACAATCCCTGGCCTGATATGAACTGGGTCGAGGAATCCCTCAAGCTTGTCCAGCAGGTTCACGAGATGCCCAAGCCGACGATCGCAATGGTCGACGGCGCGGCGGTTGGCGCAGGGCTTGATATGGCCCTGGCCTGCGACTTCCGATATGCGTCGGAGAAGTCCAAGTTCATCTGCTCCTACACCAATGTCGGCTTCAATCCCGATTGCGGGGGCACCTGGCTTCTGCCGCGCGTTATCGGGCTGGAGGCAGCCAAGCTCTTCGCATTCACGGGCGAACTCTGGACTGCGCCTGTCGCGCTCGAGAAGCGCCTAGTGTCCCATGTCAGCCCCAACGACCGGCTCTGGGAGGACACCCTCGCCTTCGCTCAAAAACTGGCGTCCGGGCCGACGGTAGCCATCGCTCAGACGAAGAAGCTTTTGAACACGGCCCACAAGCGCAGCCTGTCCGACCAGCAGCTGGAGGAAGTCGCTGCGGGCAAGATCTGTGGCCAGACCAAGGATCATGCCGAGGGCCTTGCCGCAGCCAATGAGCGCCGCGCCCCACGCTTTGTTGGCGCCTGAGGAGAATACAATGGATTTCGGATTGAGCTTTGAACAGCAGTCCCTGGTGGATTCGCTGGAAGAATTCTGTAAACGCGAGCTCTACCCTCACGAGGCTGTCGTCGAAGAGCTCCGCTATATCCCGGATGAGATCAAGCAGGAGATCCGCCGAAAGTCACAGGAACAGGGGTTCGAAGGGATGAACCTGCCTGAAGAATGGGGCGGCCCCGGTCTCGACAAGCAGACGAAGATGCAGGCCGAACGCGTGATGGGCAAGCCCTCGTCGGCGCTGGGACAATGCATGAACCGGGGCGTGACGGGCATCCTTTTCAAATGCAAGGACGAGCAGGTCGAGGAATATCTTCTTCCTTCGATTCGCGGCGAGCGTAAGAACGCATTCGCGTTGACGGAGCCCGGCGCCGGGTCCGATGCGCGCGCCATCGTCACGAAGGCCGAACGCGTGGGCAACGAGTGGGTGATCAACGGTGTAAAGCAGTTCATCTCAGCGGCGGACACCGCCGATTTCATCATCCTGATCGCCGTTAGCGGGGTTGACCAGACCGACAAGGGGCCGCGAAAGCGCTTCACCACTTTCCTGCTCGACAAAAGCCTCCCGGGCCTGCGCGTCGAACCCATGAAGTCCATCGTCACTCGTGGGTACAACCCGACAATGGTCTACCTGGACAATGTCCGCGTTCCAGACAGCAAGATACTTGGAGAGGAAGGCCAGGGGTTCAACACTGCCAATGAATGGCTTTACGACGGCCGCGTCGGGCTTTCGGCGCACTGCGTCGGCCGCGCCGAACGCATTTTCGATATGACCAAGGAGTGGGCCGGCACGCGGCGGGCTTTCGGCAAGACGATCGGAGAATTCCAGGGCGTCGGATTCAAGGTGGCCAATATGGCTGTCGATATCAAGCTCGGTGACTTGATGGTGAAGGAAGCCGCGTGGAAGATCGAGAACAATCTCATGAACCGGACCGAAGCTTCAATGGTCAACTACTACTGTTCGGAGATGGTGTTCCGCGTTGCCGACAATGCAGTACAGATTTTTGGCGGGATGGGCATGATGGAGGACTTTCCGATCCAGCGCTTCTGGCGCGACGCCCGTATCGAGCGGATATGGGAAGGGACATCGGAAATCCACCAGGATGTCATCGCCAAGGACCTTCTTCGACCTTACAGAAACTGACTTCCGGCTGACCTGGCCGGCAAAGAGGGCAGCGCATGGCGAGTGCACCGAAACAGAGACAGATCCAGGACATCCGGAAGGGGGAGCTCATCGTCGCGACGTTGAACTCGATCCGCAAACACGGCTATCTGAATTCGACGATAAGCACGATCGCCGAAGAGTCAGGCTTGTCGAGAGGCCTCGTCGGTCACTATTTCGGAAACAAGGATGATCTGCTTATCCTGGCGCACAAGTATTACCTTCAGAATATAGACGACTTCTTTCGACATGTTGTCGTCTCCACGAAGACCGGTCATTTCGGGAAATTGATGAATTCGGTCTTCGTCCCCTTTCTGAGGGATACCGGCTATCAGCGCATGATGATCCACTACCTGAGCGCGGCGTGGATCCTGCCTGATGTCCTCGCCATGCACCGCGACCTTTGGGGCCGCTACCGCGCCAATATCGAGCGGCGCATCACCGCTGTCGCCCGCGAGAGAGGCATCGTCCTCGATACTCGCCTCGCTGCGATCGCGCTGACCCAGCTTGGTGACGGTCTCTGGTACGGCTGGGTCATGGAAGAGAGCTATACGCGGGAGGACTGCCGCACGATATTGCGGCAGTGGCTGTGTCAACAGTTCGGGGAAGATCCGGCAAAATACCCGCTCACGCCTGATTTCGATCTGGAGCACTACGAAACCTCGGCTCCGCTTCCAAAACCCGAATAGGCCCAACGTCAACGAACCTGGCTCGGTCAAGGTGCTGTGGTCCGCACGCCAGGTGCAAACACGATACGAGAGCATGCAGACTTCCGCGACATCCCCGACCGCCCCGCGCATCAGCCCGGCCTTGAGACGCAATTTCCAGCGACTGCTTGCGCCGGCCACAATGGCCTTCATCGGCGGAACCCAGGCCGAGCGCACGCTGACAACCCTGCGTGCGCAGGATTTCCATGGCGAGGTGTATGCCGTCCATCCCAAGCGAAAGGAGATCGCCGGCTACACCTGTGTTCCAAGAATACAGGACTTGCCCATCCAACCCGATGCCGTTTTCCTGGCGGTCAATGCAGAGGCGTCGATTACGGCTCTCGACGATCTGCGTAAGATGGATGCCGGAGGAGCTGTGTGTTACGCGTCCGGATTCTCCGAGATCGGAGAGGCCGGAGCCGACCGAAACCGTCGGTTTATCGAAGCCGCCGGCGACATGGCCGTTGTCGGACCGAATTGCTACGGTTTGGTCAACTACGTCAACCACGGAAGTATCTGGCCGGGGCTCTATCCGAAGCTGAAGCAGAAACGCGGTGCCGCAGTCGTTTCCCAAAGCGGAAATGTCACCGGCCACTTTGTCTCGAACGATCGGTCCGTACCGTTTTCATATCTGATCAGCGCCGGAAACCAGGCGGTGCTAGGCTTTGAGGATTACATCGATTTCCTGGTCGACGATCCGAACGTCACCTGCCTTGGATTGTTCATGGAGGGCATCCGCAATGTGGCCTCCTTTTCCCAGGCATGCTTGCGCGCGCAGGCAAAGAGCCTGCCGGTGATCGTCTGTCGTTCCGGCCGCTCGGAACTGGGCGCCGCCATGGCGGCCAGCCATACCAGCTCGCTCGCTGGGCAAAATGAATATTACGACGCCCTGTTCGACCGCCTGGGCGTCATCCGCACGGATACGGTTCCACAATTCCTGGAGATGCTGAAGCTGGCATCCCTCGCCGAACCGTTGGCGGGCCCGCGAATTACCGTCTATTCGAGCTCGGGCGGGGACAATGGGTTGGCCGCCGACTATTGCTCTTTTGCGGGGCTTCAACTGCCTCAGCCGTCGGCGGCGCAGATCGGCGTCATCAAGCCGATGCTGCCGCAGTTCGGGCATGTTTCGAACCCGCTCGATTTCACGGCAGGCTACTGGGGCAACGAAGCTCTCCTCACGCCGATGTTCACGACGATGTTGTCGGGAGAGTGCGACGCCGGAATGTTGGTGATCGACTATCCGCCCGAAGGATCGCCCCGCGAAACCAGCGCCCAGGAGGCCATGGATCGCGCCTTGGCGGCGGCCGGCAAGGCGACGGGCAAGCCTGTCTTCCATGCTTCGGTGAACACTGGCGGCATCACGTCGGCAGCCAGCGAGGAGATGATCGCCCAAGGGATCGTGCCACTTCAAGGCTTGCATGACGCCGCCGAGGTCATTTCCAAATGGGCCGGCCACTGCGCGCGCGTCCGCGGCGATGCGACCGCCGATCCCGGCTCGCTCGTCGCCAAGGTTCCTTATCCGGCCAAGCCGCTGTCAGGTGCTGCCCGAACGGTGAACGAGGCCGAGTCCAAACGCCGCCTTGCCGCTCGCGGCCTGCCGATACCGCAAGGCAGCGTCCTTTCGCTGACCGAGATTGCCGATCTGCCGGACCGGTTCAAGGAGCCGATGGTCCTGAAGGTTCTTCACGACGACCTGCCGCATAAGACCGAGGTTGGCGGCGTCGCGCTGAAACTTGGCGGTCGCGACGAAGCGCTCAATGCCGCCAGGCAAATCGTCGCGAATGTGGCGCGGCACGCGCCGTCCGTGCGGCTTGAGAAGTTCCTGCTGGAACCCATGCAGGCGCCGCCGCTGGCTGAACTGATCGTTGGCGTCAAGCGCGACCCGCTCTTCGGGATGGTGCTGGTGATCGGCGCGGGCGGCATTCTTGTGGAGTTGCTCAAGGACGCGACGCCGTTGCTTCTTCCGGTCAGTCGCGCCGACGTCGAAGCCGCGTTGCGCGGTCTGAAGTGCTTTGCGTTGTTGAACGGGTTCCGTGGACGTCCTGCAGCGAACCTTGAACCCGTCATCGATGCCATCATGTCCATCGCGGCATATGCCGGAGACAATCTCGACACGCTATCCGAACTGGACGTCAACCCGCTGATGGTGAGCGAGAACGGTGCGATAGCCGTCGACGCCCTGATTGTCGAAGTTCCCGGCGAATCCAATGCAAGTGCCTCCTCCGGTCCGCAGGCAAGGCAATTCGTCGATGCCACATCATGATTGACAACAAGCAGACCGGAGCCGAAGCGCTCGTCCGCACGCTGATCGCAGGCGGAGTGGATACGTGCTTCGCCAATCCCGGCACGAGCGAGATGCATTTCGTCGCCGCGCTCGATCGGATTGCGGGTATCCGCTGCGTGCTGGGTTTGCAGGAAAACACCGTAACCGGCATGGCGGACGGCTATTTCCGTGTCACCGGCCGTCCGGCGGCAACGCTTCTGCATTGCGGTCCCGGATATGCAAACGGGATTGCGAACATTCACAATGCCCGCCGTGCCGGTAGTGGCATGCTCAATATCGTGGGTGACCACGCCATTTCGCATGTGGCGTTCGACAGTCCGCTGACATCCGATGTCGACGCGCTCGTGGGGTCGACGTCGCAGTGGCATTCTTTCGGAACCGAAGCAGGGCGCATCGGTATCGACGCTTCGCGCGGGCTCGAGGCAGCGGGCTATGCCTATGGGCAGGTCGCATCATTGGTCCTGCCGGCGAACGTCTCATGGAGCGAAGGCGGTGTCGAGGCAACTCCTGCTCCGCCGCGTCCTCCGCTCCAGCCTGACCGAAAGAGCGTCAAAGACGTCGCGCGAGCGCTCCGGTCCGGCCGCAGGGTCGTCATGATCCTCGGGACGCCAGCGGTCGCTGCCGATTTGCATCCGCTTCTTGCCGGCATCGCGCGCGATACTGGAGTTTCGCTCATGGGCAGCTCAACCATTGCCAAGATTCCGCGGGGACGGGGCCGACTTGCGCTGCAGGGCGTTCCGTATCCCGTTGATGATGCTGTCGCCACGCTTGCACCCTACGACATCGTGGTTCTGGTGAACTGCCCCCCACCGACGGGCTTTTTCCTTTACCCCGGTCGCCCGAGCCTCTTGCACCGTCCTGATGCCGATGTTGTCGTCCTCTCACGGGAGGATCAAGACGCGGCTGCCTCGTTGGAGGCCCTCGCCCGGGAGCTTGGAGTTGTCGCAACCGAGATCGCGGATCCAGGAATGAAAGAGGTGGCCAGGCTTTCCGGTCCAATTCATCCGGAGGGCTTCGCTGCCGTGGTGGCGCGGCAACTGCCACGGGACGCAATCGTGGTGAACGAGGCCCTGACCCTTGGCAGGGGATTCGGCGCTGTTATGCCCTATGCCGCTCCATGCGATTGGCTGACAGTAACCGGCGGAGCCATTGGCGGCGGGATGCCGCTGGCGACTGGAGCCGCGATCGGCGCCCGGGCCATGGGCTGCTCGAACCGCCGCGTCATCACCCTTCAGGCGGACGGTTCCGCGGCTTACACTGTTCAGGCCCTTTGGACCCAGGCACGCGAAGGACTGCCCGTAACCACTTTGCTCCTCAACAACCGCTCTTATGCGATCCTGCTGGGGGAGTACGCGAAGGTCGGCGCGCGGCCTGGCAAAACGGCCAGCGACATGATGAGCCTCAATCGGCCTGCCATCGACTGGTGCCAGATCGCGCGTGGCTTTGGTGTCGAGTCGAGGGCAGCGACTACTCTGGAGGAGGTCGACCTTGCATTGTCCGATGCGCTGTCGCTGCAGGGACCGATGCTGATCGACGTTCAATTCGGATAGAGGGCTGGCGCTGCGGCCCCGGGCAGCGGCAGATGTTGCAGGCGCGCATGGCGGACTCAGCGATCTGCTTGACACCCTGACGGCGACCCGATGCATGTCGCCGAAAGGTAGGTGACGAGCAAGGTTCAGTCGAAGAAGCCCGTATCCTCTTCCTTGAGATGCTTCCGGGCTGCTTCGGCATCGATATCGAGGCCGAGCCCCGGCGCTTCCAGCAGGTCCACCATGCTGTCCTTCACGATCTGCTTCGGCAGGCCGATGACAATGTCCTCCCACCAGGGGTCGGAGGCGCTCGGATATTCGAAGGCGATGTAGTTGGCGGGCAAGGTGGCGCAGACATTGATCAGCGCGCCGAGGCCGAGCAGGCCGTTCGCCGTGCCGTGCGGCGCCATCAGGATCGAGTGCATATAGGCGTGCTCCGCGACCCATTTGAGCTCGGCAATGCCGCCGATATCGGCTGGATCGGGGCCGATGACACGCACCGCCTGCATCTCGATCAGCTCCTTGAAATTGTGCCGCAGGTAGATCTGCTCGCCGGTATGGATCGGCGTCGAGGTGGAAGTGGTGAGCTCGCGATAGGCCTGCGGATTGACCCACGGCACATAGTCGCCGGTCAGCATGTCCTCGAGCCACATCAAATTGTACTTCTCGACCGCGCGGGCGAACCTGATCGCATCGGGCAGCATCCAGCCGGGGCCGCAGTCGAGCGCCAGGCTGACCTTGTCGCCCAGCACTTCCTTCATCGCGACCACACAGTCGAGCATGTGGTTGAAGCCGCGCTCGCTGATCACGCCCTGATCCATGGCGCCGTGATAGCCGGCCTTCTTCTGCGTCACGCCGTAGTGGAAGCCCTCGACGCTGTCCTTCATGTTGGAGTGGAACGAGATCCCCTGCTTGACCATGAAGAAGTTCTGCGGCTGCTCCATCATCCATTTGACGTCGGCGGCGTAATCCTCCGGCCGGTCGCCCGTGCGCTTGCGGCGGATCGAGCCGTTATAGACGCGCACCTTGTCGCGCACCTTGCCGCCGAGCAGCTTGTAGGCCGGCACACCCGCGGCCTTGCCGGCAATGTCCCACAGCGCATGCTCGATGGCGCTGACCGCCGCGCCGTAAGGCTTGAACGAGCCGCGCTGGCGGATCTTCAGCATCACCCGCTCGACATCGGTCGGATCCTCGCCGATCAGCGCCTCGCGGAAATGCAACACGAAGGGCTTGAGATAGGTCTTGGTGAACTCGACTTCGCCAAGGCCATAGAGGCCCTCGTCGGTCACGACGCGGACGATCGGGTGCTTGCCGATGACGGCACAGCGCAGGTCGGTGATCTTCATGGCGCAGTCCTATTTCACTGACGAGAAAGCTGTCGGCGTGAGCAGCTGGCTGCTGATATTGGCAACGATCTGCCCGTCGCGCTCAGATTCGTCCCGGGCCTTGTGCCATGACGGATCGGTGACGAAAGCCGCCCATTTCACCTCACGCTCGGCCAGCGATTCCCAGGCGAGGAAATAGGTCAGGCGATTGCTGTTTTCGCCGATCGCCGTGGTGAAAAACCCGGCCTGGCGGATGCCATGCCTCTCCCAGATGGCCAGCGTTTGGTCGGAAAACCGCTTGAGCAAAGCCGGCAGCCTGCCCGGCAGGCAGTCATAGATACGCAGTTCGTAGATCATGGTTTCGTCCGTTTTCTTTCTTCGCCTCTCCCTTGGGAGAGGCACGAATGGGTCGGTCGTTGGCTCTGTGAACCTGGGGGAATGAGGCAGGGGGTCTGGACTAACTCCAGGTCCGGTCCCAGCTATATTCATTGTCCCAATGCTCGGTGGATTGCCATATCCCCGTGACACCGGGCTGCAGATGCTGGCTGATCACCTCGTCGACGACGTCGTCGATCCCCAGGCCCGGCTTGTCGGGAACGGTGATGAAGCCGTCTTTCACCAGCGGCTTGGGAAGGCCTGTGACGATGTCGTCCCACCAGTCGACATCTGCGGAATGGTATTCCAGCGCCATGAAGTTCTCGGTCGCGGTCGCGACATGCGCTGCGGCCATCGCGGCGATAGGGCTTTCGGCCATGTGGATCGCCATGGCGACGCCGCGGTCCTGTGCCATGTCGCCGATCTTCTTGGTCTCGAGAATACCCCCGCTGGTGAGCAGGTCGGGGTGGATGATGGAGAGGCCGCCGCTCGCGAGCAGCGGCTCGAAACCTTCCTTGAGGTAGATGTCCTCGCCGGTGCAGATCGGCACCGAGGTCGCCTGCTGCAGCTGCCGGTATTGCTCGGTGTACTGCCAGGGAATGACATCCTCGAGCCAGGCAGGGACATATTTCTCGATGCGGCGCGCAAGGCGGATGCCGTCCTGCAGGGAGATGTGGCCGACATGATCGATGGCCAAAGGTATCTCGTAGCCGATGACCTCGCGAACCTCGTGGATATACTGCTCGAGCAGGTCGATGCCCTTCTCGGTGAAATGCAGGCCCGTGAACGGGTGCTGCACGTTCTGCGCGTCATAGGCGAGATTGCGGGCCTTGCGTTCCTCGAACGAGCCACCGCGGCCGCGCGGATTGCCGCGGAGCCCTTCGAGCACGCGAGCGGGCGCGACCACCGCGCCCGGGACATGGGCGATCTGCATCAAGCCGAGGTCCATCTTGAGGAAGGTGAACCCGCGCTCCATGCGCCGCTTGAGGCGCTTTCCCGTTTCTGTGCCGCTCGGCTTCTCGGCGTCCGTATCGCAATAGACGCGCACATGGTCGCGAAATTTGCCGCCCAGCATCTGGTAGATCGGCACGCCATAGGCCTTGCCGGCGAGATCCCAAAGCGCGATCTCGACCGCCGACACGCCGCCTCCCTGCCGGCCGTGGCCGCCGAACTGCTTGATGCGGCGAAACAGGCGGTCGACATCGCAGGGATTTTCGCCGAGCAGCCGGCTTTTGAGCATCAGCGCGTAGGTCGCACTGGCGCCGTCGCGCACCTCGCCGAGCCCGACGATGCCCTGATTGGTGTAGATCTTGAGCAGCGCCGAGGTGAACGGCGCGCCGACGATTTCGGCCACCCGCATGTCGGTGATGCGAAGCTCGGACGGCTTGGAATTCGTGTTCACGCGATTGATTGCCTCGTCGGCTCCACCCGTCTTTGGCATGACTTATCCTTGTTCCGGTCGATGGGTTATGCCCCGCGCGCCCGCGGACAGGTCGTTGCTAGCCCAGCTCGATCTCGTGGGCCTGCAGGTAGTCGCGGTTCATCTCGACACCGAGACCCGGCTTCGTCGTCAGCCTGAGGTTGCCGTTCGAGACATCGAGCGGCTTGTCGATGAGATGGTCGTACTTGCCGAGGTTCCACTCCGAGGTCTCAAGCTTGTAGAAGTTGGGAACCGTCATCATCACCTGCGCTCCCGCGACCACGTTGATCGGTCCGGCGGCGTCATGCGGCGAGACGGGAACGTAGTAGGCTTCGCACAGGGCGGAAATCTTCTTGAGCTCGGTGATGCCGCCGGTCCAGGTGACGTCCGGCATGATGTAGTCGGCGAGCTTGGCCTCGAGCACCGGCACGAAATCCCACTTGGTGTGGCCGCGCTCGCCCCAGGAGATGGCGGCGCTGACCTTCTCGCGCACCTGCTTGAGGGCGTTCAGGCTCTCGGGCGGGCAAGGCTCCTCGAACCAGTCGATCTGGCCCGCCTCCTCGAGGCTCCGGCAAAGGCGGATGGCGGTCGGAACATCGAAGCGGCCATGCGCGTCGATGAGGATGTCGACATCGGGCCCCGCCGTCTCGCGGATGAGAGCGGTGAGCTCGGCCGCCTCGCGCTCGTCCTTACGGGTCATGCCGCCGTCGAGATAGCCGTCGCGCCTTTCGCGGGCCACGCCGTCGACGCTGGGCCCCTGATGGGGGAAAGGATCGAACTTGAGGCCGGTGTGGCCGGACTCGACGATGTCCCGGATTTCGCGGACCACCGCCTCCTTGCTGGTGAATTTGGCCTGGTTTGGATGGGTATAGAGCGCGATCTCATCGCGCACCGCTCCGCCCAGCAGCTCGTAGATCGGCTTGCCGAGGACTTTGCCGCGAATGTCCCAAAGCGCAATGTCGATGGCGCTCACGCATTCGACCGCGGCGCCGCGGCTGCCCATATAGGTGAAGCTGCGGAAAATCTTGTGCCACAGATGCTCGATACGCGCCGGATCCTCGCCCGCCACGGCGATGCCGATCTGCCGCAGGATCGTGCAGAGCGCGCGGTTGGCGAGCTTTGTCGTGGTGGTGATCTCCCCCCAACCACTCACCCCCTCGTCGGTCGTCACTTCGACGAACAGGTATTCTCCCCAGTAAGAAGCATCGGACTTGATCAGCCACGGCCGAACGCTCGTGATTTTCATCTCAACTATCCTTGTCTGAATGGGGCCAGGTTGACGATGTCGCGGATCGGAGTTCTATCCGGCCCGTGCGGCGTTGCGGGCACGCATGTGTTCGAGGATGTGCCGGCCGGAGCCCTCGACGTGGCGAGCAACCAGCTCGGCCGCCTCGTCGGCATTTCCCGCTTTTACATGCGCGATGAGCTCGCGATGCTCGCGCATGATCGCGGCGCGGCGCGCGAGGGTGAAATTGAAACGTCGGCTCACGGCTCGCAGCACTTCGCGATGCTTCCACCAAAGCTCGGCGGCATGGCGGTTGTAGTGCCGCTGGTACATCACGGTATGGAAGGCGGTATCCAACTCGCTGTGCCTGAATGTATCGGCAAAGTCGTTCTCTTCGATCAGGCCTTGGATGCGTTCGAGCTCGGCGATGTCCTCCACGGTGGCCATATTGACGAACCATCGCGTCAAGGCCGGCTCGATCAGAACGCCGATCTCGTAGATATCGCGGACAAATTCCTGGTCTATGGGCCGGACGCGCGCCCCGCGGTTAGGGGTAAAGATGACGAAGCCCTCGCCGCGCAGCAGCTGCAGGGCCTCGCGCACGGGATTGGTCGAGGTGCCGTGACGCCGCGCGAGATCGGTGACCACGAGCCGTTCATTGGCGGCCAGCCGTCCCTCGATGATGTCTTCCCGGATCAGTTCGTAAACCGAGGCACCCTCGCTGGAGGCCCCGATCGGGTCGATCCCCACAGGTGGCTTGGCTTTGAAGTCGCTCGTTTCGGCCAAGGCCGGCTCCCCAATTTGTACACACTCCATCCGATTATCACGCAAAGTTTCCTCAAACAATGTACGATTTGGCGCGTTGACAGGAAATCATCGATCTGAAAACGTATAAAGTGATCGAAGGGATACATTAGGGCGGAGAAATATCCCTACGGTCGAACGACCAAGGACCGCTTGCCTCGACGCAGAGCGGCATGGGAGAACCTGGAGGAGACCTATGAGGAGGATCACACTCGGCGGTGCCGTTCTGCGCGGCACTGTCTCCACGGCTCTACTGGCATCGTTGATGTCGGCGCTGGCGCTTGCCGCGCCGCCGGTCGACCTGAGCAAGTGGTCGCCGGAATATGTGCGCTCGATTGCCGGCACACAGGATTTTGACACGGCCGGCGATTGCGCCAAGGTCACGCCGCTCGACTACAAGGGACGACTGACATTCTGGTATCAGGGCGTGTTCGAGGGCGACCCCGACCTCCTGCGCCAATACTACAAGGATTTCTTCGCAACCTTCCGCAAGACCTACCCGAACATTCAGCTCGAGGAGCAGGCCCTCACCTACAACGACCTGCTCGACAAGTTCCGCACCGCGCTCCTTGGCAATGCCGCGCCAATGGCGGTCCGCCTGCAAATCCTGGGCGGCACCGAGTTCGCCTCGAAGGGCTATCTGCAGCCGCTCAAGCCCGAGGACGTCGGCTATTCGACCGAGGATTTCTGGCCCGGCGCCATGAAGGCCGTAACCTGGGACGGGGTGACCTACGGCATTCCGACCAACAACGAGACGATGGCTTTCATCTGGAATGCCGACATCTTCAAGCGTGCGGGGCTGGACCCTGACAAGGCTCCAGCAACCTGGGACGACGTCGTCAAATATTCCAAGCAGATCCACGACAAGCTTGGCATCTCCGGCTACGGCCTCGTGGCGCGCAAGAATGCCGGCAACACGCCCTACCGATTCATGCCGCAGCTGTGGGCCTATGGCGGCGGTGTTTTCGACGAAGCGGCAGCGAACCCTACCTATAAGGACATCGAGCTCAACAGCCCGCAAAGCAAGGCGGCGCTGCAGGCTTCCTACGACATGTATGTTCGCGACAAATCGGTGCCGGTCTCGGCGCTCACCAACCAGCAGGCCGACAACCAGCCACTGTTCCTTGCCGGCCAACTCGGCATGATGATCTCGCACCCGTCCGACTACGACGTCATGCTCGACCTGCAGAAGAAGGCGACGGGCACCGACAAGGACAAGGCGCAGACCGTCATCGACAACATGCGCTACGGCCTGATTCCGACCGGCCCCGACGGCAAGCGAGCCGTCGTGTTCGGCGGCTCGAACATTCACATCCTGAAGCCCGAATATGTCGAGGGCGGCAAGGTGGACGAGCCGGCCGCAAAGGCCATCATCTGCATGTGGACGAGCCCGGAATGGTCGCTGAAGATGGCCTATGCCGGGTCGAACCCGGGCAACCTCAACGGCTTCAAGACCAAATGGATGAAGGAACGTCTGGGCAGCATCAAGTTCCTCGACGTCACGACCTCTATGCTGCCATACGGCATTCCGTTCCCGGCGCTGCCGCAGTCGCCCGAGATCATGAACATCATCGTCCCGGACATGCTGCAGAATGCCCTGACCGGCGCGATGACCGTCGACCAGGCGGCGGACGACGCGGCCAAGAAGGTGAAAGACCTGATGGGCGGCGGACTGTAGCCCAGGCATGACTGACATCCGACCGGTTGCGTCCGCGGGGCGCAGCCGGCCCATTCCTGAAAACAAGGGCACGCTACAGTGACGATCGTGACCGGGAAGGCCGAGGCTCACCCGAGATTGCAACCCGGCGGATCCGGCACGCTGCGCCAGATTTGGCAGCATCGCGCCGACTACGCCTATGTGCTGCCGGCGATCGTCGTGATGCTCGTCGTCATCGCCTATCCGATCTACTACACGATCGAGCTTTCGTTCTTCAGCACGCCGCCCGGCCTGCAGCTCCGCGACAAGATCTTCGTCGGCTTCAACAATTACACGACAATCCTCGCCAGTGAGGTGTTCTGGCAAGTCACCCTGAACACGTTGATCTGGACAATAGCATCCACCTTCTTTTCCTTCGTCCTGGGATTTGCGGCCGCGCTGGCGCTCCACCGCGACTTTGTCGGCCGGGGCATCTTGCGGGCGATCCTGATCATTCCCTGGGTCATCAGCGCGGTCGCCGCCTCCTATATCTGGAAGTGGATCTATCATTCGGATTTCGGGATCATCGGCGCGGTGCTGGTCGAGCTCGGATTGGCCGACCGTCCGCCGAATTTCATCGACAGCGTCAGCACGGTGCTGCCCTCCCTCATCGTCGTCAATATCTGGCGCGAATTTCCGTTCGCCATGATCATGATGATGGCCGGCCTGCAAACGGTGCCCGACCAGTTGCTGCGCGCCGCAAAGGTCGACGGGGCCAACGCATGGCAGCGCTTCTGGCACGTGACCTTCCCGCATTTGAGAAACGTCTCGACGGTGACGATCCTGCTGCTCGCGGTCGCCAACTTCAATTCCTTCATCATCCCATGGATCATGACCGGTGGCGGGCCGTCGAACGCGTCGCATATCTGGATCACCCACATTTATGAGCTTGCCTTCGGCCGGCAGCGCTGGGGCGTGGCGGCCGCCTATTCGGTGCTCCTGTTCCTCATCCTGATGACGCTTGGCTACTTCTACGTCCGCGCGCTGAGCGGCAACGAGCAGAAGGAAGGCGGCGCATGAGTATGGTTGCCAGCACGGACTCTCTAGGCCAGACCCGCCGCCGCGTGCGCATCGACGGGTGGCGGTGGGCCGGGCGCATCTTCCTCGCCTTCATGCTGCTTTACACCGCGCTGCCGATGATCTGGATGTTGCTCACCTCGATCAAGTCCGGCTTCGCGGCAATGCAATTTCCGCCGCAATGGTGGCCGGATCAGCCAAACCTTGCCAGCTATCAAAAGCTGCTCGATCCGCAGAACAGCGTCGGCCAGGATTTCCTTCGCTTCTTCTGGAACAGCCTTCTCGTCTCGACCGCCACGACGATCCTTTCGGTGATCGTGGCGGTCCCCGCGGCCTATGCGTTTTCGCGCTTCACCTTTCCTGGGCGGAATTTCCTGTTCTTTGCGGTGCTGCTGCGCAACATGTTCCCGGCGGTGATCTTTCTCGTGCCGCTGTTCATCCTGATGCGCGCGCTCGGGCTGGTGAACACGCACGGCTCGCTCATCCTCACCTATCTCACCTTCGGCCTGCCGCTGGCGATCTGGCTGCTCAAGGGTTTTTACGACAACATTCCGGTGCAGCTCGAGCAGGCGGCGCGCATCGACGGCGCAACGCGGTTCCAGGCCTTCATCCTCATTGTGATGCCACTCTCGACACCAGGCATCATCGCCACCGCGATCTATTCCTTCATCGGAGCGTGGAACGAGTATATCTACGCCTACACCTTCCTCTCCAAGAACGAACAGTTGACCCTGCCGGTCGGCATCCAGCGCTTCTTCTCGGAAAACACGACCGACTTCCCGGGCCTGATGGCGGCAAGCTTCATGATGAGCGTGCCGGTCGTCGTGCTGTTTCTCGTCCTGCAACGATACTTCGTACGCGCGCTTACGGAAGGCGCGGTCAAGCACTAGGGAGTTGCTGCCGATGGCCCACGTGGTCCTCAAAGATCTCGTCAAGACCTATGGCAGTTTCAAAGCTGTCAACGACGTTTCGCTGACGGTCAATGACGGCGAGTTCGTCGCGCTCGTCGGCCCTTCGGGCTGTGGCAAGACGACCACGCTCAATCTCGTCGCGGGTCTGACCTCGGTCACATCGGGCAACATCGTCATCGGAGAGCGGATGGTCAACGACCTCGACCCCAAGGACCGGGACATCGCCATGGTGTTCCAGAACTACGCGCTCTATCCGCAGAAATCGGTCTACAAGAACCTGGCCTTCCCGCTCCAGATGCGCAGACTCCCCAAGGACGAGATCGACAGGAAGGTCAAGGAAGCGGCCCGCGTGCTCGACATGACGCACCTGCTCGAGCGCAAGCCGCGCGAACTGTCGGGCGGGCAGCAGCAGCGTGTGGCGCTTGGTCGTGCCCTCGTGCGCGATCCTGCCGTCTTCCTCATGGACGAGCCGCTCTCCAACCTCGACGCCAAGCTGCGCGTGCAGATGCGCTCGGAGATCAAGCGTTTCCACCAGGACCTCAAGGCAACGATCATCTACGTGACGCATGACCAGCTCGAAGCCGTGACCATGGCCGACAAGATGGCGGTGATGAACGGCGGCTACCTGCAGCAATACGACACCCCGGCGCAGGTCTTCGCCCATCCGGTGAACATGTTCGTCGCCAGCTTCGTCGGCAGCCCGGCGATGAGCCTCATTCCGCTCGAGGCATCGACGGCGAACGGCAACACGGTGTTGACCGGCGCCGAGGGCTGGAGCCTCGAGCTGTCGTCATCCAATGCCCGGAAGCTAGCGAAGGCAACGACCCGGAAAGTCGTGCTCGGCGCGCGGCACTCGACGATCAAGCTGCATAAGAGCGCAGTGCCGGGTAGCGTCCCGGCCAAGGCCTACACGGTGGAGCCGACCGGAGACGTCACCTTCGTGCAGGCCTTCCTGTCCGGCGCGATCGTCAACATCAGCGTGCCGCCGAGCGTTGCCGTCGCGCCCGATGAGCGGATCTGGCTCGAGTTCGACCAGGAGCGGGTGCATCTGTTCGACGGCGAAACCGAAATGGCCCTCAAGACCGACTGAGACTGGGCCGACTGAGACTGGGCTGATTGAAATTGGCCGGCGGAGATGGGGATGCGTGAGGAACGTGGGCGGGAATGACGACCAAGCTTAGGATCACCGCGATCAAGCCCTATCCGGTGTGGGTGGGAACCCGCAACCAGATGCTGGTCAAGGTCGAGACCGACCAGGGCATCTTCGGCTGGGGCGAGAGCGGCTTGAGCGGCCGTGAGAAGGCCGTGGCCGGCGCCGTCGAGCATTATCGCGAATTCCTCACCGGTCGCGACGCCATGCAGATCGGCCGGATCTGGCAGGAGCTTTATCGCAGCCAGTACTTCGAAGGCGGGCGCGTTCTGCAGGCGGCTATTTCCGCCATCGACATCGCCCTGCATGACATCAAGGGCAAGGCGCTGGGCGTGCCGGTCTACGAGCTGCTCGGCGGCAAGCAGCGCGATCGCGTCCCGACCTTCGCCTCGACCGGAGACGAGCCCGAAGGCGATGCGGCCATCGAACGAGCCCATGAGTTGCGCGCTCAGGGATGGCAAGCGATCCGCTTCTTTCCCTCCGGGCAAAGCAGCAAGGATATCTTCGAGCCGCGCGAGTCGATCGGCGCCACCGCCAAAATGCTGAACAAGGCGCGCGAGGCGCTGGGCGACGATGTCGTGCTTGGCATCGACTATCATCATCGGCTGTCGGTGGCGGAAGCCGCGAGCTTTTGCGGCAAGCTCGGCCGCGGCGTGCTTGATTTCCTGGAGGAGCCGATCCGGGACGAGACACCAGAGGCCTACGAATCCCTGCGCAAGATGACGGACATCCCCTTTGCCATCGGCGAGGAATTTGCCAGCAAATGGCAGTTCCTGCCCTACATCGAGCGCGGCATCCACCAGTTCAACCGGCTCGATGTCTGCAATGTCGGCGGGCTCACCGAAGCGATGAAGGTCGCAGGCTGGAGCGAGGCGCATTATGTCGACCTGATGCCGCACAATCCGCTTGGCCCGGTGTGCACGGCCGCGACCATGCATCTCGCGGCAGCGGTACCCAACTTCGCCTGGCTCGAGACCAGGGCGGCGGAGAGGAAGCTCGGCTTCGACAATTCCGATTTCTTCCCCGTGCAACCACGGCTCGACGGGACGGATTATCCGGTCAGCGACTTGCCCGGGCTCGGCGTCGAGGTCAACGAGGCGGCGATCCAGGCACAGAGTTTCCGTTTCTGGGAAGCGCCTCACCTCAGGCGCCGCGACGGTTCCGTCACCAACTGGTAGTTCCATTCCAACCGGAGTCCATCATGACGCATACCCCCGACATCAAGCGGCCGCCCAAGGATCTGATCGACGCGCTGAAAGAGATCGGCGCCGCGACCGTTGCCGGCACGCTAGGCCACATGGGCTTCCGCAGTCCGCACATGGTTGGCCCGGTCGCGCAGAACCATGGCAAATCGATCGTCGGGCCGGCGCTGACGTTGCAGTTCCTGCCGCAGCGGCCTGATCTGTTCAACGAGGGAGAATATGCCGATCCGGAAACGCAACTGCACCGGCATGTGCTTTACCATGCGCAGGAGGGCGATGTGGTCGTGGTGGACGCGCGCGGTGATATGAGGTCGGGGGTCTTCGGCGATATGATGTCGACCTATTTCAAGGGCAGAGGCGGCGCGGGCATCGTCATCGACGGATGCATGCGCGACCGGCCCAACGTCGAGAAACTCGATCTGCCGCTATGGCTGCGCGGCTGGACGCCCAACTATCATGTGCAGACCAGCATCTATCCCAACGCGGTCAACGTCCCGATCGCCTGCGGCGGTGTCACGGTCATCCCCGGCGACATCATCGTCGCGGACGATGACGGCGCAGTGGTGGTTCCCGTCGCAATGGCTCACAAGGTCATCGAAGAAGCGAAGAAGCATCACGACTGGGAGGAGTTCTCTCGCGAGAAGCTGATGCAGGGCGCACCTTTGCAGCGCTACTACCCCCTGCATGACGATGCCCGCGGGGAGTATGAGGCGTGGCGTAAGACAAAACGCTTGGAGAACCCAAGTTAGCGCAAGGATCGCTAGGCGGCAGTCCGTCCGCGCCGACCAAACGAACGCCGACATGGATCGAGTCGTGCGGCTCGTGACCCGCAAGCCGATGCTTGGCGAACCAGTCCGTAAGCCTCAGATAAACAACGGCAATGGTGGGAGCACGCCGATGCTCGATATCGCGATCGAAGTCGGCTTCGAAAACGCCTCGCATTTCTCCCGAGTTTTCCGGCAGACCTTTGGCCTGCCACCCAACAAAATCAGGTCGACAGCGCCGAACTGATCTGGCTCCCAAAATGGCTGCGCCCAGCGCACGGCGCTGGGCGACAAACATCCGCTATTTGGCGCAGACGGGTCGAGCATCAACCATGGAGAATGCGCACCCCCGATCTTCGGCCGCATTGGCGAACCGGCGTTGCGCCGAAGAGGGCAAACTGCTAAGCAAGTAGACATTTTGGAAACATTATTTCATGGACCATTCGGGTACAGTCGTCATTGTGGCTCGTCCAGGCAGCGACTGGTCCGACAGCCTCGAAGTGCTGTCGGAACGTTATGCCTATCGGGTCTTGCTGGTCGGCACCCCGGCAGAGGCCCTGACGGCGATGAGCAGCATCCATGTCGATCTTGCGGTCGCGGAAGATCGGCAGGATGAGACCGTCGGCCTTGATTTCCTGACCCGCCTGCGCGTCTCGCATCCGGAAATCATGCGTGTCTATGTGACGCCGGCCCCTTCGTCGGTGTCCTATCAAGCGCTCGCCAAGGCTGCGATATATCAGTTTCTTCTGACGCCGCTCGATCCGGCGCAGCTCGGCCTGGTCGTCGAGCGTGCGCTGGAGGCACGCGAACTTCATCGCCGCCACCGCATCCTCTCGCGGGAATTCAAGATTTCCGGAGCTCTCATGTTCGGGGAGCGCCGAGAGCCAGCGTTCAGGCCGGAAAGCCACCAGTTCGAAAAGCTCGTCTACGCCAGCGAGAAGATGGCGGAAATGTGCGATCTGGCAAAGCAGGCAGCGGCAACGGAACTGCCCATCCTGATCCAGGGCGAAACCGGTACTGGCAAGGAACTCCTGGCGCGCGCCATCCATTACAATTCGCCCAGGCGCGCGAGTCCTCTCCTTGTCCAGAATTGCGGCGGCATGCCAGATGAGTTGCTCCAATCGGAACTCTTCGGGCACAAGCGCGGTGCCTTCACGGGGGCGATTTCCGATCGCCTCGGCCTGTTCCGCGCCGCCGATGGCGGAACAGTCTTTCTCGACGAGATTTCAGACGTGTCACCGTCCTTTCAGGTCAGTCTGCTGCGCTTTCTTCAAGAAGGCGAGGTCAAGCCGCTGGGCGCTGACAAGGTCATGCACTGCAATGTCCGCATCATCGCCGCTTCCAACAAGCCGCTGCAGGACCTCGTCGCACAAGGCAAGTTCCGCCAGGATCTCTATTTCCGGCTGAAAGGCTTCGAGTTCGAGGTGCCGCCGCTGCGCGATCGTCCGGACGACATCGGCCCGCTGGCGGAATTTTTTGCCGCCAAGCATGCCGACGCCATGGGCCGCAAGGTTCTGGGCATCACCGCCAACACGCTCGATAAGCTCGCGCTCTGCAGTTTTCCCGGCAACGTGCGCGAGTTGGAGAATGAGATCCGCCGCATGGTCGCCCTGACTAAGGACGGCGAATACATCACCACCCGCAATATGGCGCCGTCGCTGCTCGCCACTGCCTCTGCCCGCAAGCAGGGCGATGGCCTCAGGGGCTTCGTGCCGGAGGGCATCACACTGAAGGATCAGGTCGAAAGCCTGGAAAAACAGATTGTCGGGCGCGCGCTCATACGCAACCATTGGAACCAGAGCCGCACCGCCGCCGAACTCGGTTTGTCGCGCGTAGGGCTTGCCAACAAGATCAAGCGCTACAATCTCAACGAAAACGGTTGAGAGGCACATCATGAGCGACGACAAGCCGGAGCATGAGAGCGCGGACGTCATCCGCTTTCCCCAGTCGCGCGTGCTCCCGTCAGGTCGGGCGGAGCCGCCGCGATATCTGGGCCTTGGAGCAATGGCCAAGACGATCGGCGCGCCTGAACACCAGGCCACGGGCCATTGGTGCAGCCGCTGCAAAGGCATCTGGTACGGCTATCTGCTCGAGGTCACCTGTCCGGCATGCGGCAACCGCCACGGCTGAGCCGCGAACCAGTAGGGCGCGATAAACGAACTTTCCACCTGCTAAGATAGTTTGCAGGTCAACACGCGGGAAATGCTGCACCGCAAAATACGTCTGGCAACCCCAACCACTTGATTCAACGCCGGTTTTCTCGCCTCGCCCAACTTGGCACGACGCTTGCAACTTCCTTTCCGTAGACGCGCTGCACCCAAAGGTCAGTGGCGTAGCGGAGGAGGAATTCATGGCCAATCTTCTATGGCTCCAGGGCGGAGCCTGCTCGGGTAACACGATGTCGTTCCTCAACGCCGAGGAACCGAGCGCATGCGACCTGGTTACCGATTTCGGCGTCAACGTGCTCTGGCACCCGTCGCTGGGATTAGAGCTCGGCGAGAACCTGAAGAAGCTTCTGAACGCGCTGACCTCGGGCCAGATGCCGCTCGACATCTTCGTCTTCGAAGGTACCGTCGTGAACGCGCCGAACGGCACGGGCGAGTGGAACCGCTTTGCCGGGCGACCGATGCGCGACTGGGTAAGCGACCTGAGCAAGGTGGCGAATTTCGTGGTCGCTGTCGGCGACTGCGCGACCTGGGGCGGCATCCCCGCGACTGCGCCAAACCCCTCCGAAAGCCAGGGGCTGCAGTTCCTCAAGCGCAACCAGGGCGGCTTCCTTGGCAAGGACTACAAGTCGAAGGCCGGCCTGCCCGTCATAAACATTCCCGGCTGCCCGGCCCACCCGGACTGGATCACCCAGATCGTCGTGGCGGTTGCGACGGGGCGCGGAGGCGATCTGACGCTTGACGAGTTCCAGCGTCCGAAAACCTTCTTCACCTCCTTTACCCAGACGGGCTGCACCCGCAACATGCACTTTGCCTACAAGGTTTCGGCCACCGAGTTCGGCCAGCGCAAGGGCTGCCTGTTCTACGATCTCGGCTGCCGCGGCCCGATGACCCATTCGCCGTGCAATCGCGTGTTGTGGAACCGGCAATCCTCCAAGACCCGAGCTGGCATGCCCTGCATGGGCTGCACCGAACCGGAGTTCCCGTTCTTCGATCTGGCGCCGGGCACCGTCTTCAAGACGCAGACGGTCATGGGCGTGCCGAAGGACATGCCCTCCGGTGTCGACAAGACCGGCTACGTCAAATTGACCGCCGCCGCCAAGGCCGCTTCGCCGCGCTGGGCCGAAGAAGACATCTTCGTCGTCTGACCGCGCTTCACCGAACCCTATCGAACAAAGGTCAAGACAATCATGTCCGCTGCAGTTCAAACACTTGATATTTCGCCCGTCGGACGCGTCGAGGGCGATCTCGACGTACGCGTCGACATCCAGAATGGCGTCGTGGTCAACGCCTGGACCCAGGCCGAGCTCTTCCGCGGCTTCGAGGTGATCCTGCGTGACAAGGACCCGCAGGCTGGGCTGGTGGTTACCCCGCGCGCCTGCGGCATCTGCGGCGCCTCGCATCTGACATGCGCGGCCTGGGCGCTGGATACCGCGTGGAAGACAGAGGTGCCGCGCAACGCGATCCTTGCCCGCAACCTGGGGCAGATCGTGGAAAGCCTCCAGAGTCTGCCCAGGCATCACTACGGCCTGTTCATGATCGACTACACGCACAAGAACTACTCGCATTCGAAATACTATGAGGAAGCCGTCAAACGCTGGTCGCCATTCACCGGAACCAACTATGAACTTGGCGTCACCATCTCCGGGCGGCCGGTCGAAATCTACGCCCTGCTCGGCGGGCAGTGGCCGCATTCGAGCTATATGGTCCCCGGCGGCGTCATGTGCGCGCCGACGCTGACCGATGTCACTCGCGCCTGGTCGATCCTGGAGCACTTCCGCCGCAACTGGATGGAGCCGGTCTGGCTCGGCTGCTCCTTCGAGCGCTATGAGCAGATTCAGTCCTACGACGACTTCATGGCCTGGCTGGACGAGCGGCCCGAGCATGCGAATTCCGATCTCGGCATGTTCTGGCGCATGAGCCTCGACGTCGGCGTCGACAAATACGGCAAGGGGCATGGCAAGTACGTGTCGTGGGGCTACCTGCCGCATGAGGACAAGTACAACCGCCCCACCATCGAGGGCCGCAATGCCGCGGTCTTGATGAAAAGCGGCGTCTATGACGGCGCGACCGACACCCATAAGCTGATGGACCAGGTCTATACGCGCGAGGACCTCATGCATGCCTGGTACGACGAGCCCGGCGGCAAGCATCCTTTCGACCGCGTCACCAAACCAGTGGGCAAGAATCCGGTCGACCACGACAATCAGTATTCCTGGGCCACCGCCGTGCGCCACGACCAGAACGGCCGACTCGAGGCAGGCCCGCTCGCACGGCAACTCATCGCCGGCGGCCGGCATGGTGAAAGCTGGCAGCACTATGATCCGCTGGTGCTGGACATGTATAAGAAGCTCGGCGGCGCGAGCGTGATGCTGCGCCACTTCGCGCGCATGCACGAAGGGGTGAAGCTCTATCGCCAAGCCGAGCACGCGCTGCGGGAATTCCGGCTGAACGACCCATGGTATGTCAAACCAACCGAGAAGGACGGCCGAGGGTGGGGGGCAACGGAAGCCATTCGCGGCGCGCTTTGCCACTGGATCGAGGTGCAGGGCGGCAAGATCAAGAACTACCAGATCATCGCGCCTACGACCTGGAATGTCGGCCCGCGCTCCGACGGCGGCGAATTGGGCCCGATCGAGGAGGCGCTGATTGGAACGCCGATTGCCGATGTGAACGACCCTGTGGAGGTCGGTCATGTCTGCCGCTCATACGACTCGTGCCTTGTCTGCACCGTGCATGCTCACGACGCCAGCAGCGGCGAAGAGCTTGCCCGGTTCCGTACGGCATAGGTCATCCGCCGGCTCAACGACGCCGCTCGGTCGTCTGCGATGCGGACGACCGGCCCGCTACACAAATGTCGGGACGGTAGCCGATGAATAATGAGCAACAGCACGCGCTGCTGCGCAAGATGGCCCAACTGATGAAGTCGGGCCTCGAGACGCAAACCGAGCCTTTTCCGGAAACCGAGAAGGAGTTCGCTGCGATCCTCGAACAATTGCGCAAGCTCGAGCCAAACGACCTCGAGGGCAAGATGGTCATCAGCGGCTTTGTCGATCATCCTTACGGGCCCGACAGGCAGCGCTGCATGGAATGCATGTACTACCTCGTCCACCGGGAATGGTGCGACTTGCCGGAGCTTGCGGTGCCCGTCGACGCCGACTGGTGGTGCCGGCTCTGGCGCATCTGACAGGTCCTTACGCAGGCGCTACCCAAGAGGGAGGCTGCAATGGCAGTGATCGATGACGACGGGCAGTTGCGCGAAACCATTGAGACGCTATTGGCCCAGGCGCTGAACACGGAGGCATTTCCGCGAGCCGACAGCCATGAGGATGTGCTCGCCGTCATTTCCCGCCTGCAGGCGCCCGGAAACGATCTCAAGGCGAAGCTCGCGATTGCGGGCTTCACCCTGCATCCAGTCGAGCATGAGGGGATAGAACAGGCATGTGAGAGCTGCATGTACTATCTCGTCCACCGAAGGTTCTGCGAACTTCCCGAACTCGCCGTGCCGGTCGAGCCAGAGTGGTCATGCCGGCTGTGGCGGATATGACGGGTCGGCCTCCATGATCGCCGTCGTCGGCTGCGGCAATCTCAACAGGCAGGACGACGGTGCCGGGCCGGAGGTGATCCGCGCGCTACGCGCCGGCGGCCTGGAAGGGCATGACGTCAAGCTCCTGGACGCCGGAACCGATGGCATGGCCGTCATGTTCGCGGCCCGCGGCTGCACGTCCTTGGTCCTCGTGGACGCGGCCCGCACCGGCGTCGAACCCGGCGCCATCTATGAAGTGCCTGGGCACGAGCTGGCGCGCCCCTACACCCCAGGGCTCAATCTCCACGACTTCCGCTGGGATGCCGCGCTCCACGCCGGCCGAAAGATTTTTGGCGCAGCCTTTCCCGAGGACGTCACCGTGTTCCTGATCGAAGCGAAGCAGCTGGATTTGGGGATAGGCCTCAGTCCGAACGTCGCGGCGGCCACGTTGTCGGTTGCCCGGCGCATCGAACGGATCGTCGCGGAACGCCGGACGGACCGACCCGGATGAACGCTGGCGGCTTCATGGTTCGCGTGAGCCGGGGCGGCCTACACGTGTCCGCTGAAGACTATGAGCGATATTTCCAGGGCATAAGCGGGATCATTTTGATCCGCCGCGACAGCGACCTTCTCATCCTCCCGGTTCGGCTTGCGCAGGCCGGCGGCTATCTCCTCAAGCGCAAGAATCTGGCTGGCGACCGGGTCGCGCACGCGCCCGACTTCTTTCGTGCAAACGGGGTCCGCGATGATGACGAGCAGGATATCGAGGTAATCTGGGACGCCGTTGAAGGCGGACTGATCGGCCGCGGCGCGCTTTCTGCATACTAAGTTTACACTTAGTAATTTAAGTAGACAACCTGCGAAAAGCTGCTAGCATCAGTCCCAATAGAAGCTGCAACCAAGCAGCATGGGAGGATGTCGGGTGAGGCAGTCTCGCGTCGACGAGGAAGTGCGCGCCGCGCTGGCGGCCGCCGACGACCCTTCAGCCTCGCCCCAGGAACGGGCCGAGATGCTGATGGAGATCGCGATGGGTCTTCAGCAGCGCCCGAAATCTCCCGAGCAGATCGAGGCCGCGATCGATCTCTACGACCGGGCAGAAGCCGTCTGTCCGAGCGGCGAGCGACTGCTCGGCGCCCGCATCGCCGCCCGCCGTGCTACAGCCCTGCTGGCGCTACCGGAGGGAGGCGCCGATGCTCTCGAGAAAGCACGGTCCGGGCTGGAACAAGCAATCCGGCATTTCGCCGATCTCGGCCGACCGGAAGAGTTGGCGGAAGCGGAGATGAACCTCGGGCTGGCGATCCACAATCTCGTCGGCATGAACAGGGCGCGCATCACCGACGCCATCTCGGCCTATCAGCGGTCACTGCGGACCTTCGACCGGGCGAGGTTTCCAAAGGAATTCGCCATCCTGCAGAACAATCTGGCCACGGCCTTCCTGTCCATGCCCTTAACCGACAGCCGCGCCAAGATGCGCGAGGCGCTGGCCGTGCAGGCTTTTGAGGAAGGGCTGAAGATCGTCAATCTGATCGACCATCCCGCCGAATACGCCATGCTGCAGAACAACCTCGGCAACGCGCTGCAATATGCCTCGTCGAGCCATGTCGTGGAAAACAATCTGCGGGCGCTCGACGCTTATGACGAGGCGCTCAAGGTGCGTACGCGCACGGCTATGCCGTTGGAATACGCCAATACCATCGCCAACAAGGCGAACTGCCTGTGGAATCTTCCCGACGATCCGGCGGAGCCGGGCGACGGCAATCGCGCCAACCTGATCGCGGCGCGCGAATACTATCGCGAATGCCGGGAGATATTCAGCAGCTCCGGCGAGACCGACAAGGCGCGCATCGTGGCCGAGGCCTGCGAACAGATCGACCGGGAGCTGCTTTCGGCTCCGCCGGCGAAAACCGATGGCCTGGCTGGGGCCGTCCGGCACCATCTCAACTAAGCGACAACAGGGAGCACGACGTGACAGGTGTTGAACTGACTGCAGGCGGAGCGGCGCTGGCGCTGGTGATCGGCATCGTGACGTCAGGAATAGGCGGCGCCATCGGCGGTGTGGCAACCGGCGGCAAGGCGATCGGGAACCAGCTTGCGGCGATGATGGGCAGCTTCTACGGGCCGGTGGGCGGCGTGGCCGGCATCATTGTCGGCCTGATCCTGCTGGCGCTGATTGGGTGAGGTTCGATCATGTGGGAAATGGCGAAAAGTTCGATCCTCCTGTTCCTCAAAGGCAAGCTCTTTGCGGAGCCTTCCAAGGTCTACAGGCAGACGGCGATAGGCGCGCTGGTCACGGCCGCCCTGCTGTTGATCCTGGCGAAATTGGGCTTTCCGGTGAGCGCGGCCGCGGCGGTGGCTGGCCTCGTAGGGGGCGCCCTGCAGCCGTACTTGTTCAAGGACCTGCGGTATCGGTAGGGGAAAGGTGGGGACATGAACGCCGTCGATCTCGTTCCGACCCAGCGCGAGACGCTTGCCGGATACACCGGGGACATCCAGCGGCTGGAAGCACTGTTCGCTTCCTGGGACGAGACGCAGCGCGGCGTCGTGGACGCCTATCGGCGGGCGATAGAAGAGTTGCAGGGCGAGGCGTTTCGCCGCTTGATCCGCGCCCTTAAATCCGATCCGACGGCGATGCAGGCCATGAAGACTGCGGTGACGGACGAGATCGTCTACGCCGTGCTGCGGCATCATAACATCCTGAAGCCCAGTCTGAGTGAACGGGTCGAGGCCGCGCTCGACGGCGTTCGCCCCATGCTCGCTTCGCATGGCGGCGATGTCGAACTTGTCTCGGTACGCCCGCCTGCCATCGAAGTGCGCTTCACCGGCGCCTGCGACGGATGCCCCGCCTCGGCGCTGACCTTCCACGCCGGTGTCAAAAAGGCCGTGGAGGAAGCCTGCCCGGAGATCACGGACATCCTTCAGGTCAAGGGGTCCGGCAGCGGCGCCAACGACAGCGTACGCTTTGTCAGTCCATTTGCGCTCGGTGCCGTGGATGGCTGGCATCTTGTCTGCCGGTTGGACGAGATTCCACAGGGCGGCATCACGACGCGGGTTGTCGGCGGCGAAAACGTTATCCTGTCGCGGCAGGGCGCGGTCGTCTCTTGCTTCCAGAACGCGTGCGCCCATCTCGGTCTGGAGATCGACGGCGGCGAGGTCGAGGACGGCATCGTCACCTGTCCGTGGCACGGCTTCCGTTACGATCTCGCGACCGGCGAGTGCCTCACCGCCCCTGAAGTGCAGCTCCAGACGCACATGGTCAAGGTCATCGGCAACCGTGTCGAAGTGAGGCTCGCCAGATGATGCGTGTATCGGTGGCATCCGCGTTCCGGCCCGCATGGGCGCTTCCGTCACCGGCCGGGCCGCTGCTCGACCCGACCGGCGCAAGGGTCGTTCTCGGCGACCATGTCGCCGGCAACGGCCTGCCTGTGCCGATAGCGCCCGGCCCCTCGACCTTGTTTGGGCCGCGCGGCATCTGCTTCGCCCGATCGGACGGCCCTTTTCTGGTGGCGGACACCGGTCATCATCGGCTGCTCGGCTGGCGCCAAGTGCCGCAAACCGACAACGCACCGGCGGACTTTGTTATTGGCCAGCCGGACTTCTGCACAGAGGGCTGCAACGCAAAAAGGGCACTGGGACCGGCGACGCTGAACATGCCTACAGGCATCGCCAGCGATGGCCAAAGGCTGGCCGTGGCAGACGCATGGAACCACCGCGTCCTGATCTGGAGGTCACTGCCCGAGCGCTCCAATCAGCCGCCGGACCTGGTGCTCGGGCAGCCGGACTTCAGCTGCGGCCTCGCCAATCGCGGCGGCCGTCTGGCCGGCCCGGATACGCTCAACTGGTGCTACGGCGTGACAATTTCGGACGGACGCCTTTTCGTCGCCGACACCGGCAACCGCCGCGTGCTGGTCTGGAACTCCGTCCCTGAGCGCAGTGGCCAGCCGGCGGACCTCGTGCTCGGCCAGCCGGACATGATCGCGCATGACGACAACGCCGGAACCGGTGCAAGCGCCGTCGGCATGCGCTGGCCCCATGCGGTCGCCGTGGTCAATGGCAGGATCTTGGTCGCCGACGCCGGAAACAGCCGCGTCATGGCCTGGAACGGCATGCCCAACGCCGACGGCGCGCCGGCCAGTTTCATCCTTGGTCAGAAGCGTTTCGAGGAGCTCGATCACAATCGCGCCGCCTATGATCCGACGGAGCGGGCCCTGCAAATGCCCTATGGGATTGCCGTTCGCGACGGCACGTTGATATGCGCCGATACCGCGAATTCGCGGCTCGTCGGCTTCCCGCTCGACGGCATGGACATGGATGCCCCCGCAACAACCCTCGCCGGCCAGAACGGTTTCGGCGCCAAGGGTGACAATCGCTGGAAAGCCGCCACGCGCGATAGCCTCTGCTGGCCCTTTGCCGTTGCGGTCTGCGGCGACCTCGTCGCGGTGGCCGACACCGGCAACAACCGCGTGCTTCTCTGGGAGGCAGCGCCATGACGGCGATCCTCGCCCGCGAAACCGAGAACCTGCGGGACAGTGTGCAAATCCGCGTGCGCGGCCGGGTGCAAGGTGTTGGTTTCCGCCCGACGGTATGGCGCTTCGCTCAGGAAAGCCGTCTCCACGGCGAAGTGCTGAACGACGGCGAAGGGGTGTTGATACGGGTACGCGGACCGCGCAGTGATATCCAACGTCTGGTCGAGCGCTTGCGCAGCGAGCCGCCGCCGCTGGCGAGCATCGAGGCGATCGAACTCGCACCATTCATCGGACAGCTGGATGCAGGCTTCAGGATCGTTGAAAGCGCGACCGGCGAGGCCCACACGGAGATATCGCCGGATGCCGGGATTTGCGCCGCCTGCGCCGCCGAAGTGCTGGATCCCTTCGCGCGCCGTTATCGCTACCCCTTCACCAACTGCACGCATTGCGGCCCTCGCCTGACGATCGTGAGAGGCATCCCGTACGACCGTGCCTCGACCACCATGGCGCCGTTCCCGCTCTGCGTCGATTGCGCCGCCGAATATGGCGAACCGGCCGACCGGCGCTTCCACGCCGAGCCGATCGCCTGCCACGCCTGCGGGCCGAAGGCCAGGCTGGTCCGTTTCGACGGGCGCGCGGTGAGCTACGAGCAGCACTCGATGCTGGACGACGTCGATGCGGCGATGAGCCTGATCCAGAAGGGCGAAATCGTCGCGATCAAGGCGCTCGGCGGCTACCAGCTGGCTTGCGATGCCACGCGGCCCGAGGCTGTCGCCAGGCTGCGGCAATTGAAGCGCCGCGACGGCAAGCCATTCGCGCTGATGGCGAGGGACATCGACGTGATCCGCAAATACTGCGCGGTCTCCCGCGAGGAGGAACAGGCGCTGCGCTCCGCCGCAGCGCCGATCGTCTTGCTCGACGCCTCGGGTCCACAGCACCTGCCCGAAAGCGTCGCGCCGGGCATGTCGACCCTCGGCTTCATGCTGCCTTCGACACCTTTGCATGTGCTTCTGTTCCGTCGCATGGCTCGTCCGGTGGTGATGACCAGCGGCAACCTTTCCGACGAACCGCAAGTGACCGATGACGCCGAAGCGGCGGCGAAGCTCGGGCAAATCGCCTCCTTCGCCTTGACCCATAACCGGGAGATCGCCAACCGCGTCGACGACAGCGTCGTGCGTCTCGCCGTCGGCAAGATCCGGATGCTGCGTCGCGCGCGCGGCCATGCTCCTGCCTCGGTCCGCCTGCCGCGTGGATTCGAGACGGCGCCTCAGATCCTCGCTTTCGGTCCCGAGATGAAGGCGACCTTCTGCCTGGTCAAGGACGGCCGCGCCGTGCTCTCGCAGCACCAGGGTGATCTCGAGGACGCAGCAACCTTCGACGACTATTGTAAGAACCTCGTGCTCTTCCGCGAGTTGTTCGGCCACCAGCCGCGGGCTTTGGCCTGCGACATGCATCCCGAATATCTTTCAAGCAAGCTGGCGCGGGAGCGCGCGCAGGTCCGGCAGCTCGCACTTATCGAGGTGCAGCATCATCATGCGCACATAGCCGCCTGTCTGGCGGAGAACGGCAGACCGCTGGGTGCGCCGGCCGTGCTTGGTATTGCGCTCGATGGCCTCGGTTTCGGCCCAAGCGGAGAGACAGGGGGCGGCGCGATCTGGGGCGGTGAGTTCCTTCTTGCAGACTATCGCGATTTCGACAGGCTTGGCACCTTCAAGCCCGTAGCGATGCCAGGCGGCGCCCAGGCCTCGCGTGAGCCCTGGCGCAATCTCTACGCCCATCTGATGGCCGAGCTGGGCTGGGCACAGCTTGCGATGAACTTCAGCGAGCTCGAAATCTTCCGGGCACTTGCCCGCAAGCCGCGCGCCACCCTCGACGGCATGATCAAGGACAGCCTCAACTCTCCTCCGGCGTCATCCTGCGGCCGCCTGTTCGATGCCGTGGCCGCCGCCCTCGGCATCTGTTTCGAGCGCCAGGCCTATGAGGGCGAGGCCGCGATGCGGTTGGAGGCGATCGTCTGCCGGAAAACCATGGCCGAAGAAGGTGACGAACTCGCCTACCCGCTCGCCATCCCCAACCTGAAAGGCACCGGCATCCCCTATGTCGAGCCGGTAGCGATGTGGAACGCGATCCTGGGCGATCTCGTGCTGCAAACCCCCGTTGAGGTGATGGCGGCGCGGTTCCACAAGGGGTTGGCGAACGTGCTTGTCGCGATGGCTTTGAAACTCGCGCGTCGCGACGACGAGGCCGGCCCGCGCTTCGATACGATCGCCCTCTCCGGCGGGTGCTTCAACAACCGCATTCTGCTCGAGCAGACCGCGCGCCGCCTTGAGGAGAGAGAATTCAACGTCCTTACCCACGCCGAAGTGCCCGCCGGTGACGGCGGCGTCGCGCTCGGCCAGGCGGCGATCGCCGCCGCGCATTGCATAGATGCCGCAACAGCCCGGTAAGAAGGAGGAAGCCCATGTGCCTCGGTATTCCAGGACGGATCATAAGGATCGACGACGTCGGGCGTAAATTGGCGACTGTCGACGTCAGCGGCGTTAGGCGCCAGATCAACATCGCCTGCGTCGTCGATGCCGAGCACCCGGTGGAAAGTTGCGTGGGCGACTGGGTGCTGGTCCATGTCGGCTTCGCCATGAGTCGCATCGACGAACACGAAGCCGCCGAAACGTTGAAGATCCTCACAGAACTCGGCGAAGCGCAGGCCGAAATCGAGGCGATGCGCGCGTCCGCCGTCCATTAGGGAGATTGGCGATGTCGAACGAAGGTACTTTGAGCGGGCTCTACCCCTTTCTTCATGGCAAGACGCAGGACCCCGCCAAGCTGCAGGCCGCCCTGATGCATTCGGTGGCGGAGAAGGCCCGCGACTCGCGCGAAACGAATGAAGCGTTCTTCGGCGGCCAGGCCGAGATACTCGTTGCCGCCGCGCACACGCTGGCCGATGTCTACAACAATCACGGCCAGCTCTTTTCCATGGGCAACGGCGGATCGAGCTGCGACGCCAGCCATGTCGCGGTGGAGTTCGTCCATCCGGTGACGGCAGGCCGTCCGGCGCTCGCCGCGACCAACCTTGTTGCCGACCTCGCCATGATCTCGGCTGTCGGCAACGATCTCGGCTTTGATCATGTCTTTGTGCGCCAGCTCGTCGCGCACGCACGCAAGGGGGATGCCCTGATCGGCATCTCGACCAGCGGCAATTCGCAGAACCTGATCGCGGCCTTCGTCAAAGCCAAGGAGATGGGTGTTGCCACGATCGGGCTGACCGGCGGCGACGGCGGCAAGATGAAGTCCTCCGGCGCGGTCGACCATTGCCTGATCGTGCCTTCGACCTCGATCCACCGCATCCAGGAATGCCATGTCGCCGCCTACCACATCATGTGGGACCTCGTGCACACGCTGCTCGCCGACGAGCGCGGCTCCGCGGCAAAGAAGGAAAAAGTCCAATGAAATTCGCTGACGAATTCCGCGACCGCGATAAAGCCGCAACGCTGGTGCGCGAGATCGAGAAGCTGTGCGACCAGATCGAGGTAACCAGACACCGGCCGCTCAACATCATGGAGGTCTGCGGCGGGCACACGCATTCTATCTTCCGATACGGATTGGAGGGCATGCTGCCGCCCGCCATCGAACTGGTGCACGGGCCGGGCTGCCCGGTCTGCGTCCTGCCGATGGGACGGGTAGATGACTGCGTGGCCATCGCCGAACAGCCCGGTGTGATCTTCACAACGTTCGGGGATGCCATGCGCGTGCCGGGGTCGCGAAAGAGCCTGATGCAGGCCAAGGCCGACGGCGCCGATGTGCGCATGGTCTATTCGCCGATGGACGCGCTGGCGTTAGCGCGCAAAAATCCCGACCGTGAGGTCGTCTTCTTCGGCCTGGGCTTCGAGACCACCATGCCCTCCACCGCTCTGACGGTGCTGCAGGCGGAGGCCGACGGCATCGAGAACTTCTCGGTGTTCTGCAATCACATCACCATCGTGCCGACGATCAAGGCGATCCTCGACAGTCCGGATCTCCATCTCGACGGATTCCTCGGGCCCGGCCACGTTTCTATGGTTATCGGCACCGCCCCCTACGAGTTCATCGCGAACTTCTACCGGCGCCCGATGGTCGTCGCCGGCTTCGAGCCGCTCGACGTCCTGCAGTCGATCTGGATGATCCTGAGGCAGATCAGGGAAGGCCGCGCCGAAATTGAGAACCAGTACACGCGCATCGTGCCCGAAGCAGGCAACAACCCGGCGCTCGCCGCCGTGGCAAGGGTCTATGAGCTGCGCGAATTCTTCGAATGGCGCGGGCTGGGCTCCATCGACCATTCCGGGGTGAGGGTGCGTGATGAATATGCCCGTTTCGACGCCGAGCGGAAGTTCTCCGTTCCCAACATCAAGATTGCGGACCCGAAGTCCTGCCAATGCGGCGAGGTGCTGAAGGGCGTGCTCAAGCCCTGGCAGTGCAAGGTGTTCGGCACGCTCTGCACGCCGGAGACGCCGCTTGGCGCATTGATGGTGTCGCCCGAAGGCGCTTGCGCTGCCTACTACCAGTATGGCGGCGTCAAGCGGCAGGCGCACGCTGAGCCCGCCACGGTCGCGTCATGAACATCATGTCCCCCCCTCCCCGCACGCTCGGCCGCATCCACGTGCCCGCCGTCACGCTTGCTCATGGCGGTGGCGGCAAGGCAATGAAGGATCTGATCGACGATGTCTTTGTGAGTGCCTTCGCCTCCGACACGCCGCAGGCCCTTGAAGACCAGGCACGTTTCGATCTCGCTGCCCTGGCCGCCCATGGTGACAGGCTCGCATTCACAACGGATTCCTTCGTCGTCGACCCACTGTTCTTCCCCGGCGGCGACATCGGCAAGCTGGCCGTGTTCGGCACGGTGAACGACCTCGCGGTCGGCGGCGCGAAGCCGCTCTACCTGTCCTGCGCCGTCGTCATCGAGGAGGGCCTGAAGATCGACGAATTGCGGCGCGTCGCCCAGTCGATGGCCGCGGCAGCGCAGCGTGCGGGTGTCTCTATCGTCACAGGCGACACCAAGGTGGTGCAGCGCGGCGCGTGCGACAAGCTGTTCATCACCACAACGGGCGTTGGTGTGATCCCGGCGGGCATCGAGCTTGCGATCGGTGGCATCAGGCCAGGCGACGGCATACTGGTCAACGGGCTTCTCGGCGACCACGGCGCGGCGATCCTGGCGGCGCGCGGCGACCTTGCCCTGGAAACGGAGATCGAAAGCGATTGCGCGCCGCTGCATGGCCTCGTCGACGCCATTCTGAAAGCCGCCCCCGGGACGCGCACCATTCGCGACGCGACGCGTGGCGGCATCGCCACGGTGCTCAACGAGATGGCGGAGGCATCGGGCGTCGCTGTCGAGATCGACGAGGCGGCCACGCCACTGCGCGAGGAGGTGCGCGGCTTCTGCGAGATTCTCGGTCTCGACCCGCTCTACCTCGCCAATGAGGGCAAGATCGTCGTCGCGGTTCCGCCGGCCGAGATCGATGCCGCACTGGCAGCGATGCGCGAGCACCCGCTCGGCGCGTGCGCGATGCTCGTCGGCCACGCCTATGCGGGGGAGCCGGGGCGCGTGACCATGCAGACCGCGTTTGGCGGCAAGCGTATCGTCGACATGCTGGTCGGCGAGCAGCTGCCGCGGATTTGCTGAGGGACCATGCACGAGCTCGGCATCACCCGCAGCATCGTCTCGATCGTCGAGGAGGCGGCGAACGGCCGGCGGGTGCGGCGCGTCACGCTCGATGTCGGCCGGCTGGCGGGTGTCATCCCCGAGGCATTGAGCTTCTGCTTCGATGTCGTCTCGAAAGGTACCGTGCTCGACGGCGCTCGCCTCGACATTCGGGAGATCGCCGGCCGCTGCCGCTGTCTCGACTGCAGCGCCGAGTTCGAGACATCGACGCTCTACCAGGCCTGCGGCTGCGGCTCGCGCCATCTCGAGCGACTGGCGGGCGAGGAACTGAAGATCAGGGAAATGGAACTGGAGGAGGCTGCCTGATGTGCGCGACCTGTGGATGCGGTTCGAATGCCGACGCCAGGATATTGAATCTGCAGACCGGCCTTGTCCGGCCCTTGGGCGATGATCACGACCATGTCCACGCCCATCAGCACGACCACGGCGACCATCACCATTCGCATCCCGATGATCACGGCGATGGCCATGCGCACGAACACGAGCACGGCCACGGCCATCATCACCACCACGATCACGATCATGCTCACAGCCACGACCATTCCCACCCTCACGACGGCCGGCATGATCACGATCACCAGCACGACCATGACCATGGCCATGGCCATGGCCACGGGCACGGGCACGGGCACGGGCACGGGACGATGGTGGTGGAACTGGAGGCCCGCCTGCTTGCCAAGAACGACAAGCTCGCGGCGCGCAACCGAGGCTGGTTCGAAGGGCGCGAGATCCTGGCGCTGAACATCGTCAGCTCGCCCGGCGCCGGCAAGACCACGTTGCTGGAACGCACCATCCACGACCTGAAGGATGAGATCCCGATCTACGTCATCGAGGGGGATCAGGCCACCGCCAATGACGGCGAGCGCATTCGCGCAGCCGGGGCAGCGGCGGTTCAGGTCAACACCGGAACCGGATGCCACCTGGAGGCCGACATGGTCGCGCAAGGCCTCGAGGAGCTGAGGCCGCCCGCCGGGGCGATGGTGCTCATCGAGAATGTCGGCAATCTCGTCTGTCCCGCGCTGTTCGACCTTGGTGAGCGTGCGAAAGTGATCGTGCTGTCGGTGACCGAGGGAGAGGACAAGCCGCTCAAATATCCGCACATGTTCCGAGCGGCAGATCTCATGATCATCAACAAGACCGATCTCTTGCCCTATGTCGATTTCAGTCTGGACACGGCCGTTGCCAATGCACGTGCGGTCAACCCGGCGATCACTGCGATCGCTCTGTCGGCGCGAACAGGCGAAGGCATGGACCTATGGTACGGCTGGTTGCGCAGCCATGCCGAATCCGTCGGCCGGCCATCCATGACACCAACGAAAGAGCTTGCCGCCAGTCACAACAAGTAGCAGCAGCGGGAACCGAGGAGGTCAGTCGGTAGTGCCGCGGTCCGTGTTTGCCGTCGTCGTTTTGCGCGCGGCAACGCGTTCAGGAGGGGATGTAAGTGTGATTGCCAATCCTTTCGATGATCGGCCGGGGCTGTTCCGGTCCAAGGTGGCGCTGACTTATGCCCTTCTCATAGCGGCCAACGTCGTCGCCTGGGGCTGGGCCTGGGTCGCCTTCTCAGACCGTCCGGCTCTGCTCGGCACCGCCTTGCTTGCCTATACTTTCGGGCTTCGGCACGCCTTTGATGCCGACCACATTGCAGCGATCGACAATGTCGTGCGCAAGCTGATGCAGGAGGGAAAGGCACCCTGTTCGGCCGGTTTCTTCTTCTCGCTCGGCCATTCCACGATCGTCGTGCTGGCTTCCCTCGCGATCGCCGCCACCGCTGCAGCGTTCCAAGGCAGGCTCGATGAATTCCACGATGTCGGCGGCGTGATCGGAACCTCTGTCTCGGCCGTGTTCCTGCTTGCCATCGGCATGGCAAACCTCTTCATTCTCAAAGGCATCTGGCAGGCTTTTTCGCGCGTGCGGCGCGGTGAACCTATCGTTGAGGAGGATCTGGAGGCGCTGCTTACTGGTCGCGGATTTCTCGCCCGTATTTTCCGGCCGGTGTTTCGCGTCGTCGCGCGCTCCTGGCATATGTATCCCGTCGGCTTCCTGTTCGGACTCGGCTTCGACACTGCGACCGAGATCGGGCTGCTTGGTATTTCCGCCGCGCAAGCGGCGGCGGGCATGTCGTTCTGGACCATTCTGGTTTTCCCGGCTCTGTTCACTGCCGGCATGTCGCTAATGGACACCACCGACAGCGTGATGATGACCCGCGCCTATGGCTGGGCCTTCGTCAACCCGATGCGCAAGCTCTGGTACAACATGACGATCACCGCGGCTTCAGTGGTCGTCGCCGTATTCATCGGCGGCATCGAAGCGCTTGGCCTGATCGGGGACAAGCTGAGTTTGCACGGCGGAGTCTGGAATGTCGTCGGTAGCCTCAACGGCAGCCTGACCAGCTTCGGCTACGTCGTCGTCGGAATTTTTGGCTTAAGCTGGTTGATCTCAACCCTGGTCTACAAGCTCAATGGATACGACAGAGTAAGGGTGACGCCCGCTCCGTGACCCTCGCCTTCATTTGCTGGAGCATCGTCCCTGCCGCCCCGGCCTCTTCCTCTCTTCAATACGCCGCGCGCCTTTGCTTAGTTGATCCTCCTGCCACTCTCCGCGTCGAACAGATGTACCTTATGCATCATAATCTCCAGATTCAGCTCCTGATCCAGCTTGAAGGGTGGCCGGTCTCGGATCTCCGCCATCAGGTCGACGCCATCGGCAGTTAACGTGATTTCCTGCGCTTCACCGGTCGGCTCGACCACCTGGACTCTCGCCTTTGCATGGCTTCCTCCGACTGCGATGTGCTGAGGACGAATCCCGTAAACTACGCCTAACCTGTCCCCCACCTCGTGCGGCAAGGGCAAGCGTAGGCCCTGCTCCGCGATGAATGCACCACTCTGGATGCGACCGTTGATGAGATTCATCTCCGGCGAGCCGATAAAGCCTGCGACAAACAGATTCGCCGGGTTGTCGTAGAGTTCGGAGGGGGTGCCGATCTGTTCGATGCGGCCTTTGTTCAGCACCACGATGCGGTCGGCGAGCGTCATGGCCTCTGTCTGGTCATGCGTGACGTAGATGCTGGTTCGTCCCAGCCGTTGGTGAAGCTTCTTGATCTCGGCACGCATCTTCACACGCAGCTTGGCATCGAGATTGCTGAGCGGCTCGTCAAACAGGAAGGCTGAGGGGTCTCGGACGATAGCGCGGCCCATGGCGACACGCTGGCGCTGGCCGCCGGACAGTTGACGCGGCATGCGGCCGAGCAGGTCCTGCAGACCGAGGATTTCGGCAGCGGCCTTCACCCTCGTGACGATCTCTTCCCGGGGGACCTTGGCCAGCCGAAGTGCGAAGCTCATATTGTCGGCCACGCTCATATGCGGGTAGAGCGCGTAGCTTTGGAAAACCATGGCGATGTCGCGCGATTTGGCCGGCATCTCGTCGACGACGCGTCCGCCGATACGGATCTCGCCGGTTGTCTGTTCTTCCAGCCCGGCGATCATGCGCAGCAGCGTTGATTTCCCGCAGCCTGACGGACCGACCAGGACCACGAACTCGCCGCTGGCGATTTCGATGTTGACGTCGCGCAGAACTTCCACGGCGCCGAAGCTCTTGCCGAGCTGTTCTATCTCAATTGCGGACAACTATTCTTCTCCCCTATAGGCACGATCTCATCTTCGTTGAGCCTTCCGCCATGCGCGGTATTCAACCTCGCCCTCAGGGCTCAACGGATAGTATTTCCGCAGGTCTCCCCCTTGTGCGAGCCGCGAGCGCGAGAACTCTTCCCACTCGATATGCGCGCCGGCGAGCTCGACCAGTTTGGGGGCAAGGGCGACCGGCACGACGACCACGCCATCATCGTCGGCGACGATGATGTCGCCGGGGATGACCAGCACATTCGAGCAGGCGATCGGAACGTTGACCGCGAACGGGACGATGTTAGTCTGGGCATGGAAATTCGGCGTGACGCCCCTCACCCAGATGCCGATGTCGAGCGCCGCCGCCTGAGCGGAATCGCGAATACAGCCGTCGACGACAACGCCGGCGCCGCCACGCCCGGCGAAATAGGTCAGCATCATCTCACCGAAGATGCCGCTGCCCAGATCGCCGCGCGCATCGACCACCACCATATCGCCAGGCTGGGTGGGATAAAGCACGTGTCGGTGCAGCTGCCGCTCCGGCTCCTCATATTCCGTCTCGTTGTACAGATCCTCGCGTTTCGGCATGCACTGGAGGGTAAGGGCCGGCCCCGCCGCAGTGCTTCCAAGCCTCAATGGACGCGGTCCACGGATCTGTGGGTCGCGAATGCCCATCTTGTGGTAAAGCTCGCTGGCCAGCGTGGCCGAACCGATCGCCGCGAGCGCGTCGACCAGCTCTCGCGGCGGCCGGGAAATGTCCGATATCGCTGGTATCTGGTCAGTTCCCATTCCGTTTCCTCCAATGTGCGGTGAGGCGCTAACCTCATCGATCGTCACTCAGTCGCCCTCGGCGAAGCCGTCGAGCGCCCTGTGGTCCATGTCCGCCATTCAGCCGCGAACGGCGCCGGTCGTAAGGCCTTTGACCAGCAGCCCCTGGGCAAACCAGACAAACACCAAAGTCGGGATGACCATGAGCACGCCGGCAGCCGACATGGCGCCCCAGTCGATGCCGAACTGCGAGACGAAGTTGGTGAGCCCGACCGGCAAGGTTTGCGCTGCCTTGCTCGACGTCAGCGTCAGCGCGAGCAGCAGGTCGTTCCAGGTGAACAGGAAGGTGATGACGGCGCTGGCGCCGATGCCAGGCGCGATCAGCGGCGCCACGATCTGGACCAGCGTGCGCACAGTGCCGGCGCCGTCCGACTGGGCAGCCTCCTCGATCTCCTTCGGCACATCCCGGATGAAGCCCAAAAGCAGCCAGATGGCGACGGGCAGTTTGGCCGCCGTATGGCTGAGAATCAGCGCCCAGATTGTGTCGAGCAGTCCCAGAGCAGCAAACACGGCGAAAAGCGGGATGGCAAGCGCGATGACTGGGATCATACGCATGATCAGGAGCAGCCCGAAGATCAGCATGGCGCCCGGCATCCTGAAACGCGACAGCGCATAGGCGCAGGGAATAGCCAGCAGATGGACCAGGACGACCGTCGCCACCGAGACGATGACGGTGTTCCAGACATAGCCCATCGTGTCGTATTGCGCGAAAACGGAGACATACTGCGTCAGCGTCGCGGTCTCGGGGATGATGTGCACCGGGACCGAGAAGATGTCGGCCGAGCTGCGGATCGACGTCAGGAACAGCCACACCAGTGGGAAGACGGTGAGCGCGACGGTCAGGACCAGCGCCAAATACTGACCGGCGATCCCCGCCGTGAAACGGCGGCGCCGCCGCCTTGGCTTGGCACGCGCGCCGACGATGACGGCTTCGGTCATATCGCCCTCCGTTTCGCAATCAGCCACGGCACTCCGTAGAGGAGGCTGAGCACGAACAGCGACATGCCCAGCGCGATGTAGGAAACCGCGGCCGCGTGTCCGAAATCCACCGCTTGAAACGCCAGCAGGTAGGAATAGACGGTCAGCAGGTTGGTGGCGCCGCCCGGTCCGCCCTGGGTCATCAGCCAGACGACGTCGAAGGTGCGGAACGTGTCGATGATGCGCAGCATCAGCGCGATCATGATGACCGGACGCATCAGCGGCAGCACGATGTGCCAGAAGCGCTGCCATGGCGTGGCGCCGTCCACGGTGGCCGCCTCGAGCGGTTCCTGCGGCAGGGATTGCAGGCCGGCAAGGAACAAAAGCACCATCAGCGGCGTGTTCTGCCAGACATCGGCGACGATCACCGAGACGAGCGCCCAGGCCGGGTGGTTGAGCCACGGGATGTCGGGCAGGTTGAACATTCGCAGCAGCGCGTCGACCAGCCCGTATTGGGTGTTGAAGAGCCAGCGGAAGTTCAGGCCGACGACGGCCGGCGCTATCATCGGCGGGACCAAAAGCAGGGTGCGCGCAAGGCGCATGCCGCGCAGTTTGCCGTTGACGAGCACGGCGATCGCCATGCCGGCCACCACTTCGATCGTGATGGAAACGACGCTGAAAATCGTCTGGTTTCGCAGCGCCTGGTTGAACTGGCGACCGAAGAGCTCGTCGGTATAGTTTCCGGTTCCGATGAATGGCGCTGAGCCGCTCAGATCCCACCGGAAGAAACTCATGATGAAGGAATATCCGAGCGGATAGATGAGGATGGCCAGCATGACGAGGAGCGCCGGGCTGGCCAGGAGGTAGCCTCTCTGCCAGGTGTAGGGCAGCGGCGAACGTCGCCGGCGCCCCGACATCTGGCCTTTTGCGACGGGTGCCATCCTCAGTCGTAGGCTCCTGCCCGACGCATGATCTCTTCCGCTTCCGTGGCCGCCTGATTGAGCGAGTCGGCGGGCGAAACCTGGTCGGATAGGGCTTGCTCGATGGCCGAGAACATCAAGGTGCAGACCTTTGAGAACCCGGCAAGCTTGGGCCATTCCTTGCCGTTCGCGATCGTCGTCTCGAGCTGCTGCAGCCATGTGGCCTGCGGCCCCTTCGCCGCGCCGATCACTTCCTTGGCGACGGCCTGGCTGCTTGGGAAGTTGGTGAACTGATCGAACTGCAGCCGCTGGGCGTCCGCGCCGACCGTGTATTTGATGAACTCGACGGCGGCGTCCTTGCGTCCGGATTGGCCATTGAGCGCCATGGCATGGGAGATCGCGCATGAAATCGCTGCTTTGTCCCGCACATAGGGAGCTGTCGACCATTTGCCGACGATGCGCGAGGTTTCCGGATTGGACAGGGTGGCGAAGGCGCCTGGCCAATCGAAAGTGGCGTAGACGGTGCCGGACGAGAATTCGGTCGAGTTCTCGTTCCATTGATAGCCGACGGCGTCGGAAGGCACGATCTTATGCTTCTGGATGAGATCGCGATAGAAGGTGAGCGCCTTGATGCCGGCTTCGGAATTGAACGCCGGCTTGTTTGCCTGGTCGACCCAGTCCCCGCCGGCCTGCCAGAGCAGGTCGCTGAAGGTGCGCTGAGCGGGATCGCCCTGCCCCAGGACGACAAGGCCATAGTGACCGTTGCCGGTGAGTTTCAGACCGACTTCGACGAGGTCGTCCCAAGTCTCGGCCGGCTTCAGGCCCTTTTCCTGGTAGATATCGCTGCGGTAATACTGGACTCGCGCATCCATGTTGCGCGGAATCGCCGCCAGATTTCCGGTCTTGGGATCGCGCAGATATTTGACCGCGACGGGATAGAATTCCGCCAGTTCGGCGTCGCTGAAATAGCTGTTCAGTGGCGCGAAATGATTGAAGTAGGAGTCTATCTGCGCCGTGTGGGTGCTGTAGACGTCGTACTGGCTCGAGCGTGCCGCGCTCAACGTGACCACCTTCGCCGTCAAAGGGGTGAATTCCAGCAGATCGTAGCGAACCTTGATGCCGGTCTTGGCGGTGAAATCCTGAACGATCTTTTCCCAATATTTGGGGTAGAGCGGGCCGCCGGTGATCAGCAATGCGGTGATTTCGTTCGCCTGAGCCCTGGCGATCCATGGCGCGGCAAGCGAGCCGGCTGTCACTGCCGCGCTCGCGGCCAGGAATTTGCGTCTCGATAAGTTTCCGGACATCACAATCTCCTCCTTGGTTTGATTGGTCGGCCCATCCACGGAAGGCGGACCTCAGCCTCGGCAAATCCATGGCGGCCTGCTCCTCCCGCCGCGGGATTGCCTGGATTGGTTCCCGGACGACGCTTGCGGGCTCACCGGGCGATTGGGCACCTATGCTCCAACACGCCCGACGCGGTTGCGGAGGCGTATCGATCATGATCTCGGATGACGGCAACCGGGCGCGGCGGCTGTACACCGCTCGATCCGCCCTTTCCGCCGGCCGGGTTATAGGCTAGTGAGCAAATATGAGATAAGTTGACTGCATATCTATCTATCAGCCTATAAGCTTATCAGACAAGTGGATGTTAATGATGGATACCGTTGAGGTCAAGCTTCAAACTTTGCCCAAGCAGGTGGCTGGCGTGCTTGCGCGTCGCATCGCCGGCAGTGGTGTTGCGGGCGGCCTGGGACCGTCGGAGCAGCAGATCCTCCAGGAATTCGGGGTCTCGCGCGCGGTCGCGCGGGAGGCGCTGAAGATCCTGGCGTCGCTGGATATGATCGAGATCGCGCAGGGCCGGCGCGTGGTGCTGCGCCCGGCCGAAGAGTGGGATTATCTCAGCCCATTGCTCATCGACTGGCTGCCGCACGAGCAGATGCGCGAGATCCTGGCCGAAGCGCATGCGACGCGAATAATCATCGAACCGGCCATCGCCGCCATCGCGGCCAAGCACATGACCAAGGAAAAGCTCGAGCGTCTTGGCACCTTGCTGGCGGCGATGTCTGCAAGCGAGGACAATCCGGACGCCTATCTGAAGCTCGACCTGGATTTTCACATGGAGATTTGCCGGGCGGCGCGGAACAGGATCCTCGACCGCTTCATGTATTCGTCCCGGTGGTGGCAGATGGCGAGCAGGCGCATCAGCAATCAGATGCCCCATGCGCTTCCCTCCGCAACTGAAATGCACAGGGCGATATACGAGGCGCTCGTGGCGCGCGATGAAAAGCGAGCGGAAGAAGCGATGCGCCGACACCTCAAGAAGACCACCGCCGTCGGCCTGCCGCGGTGAAGGAGCGGCGCAGCCGGCATTTGCGCTGGCCGCGCCGCAGCGTGCCGGGAGGACACAGCTTGAGCTAGGCTCTTTTCGCTTGTTGTTCCTGGCGTTGGCGTGCGCGGAAACCGAACATGTCGCCCTTGTCCTTGATTTCTGCCCAGACCGGTGCGGTTATCCTGTCGATGGCGGCAATGTCCGCGTCGGAAATCCTCCAGCCGGCACTCTCGACATTTTCTTCCAGTTCCGTGACGGTGCGCGCGCCGACCAGTGGCGAACTGACACCTGGCCTGCTGGTGAGCCACTGGATGGCAAGCTGCGGAACCGTCTTGCCGTAGCGCGCAGCGATCGGTTTGAGGAGGTCGACGGCGGCCACAGCCCGCTCATAGGTGCCCGGTTGGAAGAGCACCGTCGTGCGCCGCTCATCGCCCTCGACGAATTTGGTGTCGGGCGACAGCGTGCCGGTAAGCAGTCCCTGGGCCAGACCGCTATAGGGCATGACACCGATATTGTGCTTGCGGCAATATGGCAGCGTCTCGGTTTCAACCTCGCGCCATAGCATGTTGTAGGGCGGCTGGAGCACGTCGATGACCCCGTGCTGACGGGCGCTGTCCATGTCGGCGACGCTGAAATTCGAGACGCCGACTGCCTTGACGCGCCCTGACGAGCGCAGCCGCTCCATCATCTCCATGGTCGGCCCGATCGGAAAATCCGAGTTCGGCCAGTGGACGAAATAGACGTCGACATAGTCCGTCTGCATGCGCTTCAGCGAACCGTCGAGCGCCGCCTCGATCGCGGCGGGTTCAAGATGATTGGGCGCGACCTTGGTCGCGATGACAGCCTTGTCGCGGCGACCAGACAGCGCCTCGCCGACGACTTCCTCGGCATGGCCGTGTCCATAGGCCTCTGCCGTGTCGATCAGCGTGACGCCAAGCTCCAGGGCGCGTCTGATCACACGGATCGATTCCTTGTCGTCGGCCGCACCCCAAAAGGCGCCGGACATGCCCCAGGTTCCCAGGCCGACCTCCGATACCTTCACCGGAGACGATCCGAGCTGTCGCTGTTGCATTCTGTTCCTCCCGATTGGCGGCGTGAATGGGTCAGGCCTCGCTGCAGCCAATTTATACGCTTATATACTCGTCTAACAAGTTATTTCTTTAGATTCGTGATTCCTGATCGAAAATCGCGAATTCATTAAATAATTCAATGTTTGTGGGTACCGCAAAGGCCCGTTCATGCAAAACCTTTCAAAGGGGGTTTACGGCTCGACATTCAATCTTGTATGCTTATTAGACAAGTTCGTTCTTAAGCAAAATTCCGCGCCTGTAAGCGCGGCGCCATTACGGGGAGAAGGATCCTATGAAGATCGTGGACATCAAGACGGCCGTCGTTGCCTACCACGGCAAAGCGACCTTGATCCGGATCGACACGGACGCCGGGATCTCAGGTTACGGCGAAGCCAATCCGGATGCCGGCGCCGCGGCCATCGTGGGGCTCATCTCGGAGCTGAAGCCGGAACTGATCGGCGAGGATCCGCGCAATGTGGAATATTGCTGGGACAAGATCCGTCGCGACCATGTGTTTTCCGGCGCCCAGGCCGGCGTCTTCCTGATCGCCCTGACCGGACTGGAAATGGCGCTGTGGGATGTGGCTGCGAAGGCCGCCGGACAGCCCCTCTATCGCATGTTCGGCGGCAAGTTCCGCGATCGCATTCGCCTTTACGCCGATTGCGGCGACGGCGATGACGAATCCGGCTCGCCGCAAGGCTGCGTGGCGCGGGCGCGGCGCATGGTGGAGGAAGGTTTCACGGCGCTGAAATTCGATATCGACAACCTTCGCCATCCAGCCAAGTTCGACGTTGTAAACCACACCATCAACGGCGCAGAGCTGCGCTTCATGATTGAGCGCGTGGCGGCGGTGCGCGAGGCGGTCGGCCCCGACATCGATCTCTGCATCGACCTGCACGCACGCTACGACGCGCTCAGCGCCAGCCGCATAGCGGCCGAAATGGAGCGCTTCAACCTTCTATGGCTGGAGGAGCCGATCCCGGCGGAAAACGTCGAGGCTCTGAAGCAGATCCGCATGCGGACCAAGACGCCGATCTGCGTCGGCGAAAACCTCTATCTGCGCTGGGGCTTCCGCGAGCTGTTCCAGAATTACGGGGCCGACGTCGTCATGCCCGACGTGCCGAAATGCGGCGGCCTGGCGGAGAGCCGCAAGATCGCGAATCTGGCCGAGATGTATTATGTGCCGTTCGCGCCGCATCTGGTGTCGACGCCGCTGGGCACAATGGCGACATGCCATGTCTGCGCCAGCGTGCCGAACTTCCTGGTTCTGGAATGGCATGCGCTCGAGGAACGGGAAGCGTGGGACGGCTATGTCCGCTTGCCGAACGGCGCGAAGTCCATCGTCGAGGACGGCCACATCGTGGTGCCCGATGTGCCCGGCATCGGCGTCGAACTCGACATGGACGGCATCCGCAGGCACGCCGTTCCTGGTTTCGCCATTTTTGAGTAGCGGATCGCGAGGCGTTGCCGGCCGGATGCCGCTATTCGACCAGAAGAATCCATCGTGAGGAAGCCATGGGCAAGCGGATCGTTTTCACCGGCGGCAGCGGCAAGATCGGCCGCCACGTCATTCCCTATCTGCTGAAACGCGGGCATCAGGTCCTCAATCTCGACCTGGCGCCGCTCGATGTGCCGGGTGTCGACACCGTCATCACCAACCTCGCCGACGCCGGCGAAACCTACAATGCGCTGACGCTGCATTTCGGCTTCGGCGAGTATTTCGGCGGAAAGGGCCGCGGCCCTGTCGATGTCGTTGTCCATTTCGCGGCGCTGCCGCGCATATTCCTGCGACCAGATAACGCCATGTTCGCCGCCAACGTGCAGTCGACCTACAATGTGATCGAGGCCGCGACCAAGCTGGGCATCCGCAAGATCATCACTGCTTCCAGCGAAACGGTCTATGGCGTCTGCTTTGCCGAGGGTGAGCGCGATTTCACCTCGTTTCCGGTGGATGAGGATTACGACGCCGATCCGACGGACAGCTATGGCCTTTCCAAGGTGCTGGGTGAAAAGATAGCGCGGTCTTTCGCCTCCCGCACAGGGGCCGATATTTACGCGCTGCGGATCGGCGGTGTCGTCGAGCCGCAGGACTATGCCCGCTTCCCGGATTTCCTGGCCGACCCTTCGAAAAGACGGCGCGACGGCTGGACCTATATGGACGCGCGCGACCTTGGCCAGATCGTCAATCTGTGCATTGAGAAAAACGGCTTGGGGTTCCAGGTGTTCAATGCCGTCAACGACAACATCGTGTCTGATCTGCCGACGGCGGAATTTCTCAACAAGCATGCGCCGGGCATACCGGTCACACGGGCGATGGAAGCGTTCGAAGGACCAATCTCAAATCGAAAGCTGCGCGACGTCCTTGGCTTCCGGCAAGAGCATGACTGGCGGGCTCAGCGATCTGCTTGACACCCTGACGGCGACCCGATGCATGTCGCCGAAAGGTAGGTGACGAGCAAGGTTCAGTCGAAGAAGCCCGTATCCTCTTCCTTGAGATGCTTCCGGGCTGCTTCGGCATCGATATCGAGGCCGAGCCCCGGCGCTTCCAGCAGGTCCACCATGCTGTCCTTCACGATCTGCTTCGGCAGGCCGATGACAATGTCCTCCCACCAGGGGTCGGAGGCGCTCGGATATTCGAAGGCGATGTAGTTGGCGGGCAAGGTGGCGCAGACATTGATCAGCGCGCCGAGGCCGAGCAGGCCGTTCGCCGTGCCGTGCGGCGCCATCAGGATCGAGTGCATATAGGCGTGCTCCGCGACCCATTTGAGCTCGGCAATGCCGCCGATATCGGCTGGATCGGGGCCGATGACACGCACCGCCTGCATCTCGATCAGCTCCTTGAAATTGTGCCGCAGGTAGATCTGCTCGCCGGTATGGATCGGCGTCGAGGTGGAAGTGGTGAGCTCGCGATAGGCCTGCGGATTGACCCACGGCACATAGTCGCCGGTCAGCATGTCCTCGAGCCACATCAAATTGTACTTCTCGACCGCGCGGGCGAACCTGATCGCATCGGGCAGCATCCAGCCGGGGCCGCAGGGCATGCCGGTCAACGAGCTGCTCGGCGGCAAGCAGCGCGACCGCATCCCGACCTTCACCTCGACCGGAGACGAGCGACGCGCTTTAGGAAGCCCGACGAGATAGAGCAGGATGGCAATTCTCGCTGGCACACTGGTGCAAGCTCGGAGATAGTGCGTTTCACCGTTTCCGCGGAACGGTGAAACGCACTAGGCTGCGAACTGCCTTCTGTCAGGCCTTGCCCACGGGCAGCGCGACGAACCGGCTCGAGTCGTCGCGGGTGATCTGCATCAGCACGGCCTTGCGGCCGGCCTTGGCGGCATCGGTCATCGCCTTGGAGACATCGTCGGCATTGCTCACCTTGGCCGAGTTGATGGCGGTGATGACATCGCCCGGCTGAATGCCCCGATCGGCAGCATCGCTGTTGGGATCCACATCGGTGACAATCAGTCCTTTGCCATCGTCTGATTTGGCGATGGTCAGGCCAAGATCGGCCAATGCGTCGACCTTGGCAGGCGCGGCCTGCTTGCCGTCATCGCTGGAGGCCTGCTTGTCGCTGGACGGCAGGGTGCCGAGATTGACCTTGATCGTCTGGCTCTTGCCATCGCGCCATACGGCAAGATCGACCGACTTGCCCGGCGCATAGGCGCCGATCGTGCGGGCGAGGTCCTTGGGCGAGGCGACATCCTTACCGTCGACCTGGGTGATGACGTCACCGGCGACGATGCCTGCCTTCTTGCCGGGAGCAGCGTCCTGAGCGTTCGAAACCAGTACGCCCTTGTCGGATTTCAGACCAAGCGATTCAGCAATTTCAGCGGTGAGCGGCTGGATCTGGACGCCGAGCCAACCTCGTTTGATGGAGCCTTCCTTCATCAGGTCTTTCACGACCAGCTTGGCGGTCGAGGCCGGGATGTCGAAGCCAATGCCGACACTACCGCCCGACGGCGAGAAGATGGCGGTGTTGATACCGATCACCTGGCCATTGAGATTGAAAGTCGGGCCACCCGAATTGCCATGATTGACCGGAGCATCGATCTGGATGAAGTCGTCATAGGGGCCGGCGCCGATGTCACGGCCGCGAGCCGAGACGATGCCGGAAGTGACGGTGCCGCCGAGGCCGAACGGGTTGCCGACGGCAACCACCCAGTCGCCGATGCGGATCTTGGAATCGTCGGCGAAGTCGACATAGGTGAACTTGTTGCCGCCATCGACCTTCAGCACGGCCAGGTCGGTGCGCGGATCGGTGCCGATCAGCTTGGCGTCGAGTTCCTTGCCGTCATTGGTGACGACGGTGAAGGACGAGCCTTCCGAGACCACGTGATTGTTGGTGACGAGATATCCGTCCTCCGAGATGAAAAAGCCTGAACCTTGCGCCACCGGGCGCGGCTTGCCGTCTCCATGTTTGAAGCCGGGCTGCTGCTGGTTGTCGGGCAGGTTGTCGAAGCCGTCCTGACCGTCGGAGCCGTCGTCGGCCGTCGGCTGGACCGTGGACTTGACCTTGACGCTGACGACTGCCGGCGAAACCTGCTCGACGACATCGGCGAAGCTCGGCATCTGCGGCGCCTGGACATGCACTGCGTCGGCCAGCACTGGCGCAGTACCGCAGACAACAGCGCCGACACCGACAGCACCTACAGCGGTCAGTGACGCTACAGCCGCCACCAGGCTCCGACGCGTCCTGGAATACGAATTGGGGACAATATTCATGGGCTCCATCCTTTTGAGTGAGATGCACTGAGCATCCTTGCTGGGATGGCTAAAAGAACCAACATTACGGCGTCATTTCCATTTCATGAAATTTTTGTCATTTTCTATCTCAGTATTAATATTCATACAGGTATCGTGCGTTTCTCGAAAATTGCGAATTTGTAACTTGTATAGTCGAGTGATGTTAAATTCTGTGACATTGAATTGGACGGATTTGCGATGTCACGAAAATCGAAATCGAGACCGGAAAAGGTGAATGTGCCTTCCGATTTATTCGGAATTTACGCTACGTTGGGTCGGGGATTGCGTGGCGGCGATTTCAGATCGAATTTCATCGCGAGCCCTCTGTATGTTGATTGCATGGCAGGCCACTTGAAGGTGGCACGCATGGCATTGAGCGCGCCTTTGTCGCCGGGACGCCAAGGGACCGCTCCAGACCGTGATTTTCCGCAGGGTGAGGACGGGGAATGATTATCGCCTAGAGGAACACTGTTGGCGCCCGCCGCGACATGCGTCATCGGCGGGGAGACATGCTGTTCAACCAGTCCCACTTGTTCCGGAAGCAAGAAATAAACGCTCGATCCACGTTTGGGATTCACGGCATATTTCAAGAAACGAGGTGCTGCCTTAACATTACTTGAATTTTATCTGGCCCGCAGCAGCAGGTCGTACGGGGGACGAAGTTTACGGAGAAACCTGTGAAGCGCATCATCGTCGCCGCGATCATCGCAAGCATGGCAGCACCCACCTGGGCAATGCCCGTCGGAGCTCTAAGGCTGTCGGTTTCCGATACGGTCACGAACGTCGACCTAAGGAGACCTCCTCGCCATCGACCGGGACATGGTGTACGGCGCCCGCACCATAGACCACCCCATCATCGGCCCTCCCGTCCCCCACGTCATCACCGGCATTCAAGGAACAATAGCGGCGCCGTCGCCGCGGGCCTCATTGGCGGAATGTTGCTCGGCGGAATGGCGGTCTCGGCTGCCCGCCAGCACAATCATAGCGCTTGGAATAACCATGTGAACTGGTGCTCACAGCGCTACCGCTCTTATCGGGTCTCGGACAATAGCTGGCAGCCCTATAATGGTCCACGCCGGCAGTGCATATCGCCCTTCTGAGCGACCTCTGGACTCCCTGGTCCTGGAGAGCCCACTGGGATTTGCTGCAACGGCTGAATTCAAACCTGCACGAGGGCACAAGCCGACCCTGGCGGAGGCCGGCAAAGCCATTGGCGTGAGCTGGCCGGAAGTGTCCCGCCTGTTCGGACGGCATTCCGCGAAGACGTTTACCGATCAGTTGAAACAGGTTCCCTGTTTCGTCCACGCCGATGCGCCAGCTGGGGGCCTATTGTGCTAAAAAATCTATCGATCGCGGCAGTTGGCACCATGATGATTGCAAGCTTCCAGTATTCCGCGTTTGGTACCTCGATCGGCGTGGGCAATCCCTATCCCGTCAGTAAATACAAATGCCAAGACGGCACGCGTCTGGCGGTGCGCCTCCTCGGTGATCGCGCTTCTGTATCCGTCAACGACGCGGCTGAAGTCGATCTGCCCTCCAAGGGGCCGGAAGGAACGACATATTCGAACGGCCAGTGGACGCTGACCATCGTACAGGGACGACTGTCGTGGGGCGTTGGCCGAGCCGCGCCGTCTCCATGCGTCGGCGGTTGAGCCCCTCACCTCGATAAAGACTATTCAGTTCGGCCGCGCACTTCATCGCAGCTTTCAAGATACCAGACAGGCGTTGGCTCCTCGTGCATTTCAGTGGTTCTGAACGCCTGCTGCCCCGGCGCGGCCGGCGGCAGGAACAATGCACCCATGGCGATCTCCATCCGTCAAACCACCGGTCAATCGCAAGAGATGCGCTTCCACAATAACACCGAAAACGCACGCGCTCAGATGGCAGTGCCTGAAATGCAAAGAATCCAAGAACTAGGCATTGTGTCTCGAAATAACGGAGCCGCCATGCAGACTTATTGACAACGTGCTTGCGTGCGCCTGATGTCGACTTCAGGTCACCAAAGAGGATGAAAGATATGCGAAGATATGCACTAGCTGCCCTGTTGGGCGCTGTGATCGGCCTTGGCATACCTCTTGCTGCTGTGTCGTCGGCCGAAGCCGTGACCGTAAACATAAATATCGGATCAAATCTTAACAACGGCCGCGCGATTACTTGCGCCCAGGGCCAGCGATTGATCCAGCGAAGGGGCTTCAGGGACGTGCGTCGCGTGGACTGCAGAGGACGGAATTTTGTTTATCACGCGCGTCGCATTGGCGGCAGCACTTTCGAGATAGTCCTGAATGCTCGCACTGGCCGCGTGGTGGACTTCCATCGCATTCGTAGATGACTCCGGCAGGAGGCAAGGGAATGGCACAGTTGTCGGAGGCTCAGCAGCCGAGACGGTCTGCATGGACGAACGCGGCGATCGGAATCATCCTTATCCTCGCAGGGGTCTTCGTGTTGGGCGATCTGGCGCTGGCGACGATCATCAGCGCGCTCGTCTTGGGTATTGCCATCATATGCGCTGGCTTTGTCGAGATTGCCCTTGCCATCTGGGCCGGCGGATGGCGCGGTTTTCTCTGGCAAACGACGCTCGGAATTCTCTACGTCATTTTTGGCTTCCTGCTTATCAGCTTGCCGGCGCTGGGATCCATGATCCTCATATGGCTGCTCGGTGTCGTGCTGATGATATCCGGGCTGGGAAGAATATCTTTGGGCCTGCGCTATCTGTCCACCGACCGATGGATGATGCTTGTCTCCGGCCTGTTCGGTCTGGCGGCTGGCTTCTTGATCCTCATCGGATGGCCATCGACCGGCGTTTGGGTGATTGGGGCGTTCGTGGGTATCGACCTGATCCTTCACGCCTGGGCTGGCTCGTTACAGGCTTGCGGTCAACGGATACTCCCCGGTGATCCAGCCATCTTCACCGTGGCCGGCGCCGCGATGGTCTTCAAGAGCGGCCGGCTTTCGCATGGGGAAGCTCGGGCGGCCCGGACGAGAGTTCGTCGCGACTGGGCCGGGCGCAACCGACGAAGCGGTCGACCACCAATGTCGAAACCACGGGATTGCCAGTCCGACAGGCGAGCAAAATGAGACGTGCTGCACACTATTCGGATTTCCGGCTCAATCTTTCACCTTCGAGGATGTGTATTACGTGCCCTTGAAGAAGTCTTAGCCTAGGAGTTCCCATGTCCGATCTGATCGTCATCGTCTATCCGAACGAGGCCAAGGCCGAAGAGGTACGTCAACGCCTCATAGGGCTTCAAAAAGAATACATCATTAAACTTGGTGACGCTGTTATTGCCACCAAGACCCAAGCGGGCGCGATAAAGCTCAATCAACTTGTGAATACGACAGCGGCAGGCGCCATATCCGGTAGCTTCTGGGGCTTGCTCATTGGTGTTCTCTTTCTCAATCCGCTTATCGGGCTTGCTGTGGGCGCCACTTCGGGAGCCCTTGGCGGCGCCTTAACGGATGTGGGTATCAACGATGCGTTCATGCGCGATCTGTCAGCCAGCATCCAGCCGGGGGACGCTGCCCTGTTCGTGCTTGCGCATCAGATGACGGCGGACAAGGTGCTCAAGGAAATCCAGGCCTTTGGCGGTGTGGTGCTTAAGACGTCGCTGGATGAGACGAAAGAGCAGGTCCTGCGCGATGCGTTGCAACGCGCGACGGCGACGGCCGACCAAGGCGCCGCCCCGACCACCTGACAGCGGTCGCCGAAACATCCAGAACCGGAAATCTGCTGGTCGGTAGGGCGATGGATGGCCAGAGAGCAGGTGGGCGATGCAAGCATGTCCGGCCTTGAGACAGCGGTCCCGCTTTTGATCGAAGCTCTCTGCGGGGCGGGCGGAGCTTTCGCCACGGCCTGGTTTTGGCGGATGGCTGCACTGGGCTGGAAATCTGTCGCGGCGGCTGGCGTCGTGGGAGGGCTGGCCCTGACACAGCTGGCCGGTCAGATTCCCGCCCTGGCAAATTTCGTCGGCAACGTGGAGAGTGCTGTCGATGCCACCGCTCGTGGTGTCGGCAGCCTCACGCCCGGCGTGCTGGTCGGTGTCGGCATTGCCGGCCTTCTTGGCGGCATCCTGTCGGTCTGTATCATCGGCCTGATCCGGAGCGTGGGATCCGGACGCCGCTAGCTAGGTGCGCGCCCAATCGCACTCCCGGCGGCCATCAAGCGTTCCGCCGATCGGCAGACCCAAGCAATTGGGCGATCCAAAGGGTCGACGACGATTGCGAGCAATATGTAACCAGCGCGATGGTGATGGGCACACCTATGAACGCGCCGAACACCCCCCAAAGAAACGACCAGAAGAAAACCGAAAACAGCACCACGAAAGGCGACATCGCCAACACGTAACCGGCAACCCGCGGCTCTATGTAGCTGCCGATGACGAACTGAATGATGTTGAGGCAGGCAAAAATCGAGACGGCGGCTTGTGGCGATCCGAACTGTGCTAGCGCATACAGGGTTGGCAGGAATGTCGCGACAAATGGCCCGATGAACGGAATATAGTTCAAGGTGAAGGCGATAACGCCCCACTCGGCAGCAAATCGTAGTCCGAAAGCCGCCGACAGCGCCCAGACCATCGAACCTGTTGCAAGGCTCATCAATGTCCGAACCAGCATGTAACGTCGCCATTTCGACGCCGTCTGACTGCTGCCATTGATCAGTGCGTCTGCCGCCTGAACACTCAACGCTGCGCGAGCGTTGCGAGCCGCCGCTTCAGCATCGAGAAGACCCAGAAGCACATAAACGACGACAACGATCCAGAACGAGATCACGGTATTCAACCTTGCGGTCACGCCCTGAGCTATCCGGACGAACCAGCCGACATTGAAATGCTCGGCCCAAGCGCCGGCCACCACGACACCGTGACCTTCCAACCACCCGGCGAGCTGACTGTAGAGCCCTTGAAAGCGGGCGCTGTCGGCGAGAACCGACCGGCCGATTCGGCCGAAGCCCCAACTGGCGATCGATGCAAAGGCGAAGAATGCCAGCACGACGACACAGACCACCATCGCTAGTGCGATCAGCTTTGGAAGAAAGCGCTGCAGGTTGCGCTGCAGCGGCCATACCAGCGCGATGAGGAAAAGAGCGCACACGACCGGCGCGAAAATTGAGGCGGCGGCCTGCAGCGCCCATATGGTGGCGATAACCGCCAGAATACAGGTAGGCGCAAAAAGCGTTCGCTTTGCCATGGTGTGGTCTGTTCCGGGCCACCTGAATGACGTTACAAACATAACTCCGACATTGGTCCGGGAACTGACTTGCCGCCCCCCGACCAATGTTCATTGGTATTGCCCAACCAGTTCGATTCATCCTGAATAGGGCTGATCTCGTGTATCGCGGCTAGCAACGTTCTCTGATGGGTCGACCGCGGTGGTCGCGAATCTTGTGGCCCCAGCGGTCACGAACCCAGCACTCGCGATGATGCCCGCGCGGTGCCGTTGCAGCGCCGACGACAGCGCCTGTACCGCCACCGACCGCCGCGCCCACAAGGGCACCTCGATTGCCGTTTGCAAGGCCGCCGATGAGCGCCCCTGTTCCGGCTCCTACCAACGCGGTGCCTGTTGTTCGCTGTTCGGCGGCAGTACAACCTGCAGCCATCAAAGCCAAAGCAGACAAAAGTATTATATTTCTCATGTTCTTATCTCCTGGATACATTTACATCTGCTCGCATACATGATGAGCATCCAGATATTTTATTATTTATTTCGGGCGTACAACGAGCATTCCGTCCAAGCAATGTGCCGATTGTCCCTAAAGGATTCGGAGTCACTCAAAGGCTCTTGGAACAACTCTGGGCAGACGGTTTTTACGCGACGCTGAAGGCCATCCGACAGCGATGGCCTTCAGACTGTTTGGGGGTCGACCAGCCGCCTATGACGAGCGCGGCCAGATTGCTATCAATAATCGACCGCATCACGGATGATTGGACAGGTCATGCAATGACCCCCGCCTCGGCCACGGCCGAGCTCCGCGCCTGAAATCGTGATGACTTCGATCCCTTCCTTGCGCAGCAGCGTATTTGTGTAGGTGTTGCGGTCGTAGGCGAAAACGACACCAGGCGAGGCGCAAACCAGGTTGGCGCCGCTGTCCCACTGGGTGCGCTCGCGCATGTAGTCGTTGCCGCCGGTCTGCACGACTCGCATCTTCTTGAGGCCAAGGGCGTCGCGCACGGTGTCGACGAAGCCGGCCTTGTCCTTGTGCAGCTCCACGCCCCCCTTCCCGTCCGGGCGATAAGAGAACGCATCAATGCTGTCGACGATATCTGGATAGATGAGGACACAATCGCGGTCGGCGAACGTGATCACCGTGTCGAGATGCATCGCCGCTCGCAGCTTGGGCATGGCCGCCACGATCACACGTTCTGCCGCGCCTTTTTCAAACAGGGAAGCCGCAACCTGGCTGATTGCTTGCCGCGAAGTGCGCTCGCTCATGCCGATCAGCACATTGCCGTTGCCGATGGGCATGACATCGCCCCCCTCGAACGTGGCAAGTCCCCAATCATGCGTCGGGTCTCCCCACCAGACATTGACCTTGCCGGCGAAGTCCGGGTGGAATTTGTAGATCGAAGTCGTGAGGATGGTCTCCTCGTGGCGCGCCGGCCAATAGAGCGAGTTGAGCGTCACCCCGCCATAGATCCAACAAGTGGTATCGCGTGTGTAGAGCGTGTTGGGCAGAGGCGGAAGCAGATATTCGTTGACGCCGGCGGCGTCGCGGATCAGAGCCAGTTGCTCCCCTCCGACAGCCTCTGGGAATTCATAGGTGGAGAGTCCGCCGATCAACGTTTCGGCGAGATCGCGATTGGAGAGCCCCTCGAGATAGGACCGGACTTCGTCAATCAGTCCCAGGCCGATCTGATTTGGCACGACCTGGTGATCGAGTATCCACTTCTTTGCGTCGGGGTTGGCCACCGTCTCGGCCAGCAGGTTGTGCATTTCGACCACTTCTATGCCCCGATCCCGCATCTTGGTGATGAAGTCGAAATGGTCACGCTTGGCAACATCGACCCACAGCACGTCGTCGAACAGCAGGGCATCGCAATTGCTTGGCGTCAGTCGCTGGTGAGCGCGCCCAGGCGCACAGACCATGACCTTGCGCAACTGGCCTACCTCGGAGTGCACGCCAAAGGTGGTTTCTCCTGTCATGACCGTAAAGCCTTTCTGTTCAAGGTGTGATGCTTCCCGTCAGGAGGCCGTAGGCTCCGATCAAACCTGCGATGAGCGTTACGGCGAAGACGGCGACTTCAACACGGGTAAAGAGCGGCAATTTCTGCTCGCGCCGCGCCCAGACGTAGAGGATCGTTCCGGGCACGAAGAGAACCGCGACCAAGAGGACATATTTGAGCCCGGCCGCGACAAACATGAAGACGGTGTAGATGCAGGCTAGCCATCCGAATATCTGGTGAGGGGTGCGTTCCCTGGGCGTGCTTTCATAGCCCTCGCCGCGTCGCGCGAGCAGGATTCCGTAGCCGGCGACAAGCAGGTAGGGCAGCAGCGCCGTGACGCTGGTCATGTCCAGCATGAAGTTGAACGCGTCGCGCGACCAGTAGGTCGAGATCACGAAGAGAGAGACGACAATGTTGGTCAACCACAGAGCATTGGCAGGAACCCTGTTGCCGTTCTGCCTGGCGAATATCCTCGGCATGTCATCGGACTTGGCAGCCGCGAAGAGCACTTCCGCGCAGATCAACGACCAGGCGAGGTATGCTCCCAGGACCGACACCAGCACGCCGATGGAAATGAACACGGCACCCCAATGTCCCACGACGAGCTCGAGGACGCCTGCGAGCGAAGGCTGCTGGACGCCGGCGATCGAAGCCCGCGGCATGGCCGCGTAGGGCAGCAGCGTCACCGCCACCATCAGGCCGGTGACGCCGACAAAGCCCAGTATCGTCGCGGTGCCGACATCCGAGCGCTCCTTGGCGAAGCGCGAATAGACGCTTGCCCCCTCGATCCCGATGAAGACGAACACCGTGATCAGCATGGTGTCGCGCACCTGCGCCAGCAACGGCTTTGCCGGCATGTCGACGCCGCCGAAGAAGTTCGCCGAAAATTGCGTGTGGTTGAAGGCGAAGGCCAATATCAGGATGAAGACGATGATCGGCACGACCTTGGCGATGGTGACGATGGTGTTGATGTAGGCGGCCTGCTCGACCCCGCGCAAGATCAGGAAATGGAACACCCAGATGCCGATCAGGGATACGATGATTGCCGTGGCGCTGCTTCCATCGCCGAAGATGCCGGGGAAGAAGCGGCCAAGTGTCGAGCCGATGAGCACCCAGTAGAATACGTTGCCCAGGCAGCTTCCCAGCCAGTAGCCGAAAGCGGAAAGGAAGCCCATGTAGTTGCCGAAGCCCGCCTTGGCGTAGGCGAAGACGCCGGCATCGATGTCGGGCCTCTTCTCGGCGAGGGCCTGGAACACCCGGGCCAGCATATACATGCCCGTCCCGGCGATGGCCCAGGCAATTATGGCGCCGAACGGACCGGTGGCGGTGCCAAAGCGACCAGGCAGGTTGAAAATCCCCGCGCCGACCATCGATCCCACGACCATGGACGTAAGCGCAAACAACGACAGCTTCTGATTGTCGCTTGAAGCCATAGTCCCCTCCGTGATTGTGCGAACTTGAGTTCGCGATCAGAAGTCTGTCGGCATGCGTCTGCCCTGATCACAAGCAGCAAATCCCCGAAGGGGCAACAGGTGAAACGACCCGCGGGCGACGTTTGGGACGTCGGGTGTATTGTTGGGATTCTTGGCCAATCGTGCGAACATAGAAGACGGGATAGATTGCACTGGCATTAGAAAGACTATCCGGCCCGCCATATCCAATGCAATTGCAGACAACCGAAACGGCTAAGACGTCCTTACAGCAGGGATTTTCAGTCTGGACCCTGTCGGCGATGGTCGTCGGATCGATGGTCGGCGCCGGTATCTTCTCGTTGCCGCAGACCTTCGCCCGCGAAACCGGTCCGTTCGGCGCCATGATTGCCTGGGGCATTGCCGGCGTCGGCATGCTGATGCTGGCCTTCGTGTTCCAATCTCTCTCGCTGCGCAAGCCGGAACTTGACGCCGGCATATATGCCTACGCCAAAGCCGGCTTCGGCAACTATCTCGGTTTCCTCTCGGCGGTCGGCTACTGGTCGGCCGCCGTGCTCGGCAACGTCTCGTATTTCGTGCTGATAAAGTCGACGTTGGGTCTTTTCTTTCCGGTCTTCGGCGACGGCAATACGGTGACCGCTGTTGCGGTCTCCTCCGCGCTCCTGTGGATCGTGCACTCGCTGATCCTGCGCGGCGTCAGGGAAGCAGCGGCCATCAACACGATCGTCACCTTCGCCAAGATCGTTCCGATATTCCTGTTTATCGTCTTCGTCGCCTACGGTTTCAAAACCGACGTTTTCGCGGCGAACTTCTGGGGCGGAACCGAAATCAGTTTCCGAAGCATCGCAGGTCAGGTCCGGGGCACGATGCTGGTCACTGTGTTCGTCTTCGTCGGGATAGAGGGAGCAAGCGTCTATTCGCGCTATGCCCGCAATCGACACGACGTCGGACTGGCGACGCTCCTTGGTTTTCTCGGAGTGCTCTGCCTGCTCGTGCTGGTTACAATCCTGTCTTACGGCGTTATGCTGCGCCCGGATCTGGCGGCGCTGCGCAATCCGTCCATGGCCGGAGTTCTAGAGAGCGTGGTCGGACCTTGGGGCACCAAGTTCGTCAGTTTCGGGCTGCTGATTTCCGTCGCGGGCGCCTATCTGTCCTGGGTGCTGCTGGCCGCCGAGATCCTGTTCACGGCGTCCCATCACGAGACCATGCCGCGCTTTCTCGCTCATGAAAACAAAAGCGGCGTACCCTCGAACGCCCTTTGGCTCACAAATGCCCTCGTCCAGGCCTTCCTGATCCTCACGCTATTTACCCAATCCGCCTTCAGGTTGGCTCTGGAGTTGACGAGCTCCATGATCCTGGTCCCCTACTTCCTCGTCGCAGCTTACGGATTCAAACTTACCTGGAGCGGCGAAAGCTATGAGAACGACACCTCGTCCCGTCGTGCCGACTTTGCGATAGCGGCGATAGCACTGGTCTACACGGCTGGCCTCATCCTGGCCGCCGGCACCAAGCATCTGCTGCTCTCAGCCGCGCTTTACGGGCCAAGCACCATCCTGTTTTTCATGGCGAGAAGGGAGCAAGGGCAAGAGACGTTCATGCCTGCTGAAAAGGTGGTGTTCTTCGTTGTCGCACTTGGCGCAATCGCCGCGATCTACGGCATTGCCACCAGCCTTCTTGTTTTCTAGGCCGCGCCATTCGCCCCGATGGCTCGCCAAAGGTCGCACAAGAGAATGCCGGTTCATCATTGACGTTAACAATATTGGTCGCGCATCTGATGATCTAATGAACTTACGTGACATTCGGTTGCTGTAAGATTTGAGATCACGCGGTAAATTTGCCTCTTCTCTTTTGTGCCGATTATCCCGGCTCTTGGCAATACGTCCCTTTCTTGATCCGCCGGCCCCGCATACTGAAACAGGGCGTGGACTAACGCCCGGACATGGTTCATTTCAAACGAAGCGGACGCGAAATGAGCTCGCTTCATCAGGCGCGATCATCGGAGATCCAGGAATAATCCCCATCCGAAGCAGCCCTCCGCCGGCAAGATTTGAGGTCGGAGTTTGCGGCGTAAAAAACCCCGCTGGATCGGAATTTCGGCATCTTCCGTGACGCGGCGAATGCCGGCCGTCTGATTCTCGTGGACGCTGACAGGGACGGCTTCTACCGGCGCCAAGAGGCATAGCCTCCAGCGCCCTGGAACCGATCCGTTGAATGATTGAGGACCACGCGCCGAGGATCGCGACGATGACGACTGGAAGCAACGAAAGGCTGGATCGCCGCGATTTTATGCTCGCTTCCGTGGCCACCGTCGGGGGCGCCGCTACATTGATGGCGGCATCGGCGACGCAAGCCGGCACGGTCGCGGCGCCGGCAGACGCTGCAGCCGCCGCCAAAAAAGGAACCGTCTTCACTGGCGACGTCGTCGACGGCAAACGGGTGATCAGCGCACTGGACGTATCCGATCTCGAGTCCGGCAAGAAGCATAGCTTTTATTTCCAGGGCGTGGCGATGCCGGGCGGCCAACCCTGGTACGTAGCCGTCACGGTGGCGAAAGGTGCTTCTCCGGGCAAACGGCTGGGGTTGATCAGCGGCGTGCACGGCGACGAAATGAGCTCGATACACGCGGTCCAATCGGTAATGAACGCGCTCGACCCGACCGCCATGTCGGGAACCGTGATGGCCGTGTTCGACGTCTCGCGTCCGGCGATCGAGAACATGGCGCGGCGATGGCCGAATTCCGGACGCGGTATCGACCTCATCGACATCAATCGCCTGTTCCCCGGCAACGAGGACGCCCCCGACGCGCCAGTGCGGCATGCGGGCCTGATCTTCAACAGGCTGCTGAAGCCCAATCTCGATTACGGACTTGATTTTCACACGGCCGGGACCGGCATGGACGCGACGTCATTCCATCTCGCGCGCATGGAGTTGCCGGAGGTGCGGGCGATGGCGGAACTGTATCCCATCAGGCAGATCTTCGACAATCAGGCGTATCCCGGGCTCCTCGCTAACGCCCTCATCGACGCCGGGATCCCGGCGCTCACGCCCGAGATCGGCCGTCCCCGGATTTTCGACCACGAGATGATCGGCCTGTTCGTCGAAGGCACGATGAACGTCATCAAGCATCACGGCATTCTTCCCGGCCCGATGGGCAGGACCAGCAAGGATTCGGGCATCTTCGTCGCCGACGGACTGTTTCCGGTGATCACCACCCATGGCGGCTTCGTGGAACTCCTGGTCGAGCTCAACCAGGCGGTCACGGCCGGCCAGAAAGTCGCCATCCAGAGGAACGCATTTGGTGAAACCGTGACGGAGTACACCGCGATACGCGGCGGCGAGGTTGGCGCGCGACGCACCGACGCGATGGCCGAACCAGGTACGCCGATCGTGTTTCTCCTCTTCGACAGCGCAGCGCCCGTGGGAGGCGACGTCCTGGTTGAGTGAGCTCTCAATCCAATGTCGGTCAAGGGAATGAAGCAGATGCTGCGGCTTGGCTCGAAATACGGTCACCTCGTCCACAATATCGGTTGCGGTTGTGTCAATCCCGATCTTCAACGAGCGTCTCGTCGTCTGGAGGCCTTTTCCCGGCGTAGTTTTCTTTCCAGCATCGGGGCTGCTGCCATTGCCGGGGTGCTGACAAAGCCGTCCTTCGCGCAGACGGCCGCTCCTCCTTCCAAGATCCTGTTTCGCGAGGTCCGACTGTTCGACGGCAAGTTGGGTACAGTGAAGGACGGGGCGCAAATCCTGGTGGAGGACGGCAGGATTTCCGAAGTCGACATGACGAATGCCCCTCCCCCGGAGGATACCACCGTCATCAAATGCCGCAACGGCGTCCTCATGCCGGGCCTGATCGACGCGCACTGGCATGCGATCTTTGCCGCGGTCCCCGTCAACATCCTGCTTAACGGCGACCCGGGTATTATCTTCGCCGCGTCCACCGCCGAGGCGGATCGCACGCTCAGTCGCGGCTTCACCACCATACGCGATCTGGGAGGCCCCTCCTTCTCCTTCAAGCAGGCCATCGACACCGGGCTGATCCCTGGCCCGCGCATCTATCCCTCCGGCGCGATGATCACGACCTCCGGGGGCCACGCCGATCTTCGCCTGCCGGGCGAGATTCCGCGCGACGGCGGCAAGCTCAGCAAAGGCGAACTTTTTGGGGGAGCGGCCATCGTCGACGATATCGGCGACCTGAAGATGCGGATCCGGGAGCAGCTTCTCCAAGGCGCCTCACAGATAAAGTTGGTGGGCGGCGGTGGCGTATCGTCGCCACGCAGTCCGCTGGACGTGGTTACCTTCAGCGAAGAAGAGTTGCGGGCGGGCGTCGAGGTGGCACAGGATTGGAACACCTACGTTACTGTGCACGCCTATACGTCTCGCGCGATACGGCGCGCTCTGGCAGCCGGGGTGCAGTCGATCGAGCACGCGCATCTGATGGATGAGGACACGGCGGCGATGATCGCCGAGAAGGGCGCATGGCTCAGCACCCAGCCCTTCCTGACAGCGGAGGACACCGGCCCGCTGACGGGACCTAGCGCAGACCGCGCCCAGCAGCTTTTCTTAGGCACGCCCAGGATATATGCCTTCGCTCGCAAGCACGGCATCAAGACGGCCTGGGGCTCCGACGTGCTGTTCTCGCCTGCGTTGGGCCCGCGCCAGAGCATGATGCTCACGCATTTGGCCAACTGGTACAAGAACGCCGAAGTCCTGCAGATGGCTACCTCCGGCAATGCCGAACTGCTCGCACTGTCCAATCTGCGCGACCCTTATCCGGGCAAGCTCGGCGTCATCGAGGAAGGAGCTTTCGCGGACCTCTTGGTCGTGGACGGCAATCCGCTCGACGACATCCGGCTGATCGAGGATCCACACAAGAACTTCGTCGTCATCATGAAGGACGGCCGGCTTCACAAGAGCACCCTTTGAGAGCCAGCGGAAGACTATGCCGCATCCACTTCGCAGCAATCAGTTAATCCGACACGGCCTCATGGTCCTGATGAAGCAAGGCCGCGAGAAAATCTCGACCAGGCAGCCGTCGTCATCGGGAAATCTCGCAGCGAGGCAACCAGACAGGATCCTGACGCCCCGTCCGGCAGACTTCTTCCTGATACTCTCCATTGAGCGCTCGCAGCTCCCTTCCTCCCTGTCCGCAGGGTGCGAGATCGATATTTAGAACCTGCATGGAACGGGGAAATGCCAGAAAAACCGGATTACCCGCCTGCAACGCCAAATGAACGGGCCGAAATCGAGCAGAGCAAGTGGCGCAGGTTTCTGCTCTTTGGGATCCTCCTGCTTGCGGGCGGAGTTTTTTCGGTCGCAGTTCCCACTGTTTCCAATTTCGCATCCAACGTCGTGTTCGCGGTGGCCCTAATGGCAGTCGGCGTCATCAAGGTCATCCAATCTCTCTGGATCAAAAGTTGGGCGGGCTTCGTGTGGCAGGAACTGACCGGCTTCTTCGAGCTCATCGGCGGCATCATGATTTACTTCAACCCTATAAAAGCATCGGCCGCAATATCACTGTTCATAGCGTTTGTAATATTCGTCCACGGTATTCTTCAGTTATTAATCGCCATTGAAGTCAGGCAAGTTAGCGGCTGGTATTGGTTCGCCGTTTCCGGAATCGTCGCCATATTTGCAGCCCTTTCCATAGTGCTGAAGTGGCCAATCGTCAGAGAGATGCCGACTGGCTTAGTAGCCGGATTTTCAATGATGATTGCCGGGCTGGCGTATCTCGTCATTGCGCTGAGCGTGCGCAAAGCGAAGGTTTTGTCTTGAGAACGGGATGCGAGGCCCAAGATGAAAAGCAACTTTGATTTTCGAGCAAAGATTGTGGCGGTCGCACTGCTGGTCGGCGTGGTCGGCTTCGCGGGCGCGGCACGTACGCAGACCGCGCAGCCGGCGCCAGTGCCGGTGGTCGTGCAGAAAGTCCAGTCCGGCCCGGCAAACGCACCGCTGACATACAACGCGCAGGTCGAGGCGATCGACGCAGTCGACATTCAGGCGCGCGTCTCCGGCCTGTTGAAGGAGATCCGGTTTTCGGAAGGACAGCGTGTGAAGGAGGGCGACCTGCTTTTCGAAATCGAGCCGGATCAACTGTCGGCGGCGGTGATGTCCGCCCAGGCACAGGTGGCGCGGGCCGAAGCCACCCGCAACGCCGCGCAACAAAGCCTGTCACGTGCCAGGGACCTGCTCAACCGCAGGACCATTGCCCAGGCCACGTTGGACGACGCGCAGGCTGCATTCGACGTCGCCGCGGCAGATGTCCAAAGCGCCAATGCAGCCCTCAACACAGCCGAGCTCAATCTCTCCTATGCTCAGATCAGGTCTCCGATCGACGGCACCATCGGCCGCTCCCTGGCGACGCGTGGCAATCTCGTGGGCCCCGGCTCCGGGCCATTGGCGCGCATCGTGCAGCTCGATCCTATCCGCGTCGCGTTTTCGATCGCCGACAGCACTTTGGTCGACATCAGGCAGAAACTGGCCGGCGGCCAGAAAATCGATCCGAACGGATTTCGCTTGAGCCTGTTGCTTGCCAACGGCACCGAGTTCGCTTCGCCGGGGCGGGTGCAGTTCATAGATAATGAGGTCAATCAGCAGACCGGCACCGTCGCCGTCCGTGCGCTGTTCCCCAACCCCGACCATATATTGGCGCCTGGCCAATTCGTCCGGCTGACCGTCGTCGACGAAGAAGCCAAGGAATTGCCGATGGTTCCGATGGCGTCCGTTCTTCAGGACCGCCAGGGCAAATTCGTCTTCGTGCTCAACGACAACAATACCGTGACGAGGCAGGCTATCACGACCGGTGCGCGCATCGACAATCGCTGGGCAGCGACGAGCGGATTGAATGGCGGCGAGACGATCGTCGTCGACGGGCTGCAGCGCGTTTCCGATGGTCAGCAGGTCACCCCGCGCGAAGCCGGGGGCACGCAATGATCTCGGACCTCTTCATCACCCGCACCCGGCTCGCGATCGTTATCTCGATCATTATTTCGATCGCCGGTGCGATCGCGGTATTTTCCCTTCCCATACAGCAGTATCCGCAGATCACCCCTCCAACGGTGACGGTGTCGGCCTCCTATCCGGGAGCAAGCGCGGAAGTCATCGCCGACGTCGTCGGTGGCCCCCTCGAGACAGCCATCAATGGCGTGGATCGCATGATGTACATGTCGTCCACCAGCTCCAACGCCGGCCAATACACGCTGTCGGTGACCTTTGAAGTCGGAACCGACCCCGAGGCGGCGCAGATCAACGTGCAGAACCGTGCCCAGCTGGCTATTTCGCGCCTGCCGGCGGCGGTGGCGCAGCAAGGTGTGTCGGTGCGTGCCCGCTCGCCGGATTTTATCCTTGGCATCGCTTTCTATTCGCCGGACGACAGCCTCGATGCGCTGGCGATCACGAATTTCATCACCACGACCGTCGCCGACGCGGTATCGCGCGTGCGGGGCGTCGGCGAGGCTTCGGTCGCCGGGGCATCGGAATACTCGATGAGGGTGTGGCTCAACCCACAGCGCATGGACGCGCTTGGGCTTACGCCCGACGATGTCTCGGCCGCCATCCAGCGGCAGAACATCCAGGCGACGCTCGGGCAAGCGGGCGCGCCGCCTCAGGCGCAAGGCTCGGAGCTGCAATATACGCTGGTCGCGCAGGGGCGGCTGAGGAGCGTCGAGGAGTTCGGCGACATCGTCGTGCGCACGGGCTCGTCGGGGGCCAAGGTCTACCTGCGCGATATCGCGCGGCTCGAGCTCGGCGCGCTAAGCTATGCTTCGAGCGCCAGCTTTGCCGGACACGCATCGGCGATGATGCAGATCAACCAGTCGCCCGGCGCCAACGCCATCCAGACCGCGGCCTCGGTACGCGCCGAACTGGAGCGTCTTTCGTCGCGCTTTCCCAAAGGCATGCAGTATCACATCGTCTACGATGCGACCCGCTTCGTGAATGCCAGCATCTCGCTGACGGCCCGAACCCTGCTTGAAGCGTTCCTGATTGTTCTCGCGGTCACCTACGTCTTCCTGCAGGATTGGCGCGCCACGTTCATCTCGGCGCTTGCCATTCCGGTTTCCATGCTCGGCGCCTTGGCGGTGCTGTTTGCCGCCGGCTATTCGCTGAACATGATTTCTCTTCTGGCGCTGGTGCTGGCAATCGGCCTGGTGGTGGACGATGCCATCCTTGTCGTCGAGAACGTCAAGCATGTCCTGGAGGATAAGCCGGACATCGGGGTCGCCGATGCCACGCGCAAGGCGATGTACCAGATCACCGGGCCGATCATATCCACGACCCTGGTGCTGCTTGCCGTGGTGACGCCGACAGCGTTTCTCGGCGGCATCGGTGGCCAGCTCTACCGGCAGTTCGCCGTGACGCTGTCTTCGGCGCTGGTCATTTCCTCATTTGTCGGATTGACCCTGAGCCCGGCCCTGGCCGCATTGCTTCTGCGGCGCGATGCGGGCCATTTCAAGCGTGGCCCGCTGGCCTGGTTCACGGCATTCATGAACAAGACGCGCGACGGCTATGGACGCCTCGTCGGCTTTCTGGTGCGGCATTGGTACGTGCCGTTGGCGGCATTGCTTGCCTGTTTTGCCGCCGCCTATCTGATCTTCACCGGGCTGCCGTCGACTTTCCTGCCCGACGAGGACCAGGGCGCGCTGTTCGTCGACATCCAGTTGCCCAATGCCGCTTCACTCGACCGAACGAAAGCGATCGTGGAGGACGTGCGCAAGATTCTGGCCGACACCGGCGGCGTGCAAGACGTCATCACAGTCGCGGGATTCAGCATCCTTCAGTCGACAAGTTCGCCAAGCGGCGCAATGGCTGTCGCGGCGCTGAAGCCTTGGGACGAGCGAACGTCCAGGGAACTGCAACTCGCCAGCATCCTGCAGGCGCTGCGGATGAAGTTCTCCCAGATCCCGGGCGCGAATGTCGCCGTGTTCGCGCCGCCGGCGATTGCCGGCATCGGCTCGGTCGGTGGCCTGGACTTCCGCCTGCAGGCACTTGAAGGACAGCCCCCACACGAGATCGCGCAGGTCGTTGGCGCCCTGCTTGGCGCCTTCAATCACCTGCACGAGCTCGGCGGGGCCGCCACCACCTTTAGCGCCAATGTCCCGCAGGTCTATGTCGACGTCGACAGAACGCGTGCCGAGGCGCTCGGGGTAAGCGTGGCGGACGTCTATTCCACAATCGGCGCCGCCTTCGGATCGCGCTACGTAAATGATTTTACGCTCAACGGTCGCGTGTTCCAGGTCAATCTGCAGGCCGATGCCGATTTCCGTGCCCATGCGGAAGACATCTTGAACCTGCATGTGCGCAGCCGGAACGCCACCATGGTGCCCTTGAACAATCTGGCGTCGTTGACGACGATCCTGTCGCCGTTCGCCATTCAGCGCTACAACCTGTCGGTCGCCGCTCCCATAAACGCCATTACCGCACCTGGAAGCAGCAGCGGCGGCGCCATGGACGCAATGGAGAAGACAGCGGCACAGGTTTTGCCGAACGGCTATGGTTTCGAGTGGTCAGGCCTGTCGTTTCAAGAACGCCGCGGCAGTGGCCAGGAGGGTCTGGTCTTCGCGCTGGCGTTCCTCTTTGCCTATCTCTTCCTTGTCGCCCAATACGAGAGCTGGTCGCTTCCGTTGATCGTCATACTTTCGCTCGGAGCGGCTCTCTTCGGCGCGATAGCGGCGTTGAGAGTCTTCGGGTTGCAAAACAGCCTCTACGTGCAGATCGCCATCGTGCTGCTGATCGGGCTGGCAGCGAAGAATGCCATCCTGATCGTGGAATTCGCCAAGGAGCGGCGCGACGAAGGGCTAAGCATAATGGAGGCCGCGCAGACAGGGGCCGAGCAGCGCTTCAGGGCCGTCATGATGACCGCGGTTTCCTTTATCCTCGGGATCATTCCTCTTGTCGTGTCGACCGGCGCTGGCGCGGGGGCGCGGCGCGCTGTTGGCGTCACAATCTTCGGGGGCATGGCCGCGGCTACGACGATTGGCCTGTTGATCATCCCCTCCGTCTATTTTTTCGTCCAGAAAATAACCGAGTACCTGGCGCCCCGGCTTCCGGCCGATCGTGCGGAACGCATCGATACGATCGAACCATCACATTGAGGTTCGTCCTCGCAAAAGGGCGTTCGAGATGATCCGCCGCCATTTATATTCTTGGAATCTCAATTCTTGGCTTTGCGTCCATTTTTCGCCGAGTGGACTCGTTCTCCGAACCGCGGCGATAGACTGACGGCCGGATGTAAGTACATTCGGCGCAATATCTGGCGAAGCTGCCCCGCCAGAAGCTGGTTTCCGGGCGGCCTTCGAATTCAGTGACGCATCGTCTGGAGGCTGCATTCGTGAGCCCGGATTCCTGCCCATCCCTGCCATTGGCCGCTTCGCTTGCGGTGTTGTCGATGTGCGCTACAGCGACGAGCAACGCGGCGGCTGCGTCGCTGACCGCACGCGGCAACGAGCCAGGCTGGCAGATCACGATCTCGGACACCGCGCTCAGCTTTAACGCCTTAGGGGGCGAGACCTTCACAGTTCAACCGGCTCCGCACCCCACAAGGCAAGGCGACGCCGACACCTATCTGGCGACGGTCGACGGCCGGCAACTCGCGCTGACCATTGCTGCCAGAATCTGCGTCGATACCATGAGCGGAATGCCATATCCCCAAACCGCCACCGTCATCCTGGGAGACCGCAAATTTGAGGGATGCGCCGGAGAGCCGGGTGACCTCCTTCACGGAGACTGGCTCGTGGACGAGATTCGAGAAAAAGCCACAGTCGAGGGTTCGAAACCCACCCTTGCCTTCGAGCCGGATGGACGCATTCATGGGAACGGTTCGTGCAATCGGTTCTTTGGCAACTTCGCCTTGACCGGAGAAGCGCTGACGATCTCGGAAACTGGCGCGGCCATGATGATGTGCGATCAGCAGCTCATGGATCAAGAACGCAATCTTCTGAAAGCCCTCGGGTCCGTCCATCGTTTTGAAGCTCTACAGACAAGACGCGTGCAACTGTTGGACAAGGATGGTCAAAGGCTGGTGAGTTTACGAAGATAAGCCGGCGCGGCCAGCAGCATGCAGAACTCCGCAAGACGACTTGTGTTGGTTATCTCGCTGGCGTTGCTGGTGCAAAGTTGCGCCGGTCCAAGAGCCGTGACGGGCCTTGCCTCGCCTGTACAAATTAGCAACCAAATGTCAGCCATCCCCTTTCTCGTCGCCACCACGCGCTCAAGGTCCCCTACCACCGAACCGCCCTATTCGCGGAATCGTTCCCCGACATTGAGTTTTTCACAGTTGACTGTCGTTGTGCCGGCCACACACCGGCCGGGCGTCGTCGAGGCGTCATCGACATCCCCCGATCCAAAGCGCCATTTTTCCGCCCGTGATCTTGTCCGCTTCGAGAACAGGGCGTCCTTCGCAGGTCGGTTGAACGGTATGCTGGCCAAGCGTCCGCCTTCGGAGCGCGAGGTGTTCATCTTCGTGCATGGCTACAACAACAATTTCGCCGAAGGCCTGTTTCGCAATGCCCAAGTCGTCCACGACTACCATATCTCCTCGGTGCCGGTTCATTTCTCCTGGGCGTCGGCGGGATCTATCGGCGGCTATCTTTTCGATCGCGATAGCGCTCTGCAGGCGCGGGACGGCTTGGCCGAAACGATCGAAATCGCAGCTCGATCGAACGCTAGCGGTGTTTTCATCGTCGGCCACTCCATGGGCGCGTATGTTGTGATGGAGGCGCTTCGCACCCTTGCATTGCAAGGCAAAGCGGAGGTGACTTCGAGAATCCGCGGCGTCTTGCTTGCCGCGCCCGACATCGATCCGGATGTCTTCAGCAGTCAGGTTAGGGACATAACCCGATTGCCACACCCCTTCACGATCATTGTCTCTCGGCGAGATCGTGCCTTGAGCGTGTCGCGGCGCATCGCCGGTGGCCGGCCACGAGTCGGCAGCGGCTTCGAGATCCCGCTCCTTCAGAAAAAGAACATCCAGGTTATCGACATTTCCGACGTGGAAGGCGGCGGACACAGCGGCTTTGCAACGTCGGAAACACTGATGAAGCTATTGGGTTCCGGGCGCCTGCTGCGCCGTCTCATCGTGAACGAAGATGTACCCGAAGACAATGCCGCAGAAACCCGGCAGATCATCTTCGATAGTGCCTCCCTCGTTTTACATCTGCCGCTCAGAATCCTGAACCCGTCGGCATCCCAGCAATCCGTGCCCCAGCAGCCAGCGTCCGAGGTTGGCGCCATGTGATGAAAGCCCGTTGATCTTGAACCAGACGGAATGAACATTTGGAAGCTGAAGTCACCATAGCTCAATCAATCCTGCTGAAGCTTGTGCTTGCGTTGCTGCTCGGGGCGCTTATCGGAGCGGAGCGCCAGTACCGGCAACAGTATACAGGGCTTGTGACGCACGCGCTGGTCGCACTGGGCGCGGCGGCATATTCCTCGTTGCCGGGCGCCCTTGGCTCAGGTCTCGATCTTCGAATGGGGGCTCAGGTCGTAACCGGCATTGGCTTCCTTGGAGCCGGCCTGATCATCAGGGACGGTTCCAACATAAGAGGGTTGAGTACATCCGCGACGATCTGGAGCACTGGCTCTGTCGGAGTGTTCGTAGGCTTTGGCTTTCTGCTACTGGCCGCAGAAACCGCAATGCTCATTATCATTCTGAATTCACTTCTTCCCAATTTCTCAAGGTTCTTTCGAAGGCACTTACAGGAACAACGCGCTGTCGAATACACGTACACGATAGAGGTCGTATGCTCACGGGATAATGTTTATTTTCTTAGATCGATCCTGCTTCAGACCATCAATACAAACCTCCTCCGCCTACGCTCCCTTGACAGCCATCCCACCAAGGAGGGTGACGCCATCAGAATAGAAGCAACCTTGTTCAGCAACCGTGATGATGCGCAATCAGTCGAACGGGTCGTCGCTCACCTCGCGCTCGACTCGAATGTTCAGTCGGCCTCCTGGGAGGCAGAAGAAAAGACCGAATAGAGCGGAAGCCAGAAAACTCTCGACATCAACTCGAAACGTCAAATTTTAAGGAGCTGCGACAATGGACGGAACCACCAAGGCCCTGTTGGCAAATAAGTTGATAGCTATCGGCCTCTTGGTCATAGGCTTTCTGATTTTCGCATCGGGCTATCGCTACGGCTCTCCATCGAGCATCGTGGTTGGCTGTCTTCTCGTTGCCATCGGAATCATTCTTCTGATTCTAAAGATCGCCCGCAGAAACAGGCCGGACTCGGCTGCTTGACTTGTCGAGTTGGACGAAAGCGATCGCGTCCAGCCCCAGTCCGGACAAACAACCTTGGACAGGCCCTCATCATCGGAGGCTCCGAACTGGTACGCCCGCCAGTATAGTTCCGTGGTCGCCCGCACCCGCGAGTCCGATCCCAACGCGGAGTTCCATATCCGGCAGATTGGCGAGCAGCGCCATGCATCGAGCCTTGCAACGATAGACTATGGCGACGCGTTCGTCCTCGATGTGCGGGACAAGGGTGGCATCGCGATGTCCGGGGCGATCAATAACGATCCGCAAAACGCCGGCCAGCTTCTGCAAGAAATAAACGCAGTGTCTACGTTTGGGATTTCCAGCCCACTCTAAGGGCGCATCTCGGGCTTAAGATTGTCTCAATTCAATCTCATCCGCGGCGGCAGGTTGAGTGTGTTCTATTGTCGGTTTTCCTTGCTGGAAACGACCTGCCGACCCTTGAGCTGCCTATACTTCGGCGGCTCTTGCACGGACAGGAGTTTGTCATGGACGCAAGAGTAACCGCAGTCGGCATTCCCACCGATCCTTTTGGGGACGAGCCCCTAAGATGCGCCATCGACGCAAGTACCTTGTCGGCGACCCCAGCCGAGCAGTTTGATCTCTATCGATCATGGTTTTCCGGGGTTGCCGAAATACAGCTTCTTCGAGCCGGGCACGCCGTGTTCCCGGCTCGTCATCGGGTATGGCAGCTGGGCGATCTGGCGTTGAGTTCAATCGAAATTCCAGGCTCCGGCTACGAGATACAATGGGAACATCGCAGACGACCGCTTTTGGATCACTGGATGCTGTCGGTGCCGTTCTCGCGGTCTGCTGCCGGCGAGATGGTATCTCGTCGGCCCCGCATGAGGTGTCTGGCGCTGCCCGATGTTGGAGTGAGCGACGATGACCTGTTCGTCACACTTTTTCTGCCGCGCACATGGCCGGCAACCAGATCATCGAAAATCGAAACCAGCGACGCGTCGTTGGATTTTCTTGCGCACTACGCGGTTCTGCTGCACCGCGCGCTTCCTCATTTGAGAGAAGCGGATCTACCCCATATCGTCACTGCCACTGCCAACATTTCCGCAGCGGCTCTTATGCCGACAAAAGATCACCTGGCGGAGGCGCAAGGGCCTGTGAACGCCGTGTCTGCCGCTCGGATTGCCAAGCGCATCGCGGAGAGGCTGAGCGATCCCGACTTGACGCCCAACAAGCTCTGCCGTGCGGTCGGCGTCTCGCGCTCCCGTCTCTACCGGATCTTCGAGCCGGTGGGCGGTGTGTCCAACTATGTGCGGCGCAAGCGGCTGCTGAAAACGCGCGACGCTTTAGCGGACAGTTCAGACAGGCGAACGATCTCCAGCATTGCCGAAACATGGGGCTTCCACGATCCCTCTACCTACAGCCGGATGTTCAAAACAGAGTTCGGCATCTCTCCAAGGGAAGCGCGCGAACTCGGGTGGCAGGGCGTCAGGCACTCCGCCTGGCTGACTGTGGATCAGCCAGTCGAAGCTGCTGGCATCCTGAGCAATCTTCTGATCAACAATTCATTGGGATTGTCACTTTCTTCAAGACAGTGACGAAACCTTGACAGAGGTAGGGCGCCTGAAGCTCGCACGTCGGAGTTCCAAGAAATATACGTCAAACCCATATTCTGGATTCTTCGCATATTTTCAAAAATCGATGACGGTTTAATCTCGGCCGCGTTTTCGTCATCGGAGTCACGATTTTTCGAACCCCTGCTCTGGCCTTCTAATTATCAGGCCGTCTCGTTGCGAAAGGCACAGTCTACATTTGTTGATCTGCCTACCTCGATAGGAGCTTATGATGGAGGTAAGAGTACGAAGCGACATTGTTGGCGAGCCCATCGCCGGTGCGGTCCCCAAATGCGCTATCGACGCCCGCACATCGTCGATTCTGCTTCTTGGACGAGATGTTCTTGCCAACTGGCGTTCCGACGTCTCCCAAGCAGGTGCGGGATCTGGAGTCTCAAGCCCCATACCCTCCATCTGGTTGCGGATATATCCGCGGAGGGGGATGAGCCCGACACGTCTGGACACTAGATGGAGAATCCCCCGGGTTGTCGTCGCCCTCTTCCAAGCAATGAGTTTGCCTCATGCAGGACAAGGCATCAATTATCAGCAAAAGCGATGCGATCGGGACCGCTGAACCTCTGAGATGCGTCGTAGACATCGACACTTCGGCGGCGCCACCTGCCGAGCAATTCGACCTCTTTCGGAGCTGGCACTCAAATATTGCCGACGTTGAATTGCTCCGAGGCAAGTTCGGCTCGTTCGCGGCGCGCGAGCGGGCGTGGCAGTTGGACAGCCTTGTGCTTGCTTTCATCGAATATCCCGGGATGGGGTACCGTCGCCGGTGGAAAAGCAGAAAGAATCCGGTGTTCGACCATTGGGTTCTCTCCGTGCCGCAGACAATCTCCGCGGCCAGCGGCCAGCTACGAACGGGACAGCTACGCTGGCAATGTCTGGGAGCGTCCCATGAAGACCAGGGCGAGGATGATGGTGTTCTTGCGCTGTTCCTCCCACGGGATTTCGCCTTCTCGCAACCCCTCGCGCTCGATATCCGGCCCGAGATGGCCGCGTTCGTCGCCGACTATGTCATGCTGCTCTATGATTCCCTCCCCGATCGCACGGAAAATGACGTTCCGCATATCGCATCGGCGACCACCAGCTTGCTTGCCGCTTGCATTTCCCCGACCCGGGATCACTTTTTCGAAGCGCAGGAGCCGATCGACGCGGTCATCATGGCCCGTGCAAACAAGATCATAGCAGCCAACTTGGCCGACCGGAATCTGACACCGGGAAAGCTCTCTCAAGAGCTCGGCATTTCACGCTCTCGCCTCTACCGGATTTTCGAACCAGCCGGAGGGATCTCGCATTACATCCGGCGCCACCGGCTGCTGAAAACGCGGGACGCGCTCGGGAATGTCGCGGATGGACGCCCGATTTCCAGCATTGCCGAGGAGTGGGGCTTTATGGATCCCTCGACGTATAGCCGGACATTCAGGCGCGAGTTCGGAATTTCACCCAAAGAGGCGCGAGAGACGGGTTGGCTAGGCCTCAAGCGCCCTCCTTTGCCGGAGCGGTCGAACAACGGCAAACCTTCCCTAAACAGCCTCCTGGCTAACAACTGCCTTCTCAGCCATCAGCTTTAGGCCGGCAAATGGTGCCTTACTTGGGTAAGGAAACTGCAGGAACAATCCTTATCAACAAGCAAGAGCGCTTCCTGTACCATGTCGAAGACGCCGGCAGGGGCGATCCGCTTCGGCATCGCAGTCGGTCGGGACGGACAGAGATGGGGTGGAGAGGCAATCGTTGGACGAAGAGCCCAATGGCCGACGTGGACCCCCACTGCCAACATGCGACGCCGTAATCCGAGCTTGCCGCAGCGCGTTCCGGGAGGCCCAAATAATCCTCTCGGCGCCCGGGCGCTGTATCTGTATCGCAATGGCCAGGACACGCTATATCGCATCCATGGGACCAATGAGCCCTGGACGATTGGAAAAGCTGCATCATCCGGCTGCACCCGAATGTTGAACGAGCACATTTTCGAACTCTTCGGGACAGTGCGCAACGGCGCGCGCGTTATCGTTCTCTAGCGCCAATCCAGCCGGGGGCGTTGAGCAGCAAAGGAAGCTGGCACTTCTCCGGTTCCGTTTGGCTACCGCACGACCAACACAGGCACGCTTCCGTCCGCGAGAACCTCTGACGTCTGGCTTCCCAGCAAAAGCTTTCTGATGCCACGACGACCATGGGAGGCCATCACAATCAGGTCGCAGCCTCGTGATTTGGCGGTTTCGATAATCGCCTTGGCCGGGTACGCGTCCGGAATATGTAGAAATTCCGCGGATACCCCCATCCGGTCAGCCGCCTCCCTGACTTGATCGAGGACTTTCCCTGCGAACTCCTTGCTCGCGGCTTCAAAACTATCAACCTCCTCCTGCGAAGGGATAGACCCGGAGGCGAACCCGGTTCCATAGTCAATCAGCATTGGCTCGGTGACCGTGACAATTGTCGCCTTGGCAGCCAGGGCTTTCGCCAAGGCTATTCCATGCCTAACGCCCTTCGTGGCGACGTCCGAGCCATCCGTGCTCACGAGAATATTTGTGTACATCTGAGTTCTCCCTGCCTGGTCGATCACGGTTCCAGCAACACCAATATCCGCCGCAATGTCCATGTTGGCACACTGCAAGCCATCTCTTCCGGATATCCAACTCAAGCCGCTTGCATCGAAACGCAGAGGCACGTTCGGGGGCGGACACATGATCTTCAAACCGCGGAGGAATAGAGATCGCCCGGTCGTCCGGTCACCAATTGCCTTCTCGTGCGCCAGATATGGTTAAATCACGGGAGAGACGATAGGCGTTCGCAATGCCTTTGCTGCCTGCCCAACTTACAATCCATCGAGGCCACGGCGTTATGTGCAATTTATCCCGATGAATTGCATCTCGTCCAATTATTACCATCGCGATGGAAGATATTTGAGATTCCCTTTTCGACATCGAAACCGAACAGGACATGGCGAACGGTAGCGGCCTACGGGGAAGCCCGCGGCCCTCAGGAGTCAAACTCGGTGGCCACTGACGCGCCCGGCTCCCCTTTCCGCGACGGCTTGGCGACGGACACCATTGCGCAAAGAGTCGTTGGCTGAGCGTGCCGCGCAGCCCTTCCAATTGGCGCGACACCTTGGGAGAACTCATTCGAAATCAATGGCATTCTTGATTTCCAGGGATATTCGAAATGCCAAAGATTAAAATAGAGAAATGAGAAAACATTAAGCAATTAATACGTCTTTTCGGAATATATTCCCACAACCAAGGATATATATGACGTTGTTCAAAGTTTACATAACGCCGATGAGATCGATGATTAATTGACAAAAACATATACTATAGTATTATATTTTGCAACAATCAGGAGAGTAGCATTTCGTTTGCACCTCTGTTTGGGCTCTCATTGAATCATGGACTCAGTGCGCTTCTCTACCCGCGAGTTGACAAAGCGCCACCAGCTTGAGGCTTGGCAGGAATGGTATGTCGGCATCAACGAGATAGCCATTGACGCTCCCGATCACGGGTTTGCCGGGGACACAGAGGTTTGGACGTTGGATGGATTGGCATTCGTGAGGGTGTCGACGCCGTCACTACGCGCCACAAGGACAAGGCAGATGATCAGGCGAGACCCGACTGATCACTGGGTCGTGACGATCGGAAAGCGCACCGCTGCCGACCTGATATTGGAAGATGATCAACTATCTATCCCGGCAGGCGTGCCATATGTGTGGTCTCTCAGCAGCTTTTCCGATAGCCAGATGAGCTCGGACACGCGGCTCCATCTTTGCATCGCACGAGACAAGTTCAGCACATTCGCCCCGGCCCTTGATGCCACACGGGGCAGGGTTGTGAGCACGCCTCTTGGAGATTTGCTGGCAGGTTACATCTTGCTGCTGGAGCGAAAGTTGCCGGCCTTGTCGGAGGAAGACAGGCATAGTCTGCCGCAGGCGATTGCCGCCATGGTCGCCGCGTGCGTAGCGCCCTCCGCTGAGCGATTGGCCGTAGCCCACGGGCAAGTGACTGCGAGCCTCAAGGATAAGGCTCGGCGTTTTATCTTGCGTAACCTGAACTCGCCTCATCTTGGACCGGAAGAACTGTGCCGGGAACTGGGAGTGTCACGATCGAAACTCTACCGTTTACTTGAAGCGGACGGCGGAGTTGCGCGCTACGTCCAGCATTTGCGCCTGTTGGAAGGCTTTGCACAACTGAGCGATCCATCCAATAGAAAGCCGATTGTCAAGATTGCCGATGAATCAGGGATGCAGGACCATTCGCAGTTCAGTCGAGCGTTCCGTCGAGAATTCGGCATCAGCCCAACCGACGCGCGCGAGGCCGCACAGGCCGGATTGGTTCCCTCAATCATTCATGCGCATCCAGTTGCCGCCCGTAGCATCGGCGGCCTGTTGTCCAGCCTTTGAAGCTTCTCTCATCTTGAATTGGGCGGATAGGGCAATTGGTCAGCGTCGGATGGGTGAGCACGAGCGGATCATTGCAGGCTTTGTGTTCGATGAGGCGCAGGCGGTTTTGGCATCCCAGGCATCGCGCCGCAGGAGCAAATCGAACGCTGACCGTCGACATTGATTGCGGGGCACTGTCTGAACATGTGGTCGATAGAGCTTTGCCATCTGGTGACGGCGCTGAGACGCTGTCGATCAGAATTGCCGAACGGTCACGGATTTCACGGCCTCGCCCCGGTTACGCGGGCGAGCATCTCAGATCGCCCTGATCGTAGTTCGTAGTTACAGGGTGCATTCTGGTGGGCCCGGAGGGCGCATTAAGGCGATTGATTTTATTGCCTTTTTCGTGGGCTGAAACCGGGCGTCTTACCGTATCGTTCCGTATGACCCCGTCTTCGGGTTTACTCCCCTAGTCCCCTAACTGGGCCCCAGGCCGGATAGAGCGACCGTCGGGAGCCACATTGCGAAATGGCCGCCGCAGGTCAGCTTTGGCGGCAGAAATTGCGATGAGCTGCCATTCTCCCAAACCTCCAGCACATTTATGGAAAGATATTCCGTGATGGAGAACACCTGTTTATATTCCCTCCGTTAAACGGGGGCGAGGGTAGATGCAGGTCACAAACTGCGGCCGTGGCGTTCATTCGCGTGAGGTAAAAGGCCTTGAGCGGCTCAAAAAGGAGCTGCCGTCGAATTGGTATGCCTTCACGAATCTCGATCTGACGCTGGGTCTTGGGAAATCACGCGAGATCGACGTCATCATCGTGTCCGATCACCGCATATTCCTGATCGACATCAAGGACTGGAACGGCAAGATCGAAAACAGGGACGGGCGCTGGCACAACAATGGCAGGGACTGCGGCCCCTCCCCGGTCCAGAAGATTGGCGACATCGGGCGCGAGGTTCTTGGCCCCCTGGCCAGCCACCTGAAAAGCAGGACTGAGACCCGCCGCGAGCCAGTGCCATTCATCGTTGGTCTTGTCGTACTCACGGGGCTGGCGACCAATGCCCATCTCGATGGCCTGGAGAAAGAAAAGGTCCTTGCCGTTGATGATTTTATCAAGCTCGCAACGAATACGCGCAAGCTAAACGAGACCTTTGGCGACCCTCTCGCCACGTTCCTCCACAGGCCCCTCACAGACGGTTTTTGGAAGGATAAGCTAAGCAGGTTCTTTAACGTTGGTCCCAATTCGCCGTTCAAACCTGGGCGGCGTCGATTCCAGAGGTATGTTGCCGAGGATATTTTCAGCTACGCGCATCCCAGTGACATCTACCGGGAATATGAAGCGACGGACGAAGCCAACAAGAACAATCTCGGAATCTTGAGATTGTGGGACTTCACCAAGTGCAACGATGGCCGCTTCCAGACGGAAGAGGGCCGGCTGGAAATCGCCGGGCGCGAGCAGCAGGTTTATCACTGGCTCCGCGACCGGGATCAGGAGCTTGAGCGAACTCTTCTCACGCCGCGGCTGGATGATCCCGACCGTGGAGTCAACTACTGGGAAATTTACGATCGCAGGCGCCGCATGCGACGCCTCAATGAATTTTCCATCAGTGAGGCTTCCACGACTCTTCCCGGTCAGAAGATCGAACTGGCGCGACAGATCGTATCGTCCGTTGCGGCGCTGCATCGTCAGAATGCGTCACATCTTGATATCGGCGGCCACAGCATCTGGCTGGAACTGCCAACATCGGTCAGGCTGTCTCATTTGCTGGCGGCGCGTATTCCCGAAGGAAAATCCCTCGGGCCTTCCCGTTATCAATTTCTTTCTGGAGTTACGGTGCCCGAGGACGTGCTGGGCGTGGACAGCGGTCCGAAGCGCCGGGACGTCTTTCTGCTTGGCGTCGCGGTGCACAAGCTGCTTTTCGGTCGACTGCCATCAGGCGAGCCGGCGGAATGGAAGGCCACAGTCGATGGCGCAAACGAGTATGCCGCACTCCATGACTGGTTCGCGGAGGCTCTGGAAATCAGCCCTGATCAGAGATTCGCGGACGCGGCAATCGCCCTCGAATCTTTCAACAAGGCAACGGCGTCGAGGCCAACACCTGACGAAATATTCGCGGGGCTCGAATCGTTCAGAACGACGATCCGCTCACAACGCCAGTTATTCACGACTTTCCCCGTTGAAGGGGAGATGGTCATTGAAAGCGACCGTATGGACGCATGGCGAAGTGTCGAGGATGACATCCCAGTCCTGGTCAAGCAGTGGAAACAGTCGGCTTGGGGTGACGGGCAGAAGGAGGGAGGAAGCCTTCTTTCCTTCCTTCGTAGGGCTGCCGACATGAAGGCCGACAAACCGACAGGGATTGCTCCTGTCCGCGGCGTGCATTGGCTGGGTGACAGTCTTGTTCTTGTCCAAGCGTGGATCGAGGGCGCTGCGCTAGATACCGTTCTTGCCAATGGGCATGAGTTTAGCGACGCCACCAAAGCCCTGTCTTTGTGCAGCAACCTCGTCTCCATCATGGATGCCCTGCACGAGGAGGGAATCGGGCACGGTGACTTGAAACCGGCCAACATAGTGGTCAGTGAGGAAGGTCAACCGACCCTTATCGATGTGCTCGACTATTCGCCGCGTGTCGACGGCGAAGTCGTAAGTTCCGCGTACGCGCCCGATAGCGGAAACCGCATGGAGCGCGACCGGTTCGCACTTACAAAAATCACCGAAGAAATCTTGGCCGCGTCTGATCTTGATCCTGCGGACGGGGCCGACATTGCCTCCGCGATCAGGGACTGCCGCGAGAAACCGCCCGCACTGACCACCCTCCTTCCGTTACAAGAATCATTGGCAAAGACGATCGAATGGCTTCAGTCGAAGGGTCAAAAAGAAGCAATCGACGACAAAGCAATTTCGGTCTCCCTCGCTGGCCAGCAGACAGGCCCGATCGATTCTGACGAAGGCTTCCTCTTTCTTCGCGTCCGTCGTCACCCTCATCGTGGCTATCTGGCCCTCCACATTCGCGGAGCCTTCGAAGAACTCGAAGTCCGTCTTGACCCAGAGGGGCGAGCAACCGTTGCAACGAGGCGTAAGCTTGAACAGTGGCTTCTTGCCCTCGTGGCCAAACAGGAATTCCACAGGATCGGAGCAACCCTGAACGTTACGAGGTCTGATGTCACGGACCTATCGGCGCTGGAACCCATCTTGAATGATCCCTTGGTCAAGGCGAGGATCGAAAAAGAAATCTCTGGGCCTGCTTCGCCAGCCGCCTCCGAGACACCGGAAAGCGCCGATCTCGTGCCGCAAGAGGACGAGGCCGAAGACGCCCTTGCCGAAGAGATCGCCGACAGCGATACGCCGACCACCGACGTCGACGTGCCGGAGCTGTGGCGTGTACTTATGGAGGTTGAGAATGAACTTACCACCGAAGGCGTCGCCCAACTTGATAGCGCCTACGATCGCGGCATTGGCCGCCATAAGGTCATCATGGAGCTGGAAAGCGGTGAGTTCGACTTCTCCCGCAATGATACCGTGGGCGTTCAGAAGCAGGATAAAAAAGGAATCTGGCGGCGCATCGGTGATCTCGATCTGAACCGGTCGAAACCAGACATTGCTGTCATCGACGCACAGGGCGGATGGTCCTTCGGCCCACGGCTCGTTGAAGCTGGACAGCGCCTGCGCTTTCTCAGTCACTTCGAGGGCACCAGTCTCAAGCGCCGGACCGACGCCGTTGGCCGCATTCTGGCTGGCAACGGTCGCGCCAACGGCCTGCTGTCGGTCTTTGATACGCGCTCCGATGCGGCCCCGGACATGGCGGAGCAGCAAGCGAGCGACGAGGCATTGGCGCTGTACGGCCTCAATGATGACCAAACGCAAGCCTTTCGAAAAATCATCAATACCCGGCCAGTGGGTCTGCTCCAGGGGCCGCCTGGGACCGGAAAAACGAAGTTCATTGCCGCTCTTACCCACTATGCGATCACCAAAGGGCTCGTTCGGAACGTCCTTCTGTCCAGTCAGTCGCATGAGGCGGTAAACAATGCGGCAGAATCGGTACTGGCTCTATTCCGCAAAACCGGAGAGTTACCTAGTCTGCTCCGCGTCGGCATGGATGATGGGCAAGTTTCCCCGCTCCTACGCCCTTATCACACCTCCCGCGTCGAGCAGTCCTACAAGGATCGCTTCGGCGCCACATTCGGCGAGCGCATGGGCGTGGTGGGTAAGACTTTGGGAATTCCGCCCGACATCATTTCGCAAGTCGTTGTTCTCGAAACAACGGTAAGGCCAGTCGTCCAAAGAATCTACGAGCTGAACCGCGATGCTGAAGCGCAGGTGCAGCGGATCAACGGTCTAAAGGATACGCTTAAACAGCACTTGTCGCTGCTCGACATCGAGATTTCGCTGCCAGAATCCGGCTTCGAGGATGATTGGCGCGATTTTCTGGACGAAGCGGCCGCCGCCATAGCGCGACGCGCGGCGCGGCAACATGCGGTCGGTGCGGATAGGATCGACCGTTTGAGATCCATAGCGGGACTGGGCCGGGATTTTATCGGCAGTGTGTCTCGCGCCGAGCGGAGTTTCGATACGTTCCTTGCCGGCACACGCCAGATCGTTGTCGGAACATGCGTGGGACTCGGTCGATCATCACTGGGCTTAACGGCCACCGCATTTGACCTGGTGATTGTCGACGAAGCCGCTCGCTGTACGTCCGGCGAACTGCTGGTCCCGCTACAGGCTGCGCGCTGGGCCGTCTTGGTCGGCGACCATGCGCAGCTACAGCCGCAACATAAGCCCGAGGTCATCAATCTCGTCGCGGAACGCACTTCAATTGCGAAAAAGGAAATCAAGCGAAGCGATTTCGAGCGCACGTTCAAGACGGGGTATGGCCTCGCCGCCGGCTCGCGGCTGAAAACCCAGTACCGGATGCTTTCTCCCATAGGTCAGCTCGTGTCCGAGGTATTTTACCCCGACCTCACGCTGCTCGCCGGTCGCGCGGAACCTGTTGTCGATCCCCAGGTGCTGCCTGATGACCTGAAGTATCCGCTGACATGGGTGGAGACCGATGGTCTAGGCCCGATGGGCTACGAGCGTAGAGAAGCCAAGAGCAAGATCAATCCGGCAGAGGCCGATGCGGTCGTCCATTTGCTTGACCGGTGGTACGCGGATGACAGGTTTCGCGAATGGCTGCTTACACAGCAGGATCACCCGGTCGGCATCGGCGTGATCTGTATGTATGCTGCGCAGCGCAATCTGATCGAACGAAAGCTGAGACAGTCCGCGCTGGCTTTTCTGTTAGACAAGAACGTGAAGGTCGGCACGGTCGACAGCTATCAAGGGAAGGAAAATCCCATCGTCATTCTGTCGCTTGTCCGCAACAACGAGTTGGGCGGAATCGAATCTGGCGTCAAAACCATAAAGGATGGCTTTCTCGTTACACCAAACCGCATCAATGTCGCTGTGAGCCGCGCGATGGACAGACTAGTGATCGTTGGGTCGCGCCATAGATGGAGAGCCAACAGACCCATGGGGCAATTATCGGCGGGATTTGGACGACGTACGGATGAAAGCGTTGCTTCAGTCATCGCGGTGGAGGATTTACTGGAAGCTCAGGCAGACAGAGAAACGGAAAACTCATCTCGGGGCAGCTCAATGAAAAAGCGAGGCGTCCATGGGAAAGCTTAGTCGGCCGCTATTGCGACTAAAGGGCCACGAACTGGTGCCGCCGGAGGAAGATCGCCGCGTTGACCTCGACATTTTTGATGTGCTGTTACCCTGCCGCATTTACGAGGTTAGTTACAAGGTGGCCTCATTGGGGCAGGTAAGTCCGACACTTGAGTTCTTGCTCCGCCTCGCCAAAGCGGCCCCTGGGATCGCTGACGAAGAGGCGGCCGCCTTCTTCGGCTACAGCCAGACCGAAATGGCGTATGTCCTGGAGGAAGCCATTGGTCCAGGATATTTGGAGCGCAGGGCCGGAAAGCTCTGGTTGACGATATCAGGTGAGGGCCTTTTCAAGGCAGACGACGAACAGCCGTCCATCTACACCGTCGAGGCACGACGCCGTTCGTTCGGTTTCGACCTCATGGCGATAGCTCCCCAAGTCAAACGCTTCCTTGATGAGCTTGAGCGGCTTCTGCCCGAGCTGCCCTCAGAAGACCCGGCAGGCACAGGCCGAGTTGCGGAGCGCGTCCCGGCTCGTTTCAAGCAATTCTTCAGGGAACTCGCAGATCAAGCGGATCGCGGCAAGACCGAGCGCCGTGACATCTATTCGATCGATCCGGTGGTTACGCCGGGCGAAAGATACCAGATGCCTCTTCGCTTCGTGACGTTCGCCCAGGCGTCCAATCCCAGCGCCGCTGAAATCGACTTGTCCTCGTGGAGGATGGATCACGAGGTCGCTGACCGACCTGAGATCGAGCGCGCCGTAGCTCTGTTTGTGAAAGATCAGCAGACGTCGGCCGCTCACCTCGACGCTGCCTCCGGGTATCAAACGCTGATCGATATGGCCCCGGAATTCCTGAAAGAGTTTACGACTCGGAATGGTCTATCCGAAATCCGTTACTGGAGGGAAGCGGTCAGCCGTGCTGGCGAACCCAGAACCGACCGAAAAACCATTCCGATCGTAGGCTCGTTACTTTTGCCGGGCAACATCGAGCGCGTGCAGGCGGTGCTCGACTACGGTCTGCGCAACGTGACTGAAGTACCGGTGAACATATACGCGGTCGCGCCGCAGACCCGCAGGTGGGGAGCCACGACCCAGCAGCGAGACCTTTTGACTTTGATACAGGAGAAGACCGCGCTCATCTTGCCCGGTGATAAGCCGGATATGAAATCCGTCTGCCTCTACGCATGGGACAAGCCTGCACAGTACACGGCGAAAACGTTCGATGAAATTCAGGTTGTCCGCGTCGGGGACTTCCCGAAATCACTAGAGCTCTTGCTGGTGCCCGGAGTCATGGTGGCGGCGATCGTTCATGCTCCGCTCGGTGCATCCACCGGCAATCCGGTGCCGCTTGGACTGGCCTCCTTTGACCCGCTAGTCATCGACCGGGCGTATGCCTACTTTCTGGAACGCTATCAGTTTTACCAAAGCAAAGGCCGTCCCGACTGAACACCTAAGAAGCTTCAATACTCGGGATTGTGACCCCTTCCAACCCTCGTTCCAGCACCAGAAAAGGACATGTTGGCCGCCTAGATCGGCGCAAGGGCGGCGACTATGTCCGCTTTTTGGTGGAGGGACGCAGATGTGCAAATGACCACCTTGCGGCGCAAAGCGGCCATCGCGTCCGGACTTGAGTGCGCTGTCATCATGGGCGCGGAGAACGTCTCGCTCGCCACCCCGAGGCTCGGTTGCTGTGGCCGGAGTTCGCGCTGGGTTCTGTGGGTTCCGACGGACTCCTCAGCTCACTTGAGACGACAATTGGCGGCCCGGTAAGTAAAGATGTTGCTTCGAAAACCGTCAAATATTGTTCTTTACGTGCCTTTCTCGGGTTGTTTGACTCACTAAGCAGTGGCATAAAAATGACCGGGCAGCTTGGGGGTAAACGCCACAAATGGCACTTTTTCGTTATCTTAATGATGACGCGTTTCTGATCTTTTCGCGCAAATTCCGGTTCCTCTATGAGGCGGCGTTACTAGATACCTACGAGCGATTCTTCTCTCGTGGAGCATCCTTCCCTACCCCTCAGGAAGTTGTCCACGCAATCTACGATCTCATCAAGCGAAAGCCTGAGCTTCTTGCCGAGGGCGACGATGTTGGTGAAGGCCTTCCCGACCTGGTGTCAAAGCGCCGTCGGCGTCTGAAGTTCGCAGGGGAGGCGAACGAGGCTGCGGAAACAGCGTTGCGGGTCGCGAGCGTTGCTTACCAAAAACTCATCCAGACCGGTTGGCTCGAAGAGGAAGAATTTGGCCTGAGGGTGACCGTAGATATGCCCATGGGGGCAAGCTTGGTCATGCAGCTCCTGTCCAGCCTGAAATCCGACGTGAGCCAGCGCTTTGGTGGGATTGTCGTCAATGTGAAACAAAGTTTGGAACTGGCGGCGAGACTCCAGCCGGACTCGTCAGGAAAGGACGCAGTGGATGCTGCATATGCTGTGGTGCAAGCGCGAGAACATTCCACCGCCTTTCTCAAGACGCTTAGGGCCATCCTCTCCGATCTGAGGCGAATCCGCCGGACCATTATGGAATCGCGGAGCATGCGTGAGAGAGTAGACGCTTACTTTCAGGAATTCATCGGCGAGTTGGTCCTGAAGGACTTCCAAGCCATTCACACCTTCAATCATCCCTTTAGATTCAAAGATCACATCCTTGATTTGGCTCGCGCGATCTCTGTCGATCCCGAAATCATGAATACGATCGCCGGGGGCTACATCGAGAGCGGGATGGCTGACATCCTCGATAACGGGCTTAGAACCGCAGAGAGCGACCTCCTGTCGATTCAGGAAGTCTTTGATGGCATCGGCGAGATGTTCGATCGGATCGCCATCTTTCGCAGGCAGCTTGAACAGCGACTTCGCAACACGGTCAAATACGCGGAACAAGGGAGCAGTGGCATTTCAAGCCGGGCTGCATCGCTCATTCATCGGCTCCACAAGGTGATGGATCAGCGCCCCGCTCTTTCTGAGTTCGCTTGGGTACCCCTCCCGGTCGAACCGACGCGTACGCCTTGGTCGGAAAGGCATCTCGCGCAACCGCGGCAACCACGTAAGGCGCTGGAGTCAATGGCGGTCCCACCCAAAGTGGTGGATCCATTGCTGGCGCTGCGTAAGAAACTCAAGAAGCAATACTTGGAACGAATCATTCCAGACGAAAGACAACTACTGCGATGGCTGCGTGACCAAGTTCCGTTCGCAGTAACGAAAGAGGCGCGCTTCTTGGAGATAGCAAACGTGGATTCCTTCATTGCATTCGATGTGATCCGACGGTTCACGAAACCCGGCGACCTGCCGGCTTATATCGCGGCCGAGTTTGAGATCACGAATGACGCTGAAGGACCGGAGCACGATAGCGATTGGCTGAGGTGCGGTAACTTCCTCATCCGGAGAAGGGCTGTCGCGGCTGGAGGCGTCGATGCTGACTGAGTTCGAAGAGCTAGAATCCCGGTATGGCTCGGACAAGGGTGCCGATCTCAGAAAAGCTTGCCGATACCTCCTCCGTCATCAATTCGTTTATTCGGGAGATCGGGGTGTGGCGACCGTCTATGATGTAATTATGGATAGTCGCTTCAGAAGAGTGATCGACAATTTCTTTGATTGTATCGGCTACCGCGTCCACCGCGAGCAAGACGAACAATGGGCGGGGATCGTGCTGGAGGACGAGGAGATGTCGTCAACCCCAAAAATGAAGGCTGACGAAACTATCGTGCTTCTGGTGGCAGCTGCTCATTGGCAGGACGAAGCGAACCAGGGCAACGTGGAAGAACGTGCGACGGTCTTGACCACATTTAACGTCCTCTATGAGAAATACAGGGAAATGGCTGAAAGGGGCACAAAGATGCTTGTGTCCCAGTCCAGGTTCCAAGACATTCTTGAGGATCTTGCTGCGCGTAACCTGATCTGGCTCGGAGAGTTCGATCGTGTCCTTCAGGATCGGGAGGTGGTGGTTCGGCCGATAATCAAGCTTGTTTCCGGATCCGACGCGTTGAGGCGCATTGAGGAGCAGGTTGCGCTAGAAGACTATGAGCCCCGCCAGCTCGGTCCCGTCGAGGAAAAAGTGCAATGATGGAACTCGTGCATCTCACGCTGGTGAATTGGCATTCATTCACTGTCGAAGATATTCCGGTTGGCGGCCACGTCGGTTTCCTTGGCGAAAACGCGTCGGGCAAATCAACAATCCTGGACATGATCCAGGTGGTGCTCACCGGCGCCAGCGGACGCTACATGAACCTAAACCCAGTCGCTGGTGAGAGTCGTCGCAGAAGCGGTCCGAGGCGCACGGTACAGGGGTACTGCCTCGGTGCCCGTGGAGAGGGCGATTTTCGGCGCGAAGCCTGCCTTACCTACGTGGCGATTAGTTTTCGCGACGCCGATGGAGTGAAGCCCGACTTGACGATAGGCCTCGCCATGGAGGCAAGGAAGACACAACCAGCCGAGACCGTACTTGGCCGTTTCGTCGTCCGCGGCAAAGTATTGACTACGGCCGATTTCCTGCGCGAGCGGGAAGGACGGCAAGAATTCGCGCAATGGGAGGACGTAAGACAAGCACTGGAGAGGGAATGCGGTGGCGGCTTCGTAAACCATCGCGACAGCGCCACGGACCACATCCGGGAATATATGCGTGACTTGGTTCCACGATCGGCACCGACTTCCGGAAACGCCGCCGCGCTTGCAAAGGCGATTGTGAACGGCATGACGCTCAATCAGGGCCTGTCCGCAACTGACTTCGTCAGGAACTATATCCTCGAGGAGTCTCCGATGAGGATCGGTGAACTGCGAGAGTCACTGAAGACTTACCGGCAAGTCAACCAGACCATCAAGAACATGCGGGAGCGTGCGAAGCGCCTGAAAGTGGTCAAGGCGCGAGCGGAAGATTTTAGAAACTCCCTCAACGAACACGTCGAGGAGGATTGGATCAGTCGCAAGGCGAGGTACCTCGCGGCCTCGGCGGCGATGCGGGCACTCGAAGAAGAGGTCAAGGAAGCCGAGGCATCTCTTCTGGCAGAGAGCGAGGAAATCAACGATCTGAACAGTTCGATCACCGAAGCGACCCAGGATGTGCACCGCATCATCAAGCAGATCGAAGCGATCAAAGCCAAGGTGGGCATCGACGATCTTACGAAGATGGCCGAAAGTCATTCCTTTTCCGCCGCAGATTGCCTCAAACGGGTCTCTGAAAGAGTGAAGCACATGCAGCGGATCGCAGCCGCGGCCGAAGCACTCGGAAAGGGTGATGTAAGCTCCCGCGAATTGGCTGCTCACGCCTCCGCGGTGGCCGAGGCGGTCAAGCGCGGGAACACGGAAGCCACCACAGTGATCGAACAAGCGTTCCTGGCTTCGCTCCCCGTCATCGCCGAGAGAATTGGCAGGGCGCGCAGCGAGGCGGAAGCCGCTTGGCATACCAAGAATGAGGAGGTCGACAAGCTGTCTCGATCTATCGAGGCGGCCGCTTCCGGTTCACGGGATTCTCACCTCGGCGACCATACCCGAGAGTTGATGAGGCTCCTTCGCATGGCCGGGATGGTTCCGAGAGCGCTTTGCGACATCATAGACCTTACCGACAAGGACTGGGGACAAGCGGCTGAAGGTCTTCTCGGTCGAGATAGGGAAGCGATCTTCGTCGATCGCGACCATATCCACATGGCGACGACGATCCTGAGAGAAAACAGGCGGGATCTACGCCAGGCTTCCCTGGTCAGCCTAAACAAGCTCGAGCGATACAAAGATCCTGTCGAGTCAGGTTGGTTCCCTTCGCTTTTCAGGTCCGATGACAAAGACGCAGTCGCCTTCCTGCAGCGCAGATATGGCAATGTGCGACTGGCCCGCACCATGGAGGAGTTTAACCAACCCGGCCGTGCCCTCATGGCTGATGGCCTTTATGATGATGGACTATTACGAGGGACCCGCCTGGAGGAAGCCGACCGCCTCAAGATCGGTAGGGCGGCGCAGGAGCAACTTTTCCTGGAGCAGAAAAGGCGGTTGGAAGTGCTGCAGGAAGAAATCGAAACCCTATCCCAGCGCAGGCGCATCCTTTCCGAGGTTGACCGCTCCGCCGCTTTCGTAGCTTCGCCTGCGGACAGTGAGACAGTTGCACGCCTGCTTGAAAGAGCACAAGCGCAGGAGAGGCTGGCAGGAGAGGCTCGATCCAGGCTGGAGGCGGTCGATCAAGGCGACCTGAAACGCCTATATGAGCTTGAGGAGAAGAAGAAGGTTCAGCAGGCCTATGTCCAGGCCAGAAATGTCGAGCTCAACTCAATCCAGAAGAGGCAGGGCGCTTACCAGAAACAAGCTGAAACCGCGAGAAAGACGCTCACGGGCCTTACCAACCAAGAGGGTTCGCGCCATTCGCGGAATCTCGCCCGCCGCATGTTCCAACACAACTGGCGCTTGACGGCCCCACTCCCGGCCAACCGCAGGTACCGGGAGAGGATCGCCGGTAAACAAATCCCAACTGATCCATCCGCCCGTTACGAAGCACTAGCCGCGATCCATCGTGCGATTGGGCAGCGCGCGGAGGATCGCTCCAAACAGGCAAAAGACAGAATGATGGAGGCCGACAGGAATGTGCGGGCCGCCATGAGGAGCTATTTTGACATCGCTCCCATAAGCTCGGAGGTCGGAGCTGAAAGCGACATCCTGAAGGATATACTGCCCTGGGTGGAGGCCACGCTTCGCGATATCGAAGAGAACGAGCTCACGCGGCATGAAGCACTGGCAGCTGAAGCTTCCGAGCGAGTCTCGTCTATCTTTCGCGGCGAGTTCGTCAACTCTCTCCACTCACGCATCTCCAAACTGAAGAGAGATATCGACTCGCTGAACTATAGCCTCCGTAATCACACATTCCATGGCGAGCGATATTCGTTCAGCAGGACGCAAGTGGCTCAGTTCGCGCCGATCTTGAAAGCGGTCGAGATTTACGTGACTTCAGAGGATGCGCTAGATCTTCTGTTCAAGGGCGAGATACCCGATGGCTCCCCCCACAAACCCGTGCTCGACGAGGTGAAGCGCATCCTGGAGGATCCCGATACAGACTTCGACAGCTTTGAGGATTATCGGAGCTTTTTCGTTTTCGAGATTCACATGGAGAATCTCGATACCGGGCATAAGACACGGTGGGAAACTCGCCGCGGCACGGGCTCTGGCGCCGAGCAACAAGTCCCGCTCTATGTGGCCATCGGTGCCTCGCTGGCCTCCGTTTATGGGACCGCCGAAGGAAGATCGGGATCGCAACTTGGAATGGCACTCGCCGTCTTCGATGAAGCCTTTGCCAAGTTGGACGGCAAGAACCAGCGGCAGATGATGAGTTTCTATGAGAGTCTTGGCCTGCAGGTGATCGTCGCTGCACCACCAGAACGGAGGCCTTCTTTGCTTGGCTACATGCATGCCATCGTCGAAGTGGATAATATTGGCAACGGACAATCGGAAACGACAGTAGTTCAGGTGAAGGAAAAAGCTCGCAAGGAGCTGCAGCGGATCAATCCCGAACTTATGGATGAGGAAGCGCTGCGTAGGATGGCAGCCGAGTGAAATTCACCGATCCGATTGCGCTTCTTTCCCATCTGCTGGATAGGCACGAGGACGGCCGAACAGGCGCACGTGCTTATCCTGACAACGGCGCTTTTTCGAATATCGTGGAGGCTGACCGTTTTCGGAAGAAGTTGGAAGAGGCAAGCCGGGCGGGTGCAATCGAGCTTCGAATGGAGATGGGGCGCCGGCGAGCCGGCGAAATCAAGTTCGTGCGCATCGCCGACGTGGCGAGGCTCTACTGTTTCGTCGAACGAATACCTTCCAGCGAGCGCTCGGCGTCAGCGCTCGAGGATCTATTTCGTCGGACCGAGCTGTCTGCCCCGTTCGCTGAGCATGCGCGGGAAGCTGCTCAAGCCTGGTCCAGAAATCGGCGGTGGACGGGCATTGCTCCCGGCGACATAGATTCGCTTGAGCGAGCGCTACTCCTCGCGCAAGCGATATACAGACGGCAACATTTAGGACTGGACTATCGCACTTTCTCCAGAAGGGCCGTTTCCGATAGCAAAGCATTGGAACGGCTGGAGGCAGCCGTCGCAAAGGTCCTTCGAGGTGTTGGCGCGGACATCCCGGAGGGCGCCACGCCCCGGGAAGCACTCGGTGCACTTGGGCTGGAAAAGGTGCCTCCTCCCCTCCTCCTTTCAGGACCGATCACTTTTGGAGCATCCCAACCTGGCGTATCCTTCCTCGGCGTCCCCGCAGATGCCATCAGCACCGTCGGCTTCAGCCGCACGCCGGAATACGTCCTCGTAGTAGAGAACTACACGAGCTTCGTCAGGCACGTGACTGAGGCAGATCCGGACCGCCGAGGACTTGTCATCTACGGCGGCGGCTATCCGTCGACGGGAGTTCAGAAGGCATTCGGCTTGATCGCCGGTCGCATTCCCGACGCCGTACCCTTTTACCACTGGTCTGACATCGATCCCGATGGCATCTGGATCTTCCTGACAGTTGAGAGAGCATTCGGCCGCAGGCTACTCCCGCACCTCATGACCGTCGACTTGGCCGAAAAGCACGGTAGTAAACCAGATCAAACGGCAAGCAGAGTAGCCAAGGCTGAAGGATCGGTCCTCTTTGATTTGATCGCGTACCTTGCAAAGCCTGATGCAAAACACTTAGAGCAGGAAGAACTCGATCCTATTATCCCACGCCTACACCAGAGCGAGTGGCGAGCCTCGTGATGCAAACCAATTTTTGTCCTCGCCCAGTTGATCGGCATAGCTGGCGAAGGCGCTCCGCTTCCAAAACTGACCATTGCGCGGGGCGTCCGAAGACCTGAACGGGCAGATGAACTGGCGGTACTGGTTTGCTGGTGCGGTCGAGACATATCTACAAACTGTAAGGCGTTTCGCTAGCGGGGATATCAGGTCGTAATTGAAGGCTATACGAGACTTCGGATATTTGCGTGACTGTTGACCGACAACCAACCCTTCGGGTGTCGCAAATGGTCAAACAGCAACAGTCTTCTGAGTTCGACAAACCGGAGGATACCACAAATCGCCAGCAGGGCCTGCTTCCGACTCTGCCCCACATTGCGACGAGTAGGGTAATGCGAACCATACGCCGGCCGCAGCTGAGAGAGATCGTTCCGCTGTCCGACACGACAATCTATGAGATGGAGCAACGCGGCGAATTCCCGCGCCGCTTCAATCTCAGCCCGCGCTGTGTTGTCTGGGACTTGGAAGAAGTCGAAGCTTGGATCGAAGAGCGGCGGAACGCGTCAAATGCGGGAAAAAGCGAGAGCCGGCCAGCTCCCAACGTAAGACTACGAAAGACCCGACCGGTCAAATCGGATCGAGAGTAATCGCTGCTCCTGTAGGCGGCTGAAGTGCAGGCGTATGCTTCCTGCCTGCCGTCCACGAGTCCACCATATCAGCCCACTCCTGCAGCATATGACGACGCTGCAACTCATATTCAGCCCTGTTGTAGACACCGCGCGATGAGCGGCCGTCTTCGTGGGCAAGACATTTTTCAATCCAGTCGCGATTGAACCCGATTTCGTTCAAAAGTGTAGACCCGGTGCGCCGGAGATCGTGCACCGTGAAAGGCGCAAGTGGAAGATCTTGCTTCCTTGCCCGCTCGACAATCGCTGCAGTTACGCGATTGAAGGTCGCGCGTGATATGGTTTCATCGGCATCGTAGCGAGACGGCAGCACATACCGCGAATTAGCCGCGCAAGTTTTAAGCGCTATCATGATGTCGAGTGATTGCCGTGACAGGTACACATTATGCGGCTTCTTCCGCTTCATGCGTTCTTTTGGGATATTCCAGACGGCGTTCTCGAAATCGACCTCGTCCCACGTTGCGTCGAGCAGTTCACCCTTGCGGACCATCGTGAGCAAGATAAGCTTTAGGCCAAGCCGAATGGTCGGCAGCGTTGGCACATTCTCCAACTCTTTCAGCATGATCCGGATCTCTGCGGGCGATAGTGCCCTATCTTTCGCCTCGAACGTGGCTATCGAGGCCGGCCCCACTTCGTCCGCAGGATTGCTAATCTTTTTGCCATGCAGAATGGCGTGACCATAGATCTGCTTAACGATATCCCGGATATGAATGGCTGTGGCAGGCGCACCGCGGTCCTTCACCCTCACGCAGAGTGCCCGCAGGTCGTCAGATGTGATCTCGGTTAGGAGCCTTTTCTGCCAAATCGGCAAAATGTCTCGATCGAAAATCGCTTTCCGCATCGAACGGGTGCTCTCCGCCATCTTTGCGTCCTTGAACCAGCGTCTACTTGCATCGCCGAACGTCGCCGTGGCTGACAGGCGATGCTTTTCGCGCTGCTTTTCCTGCGCGGGAGACTTTCCGGCTGCCACCATCTTCCGCGCTGCGATGCAGCGGTCGCGCGCCTCCGCCAGCGTGATACCTCCCTCACCGTAGCGGCCCAGCGTCAGAGTCTCCCGCCGGCCGTTCATCCGGTAGTCATACCGAAATGCAATCTGCCCCGTTGGAGAAACCGTCGCGTACATACCGTCGCGATCGGAAACCTTGTACATTTTCTCCTTTGGTTTCAGCTTCTTAAGTGCAATGTCGGTTAACATGGCTCCACAAAAAATTGGGAAAAACAAATCGAGCTAACGTCAATTTTACCGTCAATGATTTTACCGTCAACCTTTGAAGGTAATCCTTGTATTTCAAACGGTTGGTGGGAAAAATTAGGATGACCTAGAAATCGGCGCCATGACGGTATTGGGCGGCAAGAGGGAGGACAGAAAAGAGCGTACCGTCAGATTTACCGTCAGATGCTTCCGCTTAGGGGTGATAGTTGGCGATAGACCCGGAAGGAAAAATTAATTTACTTCAGAGGTTTACGGAGCTTTCCTAGATAGCCACCGAAAGCCAGAGAACGATGCCGCCTCATTCCCACTCGATTGTGCCGGGCGGCTTCGACGTAACGTCGTAGACGACCCGGTTGATGCCCTTGACCTCGTTGATGATGCGGGTGGCGGCGGCGGCGAGGAAGTTCATGTCGTAGTGGTAGAAATCGGCCGTCATGCCGTCGACGGAAGTCACGGCGCGCAGCGCGCAGACGAATTCATAGGTGCGGCCATCGCCCATCACGCCGACGGTCTGCACCGGAAGCAGCACCGCGAAGGCCTGCCAGATGGCGTCGTAGAGGCCGGCCTTGCGGATCTCGTCGAGATAGATGGCGTCGGCCTCGCGCAGGATCTCCAGCTTCTCGCGGGTGATGCCGCCGGGGCAGCGAATGGCCAGGCCCGGCCCCGGGAAGGGATGGCGGCCGATGAAGCTTTCGGGCAGGCCGAGTTCCTTGCCCAGCGCCCTCACCTCGTCCTTGAACAGTTCGCGCAGCGGCTCGACCAGCTTCATGTTCATGCGCTCGGGCAGGCCGCCGACATTGTGGTGCGACTTGATCGTCACCGACGGGCCGCCGGAGAAGGAGACGCTCTCGATGACGTCGGGATAGAGCGTGCCCTGAGCCAGGAAATCGGCGCCGCCGAGTTTCTTCGCCTCTTCCTCGAACACTTCGATGAACAGGCGCCCAATGGTCTTGCGCTTCTTTTCGGGGTCGGCCTCGCCTTCCAGCGCCGAGATGAAGCGGTCGGAGGCGTCGACCAGGATCAGCGGCAAATTGTAATGCTGGCGGAACATCTCCACCACGCCCTTGGCCTCGTCCTTGCGCATCAGGCCGTGGTCGACGAGGATGCAGGTCAGCTGGTCGCCGACCGCCTCATGGATCAAGAGCGCCGCGACGGAGGAGTCGACGCCGCCCGAGAGCGCGCAGATGACCTTGCCCTTGCCGACCTGCTTGCGGATCGTCTCCACCGCGTGCTCGCGATAGGCGCGCATCGTCCAGTCGCCCTCGATGCCGGCGATGTTGTGGACGAAGTTCCGGAGCAGCCTGGCGCCGTCCGGCGTATGCACCACCTCGGGGTGGAACATGATGCCGTACATCTTGCGCTCGATATCGCCGAAGATGGCGAAGGGCGAGCTTTCCGACTTGCCAAGCACCTTGAAGCCCGGCGGCAATTCGATGACGCGGTCGCCATGGCTCATCCACACCTGGTGGCGCTGGCCGGGCGCCCACAGGCCTTCGAACAGCGGGCTCTCCTTCTCGATCTCGACGAAGGCGCGGCCGAACTCGCGATGGTTGGAGCTTTCGGCGATGCCGCCCATCTGCACGCAGAGCGCCATCTGGCCATAGCAGATGCCGAGCACCGGCACGCCGGCGTCGAAGACGATCTGCGGCGCGCGCGGGCTGCCGATGTCGGTGGTCGAGGCCGGACCGCCCGACAGGATCACCGCTTTGGGATTGATGCGCTTGAAGGCCGCTTCGGCCGATTGGAACGGCACGATCTCGGAAAAGACGCCGGCCTCGCGGATGCGGCGGGCGATGAGCTGCGTGAACTGGCTGCCGAAATCGACAATCAGAACGGTGTCGGAATGATTGGCTGTCGTCGTCATGGCGAGCCTTTAGAGAAAGAAACGAGTCGGCGCAATGGGCTCCGCGCTGCGGCTTTCGGTCCCCTGAAGCAGGTCTCCCGAAGTGGGAACCGGTTTCGGGATAAAGACATGCGTAAAATCAAAAACCTAAAGCGCACGGAGCGAATCTGAAGGATCGCGACGCGCTTTTGAGCCTAACCCAGTCGGATCGCGCCGGATTCGATCGCCTGCTCCAGCAAGCCCACCGCCGCAGCCAGCTTCTCATCGATCACATGCAGATATTCCGTCCAGTCGTTGACATGCCTGAGATCGGCCGCGCCGTCGGAAATGCCGCGGAGGCCGATCAGCGGCACACCGAACAGCTGGCAGGCGCGCAGGCAGGCGAAGGTCTCCATGTCGACCATGTCGGCGTCGATGGCGTCATAGGCGGCGCCGGAAATGATCGCGCCGCCGGTCGAGAGCGAGGCGGTCTTGATGCCCGGGATGACGAAAGGCAGCGGCACCGTCACCGGCAGGTCGAGGAAAGGCGTCGCCCCCTTCTCGAAGCCGAGCGGCGAAGCGTCCATGTCGCGATAGCCCACCGACACGGCCTGGTAGATTTCGGCCTGCTCCAGCTTGCGGCTGCCGGCCGAGCCCAACGAGACGACCAGGTCCGGCAGCGCCCCCTCGGCCTTCAGCACGGCCAGCTCGGCGCCCAGCCGGACACCGGCCTCGACCGGACCGACACCGGTCATCAGCGGCGTGAACAGGTTTTTCAGATGCGGGCCGTATTCAGCCTCCGCCGCCATGACGAAGAGAACGGATTTTTGCGACAGGCGTGACACTTCGACAGTCATCAGCTTTACCCCTATTTGCTACGACGAAGAGAAAGGGGGCAACGTGCCCTCGCCGCCAACCGGCCCTTCGCTATGGCTCCGGGCGTTCGTCGCTCGAAAAGCCCATTTTAGGGCTTTTCGTCCGCTGCGCGGACCGCTCCTCACCCCTCGATCCCGTCGCGGCCGACCACCGTCATCATCGTGCCGGTCATGGTGGCGATCAGCTTCGCCTCGCCATCGGCGGCGAAGGCGTAGGCCTGGCCGTCGGCGACGATGATGGTGCGGCCGGGCTTCGTCACGGAGCCGCGGAACAGGAAACGCTCGCCCCTGCCCGGCGCGAGCAGGTTCACCTTGAACTCGATGGTCAGCACGCCGGAATTCTCCGGCATGAGCGAGAAAGCAGCGTAGCCGCAGGCGGAGTCCAGCGCCGTGGATATGACGCCGGCATGCAGGAAACCGTGCTGCTGGGTGAGTGCGGCCGAGTAAGGCATCTCGATCTCGATGATGCCGGGCGTCACCACCGTCAGCTCGGCGCCGATCGTCGCCATCGCCTTCTGCCGGGCGAAGGAGGCCCTGACACGTTCCTCGAAGTCGGGAGCGGGTACGATCTTGGCTGCCATGGAGCTTCGCCTCCTATTTGCTGGCGAAGCTTATTGCAGAGGCCGGCAAGACAGGCAATCTCTTATGTTGCAGCGCAGCAAAAGCCGACGTCCTCAGGCAGCCCTGCGCAAGGCTTGGAAATAGAAGCCGTCGGTGCCGCTCAGCGCCGGCGACAGCGAGATGCCGCCGGCGCCGGCAATGCGCGCGGCTCCTGCGTGGTCGGGGAAGCGGTTATCCCAGAGCTGGCGATGATCGACCGGCGCGAAGCCTTCATGGCGTTCGCGGAACGCCGCGACCTGCTCGCCGTTCTCGGCATCGAACACCGAACAGGTGATATAGACCAGCAGACCGCCCGGTTTGACGAAGGCCTGCGCGGTGTCGAGGATCGCCTGCTGCTCGCCCTTTCGGGCATCGAGCTGTCGCTCGGTCAAACGCCATTTGGCGTCGGGGCGGCGACGCCAGGTGCCGCTGCCGGTGCAGGGCGCATCGATCAGCACGAGGTCCATATGCCCGGTGAGCGGCGCAAGCTCCGCTGGCTTGCTGACGACCTGGACGTTGCGGTTGTGCGAGCGGCGGATGCGCTCGAAGATCGGCGCCAGCCGCACCTTTTCCGAGTCATGGGCAAAGAGCTGGCCGCGATTGTCCATCTCGGCCGACAGCGCCAGCGTCTTGCCGCCGGCGCCGGCACAATAGTCGAGCACCTGCATGCCCGGCGCAGCCCCTGCGAGCGCCGCGGCAAGCTGCGAGCCCTCGTCCTGCACCTCGAACCAGCCTTTCTGGAAGGCGGGCTCGGCCTGCACGTTCGGATGCCTGCCGTCGCCGTCGATCGGCGGGATACGGATGCCGTTCGGCGCGATCGCGGCAGGCGCGGCACCCGTACCCTGGAGCTCGGCCAGCACCTTGGCGCGATCGGCCTGGAGCGTGTTGACCCTGAGATCCAGCGGCGGGCGCTGGGCGAGCGCGGCGCCTTCCTCGACCCAGGCGTCGCCATAGGCTTGCTCGAGCAGCGGCGCGCACCAGTCCGGAACATCCGCCCGCACGGCATCAGGGGCGTCGCCAAGCCTGCGCTCGGCCACCGCCTTCAACTCGGACGCGCTGAGCAGCGGCGGCGCGAATTTGTCTCCGTCCAGCGCGTCATTCAGCGATTGCGCCGTCTGTCCCCACTCCAGCAGAAGCGCGCCGAAGCCTATGGCGCGCGCGGTGTCGTCGCCAAACAGCCAGCCGGCTGAGCGTTTTCGGCGCAGCGCGTCATAGACGATGTTGCCGATCGCCGCGCGGTCGCCGCCGCCGGCGAAGCGATGCGACAGGCCCCAGTCGCGCAAAGCGTCGGCCACCGGCCGATGGCGCCGGCCGATGTCTTCAAGAACCTCTATGGCCGCCGCCAGCCTTCCGCCCAGTCGCATCCCGTTTTCCGTAGCTGTTACAAATCGGTTCCAGCCCGCTCATAAAGCCTTTCAGGCCGGGATTGAAACAGTTCCGTTCGATTTGCCGATGAAATGACGTTTCAAGACCGGGCGATTTAGCCGAACGCTTTTTCCATGGCGAGCGGCGCAGCCGGCAAACAAGAACAATCGACCAGAACATGAAAGATTTCTAATGTTTTGATTGATACTTTCAAGAAAGACCACCGGCTTAACCTCTGAGCTTTCCAAGTGTTTCCGGCCGGAATACTCTTCCGGCGGTGATTCGCGACGCGGGAAATGCGATTTCGACGGATCCTATGAGGAGAGGGCAATGAAGACTTATCTGGCAGAAGTTCTCGGCACGTTTTTGTTGGTGTTCATCGGCACGGCCTCCGTGGTCACGGGCGGTTTCGGCGGCGCATTGCCGCTCGGTCAGGAAGGCATCGGCCTGGCGTTCGGCATCGGCCTGATCGCCGCGGCCTATGCGATCGGCCCGATCTCGGGCGCGCATCTCAATCCGGCGGTGACGCTCGGCGTGTTCCTGGCAGGGCGGATGCCGGCCAAGGACGTCGTCCCCTACTGGATCGCGCAGATCATCGGCGCCATCATCGCATCGCTGGCGCTGTGGATCATCGTTTCCGGCCAGGCGGGCGGCCACACCGGCGGCTTCGGCGCCAATGGCTGGGACGAAACGAAATGGGGCATGAGCTCGGCCTTCCTGTGGGAGCTGATCGGCACCTTCACCTTCGTCACGGTGATCCTCGGGGTCACCAACGCCAAGCACACCACCGCCTTCGCCGGCCTGGTCATCGGCCTCACTCTGGCAGGCATCCACTTCGCCATGATTCCGGTGACCGGCACCTCGGTCAATCCGGCCCGCTCCATCGGCCCGGCGCTGTTTTCGGGCGGTGCCGCGCTCAGCCAGCTCTGGCTGTTCATCGTCGCGCCACTGATCGGCGGGGCGATCGCCGGCGTGGTCGCCAAGGCCGGCATCTTCGAAAAAGACTGATCGCAGTTCGACAAGAAGCAAAAAGGCGCGGGCATGACCCGCGCCTTTTTCTTGGGAGGCACGACCTTACTTCGCGATGTCGAAGCGGTCGGCGTTCATCACCTTCGTCCAGGCCTTGACGAAGTCCTTGACGAATTTCGCCTTGGCGTCGGCCGAGCCGTAAACCTCGGAGAGCGCGCGCAGCTGCGCGTGCGAGCCGAAGATGAGGTCGGCGCGGGTGCCGGTCCACTTCACCTCTCTGGTCTTGCGGTCGTGCGCTTCGTAGACCTCTTCCGAGCCCGGCTCGGAACCGGACGTCGGATTCCAGACGGTCGCCATCGAGAGCAGGTTGACGAAGAAGTCGTTGGTGAGCTGGCCCGGCCTGTCGGTGAAGACGCCATGCTTCGATCCGCCGGCATTGGCGCCGAGCACGCGCAGGCCGCCGACCAGCACGGTCATCTCCGGCGCCGTCAGCGTCAGCAACTGGGCACGGTCGACCAGCATCGCTTCGACCGACATCGGCAGCTTGCCGCGTGCATAATTGCGGAAGCCGTCGACTTTCGGTTCCAGCGCCGCGAAGGAGGCGACATCGGTCTGCTCCTGCGAAGCATCCATACGGCCAGGTGTGAAGGGCACCTTGACCTCGTTGCCGCCGTCCTTCGCCGCCTTCTCGACCGCGGCGACGCCGCCAAGCACGATGAGGTCGGCAAGCGAGACCTTCTTGTCGCCGGTCTGTGCCGCGTTGAACTCCTTCTGGATCGCTTCCAGCTTGGCCAGCACCTTGGCGAGCTGAGCCGGCTCGTTGACCTCCCAGTTCTTCTGCGGCTCAAGCCGGATGCGGCCGCCATTGGCGCCGCCGCGCTTGTCGGAACCGCGGAAGGTCGAGGCCGAGGCCCAGGCGGTCGAGACCAGCTCGGAGACGGAGAGGCCGGAAGCCAGGACTTTCGACTTGAGCGAAGCGATGTCGGCCTCGCTCACCAATTCATGGTTGATGGCCGGGATCGGATCCTGCCAGATCAGCTCTTCCTTCGGCACGAGCGGGCCGAGATAGCGAACGACCGGACCCATGTCGCGGTGGGTAAGCTTGAACCAGGCGCGGGCGAAGGCGTCGGCGAACTGGTCCGGGTTCTGTTGGAAGCGGCGCGTGATCTTCTCATAGGCCGGGTCGAAACGCAGCGCGAGGTCGGTGGTGAGCATCGCCGGCGCATGCCGCTTGGAGGCGTTGTGCGCGTCCGGCACGGTGCCTGCTCCGGCGCCGCCCTTCGGCGTCCATTGATAGGCGCCGGCCGGGCTCTTCGTCAGTTCCCATTCATAGTTGAGCAGGTTGTCGAGGAAGTTGTTGCTCCATTTGGTCGGCGTCGTCGTCCAGATGACCTCGAGACCCGAGGTGATGGCGTCGCCGGCAATACCGGAAGCGTATTTGCTCGACCAGCCGAGACCCTGCGCCTCGATGCCAGCGCCTTCCGGCTCGGCGCCCACCAGCGAGGCGTCACCGGCGCCGTGCGTCTTGCCGAAGGTGTGGCCGCCGGCGATCAGCGCCACGGTTTCCTCGTCATTCATGGCCATGCGGCCGAAGGTCTCGCGAATGTCGCGCGCGGCGGCAATCGGATCCGGTTTGCCGTTCGGGCCTTCCGGGTTGACGTAGATGAGGCCCATCTGCACGGCGCCGAGATTGCCTCGAAGCTCACGGTCGCCCGAATAGCGCTCGTCACCGAGCCACTTGGCTTCGGAGCCCCAGTCCACGTCCTGCTCAGGCTCCCACACATCAGCGCGGCCGCCGGCAAAGCCGAAGGTCTTGAAGCCCATCGATTCCAGCGCGACGTTGCCGGTGAGGATCAGAAGGTCGGCCCAGGAGATCTTGCGGCCGTATTTCTGCTTGACCGGCCACAGCAGCCGGCGCGCCTTGTCCAGGTTGGCGTTGTCCGGCCAGCTGTTCAGCGGCGCGAAACGCTGCTGACCGGCGCCGGCACCCCCGCGGCCGTCGCCGATGCGATAGGTGCCGGCGCTGTGCCATGCCATGCGGATGAAGAGCGGCCCGTAATGGCCGAAGTCGGCCGGCCACCAGTCCTGCGAATCCGTCATGACCTTGTGCAGGTCCTTGATCACCGCCTCGAGGTCGAGGCTTGCGAACTCCTTGGCGTAGTCGAAATCTTCGCCCATCGGGTCCGAGAGGTTCGACTGCTGATGCAGGACAGCAAGGTCGAGCTGGTTCGGCCACCAGTCACGGTTGGTCCGGCCGGCGGATCCATGCGCCACGGGGCATTTGCCAGCGCTGTTATCGTCAGTTTTGGCGTCCATCTTAGTCTCCGATTCTGCCGAGGTTGAATTTTGTCGAGGTTGATTCTTCCCGAATTTCGGGAGGCAGCCATTGGCCGCGCCAACCTGGAATGATTCCAGACTAGGCCAGCCTGCCGATAAAGACAAATTGCCTTTCCTGTTTCATTTGATAGGATTTCCTTATGATTGGCCTCACTGTCCGGCAGATGCAATATTTCGACGCGCTGGCGCAGGCGCTGCATTTCGGCCGCGCCGCGAAGCTTGCCGGCGTCAGCCAGCCGGCCCTTTCCGCGCAGATCGCCGAAATGGAAGAGCGGCTGAACTGCCTGCTGTTCGAGCGCGGCGGCAAGACGGTGCGCATGACCGACGAGGCGCTTGCCCTGCAGCCGCGTATCGAGCGCATTCTGGCCGACATACGTGACGTCGAGACGACTGCCCGGCGCGGCCGCCCGACCATGGAAGGGCGCTTCCGGCTGGGCATCATTCCGACCGTCGCGCCTTACCTCCTGCCGCATGTGCTGCCGGAGCTGAAGAAGCACTATCCGGCCCTCCAGCTCGAACTGCGCGAGGCGGTGACCGCGTCCCTGGTCGAGGATGCGACGTCGGGCCGGCTCGACGCCTTCATCGCGGCCTTGCCGCTCGATCAGCCGGCGATTGTCACCGAAGGGCTTTTTCCCGACCGCTTCTTCCTAGCCGTTCCCGCCGGCGATCCGGCCTTCGCCTCGCCACCGGTGCCGCCGGAGAGCCCGGCGCTGGAGCGGCTGATGCTTCTGGAGGAAGGCCACTGCCTGCGCGAGCAGGCGCTGGCGGTCTGCGGCAATGTGCGGCCGGTGGCGATGGCAAGCTACGGCGCCACCAGCCTGACGACGCTTTTGCAGATGGTGACGCATGGGCTCGGCGTCACGCTGGTGCCGGAAATGGCGGCAAGCGCCGCCGGCGTCATGCCGGACCTGAAGATCGTGCCGTTCCAGGAGCCGATGCCGCAGCGGATGATCTGCATGGCCTGGCGGAAGAACAAGGTGCGTCAGAACGAGTGCGTGGAGCTGGCGCGGATCATACGCGGGCTGAATCGGGCGGTGTTGGCGGCGTGAGGCGCCTCCGCGCCTGACGGCCCGCAACAGTTTCACGGCACAAAGATCAAAAACAAATAGGTGAAAAACACCACGATATGGACCATGCCGGTCAGGAACGTCGTTCTTTCGGTGCTGAAGCTCACGCTGCATATGAAAAGCGCCAGCACCAGAAGCACGGCATCGGAGGCCGGAAGCCCCAGGGTCAGTCCCCTGCCCGTCAGCAGGCTGGCGGCCGCGACCGCCGGTATCGTCAAACCGATCGTGGCGCAGGCCGAGCCCATCGCGATGTTCAGGCTTCGCTGCAGCTCATTCTTGAAGGAGGCGCGGATCGCCGAGATGGCCTCCGGCATCAAAACCAGTGCCGCGATCAATGCCCCCACGATGTTGTCGGCCTGGGTCACCTGGTAGGCGGCGAGCGCATCCTCGACACTTGCGGCGACCTGCTCGGCGAGCAGGACTATGCCGACGAGCCCGCTCATCAGTAACAGGGCGCTGACGGAAACGCTTTCGTGGGAGGCAATTCGCATGGCCGCGTCGTGCGCCTGTCCCTGGACGAAATCCTCCCGGTGGCGGACGGTCTGGGCGAACACGAAGCTCGCATAGAGCAGCACCGAAAGAACACTTACGAAACCAAGCTGAGCCGCCGAGAACGTGCCGGGGCCCGTGGCCTGGGTGTAGGTCGGAAGAATAAGCGTCATCACGGTCAGCGCGATCAGAACCGACAGGTAGGCGCTGGTGCCTTGCCGAAGGATCGCCTGCTTGCGATAGCGCCAGCCGCCAAGCGTGAGGCATATGCCGACGACGCCGGTGGAGGTGATCATCACCGTCGAGAAAACGGACTCGCGCGCCAGCGTCGGGTTGTTTTCTCCATGCAGCATCATGGAGACGATGATCGACACTTCGATCGCCGTCACCGCAAAAGTCAGCACCAATGTTCCGTAGGGCTCGCCCACGCGCCGGGCGACTGCCTCGGCATGGTCGAGCACCACGAAAATGGTGGTGAACATGATGACGCTTGACAGCGCTCCAACGAGGATCCTGGCGTTCAACGCTCCTTCGTCGACCGAAAGGCCGCTGGCCCTCACCGCGAGAGCCATCGCCAGCGCGGCCAACGGCATCGTGTAGGAAGTCACCGGCCGCCCGTAACCAGTCATTCAAGCCCCCGAACGCCACGCGTTTCCCGCGAACTTAGCGGAAAAGCGCGTGAGGAGCACCTCTCACGGACATCTTTGCGGCCAAGCGCACCGTTCAAAACACGATTGAGGGCCGGGCACCATTTCTGGCGTCGAATGCCTCGATGGCCCTGCGAACCGCCCCGCAGAATTTCTCCAGAAGCTCCGGCTCGTTCCCCAGTCGACGGCGCAGCGAGAAGGGCACTTCCAGCTGTGCTCCCTTCCCTGTCAGTCCTCGGTTGACGATGTTCGAATCCTGGATGCCTGGAAAAGGATGATCATCCTTTTTTGTCTGGAAGCCGGCCTCCTGCAGACGCCAGGCTATCTCTGAAACCAACGCGGCGTCCTTGCCGCCCATGTAGACTGTCGCGAGATCGTCCCGATCCTGGCGACCGTGGATGGCGACGACAGTGGACTTCGTCCGCAACAGCTCCAGCGCGGACTCTTCGTCGAAGTTCCTGGAGGTTATGTGCAGTTCCCGGTTGCTTTCCGGCATCAGCCCTTCAAAGCAATACATATCGAGATCGCCCCCGGCTATCGTCTCGGTGATCAGGGAGGTGCGGGGCTCGATCTTGCCGCCATGCGGGGCGATGACGATCGCGCCGCCGGTTCGCGCGCCACGCCGGACGACGATGCGATAATCTATGTTTTCGATTTTGGCGGCTTTCAGCGCCGCGAAATTTGGAAACTCGTTGTCCATGAATGCCGTTTCAAGCCGTCTTCTGCGCCACCAGCCCCAATTCCTCCACCATCGCCTCGCGCATCAGGAATTTCTGCGCTTTGCCGGTCACCGTCATCGGCAGCTCGGTGCGGAAGCGGATATAGCGCGGCACCTTGTAATGCGCGATCTGGCCGGCGCAGAAGGCCTTGATCTCCTCGGCGGTGGCGATCTGGCCAGGCTTCAGCACGATCCAGGCGCAGAGCTCCTCACCATATTTGTCGTCCGGGATGCCGAAGACCTGCACTTCCTTGACCTTGGGGTGGCGATAGAGGAATTCCTCCACTTCGCGCGGATAGACGTTCTCGCCACCGCGGATGACCATATCCTTCACCCGGCCGACGATGTTGCAGTAGCCCTCGGCGTCTATTGTTGCGAGATCGCCGGTGTGCATCCAACCGTCGGCGTCGACCGTCTCGCGGGTTTTTTCGATGTCGTCCCAATAACCCTTCATCACCGAATAGCCGCGCGTGCAGAGCTCTCCAGGCTCGCCGACCGCGACGGTGGCGCCGTCGGCGGCGATCGCCTTCACCTCGACATGCGGATGGATGCGGCCGACAGTGGAGACGCGCTTTTCCAATGGATCGTCGACGCTGCTCTGGAAAGAGACGGGACTGGTCTCGGTCATGCCATAGGCGATGGTCACTTGCGCCATATTCATGAGCGACACCACCTTCTTCATCACCTCGATCGGGCATGGCGAGCCGGCCATGATGCCGGTGCGCAGGCTGGAGAGGTCGAAAGTGGAAAAATCGGCATGGTCGAGCATGGCGACGAACATGGTCGGCACGCCGTAGAGGCCGGTGCAGCGCTCCTGCGCTACCGCCTTCAGCGTCGCGCCAGCGTCAAAACCTTCGCCCGGGAAGACCATCGTCGCGCCTTTCGACACGCAGCCCATCGTGCCCATCGACATGCCGAAACAGTGGTAGAGCGGCACCGGAATGCAGAGCCGGTCGTCGGCGGTGAGTTTTATGGCCGAGGTGACGAAATTGCCGTTGTTGACGATGTTGGAATGCGTCAGCGTCGCGCCCTTCGGCGCGCCGGTGGTGCCGCTGGTGAACTGGATGTTGATGGCGTCGCCGGGCTTCAGTCCTTCGGAGATGCGGTCGAGGCTGTCATGCTCGTCGCGGCCGGCCATGGCCAGCACGTCGCCGAAATTGAACATGCCGGGCGAGTTGTCGTCGCCCATACGGATGACGATCTTCAGCGCCGGCAGCTTCTTGGCCTTCAGCTTGCCGGGCTCGGCCGTGGCGAGCTCCGGCGCCAGCGTCTCGATCATGCCTAGATAGTCGGAGGTCTTGAATTGGGCCGCCGTGACCAGCGCCTTGCAGCCCACTTTGTTCAGCGCGTATTCCAGCTCGGTCAGCCGGTAGGCCGGGTTGATGTTGACGAGGATCAGGCCGATGCGCGCGGTGGCGAACTGTGTCACCAGCCACTCCCAGCGGTTCGGCGACCAGATGCCGACGCGGTCGCCTTTTGCCAACCCCAGCGCCAGGAAACCGGCCGCCAGGGCGTCGACCGCATCCGACAGCTCGCTCCAGGTGAAACGCTTGTCCTGGCCGACGAACACGGCGGCGTCGAGCGTGGCGTATCTGCCCACCGTGTCGGAAAACAACTCAGGGATGGTCTTGTCGAGCAGGGCCACCGAGCGGTCGCCCGATACATGCGCCTTGCCGCCAACCGGAGCGATGAAGGTGCCGCTGGCGCCGCGCCCGCGCAGATTGGTGGCGTTCATGAGCTCGTCGAGTTTGATCGCCATCGCCGTCTCCTCCCGGGATAAGCCAGCCTATCAGCCTGTCGGGATGGTGGAAACCCGCCGAAGGTATGGGATTAGGCGATGAGCGCGGCCATCTTCGCGGCGATTTCCCGCAACTGCCCCTCGTCCGCCGCGGCACGCTGCTTCCTCGAAGCGACGAGACAGGCCTGCGATTTCAGGATCGTGCCGTCGCCGAGCACCTTGAGGTGGTTGGCGCGAAGCGTCGAGCCGGTGGTGGTGATGTCGACGATGACATCCGCCAGGCCTGCCGCCGGGGCGCCTTCGGTGGCGCCGAGGCTTTCGACGATGCGATAGACCTGGATGCCGTGCTTGAGCGAAAAGAACTGCTGCGTCAGCCGCCAGTATTTGGTGGCGATCCTGAGCCGCCGGCCGTGGCGCTGGCGGAAATCGGCGGCGACGTCGTCGAGGTCGGTCATGCTGTCGACGTCGAGCCAGATGTCCGGCACCGCCACGACAACATCGGCATGGCCGAAGCCGAGGCGCGCGACGATCTCGGCGCGCGCGTCCCAGTCGGCGAGGTTCTCGCGCAAGAGATCTTCGCCGGTGATGCCCAGATCGACCGCGCCCTGGCCGATCTCGCCGGCGATCTCGGATGCGGAAAGAAATGCCACCTCGACATTGTCGAGACCATCGATGCGGGCGCGATATTTGCGGTCGTCCTCAGGCAAGGTGACGGCAAGGCCGGCCTTGGCCAGCACTTCGAGCGACTGCTCCTTGAGACGGCCTTTCGACGGGATCGCCAGCGTGATCATTTGGCGTTCTCCCGCAAGGCTTCGATGCGGTCGAGCCAGACCGAGAAGCCGACGCCGGGAATCGGCTTCTTCGCGCCAAGCAGCGTCAGCAGCCGGTCGTAGCGGCCGCCGCCGACCAGCGGGCGGTCGCCATCGCCCGCGGCAATCTCGAAGACGAGGCCGGTATAATAGTCGAGCGGACGGCCGAAGGCGGCATCGTAGCGGATTTGCGCCGCGGACAGGCCATGCGCCTCGATCGCCTTGGCGCGCGCAGCGAAATTCTCCAGCGCCGGTCCCAGCGACAGGCCGGCATCGGCGGCGAATTTTTCCAGCGCCGAGGTCGCGCCGTCGAGCGCAACGTCGATCTCGAGAAAACCCTTCAGCGCCGAAAAGGCGTCATCGGACAGCCGCACGCTGCGCAGCTGCGCCTTCTCGATCAGGCGCCGCGCGATGTCGGCCGGGGCGCGCCCGGACGACGCCGACAGCCCCGCCTCCTCCATACCTTCGGCAATATGCGCGGCGAGGCCTTCCGCATCGCCGTCGAGCGCCAGCAGGGCGACAGGACCGGAGAGCTGGCTGTTGCGCGGCGGGTTGGCGAGATCGGCAAGGGCTGCTTCCAGCATCGGTGCCGAGCCGAAGGCACGGGCAAGGCGCATGCGCCAGCCGCGCGGCAGGCCGAGCGCCGCCAGCACCGCCTCGAACAGGGTCTGGTCGCCCAGAGTGATCGCCAGCGACTTTCCGGGCAACACCAGCGACAGCAGCGCGTGCGCGTCTGCCAGCGAGCGGGCGTCGGCGGCGGCCGTGTCGCGGTCGCCGAGATCCTCGATGCCGGCCTGGAAGAACTCGTTGCCGCCGTCGCGGCGCTGGCGGAACACTTCGCCCAGATAGGAATAGCGGCGCGGCGTGCCGGCCTGGCTGGCGATGTGGTCGAGGCAGACCGGAATGGTGAATTCGGGCCGCAGGCACAGCGTCTTGCCGGTCTCGCTCTCGGTCAGGAAGATACGGCGGCGCAGGTCCTCCCCCGCCATGTCGAGGAACGGGTCGGCCGGCTGCAGCACGGCGACCTCGACCGCGTGGGTGTCGCGGGTGGCGAAGAGGTTTGCGATGTCGGCGGCGATGGCGGGGCGGGTGGTCATGAAGCGCCACCTCCCCTTCTCCCCTTGTGGGAGAAGGTGGATCGGCGCGCAGCGCCGAGACGGATGAGGGGTGGGTGCCAGAACGCCAAAGCAAGCGCTCTACGGCGCCCCCCTCTGTCCTGCCGGACATCTCCCCCTCTGAGGGGGAGATTGGCAGCTTGGGCGCCACGCCTCTTCCTGCAACGCTGAAGGTTAGCGAAAGCCGGCGTGACATCTGATCTCCCCCCTAGAGGGGGAGATGTCCGGCAGGACAGAGGGGGGCGCGACAGAACGCGACCTCTACTTCCCACGTGCCCGCTCCTCGGCCTGCGCCGCCAGGATCTTCTTCACCTCACCAACCAGCTCGCTCTCCGCCACCGTCACCTGCGCCGGTCGCGCTGCGCGCCACTCGGCATTGTCGGTAATCTCGGCCGACAGACGCGCGCCTTCGATCAGGTCCTTGATCTGCACCTCGCCCCTGGCGCGCTCGTCGCCACCCTGGATAATGGCGACCGGGCTGCCGCGACGGTCGGCATATTTCAGCTGCGCCTTCATGCCGGCGCCACCGAGATACATTTCTGAGCGGATGCCGGCGGCGCGCAGGTCGGCGACCATCTTCTGGTAGCGACCGAGGCTTTCCGTATCCTTGTCCATAACCAGCACGACGACCGGCGCGACGACATCGGAGATGTCGAGCTTGCCGAGATTCTTCAGCGCCGTCATCAGCCGGGAGACGCCGATGGAGAAGCCGGTCGCCGGCACCGGCTCGCCGCGGAAGCGCGAGACCAGCCCATCATAACGGCCGCCGCCGCCGACCGAGCCGAAGCGCACGATCTGGCCTTCATCATTGGGGATCTCGGCCAGCAGCTCGGCCTCGAAGACCGGGCCGGTGTAGTATTCGAGGCCGCGCACGACGGAGGTGTCGATGAGCACGCGGCCCGCGTAGCCGGCGGCATCCGCCATGGCCGCGATCGCCGCCAATTCCTCGACGCCTTCGCGGCCGGTATCGGCGAAATAGTCCAGCGTCTTCAGCCAGCGGATCTGAGCGGCATTCGGCGAAATGTCGGTGGCGGCTTCCAGCTTGCGCCATTCGCCGGCCGCCGAGCCGGGTTCGCAATTCATGAAATAGAGAACCGTTTCGATCGCCTTGCGTTCGAGGCCGGCGCCCTTGGTGAAGTCGCCGCTTTCGTCCTTGCGGCCTGCGCCCAACAACTGCGCGATGCCTTCGGGTCCGATCTTGTCGAGCTTATCTATGGCGCGCAGCACCGTTAGCCGACGGCCCGCATTCTGGTCGCCGCCGAGGCCGATCGCCTCCAGCACGCCGTCCAGCACTTTGCGGTTGTTGACGCGGATGATGTAGTCGCCGCGCTTGATGCCGAGCGCCTCCATGACATCGGCCATCATCATCGCCATCTCGGCATCTGCGGCGACGCCCGCCACACCATTCGGCGTGCCGATCGTGTCGGCGTCGAACTGCATGAACTGGCGGAAGCGGCCGGGGCCGGGCTTCTCGTTGCGGAACACCCAGCCGGAACGATAGCTGCGATAGGGCTTCGGCAGCTTGTCATAATTCTCGGCGACGAACCGCGCCGTCGGCGCGGTGAGATCATAGCGCAGCGACAGCCACTGGTCATCGTCATCCTGGAAGGAGAACACGCCTTCGTTCGGCCGGTCCTGGTCGGGCAGGAACTTGCCCAACGCATCGGTGTATTCGATCATCGGCTGGTCGGCCGGTTCGAAACCGTAAAGCTCATAGACCGAGCGGATGGTCGCCATCATCTTCTCGACGGCGCGGATGTCTTCGGCGCTGCGGTCGGCAAAACCGCGCGGCAGCCGCGCTTTCGTCTTTTCGGATTTGTCGGCCATGGGATGATCTTCTCTAGTAATGGGCGGGCGTTTCCTAAACGATGCGGCTTGGAGCGGCAAGGGTTAGCGCCTCTCCTTCCCCCTTGCGGGAGAAGGGAAAGCCGCATCGGAAACAAAACCGCGCCAAAAACGAAACAATTCCGCCATCGGCACGGCATGCTGCCGACACAATCGACGGCCATAAAGCCCACCGAAACAAGGGGTTCGGGGCCATGACGACGGCTGAAGACATTACCGACGGCGGCAGGCTGCGGCCTGCCGGTGGGTTTGCGCTCAAGCCAGCGCAGCAGCCGGCCGGGCCGTTCGACGTCGCGGCCGAGGCACGCAAGCCGACCGTGCGCGACGCGCTGGTGACCGGCCTGCTGGTCATCTATCCAGCCTTCGCGGCCGTGGCGGCGATCATTGCCGGGCTGTTCCTGGCCGGCGCCGGGAACGTGTGACTTTCATCCAACGATCGGGGGATCATCATGCGGTTGCGATTTGCGGGCGTGCTCGCCGGCGCGCTTTTCTGTGGCTTGCCCGTCGCGGCCAACGCCTGCCAGCCGGGCGATGCCCGCCTCGCCGGCCATTATTACCTGAACGGCGTCATGGAAGTCGGCTCGGAACTGCTGTTGAAGAAAGACGGCAGCTTCGAATTCGCGCTCGCCTATGGCGCCAACGACCAGTACGGCAAGGGCTGCTGGGTGCGGAAGGGTTCGACGGTCGAGGTCATCCCGGCCGGCCGCAGCTCGGCCTCCACGCATCACACGCCCGACGACCGCGGCTTCAGCGGGCTGGTGCTGACGGTGTCCGGCTCCAGCCTGGTCTGGGACATCAATGGCAGCGGCCATAAGGGCCGGTTCGAGAAGTGAGGGCTTACCCTCCCCCTTGCGGGGAGGGTCGACGCGCAGCGTCGGGGTGGGGTCTGGAAGACTTCTCCTACCCCCACCCGCGCCTTCGGCGCGACCTCCCCACAAGGGGGAGGTAGGGGTGACGCTACTTCGGCCGCTTCAACTTCTTGCGCTCTTTCTCCACCTCGGCGCGGCAGTAGCAGCCTTCGAGGTGGTCGTTGACCAGGCCCATCGCCTGCATGAAGGCATAGACAGTCGTCGGGCCGACAAAGCTCCAGCCACGCTTCTTCAATTCCTTCGATATCCTGACCGACACCGCTGTCGTCGGATTGGCGCGCAGATGGGCCAGATCGACGATTTCGGGCCGCTCCTCCCGCCCCGGCTCGAATTTCCAGAACCAGGCGGCTAAAGAGCCGAACTCGTCCACCATCTCGCGGGCGCGCTTGGCGTTGTTGATGGTCGAGACGATCTTGCCGCGATGACGGATGATGCCGGCATTGCCAAGCAGGCGCTCGACATCCTGGTCGGTGAAGGCCGCCACCTTGTCGAAGTCGAAGCCGGCGAAGGCCTCGCGAAAATTCTCGCGCTTGCGCAGGATGGTCAGCCACGACAGGCCCGACTGAAACCCTTCCAGGCAGATCTTTTCGAACAGCCGGCGATCATCCGTCACCGGCCGGCCCCATTCATGGTCGTGGTAATGAAGATAGTCCGGCAGGTTGCCATGCCAGAAGCAACGCGCCTTGCCGTCGGGGCCATCGAGAATACCGGCATTTTCAGTCGCCATCGTCAGCAAATCCATCCGTTAACGCGCTTCAGCGCCGTTTTACCGTGGCTTTACCAGATTCCTGAACCGGCCGGTAACCACACCAAAAGGTTTACTGACAAAGCGGCATTTTACGCGTTCCGATTCATGTTTTGCTTGCCGCTCCGCGCCAAGGATCGCGAAACCGAGGGCGCCTTCTCCGCCCCGGATCAGTTCGATCAAGGTGCGTTCCGATGAAGACAGCGTTTTGTTCCCTGCTAGGGGCTGCGGCGATCCTTGCCGCCGGCGCCACGACCTCCCTTGCCAATGACCGCTATGCCGACGTGCCGCCGGTGATGGTGAGCCCCGACCTTTCGGCGCCCTGGGTGCTGCAGCTTGGCCACGCGCCGGGCATCGTCCGGCCGACCCGGCGGGTGACGCAGCAGCCGCTGCAGCGCCTGTTCCAGCCGCAGCCCGACCGGCAGAAGACGGCGGCTGTGCAGCAGCCGGCCAGGCGCATGGTGATGCGGCCGCAGATCAATCCGATCTACCTGCCGCAGGAAGTCGCCTATGACGGCCCGGCGAAGCCAGGCACCATCGTCATCGATACGCACCAGAACTTCCTCTTCCTGGTCGAGAAGGACGGCAAGGCGCGACGTTACGGCGTCGGCACCGGCAAGCCAGGCTTCGAATGGTCGGGCACGCACAAGATCACCAACAAGCGCGAGTGGCCGGACTGGCGCCCGCCGGCGGAGATGATCAAGCGCGAGGCTGCCAAGGGCCGCTACCTGCCGACCTACCTGGCCGGCGGCATCGAGAACCCGCTTGGCGCCCGCGCGCTTTATCTTGGCACCACCGAATACCGCATCCATGGCACCAACCAGCCCTGGACGATCGGCGGCGCGGTGTCTTCCGGCTGCATCCGCATGCGCAACGAAGATGTCGTCGACCTTTACGAACGCGTGAATGTCGGAACCACAGTCGAGGTGATATAGTCGCAGCGAATCAGCCGGTTAGACGGCGCAGCATTTTTAGTCTCCTGCTGTTGCAGCCAAGTCATAGTGCGATCCCGCGGGATGTGCTTAAACCGGTGACAGAGTTTACGGGGGACGGGCCGTGTGGGGATACGGCCGGTCACGAAAGGGCAGCGCGGGCAACCGCGCTGCCCTTTTCATTTCGAGTCTTCTTTCAATGTATGGCGCGTCAAGTCGCCCTGAAAGCAGGCGGTTTCGCTTTCGGGGCTGATTTCCCGGCGCGCCTCTGCTATTGCAGCGCACAAATCCTGATCGTTACGCAGTTCCGGACGAAACGCCGCTTACGCGCTTTTCCTTGAATTGCTTCAGAAGGCAGAGGTGCCGCCCATGACCCGAACCGACGATAGCCGCTACCTGAAAGGCGGCCCGGTCGCCCAGCGCATCATCGCTTCGGTGCGCGAGGATGCCGCGATCGCCACGGCCGAAGGTTTTCCGCCGAAGCTGGTTTCGATCACCGTCGGCGACATCGCCGCGGTCGATGTCTATGTGCGCAACCAGCGTGCCAAGGCGGCCCTTGCCGGCATCGGCTTCGAGGAACGGCGCTTCGCCGCCGACACCACCGCCGGCGAGTTGGAAGCGGCGATCCACGGCCTCAATGCCGACCCGCGCGTCACCGGCATCATCATCCAGCGGCCGGTGCCGGCACATATCCCGATCAAGACATTGCAGGCCGCCGTCCATCCGCTGAAGGACGTCGAGGGCATGCACCCGGCCTCGATCGGCAACATCGTCTACAACCAGCTCGACCTGGCGCCCTGCACGGCGGCGGCCTCAGTCGAATTGCTGAAGGAGACCGGGCTCGAGCTCAAGGGGCTCGAAGTGGTCGTCGTCGGCCATTCCGAGATCGTCGGCAAGCCGATTGCTTTCCTGCTGATGAGCGAGGGCGCGACGGTGACGGTGTGCCACCACATGACGCGCTCGCTGGCCGCGCATGCGCGGCGCGCCGATGCGCTGTTCGTCGCCGTCGGCAAGCCGCGGCTGATCAAGGCCGACATGGTGAAGCCGGGCGCCGCCGTCATCGATATCGGCATCAATTCGGAAATCGGCCCCGACGGCGAAACCCGCATCGTCGGCGACGTCGACACCGACAGCGTCAAGGAAGTGGCCTCCTGGATCACGCCGGTGCCCGGCGGCGTCGGCCCGCTCACGGTCGCGATCCTGTTGCGCAACACCATGGTTGCGCTCAACCGCCAGCGCGCGCTCTACCGAGCAACCTATGGCGTGCCGGATCAGATCGCGGCGGAGTAGCACGGACCCTCACCCGGCCTCCGCTTCGCTCGGCCGACCTCTCCCCAGGGGAGAGGAGATTGTCGGCACTGGCGCCAGCCTCTTCCCCTCGGGGAGAAGGTGGCCGCGAAGCGGCCGGATGAGGGGGCGCCGACGACGAGGATCACTCTGCCGCCGCAAGCCCTTGTTCTGAAACGCCCTCCGGCTTCGGGCCGCCATAAGCCCAGTCCAGCAGCTTGATCGTATGCACCACCGGCAGCTTCGCGGCGGAGGCGATCTGGGTGATGCAGCCGATATTGCCGGTGGCCACGACCGAAGCGCCCGTCGCCTCGATGTTCTTCACCTTGCGGTCGCGCAGCTTGGCCGAAATGTCGGGCTGCAGGATGTTGTAGGTGCCGGCCGAGCCGCAGCATAGATGCCCTTCGCGCGGCTCGCGCACGACAAAGCCCGCCTTGGCCAGAAGCTCCTTCGGCTGGCGCGTGATCTTCTGGCCGTGCTGCATGGAGCAGGCGGAATGATAGGCGACGACCGTGCCCGGCTTGCGCACCGGCTCGGGCAGGTCGAGCGCGGCGAGATATTCGGTGACGTCCTTGGCCAGCGCCGAGACGCGGGCGGCCTTTTCGGCATAGGCCGGATCGAGGCGCAGCATGAAGCCGTAATCCTTGATCGTCGTGCCGCAGCCGGATGCGGTGATGATGATGGCATCGAGCCCGCCCTTCTCGATCGCGCGCGTCCAGGCGTCGACGTTCTGTCTTGCTGAAGCGAGCGCCTGATCCTCACGGCCCATGTGATGGACGAGCGCGCCGCAGCAGCCCTCGCCTTCCGGCACGACGACCTCGACGCCGAGCCGCGTCAGAAGCGAGATGGTGGTGTCGTTGATGGCCGGATCGAGCACGGATTGCGCACAGCCGGTGAGGATGGCGACACGACCTCGCTTTGCGCCCTGCCCGGCATGCGTGCCCGGTTTCGCCATTGGCGATGCCAATGGGATCGAGGACGGCGCGAGCTTCAGCATCGCGGCGACCGGCTTCAGCGCCGGCAATTTCTCGAACAGGCCCATGAACGGCCGGCCGAGCCCAGCGAGCTTCAGCGCGGCGCGGAAGCGGCTTGGGTAAGGCAGCACGGCCGCCAGCATGGCGCGCGTCAGCCGGTCGAGCAGCGGCCGCCTGTAGGTGTCCTGGATATGGGCGCGGGCATGGTCGACCAGATGCATGTAGTTCACGCCCGAGGGGCATGTCGTCATGCAGGCCAGGCAAGACAGGCAACGGTCGATATGGGTGACGATCTCCTTGTCGGCAGGCCGGCCATTCTCCAGCATGTCCTTGATGAGGTAGATGCGGCCGCGCGGCGAATCGAGCTCATTGCCCAAGGTCACATAGGTCGGGCAGGTGGCGGTGCAGAAGCCGCAATGCACGCATTTGCGCAGGATCTTTTCGGATTCCGCAACATGCGGATCGGCAAGCTGCGCGGCGGAGAAGTTGGTCTGCATGTCGCGGTCCTAACCCATGCGGCCGGGATTGAGAATCTGCTTGGGATCGAACTCGGCCTTGAGCCGCGCCGACAGCGCGGCGAGGTGCGGCGGCTGCGGCTCGAACACCGGCAGCGCCGCGCAATGCGGTGCGGACGCGCGCACAAGGGTCGCGTGGCCGCCGCCATGCTTGCGGATCAGCCCGCGCAGCAGCCCTGCCTCCGGATCGTCCTCGCGCATCGACAGCCAGACAAGGCCGCCCTGCCAGTCATAAAAGGCGTCGACCGCCGCCTGCATGCGCAACGCCATCACCATGTGATGCGCCTCGGACGGCGCCATCGAGACGCGCCAGACAGGCCGCGCGCCGCCATCGGCAAAGGGCACGCAATCGCGAATGTCGCGCCAGATGGTTTTCGAGGCCTCTCCGGCGATCTCTTCCAGAGGGCCGGCCTTGCCTAGCAGCTGCTTGAGCGCCTCGACGCGATAGACGACCGATGGCCCAAAACCTTCGACGCGCAGCAGCGTCGCGGCGTCGCTGCCGTGCTTGCCGCCGGCGACCTTCGCGGCGATGCGCTCCGGCAGATGCGCCGCGCTCGACACTTCGGCGCTGGAACCCAGCGCCAGCGCCATGGCGGCGACCGCGGCATCGTCGAGCAGGCCGCGAATGGCCAAGGTCACTTCGGTTTCAGCGGCCGGCAGCACCTTGAAGGTGACATCGGTCAAGACGGCGAGCGTGCCCCAGCTGTTGGCCATCAGCTTGGAGAGATCGTAGCCGGTGACATTCTTGACGACGCGGCCGCCGGACTTGAAGGCTTCGCCACGGCCCGATACCGCCGATATGCCGAGGATATGGTCGCGTGCCGCACCCGCCTTCAACCGGCGTGGACCAGAGAGGTTCGAGGCCAGCACGCCACCGATCGTGCCCCTGCCTGGCGCGCCGCCAAGCAGCGGGCCGTAGTCCATTGGCTCGAAGGCGAATTGCTGGCCGTTTTCGGCAAGCAGTTGCTCGATCTCGGCGAGCGATGTGCCGGCACGAGCCGACAGCACCAGCTCGGCCGGCTCATAGAGCGTGACGCCGGTGAGCTTCGACATGTCGAGCGTGTGCTCGGTCTGCAGCGGACGGCCTATGCCGCGCTTGGAGCCGTGGCCGAGCATTTCAAGGGGGGTTTCTTCAGCCGCTGCCCATTGGACGGTGGGGAGAACTTCGGCGGGTGCTGTGGGGGTGAAGGTGGTCATTGTGACACCTGGTTCCTCGCCCCGACAAGGGGAGCAGGGCAATCGCATACGGCAACGCAGCCCCCTCTCCGTCTCGGGCTTTGCCCGAGCCACCTCTCCCCCATTTTATGGGGGCGAGGAAACGCCAATCGCCAAAGTCGCGACCTTGGAAAGCTTGGGTTCCTCGCCCCCGCAAAGCGGGGGAGAGGTGGCTCGGGCGAAGCCCGAGACGGAGAGGGGGCCATCATAGAGCGCTGTCTCCCGTCTTCCTGGTCGCGAGAACAAACCTGAGGTCCGGCGCGACGACGTCTTCCGCAAGCCGTCCTTCAAGAGCTGCGAGGACCGTCTCGCAAACGCTCCTCGTGTTCTTCAAAACATCGAAGCTCCAGAACCGCAAAACCGAGAAACCTTCGCTGCGCATGAACTCGTCGCGTCGCCTGTCGTAACTACTTCCGGCATGTTGGCTGCCATCCAGCTCTACGACCAGCTTTTGGCTCCTGCATGCAAAATCCGCGAAGTATGGGCCGATGGGCATTTGACGAACGAATTTGTATCCGCCCAGCTTTCTTGCCTTCAACTCGCTCCAGAGGATCGCTTCCGCCTGATTGTCACCGTGACGCAGCTCGCGCGCACGGGCGATCTTTTCGGGCGAGCGGCGGCTTGGCGGAGAGGGCGTCCCCCTCTCCGTCTCGGGCTTCGCCCGAGCCACCTCTCCCCCGCTTTGCGGGGGCGAGGAACTTTGATCCCGCGTGCCCATCAAAACCTCGGAATATCCGGAAACGCCACCTGCCCGCGATGCACATGCATCCTCCCCAGCTCGGCGCAACGCCGCAGTTGCGGAAACACTTTTCCCGGGTTGAGCAGGTGGTTGGGGTCGAAGGCGCATTTGACGCGCATCTGCTGGTCGAGATCGATCTGGTTGAACATTTCCGGCATCAGGTCGCGCTTCTCGACGCCGACGCCGTGCTCGCCGGTCAGCACGCCGCCGACCTCGACGCAGAGCCGCAATATGTCGGCGCCAAAACTCTCAGCCTTGTCGAGCTCGCCGGGCACATTGGCATCGTAGAGGATCAGTGGGTGCAGATTGCCGTCGCCGGCATGGAAGACATTGGCGACGCCGAGACCGTATTTCTCGGAGAGATCACGCATGCCGGCCAGCACGCGCGGCAGTTCCTTGCGCGGGATCGTGCCGTCCATGCAGTAATAATCGGGCGAGATGCGGCCGACGGCCGGGAAGGCCGCCTTGCGGCCGGCCCAGAAGCTCAGCCGCTCCTGTTCCGATTGCGAGATGCGGCAGGTGGTCGAGCCGTTCCTGTAGGCGATGGCCTCGACGAGGCCGATCAGGTGGTCGACCTCGACGCTGGGGCCGTCGAGCTCGACGATCAGCAGCGCCTCGACATCGAGCGGATAGCCGGCATGGACGAAATCCTCCGCCGCGTGGATCGCCGGGCGGTCCATCATCTCCATGCCGCCCGGGATGATGCCGGCGCCGATGATGTCGGCGACGCACTGGCCGCCCTCCTCGCTGGTCGGAAAGCCGATCAGCAGCGCACGCGCCGTCTCCGGCTTCTTCAGGATGCGCACCGTAACTTCGGTGACGACGCCGAGCAGGCCTTCGGAGCCGGTCATCACGCCGAGCAGATCGTAGCCTTCCTGGTCGAGATGGCCGCCGCCGAGCCGCACCACCTCGCCATTCATCAGCACCATCTCGATGCCCAGCACGTTGTTGGCGGTGAGCCCGTATTTCAGGCAATGCACGCCGCCGGAGTTTTCCGCGACGTTGCCGCCGATCGAGCAGGCGATCTGGGAGGATGGATCGGGGGCGTAGTAAAAGCCCTCCTGCTCGACGGCGGTGGTGATGCCGAGATTGGTGACGCCCGGCTGGGCGACGACGATGCGATTGGGATAATCGATTTGCAGGATGCGGTTGAAGCGGCTCATGACCAGCAGCACCGCATCCTCAAGCGGCAGCGCGCCGCCCGACAGCGAGGTGCCGGAGCCGCGCGGCACGACGCGGATGTTGCGCTCGTTGCAGTATTTCAGGACGCGCGAGACCTGGGCGACCGTCTCCGGCAGCACCACGACCAGCGGCAGCTGCCGGTAGGCAGTCAGGCCGTCGCTTTCGAAGGCGCGCATCTCGTTGGCCGTGTCGACGACGCCCTCGCCCGGCACGATGATGCGCATGTCGGCGACGATCTCGGCGCGCCGGCGCATCGTCTCGGCATCTGGCTTGGGCATGGCTAGGCCGGACATCGGTCATCTCGCTTGACTGGTCAAAATCTTTTACCAGCTTGACCGTTTTGTTGCAAACGCTGCTTTGGTCCGGGCGGCGGCGAGCGTGACGCCAAGCTTCCGCAGCGGCAATCTGCCGCTGCTTCCGGCCGTCCCCCAAGATACGCTTACTCGCCCGGATGCCTCGCCGGCTCGGAATGCATTTTCCGCACGCGACGCACGCCCCACCAGACAAGCAGGATGGCGACCGGGACGGAGGCCGCGGTGACGACCTCGGGCGCGAAAGCGTGCCCGAAGACCGAGGCGCCCTTGGCGACATAGCCGATGAGGCCGACGACATAATAGGACACGGCGGCGACGGACAGGCCTTCGACCGTCTGCTGCAGGCGCAGTTGCAGCCGGGCGCGGTTGTTCATCGAGGCGAGCAAATCGCGGTTCTGCTTCTCGACATCGACATCGACCCAGGTGCGCAAGAGCGTCGTGGCGCGGGTGAGTTTGCGCGACAGGTTCGCCTGGCGCTCCTCGACCGAGCGGCAGGTGCGCATGGCCGGCGCCATGCGCCGCAAGAGGAAGCCTGCCCAGGTGTCGTAACCCTGCACCGGCTCTTCATCCAGCGCCCGGAGCCGTTCGGTGACGATGCCGTCATAGGCGCGGCTGGCGCCGAAGCGATAGAGGCTGGACGCGGCGTCGGCCTCGAGCTCGGCGGCAAGCCCGGTGAGATCGGCAAGCAAGGTCTGGCTGTCGCGGGTCTCGACCGCCTTCATTTCCAGCGTGGTCTGCGCCAGGCGGTCCTCGATACGACGGGCGCGCCCGGACAGCGTCAACGCCATCGGCAGGCCGAGCATGGCCAGCGTGCGATAGGTCTCGATATCGATCAGCCGCTGCGACAAGGCGCCGGTGCTGGCCGGCGTCAGGCCGCGATCGAGCACCAGGATGCGGGTCAGGCCGTCGCCGTCCTGGCGGAAATCGGTGATGATGGCGGCGGCGCCCCGCTCAACCAGCGAATAACACAGGCTGGTCGGGTCGAAGCCGGCGACCAGCTTTTCGCTGGCCTGCGTCCATTTGCGGATTTCGAGGCGGATGCCCGAAATCACGGTGCCGGGCGGCGAGAAGCCGTTGCCGAAAGGCGAATCTTCCTGCGCCCGGCCGTTCTCGGCCAGCGGCCCTTCCCAGAGATAGGTCGAGAATTCCGTATGCCGCTCCCAGCGCAGCGTGCCCTTGCCCCATTTCATCGCATGATGGCGCGCATTGCGCTCGGGCGCGGCGATGCCCAGCCGCCGCGACAGTTCCGACAGCACCGCATGGTCGACAGCGGCGCCGCCTTCGGTCATGAAGGAAAGCTGGATCAACACGCGCGGTTTTTCGATCAGCGGGTGCGGTCGGGCATGGACCTCCCCCAGCGCGCCAGGCCGCCCCTCATGCGCCGGAAAACCCATCACGCTGCCTTGGGCGCGCGGCTGGAATTCAAGCTTGGGCGTCTCGTCCGACACGGCTGATCCCCCTGATTTCGACCCATCGCGCAATCCGGTGGTCTTGCGGCAATCGGTGGGACGCGTAAACAGCAAATATTAGCATCCGGCGACCGCAACGCGCGGCGGGCAAGGCGACGGACTGACGAATTGGATAAATAATTTGACCAGTTGGCGAGAGAGGCCTTAATCTGAGTGACCTCCGTTCCGTTCTCCAGGCATCCCTTTGAGCGACATTTTCTTCAGGATCGAGCATTCGCGCACCGCCGACGAGGTGGTGCAGCAGATCGAGAGCCTGATCCTCGAAGGCGTGCTGCGCACCGGCGACCGGCTGCCCGGCGAACGCGAGCTGGCGCGCCAGTTCGACGTGTCGCGGCCGATCCTGCGCGACGCGCTGAAGGCGCTGGAGGGCCGCGGGCTGCTGACGACGAGGCCGGGCGGCGGCACGCATGTCGCCGACGTCATCGGCCAGCTCTTCACCAAGCCGGTGACGGACCTCATCTCCACGCACCGCAAGGCGGTGACGGACTATCTGGAATACCGGCGCGAGATCGAGGCGGTGGCGACCGAGTACGCGGCGCGCCGCGCAACTCCGGAGGATCTGGCGCTGCTCGACCGCATCATGGCGCGCATGGACGAAGCGCACCGGACCGGCGATTTCGACGACGAGGCGGAAATCGACGTCGAGTTCCACCACGCGGTGTGCGAATGCGCGCACAACATCATCCTCCTGCACACGCTGCGCTCCTGCTACCGGCTGCTGTCGGAGGGCGTGTTCCAGAACCGGCTTCTGGTGTTCAGCGTGCCCGGCGCGCGCGAAGCGCTGCTCGAGCAACACCGGGCGATCCATGCCGCGATCAAGGCCGGCGATCCGATCGCGGCGCGCAAGGCGGCGATGGACCACATCACCTATGTCGAGCGCTCGATGGCGGAAGCCGAGCGCAGCGGCGACTGGCAGCGGGTGTCCAGGCTGCGCCTCAGGCAACGCTCGGACGCCGGCGATATCGAACCCACACGAAAACGCTCCTAAGCACAGATTTAACGGGGACCATCATGAGCGAAATCCTCACCATCGCCGACCTCAAGGACCTGGCACGCCGCAGGGTGCCGAAGATGTTCTTCGACTATGCCGATTCCGGCGCCTGGACGGAGAGCACCTACCGGGCCAACGAAGAGGACTTCGGCAAGATAAAATTCCGCCAGCGCGTGCTGGTCGACATGAGCAACCGCTCGCTGGAATCGACCATGATCGGCGAGAAGGTGGCGATGCCGGTGGCGCTCGCCCCGACCGGGCTGACCGGCATGCAGCATGCCGATGGCGAGATGCTCGCGGCGCAGGCGGCGGAAGCGTTCGGCGTGCCGTTCACGCTGTCCACCATGAGTATCTGCTCGATCGAGGATGTCGCCTCGGCGACCAAAAAGCCGTTCTGGTTCCAGCTCTATGTGCTGCGCGACAAGGATTTCGTGCTTAACCTGATCGACCGGGCCAAGGCAGCGAAATGCTCGGCGCTGGTGCTGACGCTCGACCTGCAGATCCTGGGACAGCGCCACAAGGATATCCGCAACGGGCTCTCGGCGCCGCCCAAGATGACGCTTGCCAACATCGTCGACCTTGCGCTGAAGCCGCGCTGGTGCCTGGGGATCGCCGGCACGCCGCGCCGCACCTTCCGCAACATCGTCGGCCACGCCAAGGGCGTCGGCGACGTCTCTTCCCTGTCGTCCTGGACGACGGAACAGTTCGATCCGCAGCTGTCGTGGAAGGACGTGGCCTGGATCAAGGAACGCTGGGGCGGCAAGCTGATCCTGAAGGGCATCCTCGACAAGGAGGACGCGCTGATGGCGGCCAAGACCGGGGCGGACGCGATCGTGGTCTCCAATCATGGCGGGCGTCAGCTCGACGGCGCCGCCTCCTCGATCTCGGTGCTGGAAGAAATCGCCGATGCGGTCGGCGACCGGATCGAAGTGCATATGGACGGCGGCATCCGCTCCGGCCAGGACGTGCTCAAGGCGCTCTGCCTCGGCGCCAAGGGCACCTATATCGGCAGGCCTTTCCTCTACGGCCTCGGGGCGATGGGCAAGGACGGCGTCACCAAAGCGCTCGAAATCATCCGCAAGGAGATGGACATCACGCTGGCGCTCTGCGGCAAGCGCCTCGTCACCGACATGGGCAAGGAGCAGTTGCGTCGCTAAGGCGCTGTAAGCGCTGCATCGCATACATGGGGCAAGGAGCCGTTGCGCCGCTAGGGCGTTGTTCATCGATTGGTCCTAGCTTGCGCGGCGACCAATACGAAAGACAGGTTCCTTGACCGAAAGCGGCATCCACTACCTCGACGCGCGCGGGCCGGACGGCATGCGGCTCTATGCCATCGGCGACGTGCACGGCCGCCATGACCTGCTCGCCGCCATGCACCGGCGCATCGAGAGCGAACTGGAAAGCGCGCCCGCGTCCGACTGGCGCTTCATCCATCTCGGCGACTATGTCGATCGCGGTCCGGACTCCAAAAGTGTCATCGATTTCCTGATCGAGGCGCAAAAGCGCGATGCGCGCAACATCGTGCTCGCCGGCAACCACGACATCGGCATGCTCGAATTCCTTGCCGACGGCGAGCCGGACGGCCTGTTCATGAATTACGGCGGCATCCAGACGGCGCAGTCCTACTGCGTGGATTTCACGCGCGACATGGATTGGTTCGGCAAGGCCGAGGCCGTCGCGCGGGGACACATGGCCTTGCTGAAGGCCGTGCCGCGCAACCATGTCGATTTCCTGCAGTCGCTGCCGTTCTCGGTCAGCTTCGGCGATTTCTTCTTCTGCCATGCAGGTATCCGCCCCGGCGTGCCGCTCGAAAGCCAAAGCCCGCAGGACCTGATCTGGATCCGTGACGACTTCCATGACCACCCCGGCCTTTATCCGAAGGTGGTCGTGCATGGACACACGCCGGTGCCGGAGGCCGAAGTCATGGCCAACCGCGTCAATGTCGACACGCTCGCCTGGAAATCCGGAACGCTGAGCGCACTCGCCGTCAATGGCGGCGACAAACGCATCATCACGGTCCAGGGCAAAGCGCTTTAGACAGCCCCGGCGCGGGCGAGCTTCCGATTTTTTGATCGGGCTTAGTTCAGCGTTGCGGTGACGCCGTAACCGTCGACGGCCCGGTGGTTGGTCGCTGCGTCGGCGGCATAGATGCCCAGGCCGCAGAGAACGATGGCAGACAGCATGACAAAAGACAGGAGAGCTGCTTTCACGGACGTCATCTCTGGTTAAGCTTTCTGCATCTGGGCACGAGGCGGTTACCAATGCGTTGAAACGATAAAATGCGTCTCAATGTTTCGACGATTTCGCGCTTCTAAGCAGATTCTGTATCGCCGGTGTGTCGGCTGGATCACACAAAAGGTTCATGCCGGTTGCATCGGCGATACAAGGCGCGCCCTCTTAGGGGAGCGGTCGGACACAAACCAAGGAAGAAGAATGTTGTCCCCAGGCGGAAGCCCGCGGGCGTGCCAATTATGCCACGCTTCGCCCTATCAGGGACCGGATGCTCAGATGGTCGCCACCCAGGCGCGGGCAATCGCCAGCCCGGCGGCGTCGGCGTCGGCGCCATTGCGGGCCAGCTCGCCGTCGAAGCGTTCGTTCCAGCCGGGATGGCGCTCAGCGATCGTCGCCGCGAAGGACGTGCTCCAGTCGCGCACCATCGGCGTATCCGCCTCGAAGTGGAACTGGAAGCCATAGACGGCGCGGCCGAGGCGGAACGCCTGGTTTTCGGCAACCGCGCTGCCGGCCAGCCGCACGGCGTTTTCCGGCAGGCCGAACGTGTCGTCATGCCACTCGAAAATCGGGAAGCTTTCGGGCAGCGCAGCCAGCACCGGGTCCGACTTCGCCGCCGGCGTCAGCGAGACTTTGTGCCAGCCGAACTCGGTGGCGCCGCCAATCTGGTTGGTGCCGCCGAAGGCGCGCGCCAGAAGCTGGCTTCCGAGGCAGATGCCGAGCACCGAGCGGTCCTTGTCGGCGAAATCGCGCGTCAGGTCGAGGAGCGCCGGGAAATAAGAGTAGTCCTCGTCGGCCAGCGCATTCTGTCCGCCACCCAGCAAGACCATCGCATCATGCCCGCCTGCATCATGCGGCAACGGATCGCCCTGGTAGGGACGCCGCAGGTCGAGATCGGCGCCCGCTTCGGCCAGAGCGGCGCCGACCTGACCGAGGCCGGTGTTGTCGTAGTTCTGGACCACCAGCACGCGCATCGAGAATCCTGCTGACATGAAAACGCTGGGGCGAGCGATATCATGCGGCCCGTATTTCAGCCAAGATGCGCAGCCGGAGAGAAAGCTATGCCACTGCAGAACCGGGTCGACCCCTTCGGCGCCATCCATGCCGTGCCGGAACGCGGCCTGTTCACCGGCAACCGTGGCATCATCCACGACCCCGAGACCAAGACGCTGTTGAAGAAGCGCTGGGCCTTGCCGGCCTGGATCATCTGCGCTTGCCAGTTCCGCAATGTGCGGCGCGAGCCGATGGGCCGTAACAGGCCGGGCGGCAAGGCCGGCTGGACGGAATTGTTCTTCCTCGACGAGGTGACCGCCTTGGCCGCCGGCCACCGGCCCTGCTTCTTCTGCCGGCGCGAACGGGCGGCCGATTTCGTCACCCGCTTCGGCGAGGCGTTCGGCATCGATGAGCCGCGCGCGCCGATGGTCGACAAGCGGTTGCACAAGGAACGGCTGGCGTCAGGCGGGCGGCCGCCTGCCGTGACCGTTCCGGAGCTTGTCGGCTTGCCCGATGGAACGATGATCGCGCAGGGCGACGCTGCCTATGCGCTGCGTGCCGGCAAGGCACGCAAATGGTCATTCGCGGGCTACGCAGATTCCATTGCCCTCGATCGCTTCGCCGGTACTTCACTGCGCCTGCTGACGCCGGCGACCACCATTGCGGTGCTGCGGCTAGGCTTCTCGCCTGTCTGGCATCCGTCTGCCGATACTTGACGCCGCCCATTGCCTCGCCCATTCCTCAACGATGCGCGCCAACTACAAAATGCAGCGGCTGTTCGTGCCGGACGATCTTGGGCCCGGCCTCGAATTCGACGCCGGCCAGCAGCAGAGCCACTATCTCGCCCATGTGCTGCGGCTCGGCGAAGGCGCCGAGGTGTTGCTTTTCAACGGCCGTGACGGCGAATGGTCGGCGGCGATCGCTGCGAAGTCGAAGAAGGCTGTGCGGCTGAAAGTGCTGGAGCTGCAGCGGCCGCAGCCGCCGCTGCCCGATCTCGTCTATTGCTTCGCGCCGCTCAAGCAGGGCCGGCTCGATTACCTGGTGCAGAAGGCCGTCGAGATGGGCGCAGGCAGGCTTCAGCCAGTCATCACCCAGCACACACAGGTGGCAAAGCCCGGCATCGATCGGTTGCGCGCCAATGTGGTCGAGGCTGCCGAGCAATGCGGCATACTGGCGGTGCCGGAGGTGCGCGAGGCGGAGAGGCTGGAACGGCTGCTTGCCAATTGGGACAAGGAGCGGCGGCTGATCTTCTGCGACGAGGACGCCGCGACCAACAATCCGCTGCCGGCACTGCAAGCGGTAAGGGAGAGGAAACTTGCGCTTCTGGTCGGCCCGGAAGGCGGATTTTCCGAGGACGAGCGCAAGATGCTGAGGGCCTTGCCTTTCGTCACCGCCATTCCGCTCGGGCCGCGCATCCTGCGCGCCGACACCGCGGCGGTGGCGGCATTGGCGGCGATCCAGGCGACGATCGGCGACTGGTAATCAAATCCTGTTGAGGCCTGGCTCAGGATTTTTTGCTTGATCGGCTGCCGGCATTTCGTCCATCTAGCGCCGGCGGCCGTCCGGCCCCTGCAGCACCGCGCCTCCTTTTCGTGGAGCAAAGGGCGCTGTAACAATTAAAAGCTTGCGCAGGACGTCCAGCGAAAATCGGTACCGGTTTTCGGGGATTATGCGCACGGAGGGGCGAGATGGCGCGCGACACAACCGATACCCAGCCCATCGAAGGCATCGACGAACTGGTCGGCTATCTGGCCGCCGGCAACAAGCCGCGCGAAAAATGGCGCATCGGCACCGAGCACGAGAAGTTCCCCTTCTATGTCGACGGCAACGCACCGGTGCCCTATGGCGGCGAGCGCGGCATCCGCGCCATTCTCGAAGGCATGCAGGAAAAGCTCGGCTGGGATCCGATCATGGATGCCGGCCGCATCATCGGCCTCGTCGAGCCGACCGGCCAGGGTGCGATCTCGCTGGAGCCCGGCGGCCAGTTCGAGCTTTCCGGGGCGCCGCTGGAGTCCATCCACCAGACCTGCCGCGAGGGCAACGCACATCTGGCGCAGGTGCGCGAGATCGCCGAGCCGCTCGGCATCCGCTTCCTCGGCCTCGGCGGCAGCCCGAAATGGTCGCTGGCCGACACGCCGAAAATGCCGAAATCGCGCTACGAGATCATGACGCGCTACATGCCGAAGGTAGGCACCAAGGGCCTCGACATGATGTACCGCACCTGCACGATCCAGGTGAATCTCGACTTCGAGAGCGAGACCGACATGCGCCGCAAGATGCAGGTGTCGCTGAAGCTGCAGCCGCTGTCGACGGCGCTGTTTGCCAACTCGCCCTTCACCGAGAGCCGGCCGAACGGCCTGCAGAGCTGGCGCGGCGACATCTGGCGCGACACCGACAACCAGCGCTCCGGCATGCTCGAATTCTGCTTCTCGCCCGATTTCGGCTTTGCCGACTATGTCGAATGGGCGCTCGACGTGCCGATGTATTTCGTCATCCGCGACGGCCACTATCACGACATGACACGCTACACGTTCCGCCAGTTCATGGCGGGCGCCGCCCGCAATGAAGTCCCCGACGGCCTGCCGACGATGGGCGACTGGGCAAATCATCTCTCGACCCTGTTCCCGGACGTACGGCTGAAGCGCTTCCTGGAAATGCGCGGCGCCGATGGCGGCCCCTGGCGCCGCATCTGCGCCCTGCCCGCCTTCTGGGTCGGGCTGCTCTATGACGAACAGGCATTGGATGCCGCCGAGGCGCTGACGTCGAGCTGGACCCACAAGGAAGCGCTGGCAATGCGCAACGCCGTGCCGGAGCTGGGCATTGGCGCGCCGTTCCGCAACGCCACCTTGCGCGACGTCGCCCGCGACGTGCTCGCCATCTCGCGCATGGGCCTGAAGAACCGAGCCAAGAAGAACCGCGATGGCTATGACGAGACGTCGTTCCTCAACACGCTCGACGAGGTCGTGGCGCGCGGCACCACCAGCGCCGAGGAGATGCTGTCGGCCTACCACACGCGCTGGGGCGGTTCGATCGAGCCGGTGTTCATGGAATATGCCTATTAAAGCGCGTCGCGCTGCAGCGGACTCAGCCGACCGGTTTAAGCCTTTGTTTTGATGCATGTCGTTGTCCCAGAACCGCTGCACACTTCTGGGCGACATGCATTAACCGTTCGCCATGCGCCGAACGGTTGGGCACCAAAAGTCACTTCAATCGGTGATGGAAACGAATTAGGCTCTCCGACGAGGATATTGTCGGAGGAGAACCCAAATGCCTTCCCTGTTCGACATTTTCGCCCAGGCCCAGAACGGCGCAGGCATGCAGGCGCTGGCCCAGCAGTATGGACTTTCGATGCAGCAGACGCAGGCCGCGGTCCAGGCGCTTCTGCCGGCGTTCTCGCAAGGGCTGCAGCGCAACACCGCCGATCCTTACGGGATGGGCGCCTTCATGACGGCGATGGCGAGCGGCCAGCACGCCAAGTATTTCGAGGACGCCTCGAGGGCCTTTTCGCCGCAAGGCATCGATGAGGGCAACGGCATTCTCGGCCACCTGTTCGGTTCGAAGGACCTGTCGCGCGCCGTGGCGAGCCAGGCCGCGCAGGCGACGGGATTGAGCCAGCAGGTGCTGCAGCAGATGCTGCCGGCCGTGGCCTCGATGATGATGGGCGGGCTGTTCAACCAGACCAACAACCAGATGCGGGCCGCGGGAGGCTTCGGCGGCGGCAACAATCCGCTCGGCGAGATCATCGAGGAGATGATGCGGCAGGGCGGCCTCGCGCCGGCGCCGCAGCAACGTCAGGCGCCGCAGCCGGCGCCCAATCCCTATGGCGAGAACCCGCTCGGCAAGGTGCTACAGGACATGTTCGGCGGCGGCGCCCAGCAGCAGCCGCAGCAATCGCCCAATCCTTACGGCGAGAACCCACTCGGCAAGGTGCTGCAGGATATGTTCGGCGGCGGCGCCCAGCAGCAGCAAAGCCGGCCGCAGCCGCAGCAGACGCAAAGCCCTTATGGCGACAACCCGCTCGGCAAAATCTTCGAGGAGATGCTGCGTCAGGGCGGCGGCGGTTTCGGCCTGCCCGGCGGACAGCCGGCGCCCCAGCCGCAGCAGCGCCAGCCGCAGCAGAGCGCGCCGCAACAGCCGCAAACCAACCCGAGCGGGCGGCCGCGAAACCCGTTCGACGACATCTTCGGCAAGATGTTCGAGACGGGCGCGCAGCAGCGCGACGAATATGAGAAGAACGTCGGCACGATCTTCGACCAGTTCAAGCGCGACATGGACCGGCGGTAGTGTCGCTCGGCCCCAAGGTGCGCCGAGATTCAGGTCAGGCCGAGCCGAAAACGGTGGCTTCCGAGAACCGGAGCGGAGCGTACTTAAGTGCGTGAGCACCGGAAGCGCAGGAAACCGCCGTTTGCAGGCCGGCCTCACCTGAAGGTCGGCACACCTTAAAAAAATGCCCGGTCCTGGAGGAGAACCGGGCAATGTGCAGGCTGGCCGGCGGGGAACCGGCAGGGAGTGTGGGAGCCTGCATGAGACTTGGTCGCGCCGAGCCGTGAAAAGGTTCAACGTGACCGGAAATCCAGGCAACGCGGCCGTTCAGGCGACCTGACGAGCGAGGTCCTCGATCGTGTCGGCACGCTCGCTGGCGATGGCGCGCAGCTTCACGGTCGGATCGCGGCCGAACGGCACGGCGACGGCGACATGAAGGTCGGCGCGGGTCAGGCCGATATCGGCAAGCTCGGCATCCGACATCTCGCCCAGGCGATAGAAGGCGCGGCGATTTTTCCAGGCGACATAGGCGTTGGCGAGAGCATTGAGCACGCGCGTCGCAACGGCCGGACGCGTGGTGATGCGTGGGGTCTCGGAAGCGAATTCAATCGTGGTCATGTCAGTCTCTCCTTCCCGGAGTCGAGCGGACGAAACCAAGCAACCGGCGCCTTGGGAGAAGCGCCGTTTCGGTTTCCGTGCACATGCTGTCATGTGGACAAATCGCAATTTGCCATCGCGCGATTGATTAATCCAACGAATGTTTTTAATCTCTAGCATCAACATCAATGATAGGTTGGACCGATGAAAGCGCCGCTCGACCTCGATCAGTTGCAGACCTTCATCTCGATCGCCGATACAGGAAGCTTCACCCGCGCGGCCGAAGAGGTGCACCGGACGCAGTCGGCTGTGTCGATGCAGATGCGCCGGCTGGAGGAGCGGATCGGCAAGCCGCTGTTCGAAAAGGACGGCCGCACCAACAAGCTGACCGAGGAGGGCGACCGGCTGCTTTCCTATGCAAGGCGGCTGATCTACCTCAACCGCGAGACGCTTGCCGCCTTCGACGACCAGCGGCTCGAAGGCACGATCCGCATCGGCACGCCGGACGATTATGCCGACCGCTTCCTGCCCGAGATCATGGCGCGCTTCTCGCGCTCCAACCCGCGCGTCGAGCTGACGGTGGTCTGCGAGCCGACGCCGGGGCTGGTCGAGCACATCAAGCGCGGCAATCTCGACCTGGCGCTGGTGACGCACAACGACACGCGCGGCCAGTCGGAAGTGGTGCGGCGCGAGCCGCTTTTGTGGGTGACCTCGGCCAACCACGCCACGCATGAGCAGGAGACCCTGCCGATGGCGTTCGGCCGGCCGAACTGCATCTGGCGGCGCGCCGCGGTCGACGTGCTCGACAGGCAGAACCGCGACTACCGGGTGCTGTTCTCCAGCTTCTCGGCCACTGTGATCACCGCGGCCGTGCTTTCCGGCCTGGCGGTCTCGGTGCTGCCGGAATGCGCGCTCAGGCCTGGCATGCGCGTGCTCGGCGAGGCCGACGGCTTCGGCCAGTTGCCGGACTGCCGCATCGGCATCATGCGCGGCCAGACCTCGCAGCCGGAGATCGTCGACGCCCTGGCCCGCCACATCGCCGAAAGCCTCGACAACATTTCCGTGCCGGTCAGCGAAGAGGCGGGAAGCTTCGACTTCGCCGCGCTCGCCTTCGCCAAGATGAAGCGGGTCAAGGCGAACCAGATCATGCCTGGCTGGTAACGTCAGGCCCGGGCGACGGCACGCTCCCGGTCGGCTGACGAAACACCCGGCAGCGCAAGCAATTCGCCGGGCTCCAGCGGCGGCGACAGCAGATAGCCTTGCAACTGGCGGCAGCCCATGCCGACCAGCAGGGCCTTTTGGGTGTCGGTCTCGACGCCTTCGGCGGTCACTTCGACCTTGAGCGCCAGCGCCAGCTCGATCAGCGTCTTGGCGATCGCACGGGCGCTTTCGTCCTCGTCGAGCAGGCGCACGAAGGAGCGGTCGATCTTCAACTTGTCGATCGCCTGGCGGCGCAGATAGCTCAGCGAGGAATAGCCGGTGCCGAAATCGTCGAGCACGATGCGCACGCCGGACTTGCGCAGCTTGTCGATCGCCGTGCCGGTCGTGTCATTGTGCTCGAGCAGCACGCTTTCGGTGGTCTCCAGCTGCAGGCGGGACGGATCGAGCCCGGTTTCCCTCAGGACCGCGAAGACCTGTTCGGCAAAGCCGATATCACGCAACTGCATCGGCGAGATGTTGACCGCGATCCAGGGCAGTTCGGTCCTAGCGGCAAAGCTGCAGGCCTCGCTCAGCGCCCATTTGCCGAGCTCGCCGATGAGGCCGCGCTCCTCGGCGATGGCGATGAACTGCGCCGCAGGCAAAGCGCCATGCACCTCATGTCCCCAGCGGATCAGCGCTTCGGCCCCGAGAATGCAGCGGCCGTCGGCCGCGAAAACCGGCTGATAGGCGAGTTTTATGCCGCCGTCACCATCCAGCGCCTTGCGGAGTTCGGATTCGACCCTGCGCTTGCGCAACAGGAGATCGTCCATGTCGCCGGCAAACACCTCGTAGCGGCCGCGACCGTTCTTCTTGGCTTCGTAAAGAGCGATGTCGGCCTTGCGCAGCAGGTCGTCCGCATCCGTCTCCGATCCGGACGACAGCGCGATGCCGACGCTCGCGCTGACGAACACCTGGTCGTCGATCAGCCGGAACGGCTCGCGCAGCTTCGCGAGCAGCCTTTCAGCGATGTCCTCGGCGCTTCCGGCATCGGGAACGTCAAGCAGGATGACGGCGAACTCATCACCGCCGAGCCGGGCGACGGTATCGACCTCGCGGATCGTGTGCCTGAGCCGCGCCGCCGTCTGGCGCACCAGCTGGTCGCCGGCCGGATGGCCGAGCGTGTCGTTGATATGCTTGAAGCGATCGAGGTCGAGGTAAAGCAGCGCCACGCGCGTCCCGTCCTTGCTGGCGAAGAGCAGCGTGCGCCGCAAGCGATCCTCGAACAGCGCGCGATTGGGCAGGCCGGTGAGCGTGTCGTGGAAGGCGAGATATTGCGCCTGGTCCTGACTTGTCTGCAGCGCCGCCGAGGCGCGACGTAGCCTACGCAACAGGAATACCAGCACGCCGCCCGCCAGGAGCAGCGCGATCGCCAGGGCGGGAGCCATCTTACGCACCAGGGCAAGGCCGGGCCGCAATTGATCCCAGCCGATATAGCCGAGGATCACGCCGCGCGAATCGACCAGCGGCACGGCGGCTGGGCCAACCGGCTCGGACAATGGCACCAGACGCGCGCCCTCCAGCAGGTACTTTCCGGCGATCTTGCCGATGACCGCGTTGTTGATGAATTCGACCGAGATATGCAGATATTCGCTGCCGGGCGCCTGAGCGACCCTGTCAGAGCTCGGCAGCAGCGGCATGACGCTCAAGATCGCCGGCTTGCCGTCGAGCGGCACCAGATCCTCGGCAACCGCCTTCGCGGGCTGGCCGGACATGCCGGTTTCGGGCGGTCGCGAGAGCATGCCGCGCAGTTTTTCGATGGTGGGAAGAAGGACAGGCCGATCCTCGCCGTAGGCGGAGGTATCGACCGCCTTGCCTTCGCGCATGGCGTGGATCGGACGGTTGGCGCTATCCAGAATGTAGATCCGGTTATGGCCGTAGTAGGTGTACATCCAGACGCTGAGATTGTCGGCCATCCAGGCCTGGTTGCCGGCCTTTGCATTGACGACGGAATCGTCCCAGACTGAAACGCTTTCCTGCTCCCGCTCAACAGCCGCGATCTGGTCCTGCAGGCCATCGGCGACGAACATCTTCTGCCGTTCGAGAGAGGAATTGTCGGCCTTGCCTGCGGCGTAGAAGCCGAAGCCGACGACGATGGCCAAAGCGAAAGCGGCGAGCGTCAGCACCGTCAGCGTGACCTGACGTGTCAACGGGCTGCTGTTGCGGCGTGCGCTCATAACGTCCCAGCCGGCTCTCCTGCCGCCAGTCAAAGCAAATCGGGCTTAAAATCGCGTTATAATATTAGCGAGGTTTCTCCGTGCTTGACGCGGGCCGATAAGCGCTCCCCAATCGCCAAATGAGTGAAACAGCAAGCGAATCACGCAGCAACGCGACCGAATACACGGTGAGCGAGATTTCCGGCGCGCTGAAGCGCACTGTCGAGGACGCCTTCGGCAATGTGCGGGTGCGTGGCGAGATTTCCGGCTATCGCGGCCCGCATTCGTCCGGCCACGCTTACTTCGCGTTGAAGGACGACCGCGCGCGGATTGATGCCGTGGTCTGGAAGACCACCATGGCGCGGCTGAAGTTCCGCCCCGAGGAAGGCATGGAGGTGATCGCCAGCGGCAGGCTGACGACCTACCCCGGCAAATCCAATTACCAGATCGTCATCGACAATCTGGAGCCGGCGGGCGCCGGCGCGCTGATGGCGCTGCTGGAAGAGCGCAAGCGCCGGCTGCAGGCCGAAGGCCTGTTCGATGCCGGCCGCAAGCGGCGGCTGCCGTTCATGCCACGGGTCATCGGCGTCGTCACCTCGCCGACCGGCTCGGTGATCCGCGACATCATCCACCGCATCAAGGACCGGTTCCCGCTCCACGTACTGGTCTGGCCGGTGAGGGTCCAGGGCGAGACGACGGCACGAGAAGTGACCGCGGCCGTCAACGGTTTCAACGCGTTGACATGGGACGGACCCATCCGCCAGCCCGATCTGTTGATCGTGGCGCGCGGCGGCGGCAGCCTGGAAGACCTCTGGGGCTTCAACGACGAGGGGCTGGCGCGTGCCGTCGCGGCGTCCGGCATCCCGGTGATCTCCGCCGTCGGGCACGAGACCGATACGACCCTGATCGACTTTGTCGCCGACATGCGCGCGCCGACGCCGACGGGCGCCGCCGAGATCGCCGTGCCGGTCAGGGCTGATCTGGAGGCAACGCTCGCCAGCCTCGGCGCGCGGCTCAACGCCTGCGCCTCACGGCATCTGGACCGCAAGCGTCAGGCGGTGCGCGCGGCGGCGCGCGCGCTCCCCTCGCCTGACCAGTTGCTGGCGCTGCCGCGCCGCCGTTTCGACGATGCGACCAGCCGCCTCGGCCGCGGGCTGACGGTGAATATCGAGCGCAAGCGGGCAACGCTGGAGCGGCAAAGGCTGACGCCGGCGACCCTGTCGCGGCGCCTGAACGAGGCGCGCACGCTGACCGGCCGCGACATCGCGCGTGCCCGCGCGGCGTTCTTCGCCATCGTGCGCGAGCGGCGCGCGCGCTTCCAGCGCACATCGACACGCCTGTCGCCGGCGCCGATCGTCCGTCGGCAGAAGCTGCAGGCCGACACGCTGACGGGACTGTCGCGCAGGCAGGACCAGGCGCTGGCAAGGCGGCTCGACCGGCTGCGCGCGGCACTGACCCAGGCCGAGCGGCTCTTGTCGACGCTGTCGCACAAGGCCGTGCTGGCGCGCGGCTTCGCGCTGGTCAAGGACGCCGACGGCACCGTCATCAAACGGGCCGCGGAGTTGGCGCCGGGCGCCGCGCTGCAGCTGGAATTCGCCGACGGCAGTGCCGACGCCATCGCAACCTCCGGCGGCGCGCGACCGAAGCTCGCCGCGAAGTCGCCCGCCAAGGCCAAGGAGCCGGGCAATCAGGGCTCGTTGTTCTGAGGTTTTCAATGGGCAGCCACGACCCGCATCTTCGCACCCCCTCCGGCAAGCCGCGCCTGCGATCGTTCGGCATCGCGCTGGACGGGACGCCCGGACGTTTCAACGCCATCACCGACGTGCCGGGTGTGTCGGTGGGCTACACGACGCTGATATCCGGCGACGGTCCTCTGCAGGTCGGCACCGGCCCGGTGCGCACCGGCGTCACGGCCATCCTGCCAAGGCCAGTCGCCGATCTCGCGACGCCGGTGTTCGCCGGGGTGTTCAGCCAGAACGGCAATGGCGAGCTGACCGGAACGCATATCATCGAGGAGACCGGCGCCTTCAACTTCCCGGTCACCATCACCAACACGCATTCCTGCGGCGTCACCCGGGACGCGACGTTGCGCTGGATGCACAAAATATTACCGGCCGCGCTCGACACAGGCTGGGGCCTGCCGGTGGCGGCCGAAACCTATGACGGCTTCCTCAACGACATCAACGGCCACCATGTGAGCGTGGAGCACGTAGCCAAGGCGTTCGACGGCGCCAGCGGCGGGGCCATCGAGGAAGGCAGCGTCGGCGGCGGCACCGGCATGATCACCTTCGGCTTCAAGGCCGGATCCGGCACCGCCTCGCGCATCATCGAATGGCAGGGCAAGCGCTACACGCTCGGCGTGTTCGTGCAGGCGAATTTCGGCAAAAGGCACAATTTCACCATTCGCGGCCGGCGCGTCGGTCCTGAATTGGTCGAGCCTGCGATCCGCGAGGCGACGGCACGCGCCGAAAAGGGTTCCATCATCGCCGTCGTCGCCACCGATGCGCCGTTCCTGCCGCATCAGATGAAGCGGCTCGCCAGGCGCGTGCCGCTCGGCATCGCCATGACCGGCGGCTATGGCTACCACAGCTCTGGCGATATCTTTCTGGCGTTCTCGACCGCCAATCCGCAGGCGGCGCACGGCGCCTCGGGCAGCATCGGATACGCGGAATTCATCCCGGACGTCGACATCGACCCGTTCTTCGACGCAGTCGTGCAAGGTGTTGAGGAGGCGATCCTCAATGCGCTGGTCGCCAATGAGGATATGACGGGACGCGACGGCAATTTCGTGCCGGCGCTGGCGAAGAGTTGGCTGAAGGAGACGTTCGGCTAAGAGATACCGCCAGCCCGCGCCGGGACGGGCTTTTTCACTCTGCCGGCTTCATTCCGCCGGCTTGTCGGACGTTGCTTCGCTGCTGCCCTCTTCGGCAGCTTCCTCGAGGCGCGATGCGATCAATTCCTGGATGTCGCCGACCTCTTCCTGAATGTCCTCAAGCAGAATGCCCGCCTCGGCGGCCTTGGCGCAGCATTCCTTGGCGAGGGTCTCGGCCTGCTTGTCGATCTTGATCGGCGAATGCTGGCATTGGACTTTCTCGCCAATCCATCCGCGCAGGAACTCGATCGCATGTTCACTCATACTGCTTCTTCCCTAGCGGCAAAGCCGGTTGGTAGCCATGAACGTCCGCACCCCCGCACAGAATGCATGCCCCATTCGAGCCGAGTCGGCCTCGACCGGCAAGGCATCTTGCCCATGGGACAAGGCATCTTGCCCATGGTCCGCGGAGCCGAAGGAATGGGAGGGGTCGAGGTGCACGTTCAGATCATTGAGAATGATGGATCGTTGGCCGGGATCGATAGAAGGCCGCTATTGTTGTTTTTTGCTTGCTTTTTTCTAACTTTGACAGCGCATGTGTATCACAAGCCGTATCGCGGCTTCCCGGTCGATGCTGCCCCGGCCTCAGCCCGAGCAGGCGCTATATAGTGGCATCCTCATGCAATGTCGACTCAGGCTCCGCCATCGGGGCGATTACCTCCCCAGAAGATTGCGCTCGACGGTCCTCAGATGCGTCAGCATGGCTTCGCTGGCGCCTTCGGAGTCGCGCGCCAGCAACGCATCCAGGACGAGTTGGTGCTCGCTGCAATAGGTGGCGCGGCGCTCCTCCGAGAAGGAACGCTTCTTCATCTCGAACCACGGCCGCTGATTGCGCAGGATGCGCATGAGATTGTGTATCTCCTTGAGGAAGTCGTTGCGCGAGCATGCAAAGATGCGGTGGTGGAATTCCGCGTCCCAGTGCTCGAAAGTTGGCATGTCCTGGGACGCGCAGGCAATCTTGTGCGCCTCGCGCACGGCGTTCAATTCGCCGGTACTGGCATTGGTCGCGGCAAAGGACGCCGCCGCCGGCTCCAGCAACTGCCTGATCTCCATCATGTCGGCGGGGCTCGTCCCTTCCATGCGCGCGACGGTCGCGGCCATGGAATCGGGGTTGCCCGCCGTCAAAAAGGTCCCACGACCCACATGGCGTACGACCGTGCCGTCATCCTCCAGCATGCTCACGGCACGCCGCACCGTGTTGCGCGCCACGCCGAACTCGCTGGCGAGGTCACGCTCGGGCGGCATGCGGCCGTTCTCCAGCCACTCGCCCAGCGAAATGCGCTTCTTCAGGGCAAGGGCGATATCGTTGGCAACCAGTTTGGGCATGTTTGGGAGTGCTTATCTGATCCAATACTGAACCATTCATAGCAGAATTTCATGCGCCCGTCCATCATACAAGCCTGCGTACATTTCCGTATTTTCACGCTTTAGGCATTGGGATTATTTGATGAGGCCAATCAGAATCCGGCTTGCGGCCTAAGCCAATTGAAGCTAGCGTGTCTTAAAAGAGCGGAAAATTGGCTCAAAATTGGTTCACGGGAGGAACTTCATGCGGGTCGCGACTTTCTCGCTCGCCGGCGAAAGGCGGGTCGGCCTGGTCGATCTTGCCGCCCAGACCGTCGCCCCCTTCGATTTCCCGGTCGAGCGCGCCGAGACCGGGTTGCTCGCGCTGATCGAACGCAATGGAGCCGGGCTGCCGCGCACCCTCTCCCCGGTTCCGCTGGCCGGCGTGGAGATCGAAGCTCCGATTCCACAGCCGCGCCGCAATATTTTCTGCGTCGGCAAGAACTATCACGAGCACGCGCACGAATTCGCCCGCTCAGGGTTCGATTCCAGCGCCGGCGCCGGGGCGGTGCCGAAGCACCCGATCATCTTCTCGAAGGTGCCGGAATCGGTCGTCCCCAACCACGCCAGCGTGCTGATCGATTCCTCCGTGTCGACGGCGATCGACTATGAGGCGGAGCTTGCCGTCATCATCGGCAAGGGTGGGCGCGGCATCTCGAAGGAGGATGCCCTCGACCACGTCTGGGGCTACACGATCGTCAACGACGTCACGGCGCGCGACCTGCAAGGCAAATACAGCCAGTGGCTGATCGGCAAATCGCAGGACACGTTCTGCCCGATGGGACCGTGGGCCGTCACCAGGGACGAGTTCGATCTCGCCAGCGCCGGTATCCGCTGTTTCGTCAATGAGGACCTGCGCCAGGACTCGCGGATATCGCTGCTCATCTTCGATATCCCGACCATCATCGCCACGCTGTCGCAAGGCATCACGCTCAAGCCTGGCGACATCATCGCCACCGGCACGCCGGTCGGGGTCGGCATCGGTTTCGATCCGCCCAGATATCTCAAGCCCGGCGACGTCGTGCGCATCGAGATCGACGGTATCGGCATGCTGGAGAACCGTTTCGCGGAGAGGCCGCAATGACGACCGTGACCGTCGGCCAGGTCGTCGCGGAAGTGACAGGCGAAGGCGCGGCCGTGGTGATGATCCATGGCCTTGGCGGAACCTCGAACATGTTCCAGCCGCAGATGGGCGCGCTCTCCGGCTACCGCGTCATCCGGCTCGACCTGCCGGGGTCGGGCCGCTCGCCGCGCCCGATCGAGCCGCTCACCATCGAGGGGATGAGCGAGGCCGTCATCCGCGCCGTGGCCGGCATGGGCGTTACATCGGCGCATTTCGTCGGCCATTCGATGGGCACCATCGTGTGCCAGCAGATCGCGGCGACGCAGCCCTCGATGGTTACATCGCTGACACTGTTCGGCGCCCTGGCCGAACCCGCGGAAGCGACCCGGCAAGGCCTTGCCAACCGGGCGCGCCTGGCGCGCTCCGGCGGCATTTCCGACATCGCCGATCAGATCGTCGCCAACGCGATCTCGGCGCACACCAGGGAGACGTCGCCCGCGGCGGCGGCCTTCGTGCGGGAATCGATCACCCGCCAGGACCCCGAATCCTATGCGCGCACCTGTGAAGCCCTGGCGAAAGTCGCCGCGGTCGATGCGCGCCGGATTTCGGCGCCGACCCTGCTCGTCACCGGTGACGCCGACACGGTCAATCCGCCGGGCGTCGCCCAGGCGCTTGCCGACAAGATCAAGGGAGCCGTATTCTCCTCGCTCGATCGGTGCGGACACTGGGCCACGGTGGAAAGTCCGCGCGAGAGCAGTCTGAGGCTCGCCGATTTTTTGAGACGGGTTGATAGGTGAGGATTTCGCAGCGGGCGTAGACTTACGCGCTCGGCAAGTTGGGAGGCTTGTTATGGCAGACGAAAGCTGGGCCGGAAACGGGTCGGGAAGCACGCTCTTCACCAATGTGCGCGTGCTCGACGCGTCAGGTGAATACCCCTACACCGGCGAGGTGCTGGTGCAGGGCAACCGCATCAAGCAGATCACCAAGGGCTCGTCCCGCTTCGGCTCCTCCTCGTCGTCTTCCTACAGCGGCGGCGCGCCAGGGGGCGCCACCGTGATCGACGGCATGGGCGCGACGCTGATGCCTGGCATGATCGACGCGCATCTGCATCTGTCCTGGAACAACGCGCCCGGCATCGATCCCATCCAGATGATGGAGATCGAGGAGCACATGCTGGTCACCATGGAGATGGCCAAGCTGGTGCTCGATGCCGGCTTCACCGCCGGACGGGGCGCGGCCGCCGCCAAGCCGCGGCTCGACGTCGTCGCCAAGAAATTCATCAACCAGGGCCGGTTCCCCGGACCGCGTTACCTCGCGGCCGGACCTGAGATCACGACGGTCGGCGGCCTCGGCGATTCCGCGCCCTCGCATATCCCGCATGAGGGCCTCAATCTCGGCATCGTAGTCTCCGGTCCGGAGGAGATCCGCCGCACTGTGCGCCAGCTGATCAAATACGGCGTCGATTCCATCAAGCTCAACCTTTCCGGCGAGAGCATCACCGGCATGGGCGCGGAGGAAACCCCGATGTCCGAGGAAGAGGTCGCCATGGCTGCTTCCGAGGCGCGCTGCCGCAACAAGGTGCTGTCGGCGCATGCGCGCTCTTCCGGCTCGGTCAAGCAATGCATCCGCCACGGCATCCAGAACATCTACCACGCTTCCTTCGCCGACGAGGAAGCGCTCGACATGCTGGAGGCGGTCAAGGACAAGCACTTCGTCGCGCCCGGCGTCGCCTGGCTGATCAACACCGCGCGCCATGCCGAGCAATGGGGCATCAAGCCCGGCTCGCCGCTGTCGCTCGAATATGAGCGCGAGTTGGAGATGTGCATCGACACGATGAAGAAGATGCACCGGCGCGGCATCCGCGTGTGCATCGGCGGCGACTACGGCTTCGCCTGGACGCCGCAGGGCACCAACGCCAAGGACATCCAGACCTTCGTCGAGATGTTCGGCTTCTCGCCGATGGAGGCGATCCAGGCCGCGACCAAATATGGCGGCCAGATCATGGGCATGGGCGACGAGCTCGGCCTGATCAAGGAAGGCTACCTCGCCGATATCCTCCTGATCGACGGCGATCCGATTTCGGACGTGCGCATCCTGCAGGACAAGAACCGCATCCTCGCGATCATGAAGGACGGCAAGTTCCACAAGGCGCCGCGCATGAACGAGCAGCGCCGGCGGCTGACCGCATGAGCATACTCGACCAGCCATCGTCCTCGTCGCTGTCGGGCGGCGGCATGACACGCCGCCAGGTCTGGGGCCTTGTCGGCCTGCTGGCCCTCGCGGCGGTCGCCTGGCTGGTCTTCGCCGTCTGGCCCGCATGGCTGAACGCGATCCTGATCTCCAAGAAGGCCTTCGTCAGCGCCATCCTCAACGGCCTGACGCTGGCCGGTCTTTATTTCCTGGTCGCCAGCGGGTTCACGCTGATCTTCGGCCTGATGCGCAACATCAACCTGGCGCATGGTTCGCTCTACCTGCTCGGCGCCTATATCGGCTACGAAGTCACCAGCCGCACCGGCTACTGGCTGCTCGGGGTCGCCGCCGGCTTCGCGGTGCTCGCCATCATCGGCGTTGTCATGCAGGTTTTCGTCTTCCGCCGCCTGGAAGGCGACGACCTCAGGCAGACCCTGGTCACCATCGGCATCTCGATCGTCGCCGCCGACCTGATGCTGGCCGTCTGGGCCGGCGGCACCTACCAGATCGCCACGCCGGAATGGCTCGACGGCGCCTTGATCCTGCCCATCATCACCGCGGTTCGCTCGAACGGCGCTTCGGTGTTCCTCACCTATCCGCTTTACCGCGTGGTCGTGCTGGCGGCTGCGATCGTCATCGGGGTCGGACTCTGGCTGATGCTCAACAAGACGCGCGTCGGCATGATGATCCGCGCCGGCGTCGACGACCGCGCCATGCTGTCGGCATCCGGCGTCAATGTGCATGCGGTGTTCGCCATCGTCTTCGCGGTCGGCGCCGGACTAGCCGGTTTCGCCGGCGTCGTCGGCGGGTCGGCGCTCTCGGTCGCGCCCGGCGAGGACGTGCGCTATCTGCTTGCCTCGCTGGTCGTGGTCATCGTCGGCGGCATGGGCTCCATCACCGGCGCGGCGATCGGGGCGCTGCTCATCGGGCTCGCCGAGCAGATCGGCCTCGTCTATTTCCCGACCTATGGCGTGGTGCTCACCTTCGTCATCATGGTGGTGACGCTGGCGGTTAGGCCGCAAGGCATCATGGGGAAGGCGCGATGAGCCTCGCCACAGCCGCCGACGGCGCGGCGCCGCAGCAGAACTGGCTGGACAAGATCGGCGCGGGGCACGTCATCCTTGCCGCCGCGCTCCTTCTCTATCCGCTGGTGGCATCCGACTTCTTCCTGACGCAGATCGCCGGCTATTCGATGATCTTCGGCGTGCTTTCGCTGTCGCTGATGCTGTTGGCCGGCTATGGCGGAATGCTGAGCCTGGCGCAGATCACGGTCGCCGGCATCGCCGCCTACGCGGTCGCCATCCTTGGCAGCAACAATTCCAACGTGCTGGGTTTCGGCTGGCCATGGTGGATCGTCGTCCCCTTCGCGGTCGCCGCGGCGGCGGTGTCGTCGGCGCTGATCGGCTGGATCTCTGTGCGCACGGAAGGCATCTACACGCTCATGATCACGCTGGCGATCGCGACGGCGACCTTCTACTTCGCCCAGCAGAACTACGCGATCTTCAACGGCCATTCCGGCTACGCCGGCATCCACGCGCCGGTATTCTGGGGCATCAACTGGCGGGACCCGAAACCCTTCTACTACCTCTGTCTCGGCCTTGCGATGCTGTCCTACGCGGCGGTGCTCTATGGCTCGCGCTCCACCTTCGGCATGACCTTGCAGGCGATCCGCGACAACCCGCGCAGGATGCGGGCGCTGGGCTATCACGTCACCGCGCACAAGGTCTTCGCCTGGTTCCTGGCCGGCATCCTCGCCGGGCTGGCGGGCGTGCTCCTGGTCTGGTTCAACGGACGCGTCTCGCCGGGCACGATCGGTGTCGACGTGGCGATCGACATCCTGATCATCGCCGTCATCGGCGGCCTGCGCCATCCGATCGGGCCGTTCGTCGGCGCGATCGTCGTCATACTGATGCAGACCTTCGCCATCGACATCGTCGGCGCCGAGCGTTTCAACACGCTGATCGGCCTGGTGTTCCTGGTGATCGTCTTCGTCTCGCCGGATGGAATTCTTGGGTTGTGGGGGAGGATCAAGCCACATCTTGCCCAGGGATCCTTGCGCGCCGGCCCCTAGCGGCCGTCGCGGATGAAGCACTGCAGATCAATGCAATTCAATGGGAGGAACCGAGGATGCATAGACGTACACTGCTGGCCCTGGCGCTGTTCACCGGGCTGACCGCGCCTTCGATGGCGCTCGCCGCCAACGACACGATCAAGATCGGCCTGCTCGCCACATTCGAGGGACCGTTCACGGTGCTCGGCGAGGACGGCGAACGCGGCGCCATGACGGCGATCGCCGAGACCAACGGCACCGTCGCCGGCAAGAAGATCGAGATCGTCAAGGGCTCGTCCGACGCATCGCCCGACAGCGCCGTGCGCGCGGCGCGCAAGCTGGTCGAGCAGGACGGCGTGAAGGTGCTGGTCGGTCCGCTTTCGGGCGATGAGGGCCTTGCCGTCAAGGACTACGCCAAGACGAAGCCCGACGTAACGTTCATCAACGGCACCTCGGCCGCGCAGGACACGACGCTGCGCAATCCGGCCGAGAACTTCTTCCGCTTCTCCACCGACGGCGCGCAGTGGATGGCCGGCCTCGGCACCTATGCCTTCAAGGACAAGGGCTACAAGAAGGTCGCCACCGTCGCCGAGGATTACTCCTTCCCCTACACGCAGGTCTTTGGCTTCATGGCCGAGTTCTGCAAGGCTGGCGGGCATGTGCCGTCGAAATCCTGGGTGCCGATCGGCAACAAGGACTTCTCCTCCGTCATCGCGGCGATCCCCGAGGATGTCGACGCCATCTATGTGGCGCTCGGCGGCGCCGACGCCGTCAACTTCCTGACCCAGTATCAGCAGGCAGGCGGCTCGGCTCCGCTGATCGGCGGCTCGATCACCGTCGACCAGACCGTGCTGACCTCGAAAGGCAAGTTGCGCGACGTGCTCAAGGGCACGCCCTCGGCCGGACCGACCGCCGACACCAATGACGCGCCGGCCTGGAAGTCGTTCGTCGCAGCCTATGCGAAGCAGCCGGGCGCCTTCCCCTCGCCATCGCTCTTCGCCCACGGCTATTATGTGAACATGAAGGCGACGCTGCTGGCGCTCGACCAGGTCGGCGGCGACGTCTCCGACGGCGGCAAGAAATTGCGCGAGGCCTTGTCGAAGCTCTCCTTCGACACGCCGACCGGCAAGGTGTCGCTCGACAAGAACCGCAACGCCGTAGCCGACATCTTCCTGACCGAGGTCACCGAAGGTTCGGACGGCAATCTTCTGAACAAGCTGGTCAAGGTCGTGCCGCAGGTCAACCAGACGCTCGGCATTCCCGAGGACGAGTTCATGAAGCTGGGTGCGGTCAACCGCGACAATCCGAGCTGCCCGTAACGGTACCTGCAAGAGCATCGTCAGTGACCGAAAACCTGGCCGCGAACCGTCTGCAGAGCTCCGGTGCCTATGCGCTGGAGCTCGATGGCGTTGTGCGGCATTTCGGAGCGCTGGTGGCGCTCTCGGGCATCGATATGAGGATCGCGGCCGGCGAGCGGCGCGCGGTCCTCGGCTCCAACGGCGCCGGCAAGACCACGCTCTTCAACGCCGTGACCGGCGACTTCCTGCCGACCGCCGGACGCATCCGCTTCTTCGGCGAAGATATCACCGACCTGCCGCCGCATGAGCGCATCCGTCGCGGCCTGCGCCGCACCTATCAGATCTCGCAGCTGTTCAAGGGGCTGTCGGTCCTCGATTCCATCTTTCTCGCCTGCCGGGGCGTCTCGCGCCGGCGGTTTTCGCTGCTGAGGCCCGCCGCGGACGACGTCAACATGGTGCAGGCGCGATCGATCCTCGAAGCGGTCCATCTCGAGGCCCATCGCGACACACTGGTGGCGACGCTGAGCCATGGCCAGCAGCGGCAGCTGGAAATCGCGCTGGCGCTTGCCGGCGCGCCGCGCTTCATCCTGTTCGACGAGCCTGCGGCGGGTCTTTCGCCGACCGAGCGCCGCGACCTCGTCGCCATCCTCAACGCGCTGCCCAAGCATATCGGCTTCATCATCATCGAGCACGATCTCGACGTCGCGCTGCGCGTCGCGGACTACGTGTCGATGATGCACAATGGGCACCTGTTCAAGGAAGGCACGCCGCAGGAAATCGAGGCCGATCCGGAGGTCCAGCAGATCTATCTCGGAGGCAAGCATGGCTGAACGCTCCGCCGGCAAAAGCGCCAGGGCGGTGCTGAAGATAGAAGACCTGCAGGTCTTCTATGGCGAGAGCCATGCGCTGCAGGGAATTTCGCTGACGCTGGAAAGCGGGGTGCTTTCCGTCGTCGGCCGCAACGGCATGGGCAAGTCGACGCTGTGCAACACCATCGTCGGGCTGAAGCGCGCGCGCTCCGGCTCGATCCGCTTCGACGGCCGCGAGATCACCGCGCTCGAACCGCACGAGATCCACCGCCTCGGCATCGGCTATGTGCCGCAGGGGCGACGCGTCTGGCCGAGCCTGACGGTCGATGAGCATCTGCGTCTGGCCGCCGGCAACCGGCGTGAAGCCGCCTGGACGGTCGAGCGCACCTACCAGACTTTTCCGCGCCTGGCGGAGCGGCGGCACAATGGCGGATCGCAACTGTCAGGGGGCGAGCAGCAGATGCTCGCCATCTCGCGCGCGCTCCTCAGCGACCCCAAGCTCCTGGTGATGGACGAGCCGACCGAGGGCCTGGCGCCGATCATCGTCGACCAGGTCGAAAGGATGCTGGTCGACCTCGCCGCCGAGGGCGAGATGGCGGTGCTCGTCATCGAGCAGAATATCGGTGTTGCCACCGCTGTCTCCAGCCAGGTCGCGATCATGGTCAATGGCCGGATCAACCGACTGATGGACGCTTCCGCGCTCGCCGCCGACCGCGACCTGCAGCAGCGGCTGCTCGGCGTCGGACGCCATGCCGAGGAAGCGCCAGTCACGGCGATGGAAGCGGCGCAGGCAAAGGAGCAGCTGGCGGCCGTCTATCGCGTCGACCGCGCGGCAGGCGGATCGGTCGAACCGGCGGAGGGCGGCGTCTACCGCCCTGTCACCCAATTGCCCAACCGCTGGAACGTGCCGGTCACCGAATTGCGGCAAGCGGCCGTCGACAAGGCCGCGCCCCAGGACGACCCGAGGAAGGTCTTCGCCATCCCCTTTGCCGAGCGCATCGGCAAAACCGTGCTGGTCGCCGGAACCTTCGATACCAAGGGCAAAGAATTGCGCTTCGTCGCCGACCGGCTGAAGTCGCTCGGACTGCCCGTCCGCACCGTCGACCTGTCGACATCGGGAAAGCCGTCGAGCGCCGACGTGCCCGCCATGCAGGTGGCCGGCATGCACCCGCGTGGGTCCTCGGCCGTCTTCACCGACGATCGCGGCGGCTCGGTCAGCGCCATGGCGGAAGCTTTCGCGCGCTGGATCGAGCGCGAGCCGCGCATCGGCGGCGTCATCTCGGCGGGCGGCTCCGGCGGCACCACGCTGGCGACGTCGGGCATGCGGGTCCTGCCTGTCGGCATCCCCAAGCTGATGGTGTCGACGGTGGCGGCGGGCGACGTCGCCAAATATGTCGGCGGCGCCGACATCATGATGTTCCATTCGGTCGCCGATGTTCAGGGGCTGAACTCGATCACCGAGCAGGTGCTTGCTAACGCCGCCCACGCCATGGCCGGCATGGTCGCGCAATTGCCCAATGCGGAGGCGTGGGACGCCAGGCGCAAGCTGGCGCGCCCTGCCCTCGGCATCACCATGTTCGGCGTCACCACGCCGGCGGTGCAAGCGGTCACGAAGCGGCTCGAGGCCGACTACGACTGCCTCGTCTTCCATGCCACCGGCATCGGCGGGCGCGCGATGGAAAACCTCGGCGATTCCCGCCTGCTGTCGGCCTTCCTCGATCTCACCACGACCGAAGTGGCCGACATGATCGTCGGCGGCGTCTTTCCGGCGACCGAGGATCGTTTCGGGGCGGCGATCCGCACAAGGCTGCCCTATGTTGGCTCGGCCGGCGCGCTGGACATGGTCAATTTCGGCCCGCGCGAGACCGTGCCGGAAAAGTTCCGCAGCCGCAAATTCGTCATCCACAATCCGAACGTCACGCTGATGCGCACGACCCGCGACGAGAACCGCGCCTTCGGCGAATGGATCGGCACACGGCTCAACGCCATGGACGGGCCGGTGCGCTTCCTGCTGCCCGAGGGCGGCGTGTCGATGCTCGACGCGCCCGGCCAGCCCTTTCACGATCCGGAAGCCGATAACGCTTTGTTCGAAGCGATCGAGAAGACCGTTCGCCGGGCGCCGCAACGCCATGTCGAGCGGGTGCGCGCCAACATCAACGACACGCCTTTCATCGATGCGGTGATCAGCGCCTTCCACGCGATCGGCCCGAAGCTGCAGAGGCGGGCATGACGAATTTGGCTTTACCTGAGGGCGGACGGATCTTTGAATTGGCGTCTAGCGCTGACCGGATTGTGTAGGGGAGAATAAATCATGGACGCGCAGAGCTTTGGCGCTTTCCTGTTGTGGCTGATCGTTGCCGCGGTCGTGGTGGTGATCGCCGTCTACATCCTGCGGTGGCTCTATCGCCGCTCGACGAAGGAGACGGCATTCGTGCGCACCGGCTTCCTGGGCGAGAAGGTGGTGGTCAATGGCGGTGCCTTCGTGATCCCGGTGCTGCACGAGATCACCCCCGTCAACATGGGTGTGTTGCGCATCGAAGTTCGCCGCGAGGACGCGCTGGCGCTGATCACCAGGAACCGTATGCGCGTCGACCTCATCGCCGAGTTCTTCGTCCGTGTCGGAGCGAGCCGGGAGTTCGTCGCCGCCGCGGCGCAGACGCTTGGCCGCCGCACCCTGCAGCCCGACAGCCTGCGCGAATTGCTGGAGGGCAAGTTCGCCGGCGCCATGCGCACCGTCGCCGCGCAGATGACGCTTGAGGAGATGCATGAACTGCGCGGCGACTATGCCGACAAGGTCCGGGCGCTTGCGTCGGATTCGCTGGCCGCCAATGGGCTCGAGCTGGAGAGCGTCGCCATCGTCGATCTCGACCAGACGAGCCTGGAATATTTCGATCCGTCCAACGCCTTCGACGCCGAAGGCCTGACGCAGCTCACGGAATCCATCGAGACCAGGCGCCGCATGCGCAACGAGATCGAGCAGCGCACTTTGGTCGATATCCGCAACCAGAACCTCGACACGCAGCGCAAGGTGCTGGAGATCGAGCGCGACACCGAATATGCGCGCCTCGAACAGGAGCGCGAGGTGGAGATAAGGCGCGCGGCACAGCGCTCCGAGCTTGCCAGGGAACGGGCCGTGCGCGACCAGGAGGCCGAACAGGCGCAGCTTTCGGCGCGCGAGGCAGTCGAGAAATCGCGCCTCGCCCAGGAGCGCAGCATTACCGAGGAACGCATCCGCAGCGAGGAAGACACCCAGCGCCGCGAGATCGCGCGCCGCCGCGCGCTCGACGAGGCCGAGATGAAGATGCGCGAGTTGACCGAGCGCGAGCAGATCGCTCTCGGACTTTCGCTGGAGAAGGCGCGCATCGAGCGCGAAGGAGCGCAGAGCGGGCTCGAGATCGAGCGCAAGAAGTCGCTCGAGATCGCCGAGCTCGAACGTCAGATCGCGCTGGCCGAAAAGGCGCTCGAAGTGACCAGGGCGGAGGCGGAGAAGCGCCGCGCCGAGATCGTCGAGAACCAGGCGACCGAAACCGCGCGGATCGAGCAGGAACGTGCCGTCGACGAGGTGCGGATCGACAGGGAGCGCCATCTCGAAGCCCTGCAGATCGCCAAGCGCCAGGCCTTCGAGGAAGCCGAGATCTCGGCCGGCGAAGAGGTCGAGCGGGCCCGCATCACCACCGAGCGCGGCATCGAGGAGGCTCGCCTCATCAAGGAGCGGGATATTCGCCAGCTCGGCGTCGACCGCGACCAGAAGGTGGAGATCGCCGAAATCCAGAAGGCTATCGATATCGCCAAGAAGACGCAGGAACGCTCCTCGGCGATCGCCGCTTCGGAGGCCGTCCGCGCCAAGGCCATCCAGGCCGAGGAACAGGCCCTGACCGCCCGCGAGCGCGAGATCGCCGAGCGCCGCAAGCTGACCGACCTGATCGCCGCTAGCCGAGAAGCGGAGCGTGAGGCGCTTCGTGTCACGGCCGCCGCCGAGGCCGAGATGAAGGCCGCGAAGAGCCTGGCGGAGGCGCAAAAGATCGCGGCCGTCGCCGCCGCGGAAGCGGAGAAGATCCACGCCCTTGCCGCCGCCCAGCGCTACGAAGTCGACGCGACCGGCCATCGGCAGATCAACGAAGCGGAGAACCTTCTCTCCAGCGAAGCGCGCGCCGGCCGCCTGCGCGGCAAGCTGCTGGACCACATGGAAGGCATCATCCGCGAGAGCGTCAAGCCGATGGAGAAGATCGACGGCATCAAGATCCTGCATGTCGACGGCATCAACGGCGGGCCTGGCGGCAACCGCAACGTCACCGACGAGGTGATCGATTCGGCGCTGCGCTACCGGGTGCAGGCACCGATGATCGACAATCTGATGAAGGAGATCGGCATCGAGGGCGGCTCGCTCGGACGGATGACCGACGTGCTGCGTGACGCCAAGGACATTTCCAACCTCGCCCGTGACAAGCGACAAGAAGTGCAAGGGAAAGGCAAGGCCAAGACCGCCAAGGACGATGATGACGACCGCGACCATTGAGGTGAGCGCGGTGTTTCCCACCGCTTCGTTGGGCCGTGCGAGACGACGTCCTGCGCCCGATTGCCATGCCGGGTCGGTTCGCGATGATTGCCAAGTGGTTCCCCCACTCCGTCGCCGCTTCGCAGCGCCGCCTCTCCCCCCTCCGGAGGGAGAGCAAGGGAGCCCGCCGCGGAAGGCTCGCGCCCTTCCTCTCCCCCGTCGATCGGGGGAGAGGTGTCGAGCGAAGCTCGACGGAGCGGGGGTCGAGCTGGCGCGGCGCGAGATAATGCATGCGTGGACTGCCATGCCCACAGCCGGCTTTCAAACATGACCAAGGTCTATGTCTCCTCGGTCATCCCGGCTCCGGCCGCGGATGTCTGGAACGTCGTGCGCGACTTCAACGGCTTGCCGGGCTGGGCGCCTTTCGTGGCGGAGAGCCGCATCGAGCAGAACGCGCATGCCGACCGGATCGGCTGCATCCGCAATTTCACGCTCAAGGACGGCGGGCGTATTCGCGAAAAATTGCTGGCGCTGTCGGACTACGACCTCTCCTGCAGCTACGCGATCCTCGAAAGCCCTATGCAGGTGGAGAACTATGTCGCCACCTTGTCGCTGACGCCGATAACCGACGGCAATTTGACGTTGGCCGAGTGGCAGGCGGAGTTCGATTGCGCCCCCGGTCGCGAGGCGGCGCTGACGCAGCAGATCGGCGGCGGCGTGTTCCAGGCCGCGCTCACCGCGCTGAAGCAGCGCTTCGGCCGCTGACCCGCAGCGAATGGTCCAGGTCCGCCAGAGCACGATCATCGATGCCCCGATCGAGGAGGTCTGGGCGATCCTGCGCGATTTCAACGGCCACGACCGCTGGCATCCGGCGATCGCATCGAGCAAGATCGATGGCGGCGAGCCGGCCGACGCGGTTGGCGCCGTGCGCCATTTCCGCCTGGCCGACGGCGGCGAACTGCGCGAGCAGCTTCTGGCGCTGTCCGACAAGGACCGCCGGCTGAGCTACTGCCTGCTCGAGGCGCCACTGCCATTGATGGGCTATGTCGCATCGATAAGGCTGAAGCCGGTGACCGACGGCAACGCCACCTTCTGGGAGTGGCGCTCCGAATTCCATCCGCCGGCGCATCGCCGCGACGAACTGGTGAAGCTGGTCGCCGAAGACATCTATCGTGCCGGCTTTGCCGCGATCCGCAATCTGCTTGGGCGCCGCAACGTCGCCACACCGAACGACGCGAGGCCGTCGCCGGCAATCATGCCGTTGAGGCCGACAGGCGTCGCGCCGCGGTCGATCCCGGCGCCGTCGATCCTCGCACCATCCCTGGGTACGAAAGAAACGACGCGCGCGATCCTCGTCGAGCGCTATGGCGGACCGGACATGCTGCAGTTGAAGGAGATCGCATTGCCGCTGCCGGCGCCCGACGAGGTGCGGATCCGCCACACGGCGATCGGCGTGAACTTCATCGACGTCTATTGCCGCACCGGCTTCTTCGATCTCCTACAGCCGCCCGGCGTGCCCGGCATGGAAGCGGCAGGTGTCATCGAGGCCGTCGGCTCGGCGATCTCGGGCCTGTCGGTCGGCGATCGCGTGGCCTATGCCTGCCCGCCGGTCGGCGCCTATGCCGAGCGCCGCAACATGACGGCCGACCTCCTCGTGCGCCTGTCGGACGACATATCGGACGAAACCGCCGCCGCGAGCCTGCTCAAGGGCGTGACGGCCAGCTTTCTGCTGCACGACATCCATGCGGTCCGGCCAGGCGAGGTCGTGCTCATCCACGCTGCCGCCGGCGGCATCGGCCAGTTGCTGGTGCAATGGGCGCGCCATCTCGGCGCCACCGTGATCGCGACCGTGTCGAGCGACGACAAGGCGCGCATCGCCGAGCGTCTCGGCGCGCACCATGTCGTCGTCTACTCCCGGGAGGATTTCGCGGAAGCGGTCATGCGGCTGACCGCCGGCGCGGGCGCCAACGTCATCTACGATGCCGTCGGCGTCGATACTTTCGCCGGCTCGCTGGCTGCCCTTGCCGTGCGCGGCCATCTCGTCAGCTTCGGCCAGGCATCGGGACCGGTCGGCGCCTGGGACATCGACCGCCTGGCCTCGAAGTCGATTACCATTTCGCGGCCTAATTACGCGCATTATACCGACATGCCCGAGAAGCTCGCGCCGCATGTCGACCGCTTCTTCGCGGCACTGCGCCAGCGCGCCGTCAGGGTCGGGCAGCCTGCGTCCTACGATCTGGCCCAAGCCGCGGACGCCCATCGGGACCTGGAAGCCCGCAGGACCAGCGGGGCGCTCGTTCTGTTGCCGTGGCCACGGATCAAGCCGCCCGTGCGCTTGTCAGAGCGATGAGAAGCTGTTGACGCCGGTGCGCATCGGGTTTTCCGATTTCCACTTTTCGAGCGGGTTCTCCGATTTCCATTCGGCGGCATAGGCGCCGAGCGTGGTGAAATGCACGCCCGCGCAGGCTTTCATGCGCTGGATCAGCCGGTCGAGCATCATGATGCGGTGGCCGCGGCCGATGAATTCGGGATGCATGGTGAGCGTGTAGATGCCGCCCTTGCAGTTATCGAGCGCGTACTGGAAGTCATCCCACCAGATCTCCTCGATGTCGCGCGGATTCGAATAGCCCTGGTTCCAGCCGGCAACGACCTCGAAGGCCGGGTAGTCGTCCAGCCCCCAGGTTACCGGGAGCTCGACGAGTTCGGTCACCGGGCCGAAGGTGTATGGCTCGTCCAGGCCCCACTTGTCGTGCTTGCGCAGATAGTAGGGGTGGAAATCATGCGCCATGCAGCTTGAGTCATAGAGGAAGCCGAACTCCTCCAGAAGCTCGACGGTGTTCTCGCTGAAATCCCAGGCGGGAGAACGGTAGCCGGCCGGGCGGATGTCGAGCTTCCTGTAGGCGGCGAGGCCGTTCTCGATGATCCGGCGCTCATTGTCCCTGTCGAACTTCGCCGGGTTCTCATGAACCCAGCCGTGATGGCCGAATTCGTGGCCGTCGTCGCGGATCGCCCGCACGAGATCGGGGAAAGCCAGAACGTTGTGGCCGGGAATGCAGAAGGTTCCGGGAATGTCGTGCTTCTTCAGGAGCGAAAGCACGCGCGGCGTCGCCACGACTGTGAATTCGCCGCGCGACACCATGGATGGATTGCGGCTTTCCATGGTTCCGATCCATGCCGACGGGCCGTCGACGTCGAAAGTAAGCGCCACCGAGAGATCGTGTTTCATGGCTTTTGCAGCTCCCGGAAAGGAATGTTGAATTTTTGATATTTTGATGCAAGCTATGGAAATATGTAAAAAATTCAAGACTGCTTTTCGAGGAGATCCGAGATGCGATTCAAGGGCAAGCGCGCCGTCGTCACCGGCGCGGCGAGCGGATTGGGCCTGGCTACGGCGCAGCGGCTTCGCGCCGAGGGCGCCGAGGTGCTCTCCGTCGATCGCAATGCCGATCTGGTCGATGCGATGGCCTCGCCCAGGCTGCTGATCGACATCGCATCGAAGGAAGCGCCGGAAGCGATCGTGCGGACGGCGATGGATACGCTCGGCGGCATCGACTTCCTGGTCAACAATGCCGGCCTCGGCCGTCTCATCACGCTCGAGGAGAGCGACGACGACTATATCGACGACACCATGGCCATCAATCTGCGCGCCACGATCCGCCTCACGCGCGAAGCGCTGCGTGTGATCAGCCGGCCGGGCGGCTCGATCGTCAACATCGCGTCGATCTTTGGCCAGGCGGGCTTCCCGCGCTCGGTGATCTACGGCACGACCAAGGGCGCGATCGCGCAGTTCACCCGCAACGTGGCGGCGGACGTCACCCCGCACGGCATCCGCGTCAACGCGATCGCGCCGGGGCTGATCGAAACGCCGAGCAATCGCGAATTCGTCCAGAACGATCCCTGGTACAAGCGCAACATGATCGACACCATCCCGGCCCGCCGCAGCGGCCAGCCGCCGGAAATCGCTTCGGTGGTCGCCTTCCTCTGCTCGGACGATGCGTCCTATGTCAGCGGACAGGTGCTGGCCGTCGACGGCGGCTGGCTCGGCACGCGCGGGGTTTATGCATGAGCGGCGAGCGGGGCGAGCTTGACGGTCGCGTCGCCATCGTCACCGGCGCCGCCGGCGGGATGGGCGGCGCGATAACCCAGGCGTATCTCGCGGCCGGATGCCGCGTCGTGGCCACCGACCTGAAGCCGCAGCAGCTTCCGGAAGCCAGCGACGTGCTGTCCTGCCTGGCGCATGACGCATCGAACGAAAGCGACTGGCGCAGGGTCGTCGAGGAGGCGTCCGGCCGTTTCGGGCGGATCGACATCCTGGTCAACAACGCCGCCTATTTCGAACCGGCCCCCTTCATCGACACCACGGCGGCGGACATGGATGCGCATTACCGGGTAAACCAGCGCGGCGTGCTGATCGGCATGCAGTCGGTCCTGCCCGCGATGCGGTCGGCGGGGCGCGGAGCGATCATCAACATCTGCTCGGTGGCGGCGCTCAGCGGCTCGACCGGGGCCTTCGCCTATATGTCGACCAAATGGGCGATCCGCGGCATGAGCCGGGCGGCCGCACGCGAACTCGCCCCGCTCGCCATCCGCGTGAACGCCATCATGCCGGGGCTGATCGACACGGCTATGATGGTGCGCAACCCGCCGGAGCGGAACGCCGGCATCATCGGCGCCATCCCCGCCGGCCGCGCCGGAAGATCCGCGGAAGTCGCCGAGGCGGCACTTTATCTCGCGAGCGACCGCTCCGCCTATCTGACGGGCTCCGAGATCGTCGTCGACGGGGGCCTCTCCGCGTGAGGATCAGGGAGCGGCTGACGGCTGAGGATTTCGTCTTCACCAATTCGGAGAAGAAGGTCGTCCGTGAGCTCCTGAGCAACTATCCCTCCGCCGCGCTGGTCTCGGCATCGCATCTCGCGCGCTGCGCCGGGGTCAGCGACCCGACGGTGGCGCGGCTCGCCAACAAGCTGGGCTATGAGCGCTTCGCCGACATGCAGCAGGCGCTGCTCGACGAGGTGGCGTCCCATCTCAATTCGCCAATGACGATGCTGTCTTCGTCGAGCAGGTCGCTCGGCAGCCGCGAAGTCTGGCAAGGCTACCTGCAGGCCGTCACACGCGACCTTGGCGTGATGGAGCAGGAAATCCTCCCGGCCCAGTTCGCCGATGCGGTCGACCTGATCAGCGACCCCAAGCTGCGCTTGAGCTGCCTTGGCGGCCGGGTCAGCGGCTTCCTAGCAGCGATGCTGCAATGGCATTTGCAGCAGATCCGGCCCGGCGTGCACTTGTTGACCCACGACCGATCGCAACTCGCGGACCGGCTCGTGGATTTCGGCAAGCGCGACCTTCTGGTCGTCTTCGACATCAGACGCTACGAGGTCGACGTCGTGCAGTTTGCGGAAGCCGCCGCGGGGCGTGGGGCGCAGATCGTCCTCTTCACCGATCGATGGCGGTCTCCCATCGCGCAATGGGCGACGATCGTCTTCTCCGCACCGGTCGAGACCGTGTCGCCTTTCGACACGATGACGCCGTCACTCGCGCTCATGGAAGCGCTGATCGCGGCCGTCGCGCGCAAGCTCGGCGATTCCTTCGCCGAGCGGATGGAGCGCATCGAAGCCGCTCGCGCGCCCTACAACATCACCGTCGATCAGAAGCCGCTTGCGACCGCCGCGCCGAACCGCCGCGGCCGCAAGCCGAAAGGCTTAGTTTAGTAGACCGCCTCGTAGGCCTTGCATTGGTCGAGCACGCTGCGGTCGCCGAGGAATTTCAGCTCGCCGAGCTTGTGGTCGCGGTAGACCTCGCAGAAGCCGGCGGGGAACCAGCCGCGCACCGTCTCGTTGGCCATCATCCGCTCGATTGCCTCGCCGAGCGATTGCGGCAGCCGCGTGAAGCCGCGGGCGGCGAGCGCCGCGGGATCGAGCAGCGAAAGATCTTCTTGCGTCGCCTTTGGCGCCTCGAGCTTTTCCACGATGCCCTGCACCCCGGCATGAACGATGGCCGCGAGCGCCAGATGCGGCGAGGCGGCGGCGTCGGCCGCGCGGAACTCGATGTTGTACTGCCTGGCCACGCCCTCCGGATCGCGCGCGGTGGTCGGGCATATCCGCACCGACGCCTCCCGGTCGCGGACACCGAGATTGTTGAAGGCCGCACTCCAGCGATGCGGCGTCAGCCTGAGATAGGAAACCGACGACGGCGCCGTGAAGGCGACGATGCTGTCGAGATATTTCAGCACGCCGGCGACGAACCCTTGCGTGATCGCGGACATGCCGTGCGGACCATTCTCGTCATAGGTCGCGGGACGGCCGCTGGAATCCTCGAAGCTGAGATGGATATGCACGCCATTGCCGACACCGTCGGGGTGGCGGATCGGGGTGAAGCTTGCCTCGTCGTCGAAGCGCCGCGCGGTGGCGCGGACCATCTCGCGCAGGACAAGGCCGGCATCGGCCGCGCGCACGCCGCGCTCCGGGCTGATCGTCACCTCGTATTGGCCGACGCCGTACTCCTTCATCACCGTGTCCGGCTTCAGGCCGGCCGTCTTGATCGCCGCCATCAGCGTTGCGGCGAATGCCGCCCGGTTGCGGTAGCCCTCCATCGAATAGGCGCCGCCGCCCTCGCCGGCCTTGAGGTGGAACTCGTGCTCGAAGGCGCCGACCAGCCGGGCGCCCGCGATGTCCTCCAGCCTCTTCAGCGCCGATTTCAGGATGGAGCGCGTGCAGCACTCCCAGGGGGCGCCGTCGAGGGTCAGGATGTCGCCGAGCATGAAGTCCTCGGCGGGGCTGCCATCCTGGAAATCCACCGTCACGCGGCTGTCCCGGTCAGGCACCAGCAACAGGTCGCCAAGCGAACCATACGGGCTTTCGGCAATGGCATCGAAGCAGGTGATCTGCACGTTGGTCGGCGTCCAGCCCACACCGCGCCCTGCCCGTTTCTCGAGGAGCTCGAGGGGAAATGCCTTGCCCCGAACACGCCCCGAAACGTCGCATGTCGCGACGAAGAGCAGGGGTTCCCTTATCATTTTGTCGACTTCCTTTCCTTGTCCAGCCGCAGGGCATCCCAGGCGCGGATGCGGCTGCTTGTGGAATTCCAATCCCGTTCGGAAATGTGGGTGATCATCGCGTCCACGGTGACCATGGCGGCGATGTAGGTGTCCCATGCCGTTCCGTTGTCGATCGAGAGCGCGATGACCTCGGTCGCCTCGCTGGAGACCGGCGACATCCATTTGTCGGTGAAGAGCAGGACTTCGATGCCGCTCGCCTGCTTGGCCGTGCGCACGAGCTGCTCGAGGCGCGGCTGATAGCGGCGAAAATCGAACACCACGAAGACGTCGCGCGCCTTCATCCGCAAGATGTATTCCGGCCAGACTTCCGGATCGGGCGGGATGTGAAAGACGTCGCGCCGGATCTGGCGCAGATGGCGCGAGAAATGCTGCGCCATGGGATCGCTGATGCGGCCGCCGATCAGATAGATGGCCCGCCTTTCATCCGCCACCATGCCGCAGATGCGCTCGAACTGCACTTGCGTGAGCGCGGCGGGAACCGCGCGCACAATCTGGCTCGCGCGTTCGACATAGGCTTCGAGGAAGTTCGCGCCATGGGAGCTTTTGCTGTGCAGCTCCACCGGCGAGCGATGCCACTCCTTGAGCTCGCCGATCAGCTTGTGCTGGAAATCCTGGTAGCCCTGGCAGCCCAGCTTGGCGACGAAGCGCGTGATCGAGGGCGCCGACACGCCCGTCTTGTCGGCGAGCGTCTGGATCGTCTGCAGCCCGGCAAACGGATAGTCCGCCAGCAACGTCGAGGCCAGCTTCCGCTCGGCCGGCGTCAATGCGCTCTCAAGCTCTTCGATCTGTGCCCTGAGTTCCATTCCCGCCTTCCTCCCACACAGAAAAAATTTAGTCAATTATGATTTTGGATTTGACATTGATGAAAAATTTTCATCACCTTTACCCCGATAGAGAAGGCAGCATGAATATTTCCAATCAACCACAATCGACGCTTCTCGGCGCATCCGATCCCTTCCCCGTGGAGATCGTCAATCCCGCCGGCAGCGGCGATGTGCTCCTCGTCTGCGAACATGCCGGCCGAGAGATCCCATCCTCCCTGGGAGACCTCGGCATCGCGGTGAGCGAGATGGACAGGCATATCGCCTACGACATCGGCGCGCGCGATCTTGCCTTGATGCTCTCCGAGCGCCTCGATGCGCGCCTCGTCGCGCAGCGATACAGCCGGCTGGTCATCGATTGCAACAGGCCGACGGAGGCCGACGATTCCATCCCGCCGGTCAGCGACGGGACCGAAATACCGGCCAACAGGAACCTGGACGCCCGGCAGCGCGCGCAGCGGGCGACGGAGATTTTCGAGCCGTTCGACCGCGCGCTGGCGCAGGCGATCCGGGATCGCAGGCCGAAGGCCATCTTCGCGATCCACAGCTTCAATCCGGTGTTGCGGGGCGTGTCGAGGCCGTGGGACATCGGCTTCCTCTTCAGGAAGGACGAGCGGACATCCCCGGCGCTTAAACAATATCTCCTCGCGGCCGCGCCGGATCTTTCGATCGGCATGCAAGAGCCTTACGCGATCAGCGATCAATCCGATTGGTTCGTACCGGTGCATGGCGAGGGCAACGGCATCGCGCACAGCCTGATCGAGGTACGCAACGATCACATCTCGCATCCTGAAGGCGTGGCGCGTTTCGCTGGCCTTCTCGCGGGCGCGATCGACGAATTCATGAAGAGAGGCGACTAAGGAATGGAACTGACACGCAACGTTCCGCTGGTGCCGGAACAATCCTGCATCCTGTTCATCGATGTGCAGAATTTCTCGGCGCATCCGGACGGCGGCGAGTTCAAGGACCTCAGCAAAGCCGAATTCGAGGAAAAATACGGCTGGTTCTTCAAGCGCATCAAGAGCGAGACCATCCCAAACATGAAGCGCCTGCTGGATGGCTTCCGAGCCAGCGGGATCGAGGTCATGCACACGACGATCGAAAGCCTGACCAAGGACGGCCGCGATCGCAGCCTGGACTACAAGATCACCGGCTTCCATGTGCCGAAGGGATCCTGGGACGGCAAGGTCATCGACGAACTGGCGCCTACGGACGACGAGATCTGCCTTCCCAAGACGTCGTCGTCGGTCTTCGTCTCCACGCATATCGACTACATCCTGCGCAATCTCGGTGTGCGCCAGCTCGTGATCTCCGGGCTGCTGACCGACCAGTGCGTGGAAAGCGCGGTGCGCGACGCCTGCGACCTTGGATATCTCGTCACGCAGGTGACCGATGCCTGCGCGACCTATTCGCAGGAGCGCCACGACAATTCGCTGCGCACCATCAAGGGCTATTGCCGCCAGGTGACGACCGATCAGCTTCTCGATGAATTGAAGGGGCTCGCGAAATGAGCGACACGATTTCCGCCGTCTGGAAGGCCGTCGAGGAGGACCGGGACTACGTCGTCGGGCTGACCCGGGACATCGTGCGGATACCATCCGTCAATCCGAAATTTCAGGCCGATCCCGCGATCAACCGCGAGGCCGATGTGCAGACCCGTCTCGCCGGCGAGATGGAAGCGCTCGGCTTCGGCGTCGATCGTTGGGACGTGTTTCCGGACCGGCCGAACCTGACCGGCGAGTGGGCGGGCAGCGACGAGAAAAGCCTCATTCTTTGCGGCCATATCGACGTCGTGCCGGTGGGCGATCAGTCGAAGTGGAACTGCGATCCGTTCGGCGGCGACATCAAGGACGGCCGCATCTGGGGCCGCGGCGCTGTCGACATGAAGGCCGGCGTCGCCGCCTGCGTGGCGGCGGCCCGCGCGGTCCGCAAGGCAGGGGTCAAGCTCGACGGCCGGCTGGCTATCCACACCGTGGTCGACGAGGAGGCCGGCGGCTTCGGGGCGATGGACCTCGTCAAGCGTTCGCGCCTGGCAAAAAGCGCTATCATCGCCGAGCCGACCTGGGGCAACATCGTGCCGGCCGAAGGCGGACTGACCTGGGTGCGCTTGACGATTTTCGGGCGGCAAGCCCATTCGGGCTGGCGCTTCAATTCGATCTGGCCGCAGCCGCATGTCGAGGGCCGTCTCACACCCGGCGTGAACGCGATCGAGCTCGCTGCGCGATTCCTCGCGGCGTTGCGTGAATTCGAGGCATCGCGTTGCCGCGACAACTGGCATCCGTTGCTGCCTGCCGGTCTTCCAGGCATCAATCCCGGCGTCATTCGCGGCGGTGCCGGCCTGGGGCCCGACGGCACGCCAGCGATCATGACCAATCCCGCCATCATTCCCGACGTCGTCACCATCGATCTCGACTACAAGTTCATGCCGCAGGAGACGTTCGAGGACGTGAAAGCCGAGTTCGAGGCATTCGTCCATCACTTCGCCGCCACCGACGCCTGGATGCGAGCCCATCCGCCGAAGATCGAATGGGATCTTTTCGGCCTCAATTTTCCGCCGATGAACACGCCGGTCGACGCACCGATCGTGCAATCGCTCAACAAGCGCGCCATGGAACTGCAGGCCAAGGCGCCCGTGATCAAAGGTTTCGAAGCCGTCACCGATGCGGCGCATTACGCCGGCGCTGGTGTGGTGCCGGTGATCTACGGACCCGCCGGCGACGGCTTCCACGGCGACAATGAATGCGTGGAGATCGAAAGCCTGATCGAGACCACGAAGGTCATCGCCGCAGCCATCATCGACACGTGCGGCACTGCCTGAACAGACCGACCAATAAAACCAATATCAAGGGGTAACGAAATGATCACGAGACGCGTTCTTATGGGAGCAGTATCGGCCGTGGCGCTCTTTTCCACGTCCGCGTTGGCCTATGCCGACACCGTCAAGCTCGGCGTGCTCGCGCCGCTCACCGGCCCGGCCGCGGCCGACGGACAGGAAATGGTCAACGGCGCCAAGCTTGCCGTCGACGAGTTGAATGCCGCCGGCGGTATCGCCGGCCACACTTTCGAAGTCGTCGTGGCCGATGTCGGCGACGGCAATCCCGACAAGGTCGCGACGGCGGTCGAGCGGTTGCTCGGCGACCACGACATGGGCGGCGTGTTCACCAACTATGCTTCGAGCACCAACTTCGAAATCGAGATGATGGCCGAGCAGGACATGGTCTACATGATCGCCGCCAATTCGCAGCAGACCCACGACATCATCGCGCCGAACCCCGAGAACTTCCCCACCGTATGGTCGCTGACCCCGTCCTATGACGGCTACAACACCGAGATCGTGCCGGTGATCAAGGAACTGTCGGATCAAGGCAAGATCAAGCTGCCGAACAAGAAGGTCGCGATCATCTCGTCCGACAATCCTTATTCCAAGGGCATCGCGGAAGGCATGGCCAAGGCCTTCGGCGCCGACGGCTGGGAAATCACGCAAAACGATCTTGTGCCGTTCGGCGAAGTCAGCGACTGGCGCGCCTTCCTCGGCAAGGTCCGCAAGGATCCGCCGGCGCTGCTGATCAACACCGACTATCTGTCTGCCAATGCCGCGACCTTCATGACCCAGTTCATGGAGAATCCGACCGACAGCCTCGTCTTCATCCAATACGCGCCGTCGGTTCCCGAATTCCTGAAGCTGACCAAGGAGAAGTCGTCCGGCGTGGTCTACAACATGCTGGGCGGCCTGCTTTTGTCGCCAAATAACCCGCGCGCGCAGGCAGTGCTCGACAAGTACAAGGCCAAGTACAACATCGAATCCGGCGGCGCTGGCGCGCTGACCTATGAAGAGGTCATGATCTACGCCGACGCGCTGACCAAGGTCGGCGACCCGACCAAGCGCAAGGAGATCGGCGAGCAGATCGGCAAGACCGACAAGCAGACCTCGATCGGGCGCATCACCTTCGACCCGGCGACGCATCTGTCGGTGCAGAACACCGACGGCGTTCCGCTGCAGTTCTACCAGATCCAGGACGGCAAGCGCGTCCTCTTCTATCCAGGCAAATATGCGACCGGCGATTTCGTCCAGCCGGCATGGATGAAGTGACACGGTCCGATGAACGACACGATCCTCGAGGTCGTCGACGCCAGCAAGCATTTCGCCGGGTTGAAGGCCGTCAACGGCGTGAGCTTCGGCGTCACGCGCGGCGAGATCCTGGGCATTGCCGGCCCGAACGGCTCAGGCAAGAGCACGCTCTTCAATCTCATCACCGGCGTTCCCTTCGGCCCCACCTCCGGCGAGATACGCTTCCAGGGCCAGCGGATAGACCGCTGGCCCGCTCACCGCATCGCCCGCGCCGGGCTTGCCCGCACATTCCAGAAGGATGCGGAATTTCCGGATCTGACGGCCGACGAAACATTGCTGGTCTGCGGCACCTATAACGGCCAGCTCGGCCGCGCCGCGGCCAGGACGCGTTCCAACGAGGTGCTCGGTCTCGTGGCGTTTGCCGACACGCGGCGCGGCATCCCCTCGCGCAACCTGTCGGTCTATGAAAAGAAGCAGCTGATGATCGCCTCGGGGCTGATGTCGCGCCCGGCGGTGCTGATGCTCGACGAGCCAGCCTCCGGCCTCACCAAGCCCGAGATCGAGAACCTGGACAGGCTGCTCGTCGCTGTCAACGCCTCCGGCGTGACGGTGCTCCTGATCGAACATGTTCTCAGCCTGCTGCTTTCGATCTCCCAACGGCTCATCGTCCTCAACCAGGGTTCGGTCCTGGCCGAAGGCAATCCGGCCGAGGTCGTTCGCAACGAAGCGGTGATCACCGCCTATCTCGGAGGGCGCAAGCAATGACAGCCCTCCTCGACGTCAGGGACGTGCAGGCCGGCTATGGCGACATGCGCGTGCTGCACGGTCTTTCGCTGCACATCGGAGCGGAGGAATCGATCGGGCTCTTCGGCCCCAACGGCCATGGCAAGACGACCTTGCTCAAGACCATTTCCAGTCTGGTCCGGCCCACGGCAGGTTCGATCACCTTCGACGGCACCGACATTACCGGCCGCAAGCCGCCGGCCATCGTCGAGGCCGGCCTCATCCACGCGCCGCAGGGCAACACGTTGTTCGGCAGCATGCGCATCGCCGAGACGCTCGAGCTGGCCGCCTTCAGCAAACGGGCAAGCAACGGCGCCCAGAAGCGCCTCGACGAGGTCTACGCCCTCTTCCCGCGCCTGGCCGAGCGCAAGACGCAGCTCGCCAAGACCTTGTCCGGCGGCGAGCGGCAGATGCTGTCGATCGGCTGCGCGCTGATGTGCGCGCCGCGTCTTCTGATGCTGGACGAGCCGACGCTCGGCCTCTCCCCCCGCCTCAAGGAAGAGCTCGGCGCGGCAATCGGCGAGATTTCCAAAAGCGGCGTGCCGCTCATCGTGGTCGAGCAGGACATCGAGTTCCTCCTCTCCCTCACCGACCGGCTCTATCTGGTGGAGCACGGCGTCGTCGTGCGCGAGATCGACCGCGCAAACGCGCCCGACCATGAAGAGGTCATGCGGCTCTATTTCGGCGAAGGAGGAACGCATTGATGGATACGCTCCTCGCCACGCTGGTCTCCGGCCTCGTGCTCGGCTCGCTCTATGCCCTGATGGCGAGCGGGCTCAGCCTGGTCTGGACGACGCTCGGCGTCTTCAACTTCGCGCATGGTGCGCTGATGATGGTCGGCGCCTTCATCGCCTGGACGGTCAGCGAAGCGGTCGGGGCCGGCCCCGTCGCGGGCGTCGTCGCCGGCACGCTCGGCGCCGGCCTGATCGGCATCGGCATCGAGCGGCTCGTCATTCGGCCGTTTTATGCCAGCCGCAACATGCTGCTCGTCACAGCCATGACGACGCTCGCCGTCACCATCATCCTCGAACGCGGCGCGCAGATGATCTGGGGGCCGCGCCTGAAGCAGCTTCCGCCCCTCGTCAATGGCGAGATCAGGCTGTTCGGCAATGCGATCTCGGCGCATGAAGCCTTGCTGCTGGTGGCGGCTCCCGTCATCCTCATCGCGCTGTGGCGCTTCACGGTCTCGAGCAAGATCGGACGCAGCCTGCGCGCCGTCGGCCAGAACCAGGATTCGGCGGCGCTGATCGGCGTCGACGTGCCGACGGCCTTCGCGCTCGCCTTCGCCATCTCGGCGGCGCTCGCTGGCCTCACCGGCGCGCTTCTCGGCTCGATCCGCTTCATCACGCCCGCCATGGGCACGGAGCCGCTGACCAAGGCGATGATCGTCGTTATCTTCGGCGGCCTCGGCAGCCTCGGCTCGACGGCAGGCGCAGCCTATCTGATCGGCTTCATCGAGGCCTTCCTGGTGCTCTGGGTCGGGCTCTACTGGACACCCTTCGCGCTCTTCCTTTTGATGATCCTCGTCCTCCTGCTCAGGCCGAACGGAATATTCGGAAAGAGATGATGACCAGAAACAACCTCCTGCTGCTCGCGCTCTTCGTGGTCCTGGCCTTCGTGCCGCAGGTCTTCACGGACGGCTATGTCAGGCACCTCTTCATCATCGCCTTCATCTACGCGATCATCGCGTCGAACTGGAACCTCAGCCTCGGTCATTGCGGCATCTTCAATTTCGGCCACATGACCTTCTTCGGCATCGGCGTCTACACGGCGGCCATCCTGACCAAGACCGCCGGCGTCAGTCCCTGGCTCGCAATCCCTGCCTGCGCGATCACGGCGGCGATCTCGGCCGTGATCATGGCGGCGCCGGTCGCCCGGCTCAAGGGCATCTATGTCGTGCTCGTCACCTTCGCGGTGAACCAGCTGATGATGCAGCTGGTGCTCAGCCAGGCCGACCTCACGGGCGGCGCCAAGGGCCTGGTGCGCCTGCCGTTCCTCACCATCGGCGACTACAGCTTCATCCGCGACTACAAGCTCGGCTATTACTACCTGGCGCTGATCCTGCTCGGCCTGTCCACGGCCTTCCTGATCCTTGTCGCCGGCTCACCCTTCGGCAAGTCGCTCAAGGCCGTGCGCGACGCCGAGGACTATGCGACCGCGCGCGGCATCTCGGTGGCGCGCACGCGAGTTTCGGTGCTGGTGCTGAGCGCCATCTTCACCGGCATCGCCGGCGGCTTCTACACCATCTATCTGCGCGTCGCGTCGCCCGAGGTCTTCGGCTTCGGGACGATGTCGCTGGTGCTGTCGATGGTGCTGATCGGCGGCATCAACAGCGTGCTCGGCCCGGTGATCGCCGCGTTGGCGCTTACTTTTGCCAGCGAAGCCATGGCAGGGATTGGTGGCTTCGAGGACGCGCGCTACATCGTGATCGCGGTCGCCATGATCCTGGTGCTGAGGCTCGCGCCGGGCGGCCTGATCCAGATCCTTGAAAGACTGGCGCCGACGGGGCAAAAGCCGGCGACGCCAACGAGGAGCCCAGCCTGACCCGGGAGCAGCAATGGTCATGAGCCAAGAGGAAATCGCCGTCGAGGGCCTGAGCTCAGCGGCCAGCATCGTCGTCGACCGCTGGGGCATCGCCCATATCCGCGCCGAAACCTTCCTCGACATGTTCTTCGTCCAGGGCTTCAACGCGGCGCGCGACCGGCTCTGGCAGATCGATCTGTGGCGCAAGCGCGGCCTCGGCCTGCTGGCGGCGGATTTCGGCCCGGGTTACCTCGAGCAGGACCGCGCCGCCCGGCTTTTCCTCTATCGCGGCGACATGCAGGCGGAATGGGACGCCTACGCCCCGGACGCCGAGGCGATCTGCCGCCATTTCGCCGCCGGCATCAACGCCTATGTGGAGCTTTGCGAACGCCAGCCGCAAAGGCTGCCGCCGGAATTCGCCGCGCTTGGCACCCGCCCGGCGAAATGGCAGCCGGAAGACGTCGTGCGCATCCGCAGCCATTCGCTGATGCGCAACGCCGTCTCGGAGGTGATCCGCTCCAACATCCTTGCGGAACTCGACGCCGAGCTCGACGCGCTCCGGCAGAAGCTGGAGCCGCCGCACGACCCGCTTGCCGGCCGCGACCGCCCTGCCCCGCTGCCGCTCGACTGCCTCGATACGTTCAAGCTCGCCATCGCGCCCGTCACCTTCGGCGGCGAAAGGCTGGCGGCAGGCATCGGCGATGCCCGCGCCTGGCGCAAGATGACGCCGCTCGGCGACGTCGTGCGCGACACCAGCCTGCAAGGCTCCAACAACTGGGTGGTGTCGGGTGCCAGAACCGCCAGCGGCCGGCCCATCCTGGCCAACGACCCGCACCGCACCCATGCGGTGCCGTCGCTGCGCTACATCGTCCACATCGCCTCGCCCGAATTCAACGGCATCGGGGCCGGCGAGCCGGCGCTGCCGGGCATCTCGATCGGCCACAACGGTCATTCGGCCTTTGGCCTCACGCTCTTCCTCGGCCATGACCAGGAAGATGTCTATGTCTACGAGACGCATCCGGAGGATCCCGGCCTCTACCGGTACGGGGATGGCTGGGAGGCTTTTCTCGACATCGGCGAGACCGCCTCGGTCAAGGGTTGCGGAGAGGCCGCGCTCGCCCTGCGTTTCACCCGCCACGGGCCGGTGATCGCCGAATATCCGGAGCGGCGTCTGGCGGTGGCGATCCGCACTGTCTGGACCGATCCCGGCACGGCCCCCTACTTCAAGAGCATCGCCGCCATGCGGGCGACCAGCTTCGAGGCGTTCCGCGGCCATATGGGCGGCTGGGGCGTGCCAGCCGTCAACCAGGTCTATGCCGACGCCAAGGGCGATATCGGCTGGGCCGTCGGCGGGTTCAGCCCCATACGCCCTACCTGGGACGGACTGCTGCCCGTGCCCGGCGACGGGCGGCATGAATGGCAGGGCTTCCTGCCGGGTCATGCACTGCCGTTCAGTCACAACCCGGCGAAGGGCTATTTCGCCACCGCCAACGAGTTCAACCTGCCGGCCGATTGGCCGATGGACCAGCCGATCGGCTATGAGTGGCTGGAGCCCTCGCGCGCCCAGCGCATCGACGGCGTTCTGGCCGCAGACGAGCGCCACAGCGTGGACGCGTCCCGTCGTCTTCAGACCGATGTGTTCTCAGTGCCGGCGAAGCGGGTTGTCGGCCTGCTGTCGGGGCTGTCCGGACGCAACGAAGCGGAGACGGCGGCCCTGGGGCTGCTCGGCAGCTGGGATTTCCGGCTGGCCGCCGACAGCCCGGGCGCCGCGCTCTACGAAGTCTGGTGGGCGAACCACTTGCACGTGGCCATCATCGCCGATGCCGTCGGCAAGCCGGAACTGAGGCCATTGTTCGCACCCGGCGACACCGCCGGCATCCTCGATCGGCTTGAAGCCTTGGCGGCAAGGGCTCCGGGAGAGTTCGCCGCGCTGGCGCTGGGCAGCCTGGCGAAAGCCTATGACACGTGCCGGCGGATGCTCGGCCCCGACACGGGTGAGTGGGCATGGGGCCGCGTGCACGAGGCGCTTTTCGAGCATCCGGCAGGAGCGATCGCCAATGCCAAGGGCCGCTGGGATGTCGGCCCCTTCCCCTTTGGCGGCAGTGGCAGCACCCCGATGAACGGCTCCTACCGCCCCACTGACTTCCGGCTGACCATCGGCGCCTCGTTCCGGATAGTCGTCGATGTCGGCGACTGGGACAACAGTGTCTGCATCAACACGCCGGGCCAGTCCGGCGATCCGCGGTCGGACCATTACGGCGACATGGCGCCGCTCTGGGCCGTTGGCGACTACGTGCCACTGCTCTACACCGACCGGGCCGTCGACGCCGCGGCGGTGCTGACCTTGAAGCTTACGCCGCGACGAGCCGCATAGGCTCGGCCATGGCGCGCTTGGACACGCGCCGGATGCCTGCCGAACTCATGCATCGACACCGCAACCGCGAGCCGGTCAGGCGCTCTCGAAACGGCCACGGGACATCGTTTCCGAGGCGGTGCGGAGAATAGTCGTCAGGACCTCCACGTTAGCCTTGCAGGCTGCGCTGACGCTGACTATAGCCACGGATATGAAATTAAATTCCATGTGCTAGGTACGAATGCGTCCCGCGAGCGATCAGTCTCTTGTTGTGGTGGAGAGCCGCCCGTTCGACAATGTGGGGTTGGTCGAGATCAACCGCCCCGAAGTCCGCAACGCAATCAATCTCGAAGTACGGGAGAAGCTGGCCGCTGCCGTGGCAGGCTTCTCGGAAGACGCGGAGATCCGGTCCATCGTCATCGCCGGGCGCGGCGCCAACTTTGCCGCCGGCGCCGACGTCAGAGCGTTTGAAAAGCTCGGCTCCGCCGACATGCTTCTTCAACGCACCCATCGCTACTGGGATGTGATCGCCAAATGTCCGAAACCGATCATCGCCGCGGTCGAGGGCTTCGCGCTGGGCGGTGGCTGCGAGCTTGCAATGCATGCCGACATCATCGTGGCGGCACGTACAGCCACTTTCGGGCAGCCGGAGGTCAAGCTTGGCCTCATGCCGGGCGCCGGCGGCACCCAGCGGCTGCTGAGAGCAATCGGCAAGTACAAGACGCTGATGCTCGTTCTGACCGGCGATATGTTCCCAGCGGAAGATGCCGAGCGCGCCGGTCTCGTCAGCCTTCTCACGGATGAGGGCGAGGCCCTGCAGCAGGCGCTGCAGATCGCCCAGAAGATCGGTCGTCTCCCGCCATTGGCCGTCGAGCAGATCAAGGAAGCCGTCGCCAATGGCGAGGACGCGCCTCTGGAAACGGCGCTGCGCCTGGAGCGCAAGGCATTTCAACTGCTTTTCGACACGGCCGACAAACGGGAAGGCATCGCCGCCTTCCTGGAAAAGCGCAAAGCGTCGTTTACGGGGCGCTGACTTGGCAGACTCGGGAGGGGTGTCGAGAGGTCGGATCGAGAAAGCCGGTGTCGTGGGCGCCGGGGTGATGGGCTCCGGCATTGCGGAGGTTCTGGCCGCTGCGGGCGTCGACGTGATGATCGTCGACGAAGCGCCGGGAAAAGCCGCAGCCGCCCTCGATCAGATCGCGTCGCGCCAGCGCGCCAGGGCAACCGCGGGCAAGGTCAGCGCGGAAACGGTCGAAAAACTGCTTGCCCGTATCGAGCCCGTCGAGACCCTGGACCGCCTGGCCGGCACCGACCTGGTGGTGGAAGCCATCATCGAACGTCTCGAGCCCAAGCGTCAGCTCATCGGGACGCTGGAAAAGATCGTCGGGCCGGACGCAATCATAGCGACCAACACTTCGTCCTTGTCAGTGACGGCGATCGCCTCCGCGGCCAGCCGGCCGCAGCGCGTTGCAGGCTACCATTTCTTCAATCCCGTCCCGGTGATGAAGCTGGTGGAGGTCATCTCCGGCGCCCGCACGGCGCCCGAGGTCGAGCACGCGCTGGTCGATCTCGCGACCCGCTTTGGCCATCGCCCCGTCATCGCCGCCGACACGCCCGGCTTCATCGTCAATCACGCTGGCCGCGCCTTCGGCACGGAAGCCCTGGCGATGCTGCGCGAAGGTGTCGCGTCGATAGACGACATCGATGCGATCCTGCGGGACGCCGCCGGGTTCAGGATGGGTCCGTTCGAGCTGATGGACCTGACCGGGCTCGATGTCTCGCATCCGGTCATGGAAAGCATCTACAACCAATTCTACCAGGATCCGCGCTACCGCCCGTCGGTCATTGCCGCCCGGCGCGTGGAGGCAGGTCTTCTCGGCCGCAAGACCAAACGTGGTTTCTATGACCATGGCGATGTCCGTGCGACCCCTGCCGCGAAACCGGTAGAAGCGGTCGGCGCCGAGGCGGCCTTGCCGGGTCGCGTCACCGTGATCGCCGACAACGAAGCCTCGGGCATGCAGGAGCTCGTCGACTCATGCGCCGCCGACCTGACAATCGACGGCGACCACCTCATTCTCATCGGCCTGGAGGGCGAGGACGTGGCTGGTGCGGCGGTACGGCTCGGCCTGCCGGCTTCGCTTTGCGTGGGCTTCGATCCGTTTTTCGGTATCGACCGCCACGTGACGCTCGTGGCCTCCGCCGCGACGTCCGACCGGACCAGGGAAGCGGCTTTGAGCCTGGTCCACCGCGCCGGCCGCAAGGCGACCATGGTGGAGGATAGCTGCGGGGCCGTCTGCCAGCGCGTGATCGCCATGATCGTCAATATCGGCAGCGAGATCGTCGAGCAGAAAATCGCTTCGGCGCCGGATCTCGACGCGGCGGTCAGGCTTGGCCTGGGCTACCCGCTGGGGCCGCTGGAATGGGGCGACAAGATCGGCCCCAAACGCGTTCTGCGCATCCTGGACACGATTTATGACCGCACCCGCGACCCTCGCTACAGGGCAAGCCTATGGCTGCGGCGACGCGCGGAGCTAGGCCTTTCATTGCAATAGGCCGAGCGGGAGGAGACGAGTTGGCCCAAAATGCGGAGGGTGGTTTCGCCGGTCGCGATGCGGCATCGGGCTACCACCCGCACCGCTGCCGGATGTCGTATGTTAGTCTACTGGCACGAAAGGTGGTTCTGCGATACGGTTGAAAAAGGGGGCGTTGCAGACGGCTTTTTGACCAAGTGACTCTGGGAGGAGCAATGGTCGAAATCATATCGAAGCGCGACGGCTCGCGACGCGAGGACGTCGCGATGAAGCGCCTGATCGAGCAGAACCGCGCTACCATCACGCGGCTCGCCGATCATATCAGTGGCGGAAGCTATTCGGCAGGCAAGGCGCCAAAGCACAAGCCGCAGGCAAAAGGCCTCATCATCCATTCCGTCGGCAGCGCAAGGCCCACCACCGACGCGAGCCCCAGGATCCGCATCAGCCTCAACGGCCGGGTAATCGTGGTGGACGAGAATTCGGGCCGGCAGCTGCATCATATCGGCGATCTCAGGGGCCGGGACGGCAACGACGTCTTTGTGCTTGCGACCAAGGCCAACCAGTATTTCTCGCCGGTCGACGAGGACATCGCGGCCGCGTTGGCCGACCTCGACGGCGGCCGGCTCGGACCAGACTATGGCGAAGAACAGCTCGCCGCGGATATCGGCAACAGGCTTGGCATGACGTGAGGTGGGCGAGAGCGTGCGATGGTTAAATGAAGCGTAGCACCGGCCAGGACGAAAGCCTGCTCATGGCGCATCCCGCCCGTCATCCGTTGCGTCCCAACGCGTTTGTCGCGCCCAGCTATGACGAGCGGGCGACCATGCGAGCCTGGGAGACGTTGCTCGCCGGCGACGGCGAACGAGCGGGCAACCGCTTTCCTGTCCGCTCCCTGATCCACGATTCCTGGAGCCGCTGCGCCACAAGCGGCATCAATGCCCAGCAGAGCGAAGCGCCGCTGGAGAACGGCAAGGACCACATCGAGCTGCTTTCGCGCTCCAACGGCGAGTTACTCGCTGCCGCGCGGCGGTCCTTCTTCACCATCGGCCGCCTGCTCGACGGGACCGGCGCCATGCTGGTGCTCACCGACGGCGACGGCGTGCTCATCGATGCCATCGGCGACAAGCGCACGATCCATGACGGCATGGACATCCATCTCGCCGTCGGCGGAAAGTGGACCGAGGATGTCGTCGGCACCAACGGGATCGGCACAGCACTTTGGGCGGGCGAGCCGGTCTTCGTGCATGCGGCGGAGCATTTCTGCGCCGGGATCAAGTCATGGACATGCGCCGGTGCGCCCATTCGCGATCCGATCGATGGAAACATCATCGGCGTGGTCGATCTTTCGGGCCATCCCGACATCTTCCGGCCGCACAACACGGTTCTGGTCGCGGCGGCCGCGCGCGAGATCGAGAAGGCGCTGGCCGAACAGCAGATGGAGGACCGCGCGCGCCTGCTGGAGGCCTTCATCACCTCTGCCCCCAACTATCGCCGGCGCGACGGATTGATGATCGTCGACCGCCGCGGCCGGCCGATCTACTGCAACAACCTTCCCGAAGAAGCGGCACGCGAGTTGCTGGCGGAGCCAGCCGCGCAGAACCCGAACGCCAGGTTCCTGGTCAAGCTGCCAGAGCTCGGCTCCGGCATCGACCTGGGCGACGCCCTGCCGGCGTCGCTGCGGTCCTGCAACATCAGCGCGCTCGAGTTCGACGACGGCCTGCGCGGCGCCGCCCTCGTCTTCCCGGCGCAGGGATCGGCGACGATCGTCTCGGACAGCCGCAGAACGCAGATCAAGCAACTCGAAGCGGCGTCGGCGCTGATCATCGGCGAGAGCGAGCCCCTGCTTGCCGCCGTCGACATCGCCTGCAGGGTCGCGGACTCGAAGGAGGTCACCTCCGTCCTGCTCGAAGGCGAGACGGGCGTCGGCAAGGAGTTGTTCGCAAGGCTCATCCATATCGGCAGCCGCGCCTCGCAGAACAGCCCGTTCATCGCCGTGAACTGCGGCGCGATCACCAAGGAGCTGTTCGGCTCCGAGCTGTTCGGCCATGTGTCGGGCGCCTTCACCGGCGCGAGCCGCGAGGGAAAGCCAGGCGTCTTCGAGCTCGCCAATGGCGGCGTGCTCAGCCTCGACGAGATCGGCGAAATGCCGCTCGAGATCCAGCCGTTCCTGCTTCGGGTGCTGGAAGAGCGCGTGGTCCATCGCATCGGCGACAGCCGGGCTCGGCCTGTCGACGTGCGCCTGATCGCCTCGACCAACCGCGATCTCAAGCGCGAGGTGGACGCCGGACGGTTCCGCCGGGACCTCTATTATCGCATCTCGACCGTTTCCATCCGCGTGCCGCCCTTGCGGGACCGCGGCAGCGACGTGCTGCTGCTTGCCGAGCACTTCAACCACAAGATCTCGGCCCGGACGGGGTCGGCTCCGCTTGAATTCTCCACGGCGGTCATGGATGCGTTCCTGGCTTATCAGTGGCCGGGAAATGTGCGCGAGTTGAAGAACCTGGTCGAGAGGCTGCACGTGCTGTCGCGCGGCGCCGTCGTCGGCCTCGGCGATCTGCCGGAGGAAATGCTGGGAGCCGGAACGGCAAAGGCGGGATCCGAAATTCAATTGGCTACGCCGGCAACCGCCGGCGCGCCCGGCGCGTTGCCTTGCGCCATCGGCGGAGCGCCGGTGCGCAGCATCGAGGATGCCGAACGTCAGGTCATCAAGGACGCGCTGGCGGCGGAGGGCGGCAATCTGAGCCGCGCGGCGCTGCGTCTCGGGGTGTCACGCCCCACGCTCTATCGCAAGCTCGATCAGTTCGGCATCCGGCGCGGCTTCATCTGAGTTCATGCGTGGAAAGATCGAAGGCCCCATGGCATGAGCCATGGGGCCAAGGTCGTTGCTGTCTAATGCTTGGGCGCAACCGGTTGGATCACTGACGCCCGAGCTTCTCCGCGCCGCCGCCGAGCGCCGGCCCTTCGGTGGGATCCTCGTCCTCGGCCAAGTCGCCGACCAGCGTCTCGGTGGTGAGGATGAGCTTGGCGACCGACGCGGCATTGCTGAGAGCCGCGCAGGTGACGCGTACCGGGTCGATGATTCCGGCGTCGTACATGTTCTGGAATTCGCCCTTGTCGGCGTTGTAGCCGTAGCCGCCATTGACGCTCGAGATCTTGGCGACCACCGCGTCGGCATCGGCGCCCGCATTGGTGACGATGCGCCATAATGGACGCGACAGCACCGACCTGACCAGCCGCACGCCTTCGGCGACGTCGCCGTCGACCTTGGCCAGCACCTCGTCGAGCACCGGGGCAATCTGCGCCAGCGCCACGCCGCCGCCGGCGACAACACCCTCCTCCCACGCGGCGCGGACCGCCGAGAGCGAATCCTCGATCAGCTGGATGGTGCGCTTCTGCTCGACGGGTGTCACGCCGCCGGCATAGAGGACCGCCGTGCCGCCAGACAGTTTGGCCAGCCTCTCGCGCAGCTTGTCCTGCTCGACATTCGGCGGCGCGACCTCATACTGGCGCTGCACCTGGGCGCGACGCGCGGCGATTGCCTGCGGCTGGCCACCACCACGGATGACGGAGGTGTGGGTGGCGCTGGTGCGGACGCGCTCGGCCGAGCCGAGCTCCTCTTCCTGGATGTCCTCGAGCCGCCCGCCAAGGTCGCGCGCGATCACGCGGCCGCCGGTCAGGATCGCAAGGTCCTCCATCATGGCCTTGCGCCAATGGCCGTATTCCGGCGGATGCACCACGAGGTACTTCCCGGGTCCGTTCTTGCCGAGCAGCGTGACCACCACGTCCGGCGACATCTCCTCGGCGACGATCAGCAGCGGCCTGCCTTGCTTTTCGGCGATGGCCCTGGCCGCGTCGAGCGCCTTCGGCTCCTTGATCTTGAGATCGGTCATCAGGATCAGCGGCCGCTCCAGCACCACCTCCATCTTGTCCTGGTCGGTGACCATGTGATGCGAGAGGTAGCCCCGGTCGAAGGACATGCCCTCGACCACGTCCAGCGTCGTATCCCTGGTCACGCTGAAGTCGGTGGTGATGACACCGTCGGCGCCGACGCGCTCGTAAGCTTCCGCGACCAGGCTACCGAGCTTCGGATCGGTCGCGGCGATGTTGGCGACGGCCGCCAGGTTGCCGTTGGCCCGCGCCGGTTTCGCCGACGCCTTCAGCGCCTCCACGACCCTTGCCACCGCAAGGTCGATGCCCCTGACCAGATCGACGGATTTGGCGCCGCGCTCGTTGGCTTCAATGCCGTTCTGGACGAGAGCGTTGGCAAGCACGATCGCGGTCGTGGTGCCGTCGCCGGCGACTTCGTTCGTCTGCATGGAGACTTCGCGCACGACCTGCGCGCCCATGTTCTCGAACCGGTCATGCAGCTCGATCGAAGCGGCGATCGATACGCCGTCGCGGGTGACGATCGGCGTGCCGATCGGGCGATCGATCATGGCGTTCATGCCGCGCGGTCCGAGCGTCGGCTCGACGGCGGCGGCAAGCTGGTGGACGCCCCGGGCGAGCGCGCGGCGGGCATGTGAATTGTGGATCAGTAATTTGGGCATGGCTCCTCCTTCGCCGCGGGACGGCGCTTGTATCTGCCTCCGTGCGGAGGCTGTTTTTCAGCTATGTGCCGGGCGGCTCGCGCAGTCCCGGGGCGGCACGCGGTCGAGGATGAAGTCGACCAGCGTCGGTTCGCCATCCACCACCTCCAGTTCCTTGTACCGTGTGGTCTTCAGTCCACGGCACAGCGCGCCGTTGAACTCCATGTTGATGCGCACGCTCCTAAGTTCGGCGAGATAAGCGCCGAGCGCCTCCGGCGGGATCGGCGATCCCTGCCAGGTGACGAAGACGGGCTCCGTCGGACGCCGCTCGGGCCAGCGCAGCAGCAAGGCTTCGCGGTACCGCGGCTTCTGCTTGACGGCCTCCTCGCCCGCGAGCCTTGCGGTGTCGTAGGCGAGCAGGTCCATGCCGAGGATCTCGCGATCGGTCAGGCCATGCTTGCGCAGTCCAAGAAGCACGGCCTCCTGGCGTCTCGAATAGGCCTTTCGGGCAAAGGTCTCGTGCAGGCCGGCGATGTCTTCGTCGCCGGCCAGCTCGCCGAAGATCTGGCCGAATGTCTTGCCGGCCTCGACGCCGCGATTGACCTCCTCGGCGAACATGTGGTCGTGCAGCCGGATCCGGTGGGCAGGCGACCACGACAACGTATCGAGCGCCTGGCGCATCCCGTCCAGCATCAGGAAGGCGAAGTTCGGCGAGCACCAATAGGTCGGCAGGCGGAAATCGACCGCCACGGACCCGTCGGTCAGAACCTCGGCCCGTTCGACAAAACCCATCTCGGTCACGGGCTCGTCGAGCTCGGGATCGTTGACGCCTTCCAGGCTCCGCCAGAGTTCCCCCTGGCGGTTGCCCCGCAGGTCGGGCTGCACGGTCATCGCCGTCACTCCGCCGCGATCCGCAGCGGCGATTTCGCGAGCGCCGCCTTCTTGGCCGCCACGTCGATGTTGTAGAGCCGTGCCGCGTTGAGGCCGAGGATCTTCTCCTTGATCTCGTCGGTCAGTTGAACGCCCCGCTCGGCCGCGATGTCCTCGGGGATCTGATAAGCCCAGAGCTTCTCGACCAGCCAGCGCGGCGTCCAGATTCCGTAGTCCGATCCGAACAGGAGCTTGTCCGGGCCAAGCCAGTAGAGCAGTTCGGCGATCACCTCACCGAAATAGCGCGGCCGGTTGTGAATGAACGGCAAAGCGACCGCCAGTCCGCCATAGACGTTGGTTTCCTGCACGGCGACCCAGCAGAAGTCGTCGAGCCTTGGCAGGCCGCAATGCTCGATGATCCAGTTGAGGCCCTGGAAGTCCGTGGCGGCATGGTCGACGTCATGGACGTCGAAGGAATCCTTGGCCAGAGGAATGATCGTCGGCCCCTTATGGACATGGATGTTCTTGATGCCGAGCTTCTCGCAGAGCTCGAAACACCGGTAGGCGTCCGGATCGTTCAGCCGCCAGCCCTTGGAGGCTCCGTTCCATTCGGCCGTGTACATCTTCACGCCCTGAATGTCGTAAGTCTCCTTCATGTAGTGGATGTATTCGATCGCCTTCTCGCCATCGCGGGGATCGAAGGAACCATTGACGATGAAGCGCTCAGGATAGCGTTTCGCGACTTCCGCGTTGCGCTCGATCGTGTTGAAGCCGTTCTTGTAGAAATCCTTCAGATAGGTCGACTGGATGATCGCCACGTCATCCGGACCGTTGATGAAAAGGTCGCTGTAAAGATCGTCGGCACTGTATTTCTCGAACTTCTCCTTTGGCCAATATTCCTCTTTTGGGCTGAGGAACGTGTGATAGCCGTAGAAGCAGTCGATGAACTGCTTGCCGTGGATGTTGCGCTGGTTCTCGGGGCTGCCGTCCCAGAAATGGGTATGGCCGTCGACCACGAAGATTTCCTTGCCTTCCGGTGTGATGAACATGTTTGTGCTCCGCAAGTCGGATTGGTTGGTCGGCGCGCCGCAAAAGCGCGGCGCGCCCGTCTCGTGACGCGCTCAGATGAACTCGAAGACCTCGTCCATGTTGCCGAAGAGGATCACCGTGTTGTCGTCGACGCGGACCATGCGGCCGTAATGGGTCGACGTGTTCACCTCGAAGATCTCGGCGGTCATCTCGCGGCCGAGATATTCGCTGATCTCATCCATCTTGAAGATCAGCTTGCCGTGGCCGTCGATGCGGATGAGCGCCGGCTGGTAGGTGATGGTGACGCCGGGCTTCTTGCTCATGAACTCGGCGATGGCGCGCGCCTCGACGGAGTCGTTCATGGTGACGCCGCACTGGTCCGAGATCGTCTGCTCGAAGGTGATGTCCTTCATCGACTTGAAGATGTTGTCGTGCGAGGCATCGCGGGCTGCTGTTGACATGTTGGTGTCTCCTGTTTGCGGTTAGCCGTTGAGGCCGAGTTCGCCGAGGATCCTGGCGATGCGCTCCTGGGACTGGGCCCGCACGTCATCGAAGGAGATCGGCTTGGAGTGCGGCGCCGACCAGATCGGCTGCAGGCCCTGCGCGGCCTTGTCGGCGAGGGCCCGGTGTTTCTTCAGCCAGCCCTTGAAGAGCTTCTGGTTCGCGGCCGCGTGCTTCGCGTCATGCGCGAGCAGGTAGATGAGGTCGATCGTGTTCGCGAGGTTGCGCTCGTAATCGGCCTCGGCCGCCGAGATCACCGCCGGCGTGATGAAGTCGTGGTTGGCGGCGGCGACCTGCATCAGGAAGCCCGACCGGAACAGCTCGCCCACCAGCGGCTCGAAGACGATGTTGATGGCGAAGTACTGCTCCAGATAGTCGGCGGTGCCCATGATCGTCTCGATCGCCTCACGGGTGCCCTGCCAGACGCCGTCCTCGAGCCAGGCCTTCTTGCCGAGCTCGTCGTTCCAGCCGGGAATGTCCATGCCGATCTCGGCGAGGTAGAGGGTGATGTCCTGCGCCAGCCGGAGCTTGTAGGAGGAATTGGTCAGCGTGGCGTTGTTGATCATCTGGGTGTAGCCGTAGCGCTGCGCCTGCATCAGCGAGGTGCCAAGGCCGAACTCGGCATGTTTCCAGGCGCCGAGATGTGTCTGGAGGATCTTCGCCCACACCTTGTCGACGGCCTTCGGCGCGCCCGACTTGCGGCCGTTGGCGATGACGCTCTGCACCATCGTCTCGATCCTCGACTGGCGCTGGTAGTGGGTGCGTTCCCACTCCTGGTCAGGAGCGCGGAAGGCATGCCAGTTCGAGCTGTGGACGGCGGTGTTGTCCTTGACGTAGGCGCCCTTGCCGTTGGCGAAGGAAATGATCCAGTCCTGGATCAGGTAGCGCTCCGGATCGGGCTGGACGTCGACCGTGACGTCCTCGTAATGCGTCGCCCTTTGACCTCTCGGGTCGAAGTAGCGGTACTTGCGGCTATCGGAGTCGGCGAAGATCGCGGCGCCCGCGGCTCCCGACCCTACTGAACTCGATATGGCTGGCATTTCTCTCTCCCTTGGTTTCAGTTGCTGGTGAAGCCGCCGCGGCGGTCTCAATGTCCCGGCGTGCCGGCGCCGGAAGACGTGGTGGTGAAGCGATCGAAGAAGATGCGCTCCACCTCGAAGCCGTTCATGAACAGGACGGGCTGCAGCGCATCGATCATGGGCGGCGGACCGCAGGCATAGACGTCGCCCTGTCCGTCGATGGCGAGCTCCTTGAGCTTGGCGTCGACGCGCTCATGCACGAAGCCGCGCTCGCCCTGCCACGAGGCGTCGCCGTTGACGTGCGACAGCACCGGAATGAAGTTGAGCTCGGGATGCCGTTCCGCGAGCTGCGCGATGCGGTCGAGGTAGAACAGGTCGTCCGGGGTGCGCGCGCCGTAGAAGAAATAGACCGGCCGCTTCTCGCCGCTGGCGAGATGATCGTTGAGGATCGACCAGACCGGCGACATGCCCGACCCCGCGCCTACGAGGACGATGGGGCCTTGGCGATCCTCGCGTCGGAAGCAGGTTCCGTAGGGCCCGACGACGGTGACCTCGGCTCCGGCCCGGATTCCTCCGGAATCGAGTTCTCCTGAGAATTTTCCTTCGGGGTATTTCTTGATGATGAAGGAGAGCCTTTGGGCTTCGTCCGGCGTATTTGCCATGGAGAACGAGCGCGTAATCGTCTCCCCTTTTTGCGTGGTGACCGTGATGTCGACATATTGTCCGGCCCAGAACTTGATCGGGGAGTTGAGCTCGATTTGGATGCCGCGGATGTCGTGCGTCAGCTTCTCGACATTGGCGATGCGGCCCGTGAAGGTCTTCACCGCGATCGATTTCGAAAGCACTTCCTCGTCATAGTTGAGGAGCTCGACTTCCATGTCGGAATAGGCGATCGACCGGCACAGAAGGATGTGGCCGGTTTCCTTTTCGGTGTCGTTGAGCGCGAAGGTCGAATATTTCAGCATGTCGACCTCGCCGTCGCGCAGCACGCATTTGCAGGCCGAGCACTGGCCTTCCTTGCAGCCGTGCGGCAATGCGATTCCCTGGCGGAATGCCGCGTTCAGCACCGTCTCGCCGTTCTCGACCTCGAACTCGACCCCGACCGGCTCAAGACGCACTGTGTGAGCGCCGCTCATCGTTTCTCCTCCCAAAGCTCCGCCGTTGCCCGTCCGGTGGGACGGGAGCGGCTGTGTCCGCTTGGGATGGAGGCCCCCGGAGGAGCCTCCATCCCTGCAATTGCGGTCTAGTTGCAGGCGTTGATGGTGAAGCCGGCGCGGTATTCGGCGAGATGCTTCTCGCGGTCCGCGGGGCTCATCTCGCGCAGCAGCGTCAGCGGCGACTGAAGCGTGTGGCCGCGCACATCGTCGAGCGTCCACATCTCCTTGTCGTCGAAGCGCAGGTGCGGCTGCGGCACCAGCGTCTTGCCGTCGGACCGGACGAAGTTCAGGTCCTTGATGGCGTCGGCCAGATCCCAGCCGTGATAGAGCGTCTCCCACTCGCGCTTGCCGCTGAAGCGGCCCATCGCGGGCGTCGGACGGCCCTGGTATTCGTCGGCGAACGCCTCGACCACGGTCCAGCGATCGAGCTCATGCGCGAAGGTGTAGAGCTTGCCGTCGATCTCGTCGGTAACGATGTCCTCACGGATGAGGCAGGGCACCAGGCACGACCAGCAGCGATGCGGGTAGACGTAGCCGACGGCCTCGTTGAACAGCAGCACCTTCTCGCCCTTGTGGCTGAGCTTGTCGTACCACTTCCAGAACTCGCCGAACTGGGCGTACCAGCCCGGATACTTCTGCTCGAACCATTCGAAGTCGGCGTCGCGCTGCGCCTCGATGCGCCAGAAATTCACCGGCCAGCCGACAGCGAAGAACTGCGCCACCTTGTGCACGTAGAACTTCTCGGTGAGGCGCTTCCAGGCGGTCTGGACGTCGTCGTGATGGATCTTGATGCCGTATTTCTCGAGCGGCAGCATGTAGGTGCGGTAGTAGTCCTCGAAGATCCACCGGTGCCACATCTCCGCGTAGGACTCCTTGTTCTTGTCGCGGTTGGTGGTGCCGTACTCGATGAAGGTGCCGATGGCGGCATCGACGATCGCGTGGTTCTGCCAGAAGGCGTAGCGCAGGTCGCGCTCGAGCAGCAGATGGTTTTCCGGCTCCTTCAGCGCGGCCATCAGCAGCGAGTGGCCGTTGCCGATATGGCGGCTTTCGTCCGACTGCACCGACAGGAACACGGTCGGCAGCGCGTAGTCGCCGTTGCGGGCGGCCTCCGACGGCATGGCGACGAAGAGCGTGTTGGTGAAGGCGGTCTCGGCGACGACCGTCAGGTACATGCAGGCGGCCGTCATCGTGTCGCCGGTGATGAAGCCCTCACCGAACTGGCGGCCGATCGTCGTGGCGTAGCACTTGCCGAACGCTTCCTCGGTGATGTCGAACCCGGCCGGGTCGATGTAGTTCTCCATGTACCATTTCTTGAGGTTCATCTGGATGGTCGAGTGACGGAACTCGTCGACCATCTGCATGGTGAAGCCGGTGCGCAGGTCCTCGCCGGGGGCGAGCCGTGCGACCATAGCCATTGAGCGCGCCGCCGAGATTTCCGGGAACGGGATGATCGCCAGGAACAGCTTCATCCACTCCACCCAGCGCGGCTCGACATTGCGGAACATGTCGCCGCGCAGCGCCGCGTCGAGAGCGCCGTAGACGCGATTGTCTTTCTCTTCCTGCATCGGGAAATAGGAGCGCAGCACCTGCTTCATCGGGTCGCGCGGCGCCTTGGTGATCTTGTAGTCCGTCGGGAAGGTCATCGCTTCCTGGACGTAGGTCGGGTTCCAACCGAGGTCGGAAATCTTCTTGGTCGCCTCGCCCACGGAGATGCCGCGTTGCGAGGTTATCTTGTTGAGCGTCAAAGACGTCATAGCCATAAGCCTCCACCAGATTTGGGTCCCGGACCTCATGGCCCGGGCAGTCGCGGCACACACCGCCGCCAGTTGCAGATCGAACGGCAGGGCGAGGCGCAGGCGGGCGCCCGGCCAACCGTTCAAGTGGATCACGGCAAAGGTGTGCGACGAGACCTCCGGAATGCCCTGGCGCCAGGCGCCGTTGCGGCCGCATGCGCGGTTTCCGGTCTCCTCCTCCGCTCCTTCGTTCTTGTGGCACCGCGTTTCGGACGCGATGGGCTTCTTATGCAAACCTATGAAGCAAGGGGCGTGCCAGTTTGAGCCAATGCCCAAATCACTGACCGGTCGCCGGCAAATCAACTTGCATACCGGCCTCAGATGCCGCCACGGACAGCTTGCGGCCATACAACTGTAAAGAATCGTTACATTCGAAATTTACATCTGTAATATTTTACAGATATTCCAAATCGCAAAACATTACTTTTAAATTCAGCATAATCATTTGTCGACAACTCCCAAATGCGACCCTATCCTTTAATACGCATGCAAGCGAAGCGCAGCCAACGGGACGACAATGCCTGGGAAGGACGACCGCCCTCTGCCGGGGCGCCAAGAACAAGACGTCACATCCGATCTGGTCCGCCTGATGCCGCGCGACCTGGTGTTCACCATGCGCTTCCTCGGCGAGAGCCAGAATCTTCTGCAGCGGCATTTCCAGAGCTTCGTGGAAGCGGAGATGGCGGCGGCCGGCATGACGCAGGAAACGCATCCCATGATCCATGCCTTCATCGAACGGCACGCGCTGCTGATGCGCGATTTCGTCTTCTCCGGCGTCGCGCTCACCCGCCAGTTCCGGATCGAGGAAATCGAGCGCCTGATCGGCGATAGCACCTCGCTGCTGCGCGTCGACATATGGGATCAGCTCAAGGGCCACATCGCGATGGCCGAGCGGCAGTTCCGCAGCCAGGTTCCCGGCCTGCCGCAGCTCCTGTCGGGCTGGGCGGCACCGGCGGAGACGCCGCCGGACGATCGTTGAGGGTGCCGTCAATGCCGCGAAGCAGAGCCGCCCCACGTTCCCAGGATCGCCGATGGGTCTTCCCGCAACGCCTTGTGCGCATCGGCCATGAGCGCGACCAGCACCTCTTTCGGCAGGCCGTTCAGAGCAGCTTGCGCCACGCGAACCGCCGTCGCGTCCGGATTCCGCGCAGCCTCGGCGATCGTCAGGCTGCATGGGTGCTGTTGGCCGAGCCTTTTTTCGGCGGCGGCTTGCAGCGCCTGGAAGAAGGTCTTGCCGGTGGTCTCGAACATCTCAGGTCTCTCCCAAAACCCCGGCCTCAGCAAGGAGGACTGCGATGACGGAACATGCGCGCGTGGAATTGCTGGAGAGACGCCTGTCGCTCGTGGCGGCCCTGTCGAGGTTGAACGCGGAAGCCCTGAAATGGACCCAGTTCCTGGGCGCGATCGAAATGGACATCCTGCGCATGGAGCTCGAGATCGGCCGGAGTGGCACCTCCGAGCAACTGGTGCGGGACTTGCATGGCGCGGAAACGAGCGCCGACGGAATCCGCACCGCGCTGTCGGACTGCGAGGAGCGGATCGCCGCCGCCGAACTGCAGGTCGACGAGGTCGACCGCCTGCTGGCTGCGGCCTGATAGGAATGAAGGGAGATTGAAGCGTGAACCAGCAGAACATACGCAATCTGACATTGTTCGATCTGCTCGCCAGAAGCTGGACGCTGCCCTCGGCCGTCGAGGCTCTGCGCTTCAGCACCGACAGTTCCGTGGCAGCCTTCGCCTGCGCGAACGGAACGATTGCCCTTGCCTCGCTCGCCGACCCGGAGCCGCCGGAGTCGCGCGTCAGGGTAAGCGGCGATCTCGGCCAGACGACCATCCGGCCGCGTGAGAAGCCCGCGGCGCCGCTCATCATCACGGAGCGCCTTCGCGACGGCGCGCCCTTGATTGCAGCGTCCGGACAATCGGATTTCCTCGCCGGGGCGTCGGACGGCAGGGTCGTGCGCGTGACCGCGACCGGAGAGGTCGACAATACGGCCATAAGGCTGAACGGCGCGATCATGGCGCTCGATCACGCCCGCGGGCAAGGCCTGACGGCCGCCAGCGACGGCGCGGACGTCCTCCTTGCGAGCGCTTCGGACGGCATCGTCCGCTCGCTGACGCGGCACGGCGGCGGCGAAGTCGCGGCGCTCGGTTTTTCTCCCTCCGGGCGGCAGCTTGCCGTGTGCCGCGGCAATGAGATTTCGATCTGGACGCTCGTGGGCGAACCTGCCCTGATCCGAACGGTCAGCTTCCCCCAGCCCCCGGCAGCGGTGCGGTGGAGCGCCGACAGCGAATGGATCGCCTGCCCGTTGGCATCCGGCGGATTCGGCGTCGCGCGCCTGACCGACGGGAAGGCAGGCACCGTCGGCGATTTCCCCGCCATGGTGCGCACCGTGTCGTGGAGCGAGCGCGCCGACGCGCTGATTGCCTCCGGCGCCTTCCGCATCGCGGCCTGGTCGATGAAGCTTCCGCCGCTCGAGGGCGAGACCGGGGGCGCGCTCGTCACCGGACGTCCCGGCCTGGTGGTGGTCGAGGCAGTGGCTGGTCATCCGACCCGGCCGCTCGCGGCCGCCGGCTTCGCCAATGGTCAGATCATCGTCGCCCGGATCGGCGAGCGCGACGAGCTTCTGGTCAAGCCGTCCGGCGGCGCGGTTACCGCGCTTGCCTGGTCCGCCGATGGCCGCCATCTGGCGGCGGGCACGGCGGACGGAGGCGCCAGCCTCATCACTTTCCCCGCCCAGATGTTCAAGTGACGGGCGGCAACGATCAGGAGGAAACGATGCAGACACAACAGACACAGTTGACCCCGGAGGAAGTGAGCAAGGACGAATTCTTCCAGCAGCTTGCCAGGCTGTCGGAAGAGATGGTGGCCAGGCACGGCAAGGACTTTTCGATGGGCGCGCTGGTGCTCGCGGCCCGCTGGATCGCGGAGAACCGCATCGGCGGCGAAGCGCGCGCGGGGAAGCCATCGTGACTGCGCCATGCCGCGGCGCCGCCGCGGCTGGCACACCCGGAAAGGCGTCACGCCGGCGGATGCCGGCGGACTGCCATCTCGGCGCGCTCGCCCTGGTAGATGAGGCAGACCGTACGCAGGAGCGACGCGAAGTTCGCGACCTCGCCATGCAGGTCCACGGCTTCCTCGTAGAGCGAGGCGACGAGGCGCGATACCGACATGCCTTCACCGGCGGCGATGGCATCCAGTATTTCCCAGAACGCCGTCTCCAGCCTGATGCTGGTCGATTGTCCCGAGATGCGCAGGGACCGGCTGGTCTGCGTGAAGCGACGCGGATCCTGCCTGGCCAGGAGCTTGCACATGTCTCCTCCCGGTGTCCTTCGGGGAGCGACGCCGGTCCGGGCGCAGCTTGCCCTGGCCCTCTTTGCGCAGCTCCAGTTTTCATTGATGCCAACGGACGACACTTCGGCCTCCTGATGCGCGGAAGCGGCACGAGGCAACCGCACGCTGCCCCGCGACATGGTTCGGCATTCCGCGCCTGGCCGCGCGGCGATCGCACGGCCAGGCTCGAGATGGCATTCCCCTTGTCAGGGAATGAGCACCGCGCGGCCGTGGATCTTGCCGTGATGGAGATCATGCAACGCCCTGTTGGCGTCGGTGAGCCTGTATTCGACCGTCGTCAGGTCGACCAGGCCGCGATCGGCCAGCGCCATCAGCTCGACGAGCTCAGCCCAGGTGCCGACCAGATTGCCGATGATGTTCTTCTCGGTGATGACCATGTCGACGGTCGGAATCTTGATGTCCTCGCCATAGCCGACAACGTAGTAGCTGCCCATCGGCCGCGTCATCGCCAGGCCCTTGGCGGTGGTGCCCTTCTCGCCGACGAAGTCGATGACGGCCTCGGCGCCCTGGCCATCCGTCAGCGCCAGCACGGCCTCGACCTCGTTGCCGTCCGCCTTGACCAGCTTGTCGGCGCCGATGCGTCCGGCGAGCGTCAGCGAGTCGTCCGATTTGTCGACGACGATCACGTCCGCCGCGCACATCGCCTTGAGGCACTGGATGCCGATATGCCCCAGGCCGCCGGCTCCGATCACCACGCAGCTTTCGCCGGGCAACAAGTGCCGGCTCGCCTTCTTGGCGGCACGGTAGGCCGTCAGGCCCGCATCCGCATAGGGCGCGACATCCTTCGGCGCCAGCGTCTTCGGCAGCGCCACGATGTTGCGCTCGGAGGTGCACAGATATTCGGCGTAGCCGCCATTGCAGTCGAGCCCCGGAAACTTCCCGGGACCATGCATGTCGAAGCCGCGGCGGCACGCCAGGCATGTGCCGCCGGAGATCTTCGGATGGACGATGACCGGGTCGCCGACCTTGATGCCTTCCACTTCCTTGCCGACCGCCTCGACCCAGCCGGCGTTCTCGTGCCCCATGATCAACGGCAGCAGGGCGTCCCCGGTCGGATCCATGTGCGGGCGCCATACACCCTCGATGATGTGCAGGTCCGTCCGGCACACGCCGGCGCCGCCGATGCGCACGATCACATCCGTGGATTTGGTGATGTTCGGGTCCGGGACCTCCTGCTGGGAGACCCATTCGCTCCCGGTCAGGCTGTCGTCGTATCTGGTGAGAACCTGGGCTTTCATTGTTGTCTCCTCCGCGGGCCCGAGCATTGCGCCGGCCTTCGACAAGGAGATCAGCAACCCGCATGCCAGATCATATATATAAATGAAATCAACGATTTGAGATTCCGACCCCGGCACGAGGCCGTTCATCGGCTGAACAGTTCCGGGCGCAAGCTGTTCAGTTTCCAGCCAAGCTCAAGTCGATGTCGCGGAGCCTCCTGCGGGCGCGCGGCGCAGCGGAGGAACCATGTTGCACCCGTCGGGAATTGACCGCGCGCGTCAGGCCCTGGAACGCGGAGACCGGCTGCCGGGCGGGACACTGCCGGCCGCCATCGCCGAGAGCTGGCAGCGCTGCCGCGATCTCGGTCTCGATCCCCGCTCGGTCCCGAACGGCGAGGTGATCGCCTTTGCCGAGGTGATCCGCAAGCGCGAGCAGGTCGCGGCGCTGCGTCGCCTGGCGCTGGCGGAGATGAAGCTGCTGCATTCCCAGATCGCGGGATCGAATTTCATCATCGCGCTCGGCGATGCCGAAGGCGTGGTTCTGGACACGATCAGCGACCAGCACTTCGCCGACAGCACAGCGGGCCGATCCGTCATCCCCGGCAGCATATGGAGCGAAGCTCGCTACGGAACGAACGCGCTTGGACTGGCGGCCGCCGGAAAGGAGGCCGTCGCCGTCTACGGGCGCGAGCACTATTTCGCCTGCCACGGCCATTTGAGCTGCATGGCCGCGCCGATCCTCGATTCGAACGGCCGAATCCTCGGCCTCCTCGACGCGTCCTGCTCCAACGAGGCCCGCCAGCAGCATACCCACGCGCTGGTGCGCATGGCTGCCGCCCAGATCGAAAACGGCCTGATCTTCCAGGAACGCACGGAGTGCTTCATCCTCGCCTTTCACCCGCGCGCCGAATATCTGGATACGCTTTCGGCCGGCCTGGTCGCCGTCTCACGCGACGGCGAGGTGATCTCGCTCAACCGACCCGGCACCTCCCTGCTCGCGGGTCTCCCGGCGGCCGCGGGCAGCCATTTCGACCAGCTGTTCGAGGCAAGTTTCGGGACCACGATCAGCGGCCTGCTCAACGGCGGTGTCACCGCTGTCCGCGACCGGGCAGGCAGCGGTGTCTTCATGGTCTGTCGCCAGATAGCTCCGGGCGGGCGTGTATCACCGCCGCGACGGTCCGGCGTCATGCCCGCCCACAATGGCGGCGACCGCGCGCCTGATTTCGTGTGCGAGGATCGCAGCCTGAAACGGGCCGTGGCGGAGATCGGCCGGGCCGCGGCGCTGCGCATGCCGATCCACATCACGGGCGAGACGGGAACGGGCAAGGAGTTGATGGCGCGCCATGTCCACACCGTCAGCGGCAGGAAAGGCGAATTCGTCGCCGTGAACTGCGGCGCGGTGCCGGAGCAGCTCTTCATCGCCGAGATCTTCGGGCATGAGCGCGGCGCCTATACCAACGCCCGGAGCGAAGGATCGCCCGGCCTCGCGCGCCTCGCCGACAGGGGCACGCTGTTCCTTGACGAAGTCGCCGACATTCCCTTGCCGGCGCAGACGGCGTTGCTGCGCTTCCTCGATTCCATGGAAGTCCGCGCGGTCGGCGGACAGCACACACACAGGGTGGATGTGCAGATCGTCTCCGCCACGAACCGGGATCTTTCCGAAATGGTCGCCGAACGAAGCTTCCGCGCCGATCTGCTCTATCGGCTCAACGCCTTCACGCTGCATCTGCCGCCCCTGGAAGCGCGTTCGGATTTCGCGCTGATCGTGCGGCACCTGATGCGCAAGCTCGCCCCGGACGCGGCCATCACCGACGCCGCGATCACCGCGCTTTCGCTGCGCAAATGGCCCGGCAACATCCGCGAGCTGCAGGCAGCGCTGCAGCGCGCGCTTGTCCGCGGCATGGATTTTGTCGACGAAGGGTCCTTCGATGATTGCTCATCCCCGGAAGAAACCGAAAGTTGCGCAGCCTGCCGCGGACATCCGCTCGACGAGAGCAGGTGCCGCGAAATTCGCCGGGCCTATCGCGATGCGTCCGGAAATATTTCGGAAACGGCGCGCCGCCTCGGCCTTTCGCGAACGACGGTCTACAAGCATCTCGGCTTGTAATCAGCGCTTCCAGTCTGGAGGACTGAGGCGCAAGGCGGTCATCCCGAGCCGTCGAGAGTATAGCCACCACCCAGCCTATGCCAGGCGCAGATGCCGCATCGGCCGGCCGGACGTCAGCGACTGTGCGGCAGCGATGATGCCGCGCGCGTCGATGCCGAAATGGCGGTAGAGCTCGGCCAGCGATCCCGTTTGGCCAAAATGCTCCACCCCGAGCGCGCGCGTGCGGTGCCCCGCGACCGCGCCGAGCCAGGCGAGCGTGGCGGGATGTCCGTCAAGCACGGTGATCAGCGCGCAGTACGGCGGCAGATCATCGAGAAGCCGCTCGATGTGGCTGCGGGCATGGGAGAGGCCGTTTTCACGCGCACGCAAGGCGGCATTCCACCCCGCATTGAGCCTGTCCGCGGAGGTCACGACCAGAAGGCCGATGTCGCGCCGGTCCTCGCCCATCATGCCGACGGCCTCGATCGCCTCGGGCGTTATCGCGCCGGTGCAAGCAACGACGAGCTGGGCATTGGGTCCCGGCCGACGCATCCAGTAGGCGCCGTTGATGATGTTGTCCGCCAGATCGGGCGTGACCTCGCGCTTCGGCTGGTCGATGGTGCGCGTCGAAAGCCTCAGATAGACGGAGCCGCCGACCCGGTCGCGCAACCACGACAGCGGGTCCGGCTCCGCTTCGCCGTCGCGCTGCACGTAATCGAAGGCCCAGCGCATGATGACGGCGAGCTCGTCGACAAAGGCCGGCTCGAAGCTGGCGAGCCCGTCCTGCGCCATGCCGATCAACGGCGTTGAGATCGACTGGTGAGCGCCGCCCTCGCCTGCAAGTGTGACACCCGAGGGCGTCGCGGCAAGCACGAAGCGGGCGTCCTGGTAGCAGGCGTAGTTCAGGGCATCGAGGCCGCGCTGGATGAAGGGATCGTACAGCGTGCCGACCGGGATCAGGCGTTCACCGAAAACCGAATGGGACAGGCCTAGCGCCGAAAGCAGGATGAAGAGGTTCATCTCGGCGATGCCGAGCTCCATATGCTGACCCTTCGGCGAGAAGGCCCAATTGTAGGTGGACGGGATACGCTCCGCCTTGAAGACATCCGCCAGCTCCTTCTTGGCGAACAGGCCGCGCCGGTTCACCCAGGCCCCGAGATTGGTGGAGACCGTGACATCCGGCGATGTCGTGACGATGCGGTCGGCAAGCGGCGTATCCGATTTGCCGATCTCGTGCATCAAAACGCCGAAGCCCTGCTGGGTCGACATCGAGGCCTGCGCGCCGAAGGCGAGCCGATCCGGGACTGGGATATAGGGCGCATGATAGCGGCGGGTGCCCTTCGCGTTGAACGACACATCCGCGAGAAAAGCCCTGAGCGTGGCCGGCTTCGCGTCCAGCCCCTCGAACAGGTCCCATTCGTGGCCGGGCCGGACATTCATGTCCGCCTGCAGGGAAGCGACCTGGGTCGGCGTCATCAGGCCGGCGTGATTGTCCTTGTGGCCGGCAAGCGGCAGGCCAAATCCCTTGATGGTATAAGCGATGAAGCAGACGGGGCGATCATGACCGCGCGCCGCCTCGAAGGCCTCCAAGAGTGATGGCAGGTCATGCCCTCCAAGGTTTCCCATCAGCCGCGCGAGATCGTCATCGCTGCGCGCCTCGATCAGGCGCGAGACATCGCCTTGGTCGCCAAGATCGTCTAGCAGGCGTTTGCGCCAGGCCGCGCCGCCTTGGAACGTCAGAGCCGAATACAGCTGGTTCGGGCACAGGTCGATCCATTGCCGCAGCTTCTCGCCGCCCGCCTCGGCGAAGGCCGCCTGCTGCAGCTTGCCATGCTTGATGATGACGACGTCCCATCCGAAATTGCGGAAGATCGCCTCGAAACGGGCCCATAAGCCCTCACGCACAACGGCATCCAGGGACTGGCGGTTGTAGTCGACCACCCACCAGGTGTTGCGGACCCCATGCTTCCAGCCTTCCAGCAAGGCTTCGAAGATGTTGCCCTCATCCATCTCCGCATCGCCGATGAGGGCCACCATCTTGCCTTCTGGCAACGCGCTGCCCCAGCCCTTGGTGCGGATGTAGTCCTGCGCAAGGGACGCGAACAGCGTCTGCGCCACGCCGAGGCCGACGGAGCCGGTGGAGAAGTCGACGTCGTCGACATCCTTCGTGCGCGATGGATAGGACTGCGCGCCTTTGTAGCCACGGAAATTCTTCAGCTTCTCGAGCTTCTGGTTGCCGAGAAGATACTGGATCGCGTGGAAAATCGGGCTCGCGTGCGGCTTCACCGCGACGCGGTCTTCCGGACGCAGGACGCAGAAGTAGAGCGCGGTCATGATGCTTGCGAGCGAGGCGGACGAAGCCTGATGCCCGCCGACCTTGAGGCCGTCGCCATTGTCGCGCAGGTGGTTGGCGTTGTGGATCATCCAGGTCGCCAGCCAGAGCACCTTGCGCTCCAATTCACTGAGCTTTGCCAGCCGCTCGTCTTGCATCTGTCCGCGAACCCCGTTTCGTTGGTCGGAAGCGTAATCCCGGCGCGGAAGCGAATGTGATCAATTTGACGTTGTTTGCGGAGATTTTTTGGCACAAAAAGGAAGCAATCTGGCGCTCATGAGGTGAAACGTGCCAAATCTGGAGATTGACGAGATCGACAGGAAAATAATTGCCGCGCTGCAATCCGACGGCAAGATCACGGTCAACGAACTGGCCGAAACGATAGGCCTTTCGGCGTCGCCCTGCGCGCGCCGCGTGCGTCTTCTGGAACAGGCGGGCATAATCAAGGGCTACGCGGCCATAATCGACCAGAAAAAGGTCGGATTGCCGATCAGCGCATTCGCCTCGATCAAGATGGAGCGACAGCGCGAAGACGCGCTTGAGCGGTTCTCCAAAGCTGTCGCGCGCTGGCCGGAAGTGGTGGACTGCTATTTGATGACCGGGCAGCGCGACTATCTGCTGCGCATCGTCGTGAAGGATCTCGAAGCGTACGAGCAGTTCCTGGCCGACAAGCTGACGCGGTTGGACGGCGTCGCGTCGATTGAGACGAGCTTTGCGTTAAAGCAGGTGAAGCGGTCAGAAGTGCTTCCGATCACATAGAGGCCGCCCCTGAGCTGCAGGTAGCGATCGACATCGGCGGTAGAGACTGCGCTATCGGCCGCCTGTCGCGCGTCAGTCCGCTGCCAAGGAGAGTCCGGCGAGAAGGGGCGCGTAGGCGGCGAGCCTGTGGGATATGAACTCGGTGAAGAGCCGCACGCGCTTCGTCTTGCGCGCCTCCCCCTGGGTGAGAAGCCAGAGCGTTCCATACAGGTGCAGGTCGGTACCCGGCACCCTGACCAGCAGGGGGTCGGCATCTCCGACGAAGCACGGCAGTGTCGTCATGCCGAGCCCTTGCCGTACGGCAACGATCTGTGCCTCGCCGTCCGTGGTCTTGAACAGAACCTCCGTTGCGGGAACCTCACCCTCGCGGACCCAGTCCGGGATGCCATGCATGCTTATGACGATCCACCGGATGGGATCCGGCGCACCCGCACGCCACGCGGCTAGTCGATCGCGAGAAATGTAGACGCCTCCGAACAGCTCCGGCCCCTTGAGGCCGTGAAGATTGAGCGGCAGGGTTTTGCGGTCGTAGACGACGCGGATCGCGACGTCGGCGTCCCGGTTGGTCAGATTTGCCAGCTCGCCGGACGACACGATTTCCATCTCGATATCCGGATGCAGACGCGCGAAATCGGCGAAGTCCGGCATGAGCAGGTGTGTCGCAAGCGTCGGCGCCAGCGTCACCCGCAGAAGCCCGCGCACGCTCTGGTCGCGACCGAAGACGCGCGTCTCCAACTGGTGCGACGACGCTTCCATCTGGTTCGCGAGCTCGAGGACCTCCTCGCCGGCAGCCGTCAGGCGGTAGCCCGAAGGCAGCTTTTCGAACATGTGCGCTGCCAGGCGTTCCTCGAGCTGAGCGATGCGTCGCAGCACGGTCGAGTGGTTCACCCCGAGGCGCCCGGCGGCAGCCCGCACTGAGCCTGCGCGCGCGACGGCAAGAAAGTAGCGAACGTCATCCCAGTCGATCATGGCCAGTCGATCATGGTGCAATCCGGCACCGCGCGGTGCCCTTCCAAAAGCTCGTATCCAACACGTCGACCAGCAATCTCGTATGTGGATGATACGTCATCATAGCCTATGCCGACAAGCGCGGCCGAATTCCGAACGGCGGGTGTCAGCCGTCCAGCCGGATCGATTTCGCACCACCGATGTGCGCGCTTCCACACTCAACGCCTGACTCCGGCCGCCCCATGTTGAGGCCCTCGGGGGCGTCCCCGAACCACCAAGGATGGAGCCTGGAAGGAAAAGTCATGGGAAAGTTAGACGGTAAGGTTGCAGTCATCACAGGCGGATCGAGCGGCATGGCGCTGGCGAGCGCCAAGCGGTTCGTTGAAGAAGGAGCCTATGTTTTCATCACAGGCCGGAGGCAAGAGGCGCTCGACGAGGCCGCCAGGCTGATTGGCCAGAATGTGACCGCTGTTCGCGGCGACGCGGCCAATCTCGACGACCTCGACCGTCTGTTCGACACCGTCAAGCGGGAAAAGGGCAAGATCGACGTCCTGTATGCGAGCGCTGGTCTGGGCGAAGCCGTCCCGCTGGGCGAAATTACCGAGCAGCATTTCGATGCGGCCTTCGGCCTCAATACGCGCGGCACGCTGTTTACGGTTCAGAAGGCGTTGCCGCTGTTCAACGATGGCGGATCGATCTTCATGACCGGGTCCGTTGCTTCGGTGAAAGGTTTCCCTGGTTACGGCGTGTATGCGGCGAGCAAGGCGGCGTTGCGCTCATTCGCACGCACTTGGCTCAATGAACTGAAGGGCAGGAATATCCGGGTGAACGTGCTGAGCCCGGGGCCGATCGCCACACCGATGCAGGACCAAGTTCTCACCGAGGAGGCGAAGCGGATGTTCGAATCCCTGATCCCGCGGGGGAAGATGGGGCGTGCCGATGAAATTGCGGCCGTCGCGGTGTTTCTAGCTTCAGACGATTCCAGCTTCGTGAATGGGGTGGAATTGTCCGTCGACGGCGGCTTCTCAGCCATCTGAAATCGCGCCTCCGCAAAGGTCGCCACACGGCCGAACGGATAACCCAGCGCCATTGAAGGCCAGGGATTCAACATCAACAAGGATCGGAGAAACATCATGAGCTATGCAATCGTAGGATTCGGCAAGGTAGGCCAGGCCCTCGCCCAGGCCTTCGCCCGCAAGAACATCGACGTAGCCGTCGCGAGCAGACGGCCGCCGGAGGCGTTGGCGTCGCAGGCCAGGGCGATCGGACCCACGGTCGTCGCCAAGTCGCTGCGGGAAGCGCTCGAGGCCGACACGGTCTTCCTGGCGGTCCCGTTCGGGGAGCATCGCAAGGTTGCGAAGACCCCGCCGAGTTGGGAAGGCAAGACGGTCATCGACGCGATGAACGCGTTTCCAGTACCTGAAGAGCTGGACGGTATCCCGTCCTCCGCCTTCGCCGCGAACGCGTTCACCGGCGCCAAGTTCGTCAAAGGGTTCAATCACCTGGTTGCGGCCACCCTGGCTGCCGACCCGACTGTCGAGGGCGGCCACCGGGTCGTCTTTCTGTCGAGCGACGATGAGGACGCGACCGTTCCCGTGGCGGCCTTGGCCAAACGACTCGGCTTCGCACCCGTCAAGCTGGGAAAGCTCAACGAGGGTGGCGCGCTGGTGCACGCGCGCGGCCGCATCTGGGGCCCGCTCATCTTCCAGGATTTGTTCAAGAAGGAGCAGTAATCGATATAGCCATGGCTTGGCCTAAAGCGCGTCGCGATCTTTCAGATTCGCTCCATGCGCTTTAGGTTTTTGATTTTACGCATGTCTCCCGAAACGGGTTCCCACTTTCGGGAGACATGCTTTAAGGCAACACGCGAATGTCCGAAGTGGGGCCGATTCCGCCGGTCGGCTCAATGAATCCCGACAGGATCCTCCGTAGTCTTGTCGAAACTACTTGCCCGACTGCGACGCATTGCCCTGGACGATCCGATCAATGACCATAGCGCAGAGCAGAATTGCAAAGCCTGCCAGAAGCCCTTGACCCACGGCGGCGTATTGCAGCGCGTTCAGCACGTCCTCGCCGAGGCCCTTGGCTCCGATCAGCGAAGCGATGACGACCATGGAAAGGCACATCAGGATGGTCTGGTTGATGCCGGCCATGATCGACGGCTTGGCCAGCGGCAAGTCCACGCGGGTGAGGAGAAACCATCGGGTCGCGCCATAGGCCTGCGCGGCCTCGCGGATGCTGGTGGGAACGCCCTGCAGGCCAAGCGCCGTCAGGCGCACGACCGGCGGCGTGCCGAAGATCAGCGTGGCAATGATGCCCGGCGGCTTGCCGATGCCGAACAGCGCGATGACGGGGATCAGGTAAACGAAGGCCGGCATGGTCTGCATGAAATCCAGCACCGGGCGGACGGCGGCATAGACGCGCGGCCGGCGGCCGCACCATATGCCGAGCGGAATCCCGATCGCCAGGCACAGGATCGCCGCCGTGCCGAGCAGCGCGATCGTGTCTAGGCTCTTTTCCCAGAAGCCGAGCAATGAAAGATAGGCAAGTGCCGCGCCAGTGAAGATGGCGACGCGGGGACCGGCGAGCTGCCAGGCAAGCAGCAGGATCAGCGCCATCGTCACCGGCCACGGCATAGCAGTGAGCGCATAGGCCAAGGCATCGAGGAAGCCCGACAGGCCGCGCGTGATGAGGCTGAAAAACGCGTCTCCCGACTGCGCGATCTGGTGCATCACGGCATCGAGCCCGGACGACAACGCCGCCTGCCAATCCCTGTTCGATGGCGCCGCCGCTAGCCAGGGCGCCGGCGCGGTCGCGGCAAAACGATAGGCCGTGAGCGCAAAGATCGCGACGCAGAAAAGCGTGGCAAATGAGGTGAGCATATGGTTGCGACCGCGATGAATGGTGCGATCCGAACGCCATCGGGTAAAACGGCGTTCAAGCATGCCATTGGCGAGCAGCCCACTCAGCGCGGCGCTCAGCAGCAGCGTGGCCAGGCCAGTGGCAAGGAAGCGCGGACCTTGCACGCGCGCCGCCGTCGCGGTGGCCACGGCCTGGGTCGCGGCGCGTTCAAGGGCCTTTGCCGATTTGTCCAGGCCATCGGCGTTGGCGGCGCCTGAATCCTTCGCGGCCTGCGCCTGCTTGGCCCGATCCTGGGCCTGTTGTGTCAGGCGCTCGGCGCGGCTCTGCTCCGCGGCTCCCAGATTGCCGGAGGCGCCGACGCTGATTTGCGCGACGGCCGCCATGTGGAGCAGGAGCGTGATCCAGAACAGAAGCAGCAGGTTGCGCGAGGCCGCCCAGACGGGTCCCAGAAGTGCTGCGGCCGGATTGAACGACCAGGCTCTTCCGGTCGCGTTTCTGATCCTTGCAAAGGCGCGGACATAGTAATCGGCACCCTGGACCGCGAACTCGCGGGCAAGCGCGTCCTCGGACCCGGCCTGAGGCTGGATCATCCCATCGGGGCTCGGGGGCATATGCGAATTCACGCCTTATCCCCCTTCCTCAGGCCGTTGAGGATCGACTGTCGGTCGACTATGCCGACGATGCTGCCTTTCGCGTCCTCGACGGCCAGCGGCTCCGGCGAGGCCGCGGCGATGTCCACGAGGGTGGACAGAAGATCCTGCTCGGCGACCCTGCGCAATTTGCGCTCCTGCGGGCCAGCCTCGGCGACAGGCCGCATGACGCGCCGCGCGGTGATGACGTTGAGGCGCGGAATATCGGCGATGAACCTAGCGACGTAGTCGTGCTTCGGCGCCGTGACCATCTCTTCCGGCGTGTCGGTCTGAATGATCACGCCATCCTTCATGATGGCGATGCGGTCTCCGATGCGGATCGCCTCGTCGAGGTCGTGGGTGATGAAGATCACCGTCTTGCCCATCGACTTGGAAAGCGCCACGAACTCGTCCTGAAGCTGCCGCCTGATCAGCGGATCGAGCGCGCTGAACGGCTCGTCCATCAAAAGGATCGCGGGATCGGCCGCGAGCGCGCGCGCCAGTCCGACGCGCTGCTGCATGCCGCCGGAAAGCTCCTGGCAGTAACGGTCTCCCCAGCCGGCGAGATTGACCTTGGCGAGCGCCGCTTCGGCGACGTCGAAGCGACGCTGCTTGGTTGCGCCCTGGATTTCCAGCGGCAGGGCGACATTGTCACGGACCGTGCGGTGAGGCAGCAGCCCGAAGCTCTGGAACACCATGCCGATCTTGCGCGAACGCAACGCGCGAAGCTCGGCCGGCGTCTTGGCCAGGATATCCTCGCCATCGATGAAGATTTCGCCCGCCGACGGTTCAAGCAGGCGATTAATGTGGCGGATCAGCGTCGATTTTCCGCTGCCTGAAAGACCCATCACGCAGAAGATCTCGCCGCGGGCAACCGAAATGTCGATGCCCGCGACACCGACCACGCAGCCGAAGCGCTCGGCGACCTGCTGCTTGTCGAGTCCCTCGCTGCGGATCGCCGCGATCGCCTCGCGCTCGCGCGCGCCAAAAACCTTCCACACCGCCTTCATGACGATGGCATGGTCCGAACCTTCCGACGAAGCAGGCGAAAAGGAGGCCGGAGGATGCGCTTGCATCATCGTCCGCCCCCTACGCGCAACGGCTTCGCGCTTTCGCCGCGAAGCCGTCACGATCGAAATGTTTGCCTTGTCGATCAGTGGCCGAACCACTTCGAGACCGCTTCGGGATTCGCCTTGATCCAATCCTTCGCCACCTCGTCGGCAGGCTTTTTGTCCACGATGATGGAGTATGCCCATTTGCTCACATCGTCAGGATTGAACTGCATGCGTTCGAGCGCGGCGACGAGGTCCGGCTGGCGATCGGCCAAGGACGACGCATAGGCGATATGGACGGTGGTCTTGGCGTATGCCGATGATATCTTGGACTTCTCGAACCATTGCGGGTCTTCGTTTGCCTGCACGACGACGAACTTGGCTGGATCATAAGCCGGCTCTGCGAGGAATTTCAGCTTGTAGCGGGCGAAATTCTGGTGCGGGCCGTAGCAATATCCAACCCAGGGCTTGTCCTGCTTGGCCGCGCTGTCGAGCGTGGCGTTGGAGATCGCCTCGTCGGTCGCCTCCAGATTGAAGAAATCGGCGAAGCCGTAGTCCCGGGCGCGCACCTTCTCGATGTTGGTCGACTGCCAGCCTGGTGCTCCGATCCAGATGTTGCCCTTGCCGTCGCCGTCACGGTCGAAGATCTTGGCGTTGTCGGGATTGGCCAGGTCCGAAACATTCTTGATGCCGAATTTGTCGTAGGTGACCTCCGTCACGCAATAGCCCTGCTGGGCTTCGTAGCTGTTCTCCGCCAACTTAACCGACTTCTTGTCCTTGACGTATTTGTCGACGAGACCCTGCTGGTTGGGAAGCCAGGTGTCCGGCCATATGTCGACCTCGCCCTTGTTGCGGTCCATCGCTTCCCAGATCACCGGCACGGCGGTGGTGGTGACCGTCGATATTTGCAGGCCGAGCTCCTGCTCCGCCGCAGCCTTGATGACATTCATCACCGCCGTGGCGGTCGCATAATTCGGATCCGGCATCGTGACGTCGGCGGAAAAAGCCGATGTCATCGAGCCGGCGAGCGCCATGGCCGACAGTCCAAGAAGATAAAGTTTCATGAGGGTTCCCCAATCCTGGTGTCTTTGTTGATCTTGGCATCAGGTTAGCGAAACGGGCAGGTAATCCATCCCTTATTCTTCTGCATTAGCAAAAACGATGACTCGCATAAGGCCTTGACGCGCAACGTGCTTTTTAGCGCTCAGAAATAATCCTGGTCGGGCATGCTCTCCTTGCGCCTGACGATGAAGGCCCGCAATTCTTCATCGATCGCGGGGTCGAGGCCGGGATCCGCATAGTCGCTCAGAAGCTTCTTCCACTGGCGATTGGCGCGCTGGGCGGCGTCCAGTCCGCCCTCGGAATTCCACTGCTCGAAGGAATTGTTGTCGCTGATCGTCGAGCGGTAGAAGGCCGACAGGAAGTTCGACTGGGTATGGGCGCTGCCGAGGAAGTGGGACCCCGGCCCGACTTCCTCGATGGCGTCCATCGCCTGTGCATTCACCGACAGGTCGATGCCCTCGAACAGGCTCATCACCTTGCCGCAAAGATCGGCGTCGATGATGGTCTTCTCGAAGCCGGTGACGAGCCCGCCCTCCAGCCATCCCGTTGCATGATTGATGACGTTGGCGCCGGCGAGAAGCGACATCAGCAAGCCCCATGTCCCTTCCTGCTCCGCCTGCGCGTCCGGCAGCTTCGATGCCGAGAGCGTGCCGACCGTGTGGAACGGAACGCCGACCCTTCGCGCCAGCTGACCCGCCGCCAGAACCATCTTTGCCGCTTCCGGCGTGCCGAAAGTCGGCGCGCCGCTTTGCATGGAGATGGTGCTGGCGAAGCTCCCCATAAGGCAGGGCGCTCCCGGATTGATGAGCTGGACGAGCGAAAGGCACGCAAGCGCTTCCGCCAGCACCTGCGCCAGCGTGCCGGCGACAGTGCAGGGACTCATCGCGCCTGCCAGCGTCCAGGGCGTGCAGGCGACCGGCTGGTTGTTGCGCGCATAGACCTTGAGCGATCCCGACATGTTGGCATCGAGCACCAGCGGCGCGTTGGTGTTGCTGACGTTGTAGAGCACGGCGTTCTCTGCGACGAATTCGGCGCCGAAGACGATCTTGGCGATGTCGACCGCATCCTGCGCCCGCATGGAGCCGATGAACGCGCCCATGAAAGGCCGGTCGGAATAGCGCACATGCGTATAGAGCATATCGAGATGGCGCTTGTTCGCCGGAAGATCGACCGGTTCGCAGACCACGCCGCCGGAATGGTGCAGGTAGGGGATCATCTGGTGGATCCGCACCAGGTCGCGGAAGTCGTTCAGCGTCGCATAGCGACGGCCGCGGTCGAGATCGTGCACGAAGGGCGGGCCCCAGGATGGGCAAAGCACCGTGTTGTCGCCGCCGATCATGACGGTGTTGGCCAGGTTGCGGGCATGCTGCTTGAATTGCCTCGGCGCCGTCGCCTGGACGAGCTTGCGGCACATGCCGGGCTCGAAGCGGACGCGGGTTCCCTTCACGTCGGCTCCGGCATCGCGGAAGAGATCGAGGATTTCGGGGTCGTCATGGAATTCCATGCCGACCTCCTTGAGCAGGCGGTCGGCATTGGCCTCGATCAGGCTCAGCCCCTCCTCGTCGAGGATGTTGAACGTGCCGATCCTGCGGCTGATATAGGGACGGCGCGGTTCCTGCGCGCCGCGTTGCATGAGGCGCGCGGCGCGGCCACGGGAGCGGGCCGGGGATGCGGCTTCGCCAGGTGTGACGACATCTTCCATGGTGTGCCTCCAGACGTTCAGACGGATGCGGCGGGCTGCAGATGGTCCAGTCCACGCAACCGCAGATTTCGCGGGTCATAGGGAGCTTCCCGCAGTTCGTGCGCCGCTAGTTCCTTGCCCAGGATCGAGATGCCGAACTCGCGTTCGGGCACCCCTGGCCTGAGATAGGCAAGCGCCAGCAGCTTGCTGGTGCGGAAGCCATAGCCGCCGCTGGTGATGACGCCGACCGGCCGGCCATCTTGCAGGACGGCGTGGCTGTAGAACGGGAGCCGTTCGCCGTCGTCGTCGATCTCCAACAGCGCCATCCGCCAGGGGCTCGCCTTCTGGCGCTCCAGCATGGCCTCGCGGCCGACGAAGGAACGTCCGTCCGCCTTGACCAAGGCGCCCAGTCCGGCCTCGAGCGGCGTGCGCTCGGTTGTGAGGTCCGCGCCCCAGCCACGATAGCCCTTCTCCAGCCGCATGAAGTTCAAGGCATAGACACCGAAGGGGCGCAGGCCATGCTTCGCGCCGGCCTTGGCGATCGTTTCGTAGAGCCGCCGGAACTGCGCGAGCTGCACATGCAGCTCCCATCCCGACTCGCCGGCGTAAGACACCCGAAGCGCGGTCACCTTGATGCCGGCGACCCTGATCGTCTGCGCAGACAGCCATGGGAAGGCTGCGCTCGATAAATCGACCTGGCTGACAGCTTGCAGAATCTCGGCCGCGTTCGGTCCCATGACGCCGAGGACGCCTCGCCTCTCGGTGATGTTCTCGATCACGACACCGGCAAACGGGGCCGACCGGGCGCGAAGCAGGTCTTCGTCATGCCGTTCGGCCAGCGCCGCGCTGGTCAGGTAGAAGCGGTGCTGCTCGAGCCGCGTGACCGTGAACTCGGACGCGACACCGCCTCTCTCGGACAGAACGTGAATGAGACCGATGCGGCCGAGGCGCGACGGCGGCGTGTTGGCGCCCAGGGCAGCCATGAAGGCTTCGGCGTCCGGCCCGCTCACCTCGAATTTCGAGAAGGCCGAAAGGTCGATGAGGCCGGCGCTGTCGCGGACGGCGAGGCATTCCCCTTTCACCGCGCCGAGCCAGCCGGGCCGTTTGAATGTCAGCGGCGGGTCGCGATCGAAGTTCCCGGTCGCGAACCAGTTCGGTCGCTCCCAGCCATAGGCGGCGCCGAGCACCGCCCCTTGCGACAGCTGGATGTCGAGCGCCGGCGTGGTGCGGCGCGGGCGCCCAGCCTCACGTTCCTCGTAAGGGTAGTGGACACCGAATTGCAGGCCGAAGCATTCCACCGCCTTGTCGACGCGATAGTCGCGATCGGCATAGTTGCCGAAGCGCCGTGGATCGATCGCCAGCGCATCGCGTGGCGGCTCGCTGTCGACGATCCAGTCGGCGAGGAAGGCGCCGGCGCCGCCACCCTCCATCACGCCCATGCTCGACCCCGTCAGAAGCCAGCCGTTCGGGAGGCCGAAAGCAGGCCCCACCAGCGGATTGGCGTCGGGCGTGAAGGTGATCGGGCCGTTGACCACGGTCTTGATGCCGGCATTGGCGAGCGCCGGCACACGTTCCATCGCCAACGCGATGATATGCTCGACGCGGTCGAGATCGGGTGGCAGGAGTTCCATTCCGAATGCGGGCGGCACGCCGTCGATCGCCCAGGGATGCGCCGCCTTCTCGTATGGCCCGACGATATAGCCGTCCCGCTCCTGCCGCAGATACCAGCTCTCCTCCGGATCGCGGATGATCGGCAGTTCCTTCTCGCCGGCCGCGATGCGCGCGGCTATTTCAGGCACGGTATCGGTGACGACATATTGATGCAGCATTGGCACGACGGGCAGGTCGATGCCCATCATGGTGCCGACCTCGCGGCACCAGGTGCCGGCCGCGTTCACCACATGCTCCGCCCTGATATCGCCTTGCGCGGTGCGGACCAGCCACTCGCCCGAAGCCGTGCGCTCGATCGACTGCACAGGATTGTGCCGAAGGATCTCGGCGCCGCGCGAACGCGCCCCCGCCGCCATCGCGTTGGTGGCCAAAGTCGGATCGACATGGCCGTCATGCGGCTCATGGAAGGCGCCCAGGATGCCGTCGGTTTCGCAGAGCGGATATATTTTCTTCAGCTCGGCCGGCGTCAGGATGTTGAAGTCGTAGCCGACGAAGCGGCCAAGGCCCTGCACATGGCGGAATTCGGCCATCCGCTCCGGCGAGCGTGTCACGCGAAGCGCGCCGCTTGCGTGGAAGCCGGTCGGCAGGCCGGTCTCGGCTGTCAGCACCTCGCGGTAGAGCCGCACGGAATGGGCGCGCATCTCCATGATCGTGGCATTGTGGGCGAAATGCGTGCAAAGCCCTGCGGCGTGCCACGTCGAGCCCGCGGTCAGTTCCTGGCGCTCGACAAGCACCGCGTCGCTCCAGCCGCGCTTGGCGAGATGATAGAGAAGGGAAACCCCCATGGCGCCGCCGCCGATCACGACGACGCGGGCATGCTGTCTCATAATGTCTCCTGTTGGCCGCGCATTCTGCCGCCGGTTGGGTCGTAGGGTGGCCTGTCGAGAAGCCTGAGACCGAAGCGCTCTCCGGCGACCGCAATCTCGTAGCTCGAAGTGGCGATCTGCTGCTTCGTTTCGGCTGGATCGCAGGCGACGTAACCGAGGCAGAGGCTCAATCCGGTGCGAAAGCCGAAGCCGCCTGAGGTGGTCAGCCCGGCGAACTTGCTGTCCCGGTAAATGGGCTCGTCATGCAGCAGAAGCGGATTGGCGCCGTCGACCGCGAAATGCAGCAGGCGGCGCCCAAAGCCCTGCGCCTTGCGCGCTTCGAGGGCTTCACGGCCGATGAATCCGCCCTTCGTCCAGGAGACAGCAAAGCCCAGGCCCGCCTCGATCGGCGTCTCCTTCGGCCCGATATCATGGCCCCAGTGCCGGTAACCCTTTTCCAGCCGGCAACCGTCCAGCGCATAATGGCCGCAAAAGACCGCGTCATGCGCCTTGCCGGCTTCCCGGATGGCCGCCAGCAGGCTCTCGGCGCATTCGACGGGGACATAGAGCTCATAGCCAAGCTCGCCGACGAAGCTGACCCGCGTCGCCCGCACATTGACCATGCCGATGTCGATGCGCCGTGACGCCGAGAAGGGAAAGGCCGCCTCCGACAGATCCGCGCCGGTCAGTTGCTGCAGCAATTCGCGAGAGCGCGGCCCCATGACGCCGAGCACAGCCTCGGCCGAGGTGGCGTCGAACACCGAGGCGTCGAGCCCGAGATCGCTGGCGTGCCTCGCGACCCACGCGAAATCCTTCTGCCGGGTAGCCGCGCCGGAAACGATCCGAAAGGCGGTCTCGCCGCAGCGCGTGACCGTGACGTCGGCCTCGATCCCGCCGTTGCGGTTGAGCATCTGCGTATAGACTGCCCTGCCCTCCGCGACGTCGATATTGTTGGCGGCGAGTTGTTGCAGCAGCTTCACCGCATCGCGCCCGGTGACATCGAGCTTCGTGAACGGGGAAAGCTCGAACAGCCCGACGCCGCTCGCCATGGCGACAGCCTCGCGTTCAGCGGCCTGCCACCAGAACTGCCTGCCGAAGGTGTAGCGCGGCTCGCGCTCGGCTTCATCGCGGGCATACCAGAGTGGTCGTTCCCAGCCGGTCGGCGCGCCGAACACCGCTCCGGCCTCATCCAGCATGCCGTGCCATGCCGAACGGCGCAGGCCACGGCCGGCCTTGGACTGCTTGTAAGGCCAGTGCATGCGGAAGAGGTCGGCGACCGATTCCTCCATGCGCGCCTCAACGAAGGCGCGGGACGCGGCGCCGCGGTCGAAACGCGCGATATCGAGCGGCCACAGGTCGAGACCGGGTTCCCCGTCGACGATCCATTCGGCCATCGCCTTGCCGGCGCCGGCCGACGACATCATGCCCGTCGAGTTGAACCCGGCGGCGACGAAGAAGCCGCGCAGATAGGGCGACTCGCCCATCAGCGGCTGGGTGTCCGGCGTGAAGCTCTCCGGCCCGTTCATGAAGTGACGGATGCCTGTTTCGGCAAGTGGCGGAAAGAGCCGCAGGCCTGCCGACATGAAGGGCTCGAACTGCTCCCAATCTTCCGGCAGCTCGAGAAAAGGCCTGTCGCCAACCGGGCCGGTGACGTCGAGGACCTTGGCATTGGGCTCGAAGCCGCCAAGCACCAGCTTGCCGGAATCGCCCTTGACGTAGATGCCCTCATCCAGGTCACGCACGATCGGGAAAGGATCGGGCAGCCCAGCCACCGGCTCTGTCACCACATACATGTGCTCGGCCGCCTGCAGCGGCACCGGCACGCCGGCCATGGCGCCGATTTGCCTAGCCCAGGCGCCGGCGCAGTTCACAGCGACCTCGCAGCGGATCGTGTTACCGGAGGCGAGCTTGACACCGGCGACGCGGCCGTTCTCGATCACGAAGCCGCTGCAGGCCGTTCCTTCGAGGACCCGGATGCCGGCGGCGCGTGCCCGTTTGGCGTAGGCCGCGCAGATATCGACGGGATTGGCCTGCCCGTCTTCCTCCACCCAAAGCGCGCCCGCGAGCCCGTCCAGCGCAATTCCTGGGATCCGCTCGCCGACGACATCCGCTCCAATGATCTCCACCTTGAGACCGCAGACGTCGCCCATATGCGCGATACGTTTGAGCTCGCTCATCCGCTCTTCCCGGCGCGCCAGCCAGACCCCACCGGTTTGACGGTAACCGGAGGTCTGGCCTGTCAGTTCCTCGAGCTTCGGGAACAGCTCGGTCGCGTATTGCGCCAGGCGCGTCAGGTTGAGCGTTGCCCTGAGCGGCCCCACGATCCCGGCCGCGTGCCAGGAGGTGCCGCTCGTCAACTGGTTGCGCTCGATGAGAACGACATCGGTGACGCCAAGCTCGGCAAGGTGATAGGCGACACTCAAGCCAATCACGCCGCCGCCTATGATAACGATCCGAGCGTCTTCCTTCACCGATGCGATACCCTTGCCGTCGAAACGGCGCGATCTTTCCCGCCAAGCAGGCTTGCGCTCAATGGGATTTCTGCAACATTAGGAAAACTTATGTACGGCCCGCGAAGGAACCCTGGTGAAGAGTGGCAGCTTCGACTTCAACCTTTTTCGATCGATCGAGGTCTTCGCGGCCGTCGTCGAAACGCGGCATGTGACGCAGGCCGCGCAAATGCTCGGCATGACGCAGTCGGCCGCCTCGCAGCACCTGAAGAACCTGGAAACGGCCCTCGGCGTCAGCCTGATCGACCGCAATCTGAGGCCGATCGAACTGACCAAGGCCGGCATCGCGCTGCACCGCCGGGCCACAGCTATATTGGCGGAAGTCGAGGGGCTGCGCACCGATGCCCGCCGCATCAACGCGGCGCCGCTGCCGTTGCTCAGGGTAGCGCTGCTGGCCTCCATCGCCACCACGCTGGCGCCGGCTCTTTCGGTGCTGGCACGCAAGAATTTCGGCATTCCCGAACTCAGCCTTTTTGCCGGGCTTGCCACCGACCATGTCGCGCTGCTTCGTGCACGCCGCGCCGATCTTGCGGTGACCTCAGGCGAGCTCTTCGAGATCGAGGGGCTGACGCGCTATCCGGTCATGACCGAAAAATTCCTGCTGGTGACGCCGAAGGGCTTTTCCGGCGATGTCGGAGACATCACCAAGCTTTCGAGAAAGCTCGCATTCGTCCGTTTCTCCAGGGAGACGCCGGTGGGCTTGCGCGTCGACCAGCATCTCAGTCGCCTGCGCATAGAATTGCCGAGGGCGATGGAGGGCGATCGCTCCAGCGTCGTGATGGCGCCTGTTGCGGCGGGCATGGGTTTCGCCATCCTGACGCCGACCCTTCTCATCGACGGCCTCGCCGAGGGCATGGAAATCGACATCCACCCCCTGCCCTTCACCAGCCTGTCCCGCAACATCCTCCTGGTTGCGCGCGAGCGCGAGTTGGGTGATCTGCCCGAGGCCTTTGCCGCGCGCACCGCCGAGGTGCTGAAGCAGACGATAAACGAGCGCCTGCCCGATTTGCCTCCGGACCATTACGCCTTGGACTCATCCGTCGCTTCGGCATGAGGCGGACCTTATTGCGTTCGTCGGATCCGCCAGCTGCTAATCGGCTGCATCAGTTATCCTGATGGATGATTTTGCCGGATGCCTTCGGCGCGCGTCCATGTTCTATCCTGTTGCCATCCAATCCGGGAGGCCAAGATATGAACGCTCCTCATACCCATTCGTCGCTCGCGATCGACTGGTCGACGCAAGGTATCGTCGATCGCCGGAACCGCTTCTACTCCGCCTCCCAGCGCAAATTCGTTCCCTACAAGGATCCGCTGATCATCAAGCGTGGCCGAGGGCAATATGTGTGGGACGAGCAGGACAGGAAATACATTGACCTCCTTGGCATGAACCTTTGCATCTCTGTCGGGCACGCCCACCCGCGGGTCGTCAAGGCGGCGAGCGAACAGGTTGCCGAACTCACCCACTGCACAACCATGTTCTACCATCCGGTGCCGGCCCAATATGCCGAAGAACTGGCAGGCACGATGCCGGCCGGCCATGAGTGGGTGGTGCATTTCACCAACTCCGGCGCGGAGGCGATCGACCTCGCGCTTTTGATGGCGCGTTCGCACACCGGCAACATCGACATGCTGGCGCTCGCCTCCAGCTATCACGGCGCCACCTTCGGCGCGCAATCGGTGACGGGGATAGCCGGCTTCCGCCACTCGGTCCCACAGCTTGGCGGCGTGACCTTCGTGCCCGAACCGAACCAGTATCGCGGCATCCACGGCGAAGGCGTGGAGCCGTATCTGAAGGAGATCGATCGGGCGATCGCGACGTCGACGAGCGGTAGGCTGGCGGGCATGATCGTCGAACCGGTGCAGGGCTATGGCGGCATTGTCCCCATCCCCGAAGGCTACATTGCCGGCGCGTTCGAGCGCGTGCGGGCCGCGGGCGGTCTTTGCATCATCGACGAGGTGCAGTCCGGCGTCGGACGCACGGGCGAGGCCTTCTGGTCGTTTGAATCGCATGGCGTGGTGCCTGACATCGTTGTGGTGGCGAAAGGCGTCGGCAACGGCATCCCGCTCGGCGCGGTCATCGCCACGCGCGAGGTTGCCGAAACGATGGCCGACAAGTTCCTGTTCCACACTTATGGAGCCAATCCCGTCGCCTGCGCGGCCGGCAGGGCCGTCCTCAAGGTGATGCGGGAGGAGCGGCTGCAGGAAAACGCGCGAACTGTCGGTGGCGCGCTGAGGACCCGGCTTGAGGATTTGAAGGAACGCTATCCGATCATCGGCGACGTCAGGGGCCGTGGCCTGATGCTTGCGATCGAGCTCGTCAGGAACCGCGCGACGAAAGAGCCGGCGCCGGAGGAAACGCTCGCGGTCTTCGAGGAAACGCGCCGCAACGGGCTCGTCGCCAGCCGATCCGGACCCTACCGGAACGTCATCCGGATGTGCCCGCCGCTTTGCCTGGCGATGGCGGATGTCGATGATGTCCTGGACCGGTTTGAAAGAAGTTTCGCTGCAATTGCTCGATAACGATTGCCCGCGCAGCAAACGGCACCGCCAATAATCTTGTGTTGCGCCTCACGCCGACGGCTACATTCGGCGCGAGCTTCCCTGCCACACTTGCCGGACCCCGCTATTTCGATGGATTGCCGATCGCGCCATTGACGTTCTCCTATAGTGGAATTATGGAGATCGCATGCGTTTCGATTATGTGATTGTGGGTGGCGGCTCCGCGGGTTGCGTGCTTGCCAACAGGTTGTCCGCGGACCCTCGGCGCAGCGTCTGCCTCGTTGAGGCGGGGCCGGACACGCCGCCGGAAGCCGTGCCGGACGCGATCTATTCCGACGCCTTCCTACCCGATTATTTCCAGCCATACCGCTATTGGACCGACCTCGAAGCCTATACCGGCGCGCTCGGCAACAAGTCCCAGGCGCAGGTCAAGGCAGACATGAAACCCCGGCGTTACGAGCAGGCGCGCGTGATGGGCGGCGGCTCGTCGGTCAACGGTCAGGTGCTGATCCGCGGCCTGGCCGCGGACTATGATGAATGGGAGGAACTCGGAGCTTCGGGCTGGTCCTGGAACGATTGCCTGCCTCTCTTCAAGCGGATCGAGCGCGACCTCGATTTTGCCACACCGCTGAGCGGCACGGAGGGGCGCATCCCGATCCGCCGGACATTCCCCGAGCATTGGAGCCCCTTCGCGCTCGCCTTTCGCGACGCCGTCGGGAAAGTCGGCATCCCTTACCTGGATGACAGTCATCAGCAGACCGGGGACGCCTGTTTCCCCTTCGGCCGCAACAACGCCTACAACCACCGTGTCTCCGCGGCCGCTGGCTACCTCGATGAATCGACCCGACGCCGCCCCAATCTCAGGATCCTCGCCGGTTCCACCGCTCGCTCCCTGACCTTCGAGGGGCGCAGGGCAACCGGCGTCAATGTCGTCACCAAAGGCCGGGAACAGTGGATCGAGGCCGGAGAAGTCATTCTCTCGGCCGGCGCGCTGCACACGCCGGCCTTGCTGATGCGTGCCGGCATTGGCAGCGCGGAGCATCTTCGCGAGGTGAACGTCCCGGTCCTGTGCGATCGTCGCGGCGTTGGCGAAAACCTGCTTGACCACCCGCTGATCGGTTTCGGCGTCCACCTTCGCGACCATGGCCGGCTCTCGCCTGCCGCGCGGAACGGCTTCCTGATGCATATGCGCTGGAGCTCCGGACATCCGGACTGCGCGCCAGTCGACATGAAGCTGACCGTGTCCGGGCGTTTTGCGGCGACCCGCCTCGGCCAGCGGCTGGCCACGGTCAATTTCGGCCCCAACAAGGCCTACTCCAAAGGAATCGTCCGGCTCAACGCCGCGTCGCCGGAGGCCGAACCCTTCGTCGCCTTCAACTACCTGTCCGACGAACGGGACCTTGCGCGTTTCAAGTCGACCGCCCGGCGGGTCGCCGGCTTCCTGTCCACGGACCCGGTGAGCGGTTTCGTCAACGGTTTCTGGCCCGGCATCTATGCCGAGTCGCTGCGCAATCTCTCGGCGCCGACGGCATGGAACAAGCTCGTCACCAACGTCGCCGCGAGCCTGCTCGATTTGGGTGGGCCGGCGCGACGCATGGTGCTTGGCGCGGCCGTCGACCGCCGCTTTCCTCTGGAGCGCACGCTTGCCGACGACGCCACGATGGAAGAGTGGATCCGCACCGGCGTGCAAGGCGACTGGCATCCATGCGGCACCTGCAAGATGGGCGCTCCGGACGATAGCTACGCTGTTGTCGATCCCAAGGGCCTGGTCTACGGCGTCGAGCGGCTGCGCGTCGCGGACGCTTCGATCATGCCATCCATACCGAGCGCCAACATCAATCTCACCACGATGATGATCGGCGAGAAGATCGCCGACTGCATCATAAGCGCATAGCCTGCCGGCTGCCGCGGCGGCCTTCACGCTCAAACCGGATGCGCCTCAGCCCAGATAGATCGAGATCACGCGCTCATCGACGGCCAGTTCCGCGCCCGGCCCTTCGAGCACGATCTCGCCGTGCTCCATGACATAGGCGTGGTGGGCGATTTCCAACGCCATCAGCGCGTTCTGCTCGACCAGGAGGACCGTCGTTCCCGCCGCGTTGATGGCCTGGATCGTATCGAACACCTGTTCCACCACCAGGGGCGCGAGGCCCATCGACGGCTCGTCCATGAGCAGCACCCTCGGCCGCGCCATGAGCCCGCGCGCGGTTGCCACCATCTGCTGCTCGCCGCCCGAGAGCGTGCCCGCGACCTGGCGCCGCCGCTCCTTCAGCCGGGGAAACAATTCGAACATGCGGTCGCGGTCTTCCGCGATCGCAGCATGGTCGGTTCTCGAGAACGCCCCAATCAGCAGATTTTCCTCCACCGAGAGGCGTCCGAAGATCCGTCGCCCTTCCGGCACCTGGACGATGCCCCGGCGCGTGATCTCGTGCGGCTTGAGCGCGGCCGACGATTGCCCGTCTATCCTTATGCTGCCGCTTTTGATCGGGATCAGCCCGCTGATGGCGTTGAGCGTCGAACTCTTGCCGGCGCCGTTGGCTCCCACCAGCGCGACGATGCCGCCGTCCACGATCGTGAACGAGACACCACGAACCGCTTCGATGTTGCCATAGGCAAGCGACATGTTCTCGACTTCGAGGATCATGGATGGCCTTCCTTCGCGGGCGAAGTCAGCGCGTGCTCGATGCCGCTCGCCACGCGCTTCGCGCCACGGCTGCCGCCCGATCCGAGATAGGCCTTGATGACATCGGGATTGCGTTGCACGTCGGCAGGGACCCCGTCCGCGATCTTGACGCCGTGGTCCAGCACGACGACCTGGTCGGACAGTTCCATGACCATCTTGATCTGATGCTCGATCAGGAGAATGGTGATGCCAAGCTCGTCACGCAGCCTTCGAATGAAGACGGCCATCTCGGCAGTCTCGCTCGGATTCATCCCGGCGACAGGTTCGTCGAGCATGAGCAGCCGCGGGCGCGTCGCGAGCGCGCGCGCGATTTCGAGGCGCCGCTGCTCGCCATAGGAGAGATGGTCGGCGACCATGTCGCCCTTGCCCCTCAGACCGACGAATTCGAGCAGCCGATCGGCTTCGATAGCGGCCTCACGCTCCCCTTCGCGATTGGATTTGAGGTTGAGCAGCGAGCCCCACCAGCTCGAACGCCTGAGGTGCAGATGCATGCCGACAAGCGTATTCTCGCGCGCTGTCATGTTCCGGAAGAGCCGGATCGTCTGATAGGTGCGGGAAATGCCTGTGGCCACCACCATGTCGGGCAACATGCCGTCGATGCGCGTTCCGGCGAAATACACTTCGCCCGAGCTTGGCGAGATCATCTGGGTCAGGCAATTGAATGCCGTCGTCTTGCCCGCTCCGTTCGGCCCGATGATGCTGCAGATCGCACCCTCGCGAACCTCGAGGTCGAGCGCGTTTATGGCGACAAGGCCGCCGAAGCGCTTGCCCATGCGCACGGCGCGAAGAACAGCGTTTTGCGTCATGGCCGCGTCGCCCGAACGCCTTGCGCGCCCGCCATGGGAGCCACGATCCTGCGCCGCCGATGGCCTGCCGGCCACAGGCCTTCAGGCATCAGCCGCATGGTGAGGATGAGCGCCAGCCCGTAGAACAGGTAGCGGAATTCGCCGAATTCGCGCAGCGCCTCCGGCAGGCCGATAAGGACCAGCGCGCCGAGAACAACGCCGGACAGGCTACCCAGCCCTCCCACGACGATCAGCGCCAGGACGTTGATCGACATCAGGAGCTGGAAGCTCGAAGGAAACACCGAATTCACCATCACCGCGAAGATGGAGCCGGCCAGTCCTGCGAACGCCGCGCCGAAGGCGTAGGCGAGCAACTTGCTTTGCACGAGATTTATGCCCATGGCCTGCGCGACATCCTCGTCCTCGCGCAAGGCGATCCAGGCCCGGCCGAGCCGCGACCGTTCCAGCCGCCAGGCGCAATAGGCGGCGAAGATGGCCGCGGCGAGGGTCAGGTAGAACAGCGACACCGCGCTGCCGAACTGGAAGCCGCCGACCTGCGGCTTCGGTATCTGCAGGATGCCCTGGGCGCCGCCGAGCAGGGGAGCCGCCGCATCCGACTGGACCACGATCCGCACGATTTCGCCGAGCCCCAATGTCGCGACGGCGAGATAGTCGCCCTTGACCCCGAGCACCGGTATGCCGAACAGGATGCCCATCAGCACGGCGCCGAGAACCGCGATCGGCATCGCCGCCCAGAACGAAAAACTGGGCACGGCCGTGTAATGCGCGAGCGCGAGCGGGCTGTCCGCCGTCAGGATTGCGGTGATGTAGGCTCCAGTCGCGAAGAAGGCGACGAAGCCCAGATCCAGCAGGCCGGCAAGACCGAGCTCCAGGTTGAGACCCATGCCCATCAGCACATAGAGGCCGATCAGCAGGAAGACTTGCGCGATATAAGGACCGCCAGCGATAGGAACCAGGAGCAGCAGCAACAGCATCAGCAGCGCCGGCATGGGCCGCTGCCATGGATGACCGCCGGTGCCGCCGGCGAAACCGCCGGGCTTGCGAAGCAGAAGCGGCAGGGCGGCGACGACCAGGGCAATGGCGAAGATCGTCAGCCCGCCCCTGCCGGTCAGCCCGTCCCAGCCATAGAACCATGGAGCAAACCAGCGAAACAGGGCGTTGCTTTGCAGGATGACCTGAATGAATTCCTGGAACATGCCGCACAAAAGCACCGCGAGCGCGGCGGGAAACATCAGGCGCCGGACCTTCTGCGGCAGGCGCTGATACAGCGCGCCGGCCGAAGCCACGGCCACCGAGCCGGCGGCCAGCAGGACGGTACCCGAAATGCCCGTTTGTCCGAAGGTCAGCAGCCGCGCCAGCGGCGGGGTGAGCGCGATGAAGATCGACCGAAGATTGACGCCGAGGATCAGGCTGGCGAAACCGGCCACCAGCAGGCCGGCAACGAGGCCTGCCAGCGGAGCGGTCCAGAATGCCGGGGCGGGATTTTTCGAGGATGATCTCTGGCTGATCAGTCCGGCCAGAAAAGCGATCGCCAGCAGCGCGGTTTGCGCGAGCGTCAGGACATTGGCGATAACCGGGCGGGCGTTCATCATCGCCAGCAGCCCGACGCTGCTCAGATAGACCGCGACCAGCGCCGCGCCGGCTCCAGTTGCGATGCCGCGCCGCAGGTGGCGGTTCAGCCGCCCGTCGAAATCATCCTGCTGCACGCTCATGCCCGCTTCTTCGCCATGGCTTCACCGAACAGTCCTTGCGGCCTGAAGATGAGGACCATCAAAAGCACCAGGAAACCGATAGCGTCGCGCAGTTGATAGGGTGCGGTTATGCCCAGGCCGTCAAGGAACAATGCCGGGCCGACGGCTTCGATCAGACCGAGGAACATTCCGCCCACCATCGCGCCCGGTATGCTGCCGATGCCGCCGAGAACCGCGGCGCCGAAGGCTTTGATGCCCGGGGCGAAGCCCATGAAGAAATGTACCTGCTGATAGATCAGCGCGTAACAGACACTGGCCACGCCCGCCATCGCCCCGCCGAGGGCAAAGGCGAAGACGACGACGCGGTCGACATCGACGCCCATCAGGGAAGCGGCGGCCTTGTCCTCGGAGACGGCCCGCATTGCCATTCCCATGCGGGTGCGATGAACGATGAGATAGAGGATCACCATCGCCGAGATCGCGCATCCCATGACGAAGAGATTGACGACCGGGATCCGCATGCCCAACACGGTGACGACGGCATCCTGCCAGGGGGTGACCGGATAGGATTTGACGCCGGAGCCGAACATGCCCCGTACGGTCTGTTCCAGCACGAACGAAACACCGATGGCACAGATCAGCGGCGCCTGGCCGGAGCTGTTCCGGAACGGCCGATAGGCAAACCGCTCGGTGGCAAGCGCGACCGCGATGCATGTGACCATCGCGACCGCGAAGATGGCCAGGATCGCCAGGATCGGATGCGTCGCCAACAGCCCGCTGCGCGATGCGCTGGTGGCGACGAAATAGCCCGCGAACGCGCCGGTCATGGTGATATCGCCATGCGCGAAATTGATCATCCTGAGCACGCCGTAGACCATGGTGTAGCCAAGCGCGATCAGGGCATAGACGCTTCCGAGCGTGAGCCCGAATATGGCGAAGTCGAACCACTGGGGAAGCGAGTATCGTCCTTCGAGCAGCGTAGCGACGATGCCGAACAGCGCGACGGCAGCCACCGCGCAGCGCAACACCCACATGAAGATGTCGATGCCGTTGACGCGCTTGCGGGCGCTCGCACCCGGCGCCGCCGTGGTAAGGCTTGTCTCGCTCATTCACTGTCCGATGCAACTGCCCCTTTAGAGCGATACGCCGGTCGACCGGCGTATCGCGATGAGCAGGCTTATTCAATTCAGGGGTAGATCTTCTTCGGATTCGTGCCGATCGCGAAGGTCGAGCGATCCGCGCTCTGGTACTGGTAGATGCCTGGCTTGAAGGCCGAGCACTGGCCGTCGGCGTTGCAGGAGATATCGCCGCTCATGCCGCTGAACTTGATCGCGAAGAGCGCGTCGTGAAGGGCTTTCTTGTCGACGACCACGGTGCCATCGGCCTCGGTCTTGGCCGATTTCTCCAGCGCCATCTTGAGCAGCGTCAGCGCGTCATAGGCGTTTGCGACAAAACCCGATGTCGGCGCTTCGCCATACTCGTCCTGATAGCTCTGAAGGAGCTTGGGGTAATCCTTGCCCTGGGCTTCGGGCGTGACGTCCGGGAACGCGCCGTAGAAGCCGATGACCGCCTCACCCGCCGCGTCCATGATGTCGGGCGACATCGTGCCGCCGCCACCGATGAAGGCGATTTTCTCCAGTCCCGGGGTCTGCTTGGCCTGCTTCAAGATCTGCGCGGTCGCGGGAACGAAGATCGGCACATACACCGCGTCGGGCTTTTCCGTGGCGATGCGCGCCAGCAAGGGACGCATATCGACATCGGTCGGCGCGACCGCTTCCTGGGACGCGATCTTGCCACCCAATCCGGTGAAGGTCTTGGCCATCTCCGCGGTAAGCTGCTGCGTATAGGGGCTGCCGTCGTGAATGGTGACGACCGTCTTGGCCTTCAATCCGTCATGGATCCATTTCGCATCGGCCGGACCCTGGTCGGCATCGCTGAACACGGTCCGCAGGAAACCCTTGTAGTCGGCCTTGCGGTCTGGTGCGGTAAGGGACGGTGCCGTCGCGGAGGTGCCGATGCTCACCAGGCCGGCATTCCACAGGATCGGCGCGGCGGCCGTCGCCTCGCTGGAGCAGGATGGGCCGATCACGCCGACGACCGTCGGATTGGAGGCGAGCTTGGTCGCGGCCGTCTGGCCGCCTTCGGCGCTGCACTGGCTGTCTTCGGCGACGAGGCGGACCGGATGATTGAGGATCGTGCCGTTCAAATCCTTGATGGCCAGTTCCACGCCTCGCTTCTGATCGTTGCCGAGCGCGGCATCGCCTCCGGAGAGCACCCAGTAGCCGCCGATCACGATCGGCGCGCCCGGCTCGATCCGGATTTCGCTCGACTGGGAAAAGGCAGCGCCGGCAAGCGCGAGATAGGCGACAGCCCCTACAAAGGCGCTCTTGCAGATACGCTTTGATTCAGTCATTCCAACCATCTCCGTTGTTGAGTCGCGCAAAATCGATGCGATTCAAGAAATTTATTCTCGAAACAGCATGAGTAAGCGCCAATTTCTCCGCTTTCGTGCAAACAATACCGCGCAATCCAGAAATCTACATTCGATTCATCTGGATTTCACTTGGATTCTGTTGTACAGATTCTGGAGAGCTTCCCCTTTTTATCTAAGGAAAGATCATATTCCACGATAGGAGAAACGTCAACAGGCGCCCTGACGATGTGTGCGAAGGGTCGTGACGATTCGTCAAACTGCCGCTAAATTGTCGCTATCTCCCGTTTCCAGACCGAGGCCTGATGCCGCCAGCCCGCACCGCCGAAATTGAAACCAGTCCCAGTGCGAAGCCGTCCATGCTTCTCGCCAAGCGCATAAAGGCGCTGCGGGATGAACGGGGATGGACGCTGGACGTGACCAGTGAGCACACTGGCCTTTCGCGCTCCGCCCTCTCCAAGATCGAACGGCAGCAGATGTCGCCGACCTACAACGCCCTCAACAAGCTGGCGCAGGGCTTCGGCATCGGCATGATGCAGTTGATGGAAGGTCGAGTGCCTGAAAAGTCGCAGGACGTGAAGCTGACCCGCAGCAACGAAGGATCGATGCATTCGACGTCGCTCTACCTGCTGAGGTTCCTCGACGCCGGCCTCCATGCCAACTCGCCCTTGATCGTGACGGAGTTCACGATCGAGGCGACGGACATTTCCCAGTTCGAGCAATGGGATCGCCACGACGACGAAAACTTCGTCTACGTCCTGGAGGGAACGGCACTCTTCCACCGGGAAGGTGGCGACGAGCCGCTGAAGATCGGCAAGGGCGACAGCATCTGCTTCGATGCGCGCATCGGCCACGCCTTCACGAGCCCGACTGGCAAGCCGGCCCGTGCATTGTCCGTGACAATCAGAATGTGAGCGGTTCGGGGCGACAGGATCAAAGCGGCAGCTTGCGTCCGATGCCCATGCTCTTGGCCCTGTCCACGACAAACCGCGCGACCGCTACGTCCGCAAGGCCGGAGCCGGAGAAGATAAGAGCCGCTCGACCCGCCGGCGCATGATCGCCCCTGGTTTCCGAGAGCAGATCGGCCAGATCCTTCTCCGGCACCCGGTCGGTGTTGTATCCGCGGCCCGGCGGCACCTGGTCGCGGTCGTCGGTGGCCAGCAGCTCTATCTCACCGAACGATCGACGTTGCCAGCTATAGCCCAGATCCACCATCGAAACGAACGCGTCGCGTTTGAGCCAAGAAGCGTCCAGAAACCCGTCATTCAACGTTCGGTGCGGCACGCTGCTGATGACGATGTCGGCATCCTCGATGGCGCGCCGTGGCTCTTCCACCACCTCGGCATCATACCCCATCGCGCGCGCCTCGTTCGCGAAGGCTTCGGCGGTCTCCCTGCGGCGGCCATGGGCAAGAACGCGCTCCAGGGGAAATGCCGCGCCGAATGCCTGGAGATGGCTTCTCGCCTGCTGGCCGCAGGCAATGAAAGCGATGCTTTGCGCGTTCGGATCGGCGAGCCGGGTCGCGCCGGCCGCCGAGATTGCCGCGGTCCTCACCTCGGAAATCCAGGTGCCGTCGATGAACGCCACCGGCAGTCCCGTTTGCGCCTCGTTCAGGATGATCATCGGCCAGAAATCGCGCTGGCCGTGCCCGGCATTGGCGGCAAAATAGCCGTACCATTTCAGACCGGAAAAGCCCGAAAAATAGCCGCCCTTGCCGTCGAAATATCCGCCGTTCGCCTCAAAGGACATCGGCTTGGCGGTCCGCGCTCCCTGGACGGCCTTGGCCTTGAAGGCATCGCTGACCGCGGCCAGCAGATCCGAAGGTCCGACCTCGCAGCGCAGCACGTCGTCGCGCGACAGATATAGCAGTTCCCCGTTATAGCTCATCATCAACTCACTGTTTCGCGGCGGATCGGGAGAACCGCCTGACATCGAATCCCGCAATCGGGAGGTTCTGGCGCTCCTTGCGGATGAGTCGCGCGACAATGTCACCTGTCACCGGCCCGGTCGAGAAGCCTATATGACCGTGGCCGAAAGCCAGGACGATACGATCGTGCCGGGGCGCGAGCCCGATCACCGGGAGGCTATCTGGCGTGGACGGGCGGTTGCCCGACCAGATCGGGCCAGCCGCCTCACCCAGCGGCAAGGTTTTAGCTGCCTCCGCGGCTGCAAGGTCGAGCTGACTCCGCCGAGGCGAGTCATCCGGTCGGCAAAGCTCCACACCAGTCAGCACCCGCACCTCGCCATTCATCGGCGCGACGACGAAGCCGGCGCTGGTGTCGTTGATGGCGCGGCCGAGGCTCGCGCCCTCCCGCAACCGGTAATGCGCGTGGTAGCCGCGCTCGGAGACCAGGGGAATCCGATATCCAAGCTCCCGCAGCAGATGGCCGCTCCAGGCGCCGGCGCTCACCACCGCATGGCCGGCATGGATGATGCCGTCGCGCGTTCGGACATCCACGCCGGCCTCCGTCTGGCGCAGGCCGGTCGCGCAGTCCTTCAGGAACTGGCCGCCCCGCGCGCGAAATGCGGCCGCGAAACGGCGCACGACTTCGCCCGGGCTTTGAACCGACGCCGTCTGCGTGAACAGCAGCCCATGCGCGTAACGGCGCGCCAGAAAAGGCTCGAGCTCATAGATCGCCTCGCCACTCAGAAGCTCCGTCGTGACGCCATGCTCGCCGAGAATTTCGCGCTCCAGAGCGATACCGGCCAGATTTCCGTCCGAGCGGTAGAGCCGCAGCCATCCGTCGCGATGGATGAGCGGTATCGTCCCGGCAATTTCGCCCAGCGCGATGTGGCGTTCGAAAGCCGCCTCGACGAGCGGATTGAGAATGGCGGCGCTGTCGCGCTGCGCTTGCTCGTTGGCGGCGCGCAGAAAGCGACGCAGCCACGGCCACAGTGCCGGCAAGGATGAATAGCGCAGCCTGACGGCTGGATCCGCATTGCGCGCGTATCGAAAAAAATTGTTCCAGACGCCAGGTCCGGCGACCGGCAGGATCGACCCCCGGCTGAGCACCCCGGCATTGCCATAGGAAGCGCGGCGATGCTCGTCGTCCGGATCGATGACGACGACGAGCCGGCCCCGCGACTGCAGCTCTAGGGCGGCGGACAGGCCGACAATACCGCCGCCGATGACGGCGACATCGTGGATCTGCTGCGTTGGGTCAGGCGACATGCACGAACTTCTTGACCAGGTAAGGTTCGAGCCCTTCGCTGCCGCCCTCGTGGCCATGGCCGCTCTCCTTGATGCCGCCGAACGGCGTTTCGGGAAAGCTGACCGTGAAGGTGTTGACGCCGACAAGTCCGGCCTGCAGGCCGTCGATCATGCGCCGCTGCCGCTTCGCGCTGTCGGAGAACACGAAGGAGGACAGGCCCACATTGATGTCGTTGGCGCGCTGCAGCGCCTCCGCTTCCTCGTCGAAAGGCGCCACGAGCGCCAGCGGGCCGAACGGTTCGGTGTGATAGGCATCCGCCTTGGGATCGAGATCGTGGAAAATGGTCGGCTGAAAGAAATTGCCGGCATTGCCGAGGCGTTCGCCGCCGACCACGCCGCCGCCGCGCCGCCGCGCATCGGCGGTGAAGCGCTCCATTGCCAGCACCCGGCGATCGTTGGCGAGCGGTCCCATCTGCACGCCGTCCTTGCGTCCGTCCCCGACGACGATTGCCCTTGCGTGATCGGCAAAGGCGGCGAGGAAGGCATCGTAGACACCGCGCTGGACGTAGAAGCGGGTCGCGCCATTGCAGACCTGACCGGCGTTGCGGAATTTCCCCGCGGCGGCCATTGCGGCGACCTGAGCTGTATCCACATCGTCGAGGACGATGACGGGCGCATGGCCGCCGAGCTCCATGGTGCTGCGCTTGCCATGGGTCGCGGCCAGGGCCGCGAGCGACTGGCCCACCGGCACCGAGCCGGTAAAGGAGATCTTGCGGATTTCCGGCGAGCGGATGAGGCCTTCCGATATCTCGGCGGGATTGCCGTAGAGAACGTTGACGACGCCTTCAGGCAAGCCGGCCTCCAGCAGGCATTCGACCGCGATCAACGTTGCGCCGGGTGTTTCCTCCGCCGGCTTGATCACGATGCTGCATCCGGCCGCCAGTGCGGGCGCGATCTTGCGAATGGAGTTGATGAGAGGGAAGTTCCAGGGCGCGAAGGCCGCGACAGGTCCGACCGGCTCGATCTCCACGAGTTGGCGATTGCCAGGAAAGCGCGAAGGTATGATCCGGCCGTAGGACCGGCGCGCTTCATCGGCAAACCATTCGAACGTTTCTGCGGAGGCTTCGATTTCGCCACGCGATTCGGCGAGAGGCTTGCCCTGCTCCGTGGTGATGGTCCAGGCCAGTTCCTCGCGCCGCGCGCGCAGGGCCGCCGCCGCGCCGCGCAGGATCGACTGCCGCTGGTGGCTGGAGGTCTTGCGCCATTGTTCATAGGCGCGTCCGGCCGTCTCGGCGGCGGCGCGGATGTCGTCGGCCGTCGCGATCGGCAGCTCGCCGATCGTCTCGCCGGTCGCCGGGTCGACCACCGGCCTGCTATGCCGCTCGGCGGCCCCGATGCGCGACTTACCTATGATCAGGGTGATCTCGCGATATGCGTGGGCCATCGATACTCCGGAGATTGACGTTGCGGATGACATTGCAGTTGATTCCACTATAATGGATTTATATGGAAGAGGCGAGCGCCGTCGACCGACGAAATGACGGATGGAATGGGAGGACCGAATTGGCGATCTATCGCGTGCGCGGCGACGCGCAGAGCTACGGCCACGAAATAGGCATCCTGCTGATCGCCTGTTCGAACCCGTTTCCGCCCGGCGATGTCGGCAACGCGTCGAGCTATCGCTACCCTGTGCTCTACGAAACGATCCGCTCGGTCACGATCGGCAGCCTCATCAACGAGGGCGACCGCTCGATGGCGGGGGACGTGATCGCGGCCGCGCTCAGGCTGCAGGATATGGGGGTGAAGGCGATCACCAGCGATTGCGGCTACATGCTTCATTTCCAGGACGAGGTGGCGGCCGCGCTGAAGGTGCCGGTCATGCTGTCGAGCTTGCTGCAACTGCCGCTGATTGCCTCGACGCTGGCGCCGCACGCATCGGTCGGCATCATCTGCGCCAACGCCAGCCGGCTCACCCAGCCGCTACTGTCACTCGCCTACCCGAACCCGACGCGCGCCGTTCACATCGTCGGCATGGAAGACGCTCCGGCGTTCCGTTCCGCTATTCTCGACGAGGAAGGGGCGCTCGACACCGACGCGGTCGAGGCGGAAATCGTCGAGCGTGCGAAGGACCTCGTCGCCCAACATCCAGAGGTCGGTGCCATTCTTCTGGAATGCTCCAACCTGCCGCCTTACGCGGCCGCAGTTCAGCGCGCGACGGGACGGCATGTCTTCGATTTCCTGACCATGATCGATTTCTTCCAGGCCGCCGGCCGCAGGCAGGCATACCAGGGGGGATACTGATGACGTTGGCCCATCGCCAAACCGAGAAGAGCAACGGCTTCAGCGCGAGAAAAAACATCAATCTCGACAGCGTCGATCGCAAGCTTATCGCCCTGCTCGTCGCCAATGCGCGCGAATCCATTACCGACCTGGCGAAGAAGCTTGGGCTCGGGCGCACCACGGTCCATGAACGGCTGGCGAGGCTCGAACGCAATCGCGTGATCGCCGGCTATTCGACGATCCTGTCGCGGAGCCTCGAAGGCAATTCCAGCCGCGCGCTGGTGATGTTGAGCATCGTCCAGCGCATGCAGCCCGCGCTGATGGAGCACCTGAAGATGCTCCCGGAAGTGTTGAGCTGCTATACGGTCAGCGGCGAGTTCGACCTGATCCTGCTCGTCGAGGCGCCGCAGATGGACGACGTCGACGCCGTTCTCGACGAGATCATCGGCCTGCCCGGCGTGGAACGCTGCCGCACCTCGATCATCATGACCACCAACTTTCAGCGCGGCAACGGCCAGGCCATCGCCATCGGGTGATCAATGGACCGCGCGATCGGCCAGGCGCAGCCCGGCCTCGGGCTTCAGGTCGAGCGGATCGCGGCCCAGGCGGCGCAGCCAGGACATGACCGGCGGCGCGACATCGGCGATCGATTCGACCTCGATATCGATGAATGCCGGACCATCATGCGCGAAGGCTTCGCCGAGCGCACTCTCCAGCTCGTCCGGCGTCCGCACATGCCACGCGCGCAGCCCGAAGGCTGCAGCGATTGCGGCGGCATCCAGTTGCTTGAAGTCCACAGAATAGGTGGCGTTGTGACCATGCAGACGCTGCAGCGCCTTGATCCAGCCGAAGCATCCATTGCTGAAATGGATGAGCAGCGCCGGCACGTCGAGCCGCACGATCGTCTCGAGCTCGCCCATCGACATGGCGAAGGAACCGTCGCCGAACAGTCCGACCGGTCGGATCTCCGGCCGCGCCAGCCAGGCGCCGACCACGGCGGGCAAGGCATAGCCGAGACCGCCAAAGGCGCGCGGGATGATGAAAGTCGAGTCCGGATTGGAAAGGCGAAGAAGCCGCGTCATGTGCGGCGTCGGCGTGCCGGGGTCCGACAGGATGGAATAGGGCTTCTTCTCCAGATGCGCGTTGAGCGCCTTGACCACGCGCTGCGGCTTGAGCGGCACGCTGTCATCCGTCAGTTCCGGCTGGACATGCTGCCAGAACGCGCCGCGCCAGGCGTTCAGCTGATCGATCCAGGCTTGATGGGGACTGCCGCCCGGCGCCTCCAGCGCCAGGAGGGCGGCGAGAACGGCGCTTACATCCGCGCAGATGTTGAGTGCATTGTCGGAATTGTTGCCGAGTGCGACCGGATCGATGTCGACCTGGACGAGGAGACGTTCGGCGCGAGGCGTGGGGAAGGTCCAGCCCACGGTGACGACGGAACCCATCCGGCATCCGAGATAGACCAAGAGGTCGGCGTCCTCGACGGCCCGGTTCGCGTGCGGGTGAAAGCCGTTGTCGCCGATCACACCGATCGCCAGCGAGTGATCGTCCGCGAGCGCCGACTGGCCGGTGATGGTGTTGACGACGGGGACGTTGAAGCGCTCGACCACCTCGCGCAGCAGCGCTCCAGCGTGGCCGCGATTGACTCCGCCTCCCGCGATCAGCAGCGGCTTTTTGGCTTCGCCGATCATCCTGGCGAGCCGAACAATGTCCTGCATTTGCGGGCTTGCCGGATAGGCGGGAAAACGGGCGCAGTTCGCGTCGGCGTGAAGTGAAACCGTTGTGGGATCGATCTCCACGCCGAGCACATCCTCCGGCAGGACGAGATGCACGGCGCCGGGCCTGCCGGTCGTGGCGACGCGGAATGCGCGACGCACATATTCCGGGATCTTGCGGGCCGATTTTACCTGCCAGGAGCCCTTCGTCACCGGCTCGAACAGCTTTGCGCATTCGAGTTCCGTGATGACCCCTTGCGCCTCCATCTTGAGCGGCGTGTCGCTTGTGATGAGGATCATCGGCAGCGACGAGAAATTCGCTTCGGCAACGGCCGGCAGCGCATACATCGCGCCGGCGCCGCTAGGCACCTCCATCACCGCCGGCTTGCCCGAGAGCCGCGAGAAGCAGTCGGCCATGAAACCACCGGTCCGCTCGTCGCGCACCATCACATGGCGCACCTTGCCCTGAGCCTGCCGGAGCGCATCGTAAAGCGGGACGTTGGTGTCGCCGGGCACGCCGAACACCAGGTCGACATCGTGGGCGATCAGCATTTCCATCAACAGGTCGGCGCCGCGCATCTGAATAAGTCTCCAAGGATCGCGGGGGCGACCTTACCGAGCGCACTGTTCGGAAGCTTCCTCCGTTTTGCCGGTTCAGCGGCCCTTTTGCCGTCAACATGACCGGGTTCCGGATCAGTTTATTCTCCGCATGTTCCGCAACGCCGCGAAATTCGACACGGCACTTATTGGCAGTTCGAGTGACGATGCGCATTCACACCGGAGAACTCACCGGTTCTGGTGAAGGATGGTTTCGGCGGCGATGAAACCCCAGGTCATGTTGGGGCCAAGCGTCGTGCCGGCTCCAACCGCGCGGGTGCCGATCGGGTTGGCCATAGCAAGGCCGGCCGCGTACAGACCGGGGATGATCGAACCGTCCGGCCTAAGGACTTGCGCCCGCTCGTTGGTGCGGGCGCCGCCCTTGGTGCCCAGGATCGAACGATTGAGGGTCATGCCGACATAGGGCGGCTTGTCGATCGGCTTCAGCCGATTTTCAGGGCCATGCGCCTTGTAATCCTCCCAGCCGTTCTCACCGCGGCGGAAATCCTCGTCGCGCCCCTTGGAGCAAAAGCCGTTCCATCGGGCGATCGTATCCTCGAGCGCCGCCGCCGGCAGTCCGAGTTTCGCGGCGAGGCCAGCGACCGTATCGGCCTTCTTGACCCATTGACTTTCGTAGGAGGCATACCAGCGGAAAGGCAGCGACGTCTTCAGGAAACGATGGTCGCCGACGAGGTAACACGGCAGGTTCACCGGCGCGCCGTCCGACCCGCGCGCATCGATCGCCTCGCCGATGTTGAAATCATTCTCGCTGACAAAGCGCTTGGCATCGCGGTTCACCACGATCGAATGCGGCTCGGCCTGAAAGGTCATGGGAAGGCCATGCGGCTTGCCCCGATAGCGCGTCGGCAGGCAGGGATAGACATTCGCCTGGTCCATGCGATCCAACTCCGCGCCGACGGAAGCGGCAAGCTTCTGGCCGTCGCCCTCATTGGTGGGAGGACTGCCGATCCGATCCAGGGCGCCGGGGAAATGGCGCGCCCGCATCTCGGCATCCCATTCGAATCCTCCCGTCGCGATGACCACGCCGCGGCGGGCAAGAAGTTTCGTCCTCCGACCCTCTCGCTCCACCTCGGCGCCGATCACTCGAGAGTCCGAATCCTGGATCAAGCCCACGGCGCGGGTTTCCAGCCAATAGGTGACGCCTGCATCAAGGCACCCCCTGATCAGCCCGGTCATGAGAGCCGTGCCCTGTCCGCCGCAATTCGTCAGTTTCCGCCAAAGCAGCTTTGGCCAGAGCCTGAGGCCGGCACGAATCGGGTGGTGATAGAGGTCGGTATCGACGATCTCCTGATAGCTGAAGCTGTGCGGCAAGGTGGAACGGCGCAGCCGCGCCGCGAACTTGCCCAGCATGCGGCGGCTGAGAGGCATAGGCGAAACCATCCGGCCGAAAAGCTTGCCGCCAGGCGCTTCGGCGAAGGGGTCCGGCTCGTTGACCAGACGGAAATCCAGAGGCGTGCTGCCACAAAGGAAACGCAGCATATCGGGTGCCGCCCTGACGAAGGCGCTCCAGAGCGCATCTTCCTTCCGCGCCCAATCCTGCGGAGACACGGCGCGCAGATAGGTCAGCGCATCGTCCCGACTGTCGGCGACGCCGGCACCCGCGGCCAGGTGATTGGCGGGTATCCAGACCCCCGCGCCGGACATGGCCGAGGTGCCGCCCAGCCATTCGCTCTTTTCGATCACCAGCACTTTGAGGCCGCCCTTGGCCGCCCTCAATGCCGCCGAGCAGGCCGCCGAACCGGAACCGATAACCAGAACATCGAATTCGCCCATCGGCGTCCCCCAGACTGTCATCGCGGCGTCACTATAGGTGCAGGAAATTAAATCTGTCTACTATTGTGTCGACACTTTTTGCGTTATACGTTCCGTTGGTGAGCGGCATGCACCCGCACGATAATCTCAAGCCCTTTTCGATAGGCAGAGCCATGGACGATACTCACCTTCCGCCAGCTCCATCCGGCATTCATATCTCCGGGTCTGAGACGCGCGAAAGCTACTGGCAGCCGGTGCCGGCGAACGGTCATATCGACGTGGCGCTGGCGCCTCATATCGTCGGCATGGAGCACCCGTTCGCGCTTGGCACACAATCGGTGGCGCCTGGCGGCTATGTGCGCGAGCACACGCATGAGCGCAATGAGGAAGCGATCTATGTGATCGAAGGCCACGGCCGCGCCGTCGTCGACGGCAAGGAGTATCCTCTAGGCCCCGACAGCGTGGTGTTTCTGCCGAAGAATGTCAGGCACATGTTCATCAACGATGGCGAAAAGCAGCTTCGCTGGCTCTGGCTGATCGTGCCCAACGGGCTCGAAGACTTCTTCCGCCTTATCGGCAAGCCGCGCAGGCCGGGCGACCGTGTGCCCTCCAACTTCCCACGCCCCGAAAACGTGCTGGAGATCGAGCGCAGGACCGTCTTCGGCGCCGATCTCACCGACAAGTTCGATCCCGTGAGCCGCGGCTCCTGAAGACGCCGGATGACGACGCTCGGCCTCATCGGCTACGGCGCGATCGCGCGTGACATCGTCTCGGCCTTTCCGCCGGACGCGGTCGACTGGCTGATGTTGCTGCGCGAAGGCGCCAGCCCCGAACTGCCGGCGAATGTCAGCGTGGTCGCCAGGATCGAGCAACTGATCGAGGCAAAGCCACTGGCCGTCGTCGAGGCAGCCAGCCAGGGGGCAGTGGCGACCTACATACCTGCCTTGCTCGAGGCCGGAATACCAACCGTCGTGGCATCGGTCGGAGCGCTTGCCGATGCCACGCTTCACGCCCGGATCGCCGCCGCCGGCCGCAGCGGCGGCGCGCGCCTTATCCTGCCGGCGGGAGCGCTGGGCGGCCTCGATTATCTGCGCGCCATAGCGGCCCTTCCCGACGCGCGGGTGCGCTATACCTCGCGCAAGCCGCCGACGGCCTGGGAAGCCGAGCTTGCCTCGCTCGGTCTATCGGCCGAGCGCGATGCGGTGACGCTCTTCGAGGGCACCCCCGCCGAAGCGGCATCTGCCTATCCGAAGAACCTCAACGCGGCTTTCGCCGTGGCGCTGGCCGTAGGCGCCGAAAAGGTCACCGTGCGGGTGATCGCCGACCCGAAGGCGACTGGCAACAGCCATGAAATCGAGGCCGAGAGCGCTGCCGGCACCGCCCTCTTCAGCATGGTCAACGCGCCCTCGCCCGGCAATCCGAAGACTTCGGCACTGACTGCGCTGAGCTTGGTTGCCGCACTTCGCGATCTGCTCGACATGGACCTGCTCGACATGGGAGGCCGCCGCTGATGGCCTTCTTCGTCGCCGCCGATGGCTGCCGCATCCATTACGAAACGTTTGGCGCGAACGGTCCGCGCCTGGTTCTCATCCCGGGGCTCGGCGGCGACGGACGATTCTGGGCCGGCGTGGTCCGCCTGCTCGAGGCCGACCATCGCCTGATCGTCACCGATCATCGTGGCGCTGGCCGCAGCGACCGCCCCGACGGTCCCTACTCCGTTCCACTCATCGCCGGCGATGTCGCGGGCCTGCTGGCGCAGACGGGCGGGCCTGCCCATATCGTCGGACATTCCACAGGCGGCGCCATCGCCCAGAGACTTGCCCTCGACCATGCGGATCTCGGGCTGAGCTTCACAATCAGCAGTTCCTGGGCGCGGGCCGACACACGCTTCCGCACCCTCTTCACCGCGCGTGCCGAACTGCTCGAAGCAGGCATGGCTGAGACCTACCAGCGCCTTACCCACGTGCTCTGCCACGAGGCTTCCTACCTGGCCATGCATGCCGCCGAACTCGAAGCGGCGGTCGCCATCGCCTCACGGACCCTTGCCCCACTGAACGTCGCCGCGTCGCGCCTGCGCATGCTGCTCGATCACGATTGCCTCGATGACCTCGCAGGAATTGCCGCTCCGGTGCAGGTGATCGCCGCCGCGCACGACGTGCTGACCCCGCCCACCCTGACGCAAGCGATCGCCGACGCGATACCGGGCGCCCGATACGTGTGTGTCGATGGAGCGCATTTCCATCCCCTCGCAAGGCCTGAGGACATTGCCGCGCTCATCCGCCGTTTCATCCCCGAAGCCGAGCAGCAGGTATCATGACCGCTGACATAGTCCCCGTCCTCACCGATCCGCGTCTCAAGCCGGGTTCGGACCTGCTCGCCAAGGGGCGAGCCATGGCGCGAGACTGGCGGCTCGGGAGCTGCCGTTTCCTCATCGAAACGGGGATGCCGTCCGAAGCTGCCTGGAAGCGCAAGGCGGCGGTGGAAAGGCGCATCATGCAGCATGCCCACATCGGCTTCCGCAGCGTCGACCGCACCATCACGGCGATCGGTGAAGTGCATGAGCAATGCCGCAAGGCAGGGGTCACGGTCGACCGTTTCGGCATCACGCTGGACTGGTCGATGGGTTATCCGCAGGCCATGCGCGCCAAGGCCGCGCGCGGCACAGGTATCGTGCTGACCGGTCCGGAGGATTTCGCGCGCATCACCAATGCCGCGCCCGCCGCAGCCCATTTCGGCGACTTCATGCTCGGCCTGCCGGGCGCGGTCGAAAACACGCGTGCCGCGATCGCGGCCGGAGCGACGGCCATCGGCAATCTCGGACAGTATTTCACCTTCCGCCTGCCCTACTGGGACGACGACGTGGCGACAACGGAGGCGACCGTCACCGCGCTCGGCCTGATCGCGGCGCAGGATGCGGAGATCCTGGTCCATTCGAATCTCGACGACGGATTCGCCGGACTTTTCATCGACATGGCCTGCGCGCTCGGTATGGTGCTCGTGGAGAAGCATATCGTCGAGACGCTGATCGGCGCGCCCCTTGCCCATTGCTACGGCCATCACTTCAGCGACCCGCTTTCGCGCACCGCCTTCCACGCGGCGCTCGTGCGGGTCACCGACACGCCGGGCACCATGATCTTCGGCAACACCGTCTCCTATCAGTCGACCCCCGCCGGCAATTACGCCAGCCTGGCGAGCTACCTGATGGCCGACATACTCGCCATGGGGCGCTGGCCTTCGGGCCATGCGATCAATCCCGTACCGGTGACGGAGAACCAGCGCATTCCCGACGTCGACGAGATCATCGACGCGCAGACATTCGCCCACAGGCTGACGCTGCACGCGCCTTTCTACGAACCGGTCTTCGATTGGGCCAAGACCGAGGCGATGGCCGACGTGCTCGTCGAAGGCGGTCGACGCTTTGCCGATGCCGCTCTCGCCGGTCTCGCCGAGCGAGGGGTCGATGTGGACGACCCTGCGGCGTTGTTGCTGGCCATCCGCCGCATCGGCCCGAAACGCCTGGAAGCGCTGTTCGGCCCAGGTGCGGCGGGTCCGCGCGGGCGCGCGCCGCTGATCCATGCCGAATGGGCACGAGAGCTAAACCACAAGGCGGCAACCTGGGTGGCGGCCCAGAAGCGGCTGGAGGCATCACGAAACCTCACTGTCTGCATCGGCACCACGGATGTTCACGAGCACGGCAAGTATCTCGTCGAACAGGCGCTCGATGGCCTCGGTATCGCCATCGCCGATGCCGGCGTCGCCGTCGACCCGGAAGCGCTCGTCGCCCATGCCGCCGAAACCGGCGCGGCCGCCATCGCGGTCAGCACCTATAATGGCATCGCGCTGCGCTACGCGCAGGCTGTGAAGGCCGCGATGGCGGCGCGCGGACTCTCCTTGCCGGTGCTGATCGGCGGACGGCTGAACGAGGTGCCGAAGGATTCGAATTCAGGCCTGCCGGTCGACGTGACCAAGGATATTGCCGACCTCGGCTGCCTCCCTTGCGCCGACCTCGACGAGATGCTCCGCGCCCTTCGCTCCATCCCCCCAGCCGCCTGAGTTCTCTTCTTTTTCGAACTTGTTTCGCACCACATTGCAGAAGCGCTTGCAAAGTGTCGACACTTTTGTATTTAATTCGGTGCGCAACTGGGGATAGCCCGTGAAGAACACTCCGTCCGTCGAACAGCATTTGGAGATTTATCGTCGGATGCTGCTGGTGCGGCACCTCGAGGAGAGGCTCGGGGCGCTTCATAAGGAAGGCCGTACGCGTGGCCCTATCCATCGGTGCGACGGCCAGGAGGCTGTGGGCGTTGCGGCCACGGCTGCTCTGGAAGCCGGCGACAAGGTTGCCACCACCCATCGCGGCCATGCCGTCTATATCGGCAAGGGTATGGCCATGCGCCCAGTCGTGGCCGAGATATTCGGCAGGGCGACGGGCGCCTGCGGCGGACGTGCTGGCCATATGCTGGTGGCCGATGCCGAAAAGGGCGTGATCGGCGGCAACGCTATCGTTGGAGCCGGCATCCCCGCCGCTGCCGGCATGGCCCTGTCGATGCAGATCCTCGGCACGGGCAATGTCGCCATGTGCGTGTTCGGCGACGGCGCCGCCCAGACGGGCATCTGCCATGAGGCGATGAACATGGCGGGGCTCTGGAAGTTGCCGGTCGTGTTCGTGCTCGAGCACAACCAGTTCGGCCTGACCGTTCCTTCCGATGTCCAGTCGCCGGTCGCGGATCTGTCGATCCGAGCCGCCGGCTACGCGATGCCGGCCGAAATCGTAGACGGCAACGATGCGGTCGCCGTCTATCGCGCCGTGTCGGCGATGGCGGAGCGGGCGAGGCGTGGCGAGGGTCCCGGCATGGTCGAATGCAAGACCTACCGCGTCCAAGGTTTCTCGACGTCCGATATGGGCGGCTACCAGAAGCCCGAGGAGATCGCCGCCTGGAAAGCGCGCGACCCGCTGATCGTCTCCCGCAAGGCTTTGTTGGGCGATGTCGGCGAGGCACGGCTCGCCGACATCGAGGCCGAGGCCAAGGCCGAGACGGAAGAGGCGTTCGATGTCGCCCTTTCCGACCCGATGCCGGAGTTCCTGGTGGACGAAGCCTGCAATCCCTACAGCGAGGCGCACTGACATGGCGATGATGCGATACGCCGAGGCACTCAACGCCGCGCTGCGCGAGGAAATGCAGGTCGATCCTTCCGTCTTCCTGTTCGGCGAGGACATCGGCCGCTACGGCGGCGTGTTCAAGGTGACGAAGGGGCTGATGGAGGAATTCGGTGAAAAGCGGGTACGCGACACGCCGATCTCGGAACAGGCGCTGACCGCGATGGCGGTGACCGCGGCCATGACCGGCACCCGACCAGTGCTGGAGATCATGTATGCCGACTTCATACCGCTGTCGCTCGATGCTTTGGTCAACCAGGCATCGATCTACGACTATATCTGGAATGGTCAGGTGAAGATGCCATTCGTCGTGCGCACCCAGGGCGGCGGCGGAGCGGGCGCGGGCGCGCAACATTCCAAGGCGCTGGATTCCATGCTGGCCCAGATACCGGGCATCAAGGTGGTCGCGCCGTCGACGCCGGCGGATGCCAAAGGCATGCTGAAGGCTGCCATCCGCGACAGTCAGCCGGTCGTCTTCCTCGAGCACAAGCTGCTCTACAACATGCGTGGCGAGGTTCCGGAAGGCGACGTGATCGTGCCGCTTGGCAGAGCGGCAACCGTGCGCGAGGGCAGCAACATCTCGATCTTCGCCACTTCCAAGATGGTGGTTGAAGCAACAAAGGCGGCTGACCTGCTGGCCGCGGACGGCGTTTCGGCGGAAATCGTCGATCTCCGGTCGCTGCGCCCCCTTGACGTCGACGCCATCGTCGCCTCGATCGCGAAGACGCACCACGCCGTGGTGGTCAACGAGGGCTGGCGCTTCTGCGGCTACGCCGCCGAGCTTTCGGCAACGATCATGGACCATGCCTTCGACGAACTCGACGCTCCGGTCGCGCGCATGACGCTGCCGGACATGCCTATTCCTTATTCTGAGCCCCTCGAAACGGCGATGCTGCCGAGCGCCGAGAAGATCCGCGCCGCTGCGCTGAAGACCTTGAAGTGACGGAGGCGGCAGATGGCAACCCATCCGATCAGCATCGACAGCGCCGGCGGCGAGTATATGGAAGCCGTGCTGGTGATTGCCTGGGCGGCCAAATCCGGTGACCCGGTCAAGGCCGGCGATCTGATCGTCACCGTCGAGACAGCCAAGGCGGCGACCGAAATCGCGGCCGACCGTGATGGCTGGCTAGCCGATATCTACTTCACCGAGGGGCAGGAGGCGCCGGTGGGCGCCATGCTCGGCACCATCGCGGACGAAAAACCGATGGCGGGCAACGACGCGGCTCCAGCCGCAACAGCAGCGACGACCAATACCCTCCCCGCAACCGACGCCCCTCCGCCCGCCCGCCAGCCTGGCACCCGTGCGATCGCAAGCCCGCTTGCCCGCCGGCTTGCGGCGGCTGCGGGGCTGGACCTGTCAACCGTCTCGGGGACAGGTCCAAGGGGACGCATCAAGAAGCGCGACATTGACGCCGCACTCGCCGGGCGTTCGGATCGGTCCGGCGCCATCCAGGCGGAGCCGGTCGCGTCCCCGGCGTCGCCCGTCGCCGCGCCGGCGACAGCGCGGCAAACGGCGCCGGCGGTCCTCATCCACGGCTTCGGGGCGGACCGCTCCGTTTGGCGGCAGGTCGTGCCTTTGCTCGAACCAGGCATCGCGACGATCAGCCTCGACCTGCCCGGCCACGGCGCGGAGGCCGCTCGGCCGGCAAGGAGCATCGAGGAGATCGCCTTCTCCCTTTCCGACCGCCTGGAGGCCATGGGCGTCACGGACGCCCATCTCGTCGGCCATTCGCTCGGCGGGGCGGCCGCTCTTGCGCTTACCCGGCTCGGCCGTCTCACCGTACGCTCCGTGACCCTCCTCGCCCCGGGCGGTCTCGGCCCCGAGATCAATGCTGGCTTCATCGCAGGGCTTGCGCGCTCGACCACCGTCCAGGCGCTGGAGCGCTGGCTGGCGGTCATGGTGGGCGATTCTCGGACCCTGCCGGCTGGCTATGCGCAGGCGGCGCTGAGACAGATGGAAAAAAACGGCAATAGGGATGCGCTGGCTGCAATGGCGGAAGCGCTGTTCCCGGATGGAACGCAAGGCTTCGACCTGACGCCCACGCTCGCCGAACTTGGCGTGCCGACACGGCTCGCGTGGGGCAAGCTCGACCGCGTGACACCTGCCGCTCATGCGGCCCGCGCGCCCGGCTTCGCCGCCGTTCACCTGCTCGATGGCGTTGGCCACGTGCCGCAGATCGAAGCGCCGGCGCTGACGGCCAGGCTTATTGCGGAGACGGTGCGAAGTTGCGGTTGAGACGACCCCGCGCTTGCGGCGCCGGCGAAGCCGAGCCGGACAAGACTTTTCTGGCCTCACGGGGCCGGAACAGGAACCAGAAGGAGTGACCGAGATGATCTTCGACCACCGCACCTACACCGCCCGCCCGAACAAGCTGTCCCATTTCCTCAAGCTCTACGAGGATGTCGGCCTGCCCATGCAGCGGCATTATCTGGGAGAGCCTTTCGGCTTCTTCCAGACCCACATCGGCGATCTCTCCCGGACCGTGCACTTGTGGAAATATGAGAGCCTTGCCGATCGTGAGGAACGTCGCGACCGCATGGAAGCCGACCCGGAATGGCAAGCCTATCGGCGCAAGGTGATCGAGACCGACTACCTCCTCGACATGCGCAACCAGATCCTGAAGCCGGTTTCGTTCTTCAACCCCGGCAAGTGACATGCAGCTCGTTTTCTCGGCCGAGGGCAAGGCCTGGCCTATCCAACTGAACGGCGACGCCCTGCGCACCCGCCGCTCGCTACTGGCCGCCCTACCGCTGCGTTTGCAACTGCACACGCCCAAGATCGCCGGTAGCCATATCTATTGGCACGCTCCCTTCGTCGAGGACGTGGAGGGCGCGACCCATGTGCTCGACGCCAAGGCGGGAGCCTTCATCTACTGGCCGGTGCGGCAGTTCCTGGAAATCACCTTCGCGCCGCTCCAGGCCGAGACGGCGGAGATCACCGTGCTCGGCCATCTCGATGCGCCGGTCGAGGGCATTGCGGAACTCGCCGCGGTGCTCAAGCGGGAACAGGGACGCCGCGTCATCGACGGGACCCTGGCGCTGGCCGATGGCGGGAGCGTGGAGGCTTGGCCGGCATCGACGCTTGCACACGACATCGTGGCCGGACGAAAGGTGATCTGGGACCGCATGCCCGACGACATAGCCCGCATCACCGCTTCGCGGGCCATCATGCATCCCGCCGGGCCGGTCTTCACGGCGGAGGCGGAGGCGCGCGTCCTGCACGAACTGCTCTGGTGGATCCGCTCCGAGCGAGGAAGCGTCAACGAGGCGGTGCTGCGCCAGACGGCGGCGCTTGCGCTGAACAAGGCGGCGACGCGGCTGCGAGACTTCTGCCATCTCGAGGAAACGCCGTCGCTGCTGTTTCGTCTCGAGAGGGCGATGGGGGAGCAAGCGCCTTTTGACGCCCTTATCGACGAGGCGATCCTCGTCGCCGGCCGTATCGGCGCCTGGCTGGACCTGCTCATCCCGTGGAACGATCTCAACGAGGCATTTCGTGCCGCGCTCGATGGAAGAAGGGCCTGAAAATGGACAGACTGACCATCGGCGTCGTCGGGTTCGGCGTCATCGGGCAGCGCTGGGCGGCTTGCTTTGCCCATGCCGGTCATGATGTGCGCATATATGATCCGGCGGAGGGTCAGGAGGCAGTCCTTCACGAAGTCCTGCCGGCGCTCGCGGTGGACCTGGACGGCTTGAAGGGCCCGGCGCCCGCGCCTGGGGAGATCAGGCTTTTCGCGACGATGGCCGAGACGCTCGAACGCGTCGACTTCGTGCAGGAGAACGGTCCGGAAGACCTGTCGCTCAAGCGGCGGCTGCTTGCCGAGATCGAAAGCCATATCGGCGACGAGGTCATCGTCGCCTCTTCCTCCTCCGCGCTGCTCGTCTCCGACATCCAGGCCGAGTGCCGTGTGCCTGGCCGCATCGTGCTTGGTCACCCATTCAACCCGGCGCATCTGATGCCGCTCGTCGAGATCGTCGGCGGCAAGGCGACCGATCCGCAGGCAATCGCGCGGGCGCGCGCCGTCTACGAAGACGTCGGCAAGAAGCCGGTCACGCTCAACCGGGAAGTGACAGGCCATCTCGCCTTGCGCCTGATGGGTGCGATGTGGCGCGAAGCCATAGCCTTGGTGCGCGACGGCGTCGCGTCGGTCGAGGATATCGATCGGGCATTCATGTACGGGCCGGGACCGAAATGGACGTTGCAGGGCTCATTCATTTCCAACAGCCTCAATGCCGACGGCATCGAGGACTTCCTGCGCAAATACGGTCCCACCTACCAGGCCATCTGGGACACGCTGCTCGAGGCCAGGCTCGATGCCGACACGATCCGGGCGGTCTCGGCGTCGACGGGCGCGGCGATGCGTGGACGCGGCCCCGAGGAACTCAGGGCAGCGCGCGAGGCCGGGCTGGTCGGCATCCTGAGGACAGTCGCCGAACACGGCGCGCTTTGATCATAGCAGCTTGGGAGAACGCGCATGGACTATCGCACCGCCCTCGTCACCGGAGCCTCCAAAGGCATTGGCGCGGCGATCGTTGAGAGCCTCGTGGCGGAAGGGCTGACGGTTTATGCGCTGGCGCGCAACGGTGATGCGCTGCTTGCCTTGCGGGAGCGGCTTGGGCCGCAGGTCAAGCCCATTGCAACCGACGTTCGCGATGGCGAAGCAATCATGTCCGCGCTGGATACCGCCGAAATCGACGTGCTGGTCAACAACGCCGGCGGCTTGGCGACCGTGCGCCCCTTGCATGAACAAAGCGCCGAAGAGACGGCGGAGGTGGTGGAACTGAATCTCACCGCGCCGCTGCAGTTGATCCGCATTCTCCTGCCCGGCATGATCGCGCGCAAGCGCGGCCACATCTTCACCCTGACCAGCACGGCGGCCAGCGGTATCTTTGCCGGTACGACAGCCTATGGCGCGGCAAAGGCCGGCCTGTCGCAAGCGGGCCGCATCCTGCGCTTCGATCTTGCAGGCACCGGCGTGAGGCTGACCGAAATCGCACCTGGACGCGTTGAGACGGATTTCTATCTCAAGGCCTTTGACGGAGACCGCGAAGGCCTGCGCAAGCGCATGTATTGCGAGCAACGGCCATTGCGCCCGGCCGACATTGCCGCCGCGCTTGTTTCAGCGCTGCGGATGCCTGACCATGTCGACATAGCGGAATTGACCATCGCGCCGAGCGAACAGGCGGCCGGGGGCCAGAAATACCCGCCGCCGCCGCTTCGATGACCGGCCCCGCGTCGCCGCTTCTATGTATCGGCAGGCCCGCCGGTCAGCTTCGCGAGAACCGCCATGCAGGCCTCTTCCCAGGCCATCGGCACCTCGCGCGCCGAGAGAACCTGCAGCCCTCGCTCGGTGATCCCATCCGGCGTCACCAGTTCCTGCAGCATCTGCTCCATTGGGTCTCCCTTTTCGGCGATCAGTCGCCCAGCCGCAACGAAGGTCCTTGCCGCTAGCCGGCGAGCCGCCGTGGGATCGAGGCCTTGGGCGCTCGACCATTCCGCCGTCCTGCGGATGAGGTCCTGTGCCCAACCGTAGACCGCGGCACTGACCGTCGCGACCTCGAAATCCTTCTCGCTGGCGAGTACTATCGAGGGGCCGAGCCGGTCCAGCACCGCCCTCGCCTGCTCCAGGTCGGGATAGTAGACTGTCGGACTGGCCTCGATCTCGGAAGCAGTGAGCGGCATGGCGCGAACGATACGCGCCGGCTCAACATGCAAACTGGCCAGCGGCACGCCGGCGCAAACCGATATCACGGTCTGTCCCACTCGCCACGGCAAGCCGCTGACTGCCTCCGGCGCATGGATGGGCCGCACGGCGACGAGGACGATATCGGAAACCTCAACGAGTTCTCGATTGTCGGCCGCGAGCCGAAAGCCGTGCTGGGCCGCAAGGGCCGCGGCCTTGCCGCGTGGAGACAGGATGATTGCCGCCGGATCCAACCCGGACCGCAGAAACCCGGTCAGCATGGAAGCAGCCAGATGCCCGACGCCAAGAATGCCAATGATCATTTCCCTCTCCCCGAAGCGCCGCTTGCCATTCGTATGAACTTGCGGAAGAAGTGTGAGCAGCAAAGTGTCGACACAACCTGCAGACAAATCCGATAGGAACTTTCATGACCGAACGAGTTGAGGGCGACGCCGACAGCGACCAGCCCGCTATGAACGAGGCCGAAACGCGACGCAGCGCCGACAGCAGCGAACGTGCCTATCTCACGATCCGCAAGCATCTCGTGGAGTTCACGCTCAAGCCCGGTGAGCGCATCAATGAGGTCCAGCTTTCGCGCAGCCTGGGTGTCTCGCGCACGCCAATCCGCGAGGCGTTGAACCGGCTCGCTTCCGAAGGCTTCGTTTCGCTCACGCCCAATCGCGGCTTCTTCGTAAGGAGCCTCAGCACCGAGGGCTTGCTCGATCTCTATGAGCTGCGCTCCATCATTGAATGCGCCGCTTTCAAACTGATGTGCGAGCGCGCCGAAGACCGCGAAATCGATCGGCTGCGGAAATATTGGGAGGCGATCGTCGACGGCTATCGAGACCAGCCGGCCGACATCATTCTGGCTGAGGACGAAGGCTTCCATCTGCTGATCGCCGAGCTCTCGGGAAATCCCGAACTTGTCGCGCAACTCGCCTCGATCAATGCGCGCATCCGCTTCATCCGTCGTATCCAGATCGAGCACCCTTCGCACGACAAGGGGCAAGTCACCTTCCATTCGGGGATCGTCGCCGCCGCCGTCAAACGAGATGCCGAGGAAGGCATGAAACTGTTGCGCGAACATATCGAAATGACCGTCTCCGCCACGCAGCAGGCGCTCAAGGACGCGCTACTCAAGGTTTTTGCGCCCGACAATGCCGCCGATTTGAAGCGTCGCCGAAAGGTCCGCGATGCCTGAACGGTATCTGACCACAAGATTGAACGCAATAGTGTCGACACTTTCTTGACTGACACTCCTTTGTCTGCTTCGATGCGCTGGCAACGAGGGGAGAAGACCGGAACGGCCGCCCTCACGTGACAGCAGCTAAGGGGAACCTTCATGAGAAAACTTACCGCCGCACTCCTTCTCGGCGCCTCACTCTTCGCGGCACCCGCCATGGCGGAGCAGATTACCGTCGGCATGGCCGCGCCGCTTTCCGGCCCGCAGGCGTATTTCGGCAACACCTGGCACAATGGCTTCAAGCTCTATGTCGACAAACTGAACGCGAATGGCGGCGTCAACGGCGTCACCATTGCCTACGACCAGCAGGACGACAAAGCCGACCCGCGCGAGGGAACACTCGTCGCCCAGAAATTCTGCGACAACGACAAGGTCGTGCTTGGTCTTGTGAATTTCAATTCCGGCGTTGCCCAGTCGACGCTGCCGATCTACGAAGACTGCTCGCTGCCGACCATGACCTTCGGCTCGAACCCGTCGCTGACCAAGCAAGGCTACAAGTTCATGGTGCGCCCTGTTGCCAACGACCTGGCGGGTGCGCTGTTGCCGGCCGAATATGCCCTGGGCAAGCTCGGCGCGAAGACGTCCGTCATCGTCAACGACAAGCAGGTCTTCGGACAGGGGATTTCCGAGATATTCGCCAAGAACTTCGAAGCGGGGGGCGGCAAGGTCCTCGACACCCTGGCGGTCGCGCCGACCGACGTCGACTTCACCGCCGTGCTGGCCCAGATCAAGACCAAGAAACCGGACGCTATCTATCTTGGCGCCGTGATGCCGCAGCTTGCGCTGTTCGCCAAGCAGATGCACGAACAGGGTATAACCGCGACGCTGATGGTGCCGGACGGCGGCTATACCCCGGACCTTATCAAGCAGGCCGGCGAGGCCAACGTCCAGGGCGCCCTTGTCGCCATCCAGGTTCCGCCGATGGATGCTTCGCCCGAGATCGCGGATTTCGCCAAGCTCTATAAGGCCAAGTATGGCGAGGACGCCGGGCCATATTCGATCTACGGCTACGTGCAGGGCCAAATCCTCGAACAGGTGCTCAAGACGACCAAGGGGCTGACGCGCGAGGACTTGAACGCCGCGCTGCATGGGGTCAAGGTCAAGACCGCCGTGGGCGAACTGGAGTTCGACGACACTGGCGAACTCAAAGTCGCCCCGTCCTACCTCTACAAGGTCGACGGCTCGGACTTCAAACTGGTCGGCCAGAAATAGGCATGCGCAGGATTCGCTCGCCTCGGCGGCGGCCTCCCTGTCTGTTTGCGGCCGCGCTCTACAGAAGCGCGGCCGTGTCGATTATTCCTTTCCCCGGCTCCGCCAGCCGGGCGGAACCTACTGAACAGGATGCCGGCCCATGCTGGGAAGCCTCATCCAACAAACGGTCAATGCCCTGACGATCGGCTCGATCTACGCGCTGATCGCTCTCGGTTATACGATGGTCTACGGCGTGCTGCGCATGATCAATTTCGCCCATGGCGAAATGTTCATGCTCGGCGCCTACGTGGCCTTCCTGGTGCTCAGCATGACGATCGGCACCGTCGGCGCCGCGGGCGCGATCGCGCTCACGGCGGCCTTCGTCATCGCCATCTTCCTGGTGGGTGTCATCGGTGTCGGCATCGAGAGGATCGCCTACAAGCCCTTGAGGAATTCCACCCGGCTTGCGCCGATGCTCTCCTCGCTCGGCGTATCGCTCTCGCTGGTCACCGGCATCCAGATCCTTGCCGGCCCACAGCCCGTCTCCTTCCCGAGCTTCTTTCCAGTCGTCCGGTACCAGGTGCTGGGCGGCACCATCACCTCCATGCAGATCGGCATCCTGATCGCGGCCTTCGCGCTGATGTTCGGCCTGCAATTCCTCGTCAACCGCAGCCGCATCGGCATTATCGTCCGGGCCGTATCGGAAAGCCGCCCGACAGCTCAGCTCCTGGGCATAAACGTCAACGGCGCGATCTCGATGGTGTTCTTCGTCGGGCCGCTGCTGGGCGCGGCGGGCGGTATCCTCTATGCCAGCTACTACGGCATCATGACACCAACGATGGGCGCCGTCATCGGCCTGAAGGCCTTCACCGCCGCGATCCTCGGCGGCATCGGCTCCATTCCCGGCGCCATGCTGGGCGCCTTCATCCTCGCCTTCGTCGAGGTCGGCGGTACGGCGCTGCTGCCGGTGATCACGCATGGCGTGCTCGGCACCGAATACCGCGACGTGCTCTCCTTCGCGATCCTCATACTCGTGCTTCTGATCCGCCCCGCCGGCATATTGGGCGAAGCGGTGTCCGAGGAAAGCATCGTGTACAAGAGGGAGTTCTGATGTCCGTCGCCGAAACCCTCGCCGCAGCCAGGCCACATTCGGGCCGGGCCATTTCGTTCCTTATTTTTGCCATCGCGATCGCGCTGATCGTGGCGACACCCTTCCTGCCCAACTACTATGTCCGCGTCATCAACAGCCTGCTGATCTACATTCTGCTCGGCATCGGGCTCAACATTGTGATCGGCTACACCGGCCTGCTCGATCTGGGCTTCGTCGCCTTCTACGCGGTGGGCGCATACAGCTACGCGCTGCTTGCCAGCCCGCAACTCGACCTGCATTGGCCTTTCCTGGCGATACTCCTGGTCGCAGCCTGCCTCGGCGCGATCACCGGCATACTGCTCGGCATACCGGTGCTTCGATTGCGCGGCGACTATCTCGCCATCGTCACGCTCGGCTTCGGCGAGATCATCCGCATCATCATCAACAATCTCGACTGGCTCACAGGCGGCCCCAAGGGGATACCGCGCCTCGACAAGGCCTCGATCCTTGGCATCCAGGTTGCCCGCCCGATCGACTTCTTCTGGCTGCTGCTCGTCACCGTGCTGGTGGCCGGCGTGCTGGTCTGGCGTCTGGAGCGTTCCATCCTCGGCAAGGCCTGGGCCGCCATCCGCGAAGATCAGGACGCCGCGCGCGGCATCGGCATAAACACGACCAATGCCAAGCTTGCCGCCTTCGCCACGTCCGCGACGATCGGCTCGATCGCCGGGGCGATCTTCGCCGCCTCCCAGCGCTTCGTCAGCCCGGAGAGCTTCACGCTGCAGGAATCGGTGCTGATCGTGCTGATGATCGTGGTCGGCGGCATCGGCAACATTCTGGGCATCGTCGCGGGCGCGACGATCCTGATGCTCTTGCCGGAGGTGCTGCGCGAGTTCGCCGAATGGCGCATTCTCTTCCTCGGCCTGTTGATGATCTTCCTGATTATCGTGCGCCCGGCCGGCATCGTCCCGCGCAGCTTCGGGCCGGACAAGCTCATCCGGAGGCTTTTCGGCAAATGACCCTGGTCTTCGACAAGCTGCGGAAGCAATATGGGCAGGTCGTCGCCATCGACGACGTGACGACCTCCTTCGCCCCCGGGCTCATACACGGCGTGATCGGACCGAACGGCGCCGGCAAGTCGACGCTCATCAACATGACCGCCGGCTCCTACAGCGTTTCCTCGGGATCGATCGCCCTCGACGGCAAGCGCCTCGACAGGCTCAAGAAATACCAGATCGCGAATTCCGGAGTGGCCCGCACCTACCAGAACATACGGCTCTTCGACCAGATGACGGTGCTCGAGAACCTGGAAGTGTGCTTCTATCCGGCCGATGTCGGCGGCACCTGGAAGGAAGTGGTGTGGCCTCCCTACGCATCGGCCAGACGTGAAAGGCGACGCGAGAAATGCATGGACATCCTGCGTTTCTTCGACCTGCAAGGCTATGCGGAGGCTGACGCCGGAAGCCTTCCCTACGGCCGCCAGCGCATGCTGGAAATCGCCCGCGCCCTGGTGTGCGATCCGCGTGTGCTGCTGCTCGACGAGCCGGCCGCTGGTCTCAACCACCACGAGACCGCGGAACTGACCGCAAGGCTGGCTGCCCAGCGCGTGCCCGACAGGATCACCATCGTCGTGGAGCACGACATGGATCTGGTCATGAAGCTTTGCGACAACATCATCGTCATGCATCACGGCAAGCTGCTCTTCCAGGGCACGCCCGCCGAGGTGCAGGCGAGCCCCGACGTCCAACTCGCCTATCTGGGAACCGCCAATGACATCGACGAAATCCGGGCCGCTGCTCAGGATCGCCGGGCTCAGCTCGGGATACGGGCGCGTCGGCGTTCTTGAAAACATAGATATCGAGGTCGATCCAAACGAGATCGTCGTCGTGCTTGGTCCGAACGGCGCGGGCAAAACGACGTTGCTCAACTCCATCTCCGGCGTCGCACGGCCGAGCGCGGGCTCGATTGCCTTCGAGGGGCGCGACATCACCGGCATGCGCCCGGAGCAGGTCGTGCGCCTCGGCATCACCCATTGCCCGGAAGGCCGCCAGATCTTCCAGCGGCTGACGGTCGAAGAGAACCTTGTCGCCGCTCACATCCGCCGAGCGGGCAGGAGCTTTGAGGCGCTGCGCGCCGACGCGTTCGATCTCTTCCCGGTGCTGAAGGAGCGCCGCAACAGCGTGGCGAGCCGGATGTCGGGCGGACAGCAGCAGATGCTGGCAATCGGCCGCGCACTGATGGCCGAACCGAAGCTGCTGATGCTCGACGAGCCGTCCCTTGGCCTCGCGCCTAAGATCGTCCATCAGATATTCCGCATCATCCTGGACCTGTCGCGCAACGGCATTTCTATTCTGCTCGTCGAGCAAAACGTCCAGCTCGCGCTGGAATGCGGCGACTACGCCTATCTTCTCAACACGGGCAAAGTGAAGCTTCACGGACCAGCACAGGAGATAGCCGAGCACTCCGCGCTGAGCGAGCATTACCTTGGCGGCGTCAACGAGACTGTCCTTCATGTTTGAGGTCGACTGGAAGACGCCGCATCTGTGGCGCAAGACCGCGACTTCACGACAGACGGCGCCTGCGCTCGAAGGCGACGCGAAAACCGACGTGCTGGTTGTCGGCGGCGGCTTCACCGGCATGGCCGCGGCGCTTGGCGCGCGCGACAGCGGGGTCGACGTCGTCCTGTTGGAAGGCAACGAGATCGGATCGGCCGCCTCCGGCCGCAACAACGGTCTTGTCATCTCGCATCATTCGAAGGCATCGCCATCGGAATTCGAGGCTGCCTACGGCAAGACCGTCGGCGCGCGCTACAACCGCATGGTGGCGGACGCCGCCGGCGTCGCCTTCGGTCTGATGCAGCGCTTCAATATCGATGCCCATCAGGTGCAGGAAGGTTGGATCCAGCCCGCCCACACCGAGGCTACCCTTGCCCGCGCTCGTCAGTTCCATGACGAGTGGAAAGCATTCGGCGCGGATGTCTCCTGGCTTGATCGCTCCGAGGTCAGCGCCCGCATCGGCAGCCCTTATCTAGGTGGTTGGATGGTCCACAATTCGGGCCACATCAATCCATTCGCCATGACAATCGGTCTCGCGGCAGCCCTGGAACGCGAAGGTGTGACCGTCCACGAGAACTCCCGCGCGGTGCGGATCGAGCGGCTGCAAGGCGGCTGGCGCGTCTTCACCGGATCGGGAAGCGTCAGCGCGCCGCAGGTGATCCTCGCGACCAACGCGCTGACCGGCGACATCTGGCCGGGCCTGAAGAAGACGCTGGTGCCCTTCAAGGTGTTCCAGGCTGCGACCGATCCGCTGTCGGATGAATTGCGCGCCAGAATTCTTGTCGGCAACCCGGCCGTGTCCGACATGCGCCAGGACCTCCGATACTTCCATTACGACCGCGACAACCGGCTGGTCAGCGGCGGCACGCATACATTCTGGTTGGATGAGGCCGGCCGCGGCCGCGCCAAGGTCTCGCGTATGCTCGGCAAGGCATTCCAGGCCTTCAGTGGCGAGCCCGAGATGGTGGAATACTGGCACGGCACCTTCGCGGTGGTGCCCGATCGCAAGCCTCGTCTCTACCGGTTGGCTCCTGGCCTTGTGTTTGGCGGCGTGTATTCGGGCCGCGGCGTGGCGCTTTCGATGTCGCTCGGCCAGGAGATCGGCCGCTGGGCGGCAGGCCGCCGCACCGACGAGCAGATGTCGCTGCCGGTTACCAACATGAAGCCGATTCCGTTTCATCCGATAGCGGTGCAAATCGCCAACCGCGCGCATGCATGGAACCGTTTTCGGGACCGCCGCCCGTAAGACGCAAAGCGGCGGCTTCTATCCACCGTGTAGCGGTTCGGCGCCTAGGCCCCTGGGTCATTGGACGCCGCTATCCGGACTATCGGGTCACGCCCGCTCCCTCCAAGAACACGCGGACTGCTTCGCGAACTTGCTGCGCGTGTCCAACCAAAAGATGTCCACCGGTGTCGTAGACGACCAGCTTTGCACCGGGGATCCTACTGGCTGCGAATTCGGCCGCCGGCAGCGTGTTGAACAGGTCGTCGCGCGCGGAGATGATCGTTGTCGGTGCAGTGATTTCCTGCAACGGCAGTTCATGCAGCTCGGGGACGCTGTCGATCTTGATTCCGGGGAAACGCAGCGACAGCGGCTCGACGCTGCTGACGAAGCTCATGACGCGTTCCCTCTCCGCCTGCGGCGCGACCGCTACCAGCGCCGGCCGAACGCCGAGAAAGCGAATGAGTATCGACGGTGCGACGGTCTCGGCGGCCCACCATGCGAAATCGCCGCCGACATTGACGGCCCAGAATGCGAACCTGTTGCCGAGGCTCACATTGATCGAGACCGGGCTGGTGGGCGAATAAAGGGCTGGGACGATCAGAACGAGAGCGGCAACCTTGTCAGGGTGCCGCAGGGCTAGCTCGACCGCCGAGCGGGCGCCGGCCGAAACGCCGACAACCACCGCTTTGGAAACGTTCAGTCTCGCGAGCAGCGCTGCGTGCGCGTCGCCCTGCGCGGCTGGAGAGGGGTCTCGCGGAACGGGCGTGCGCAGATAGCCGAAGCGCGACGGCGCGATAACCCGAAAGCCTCCACCCACAAGATCGGCAGCAATGGCGAGGCCCAGATCAAAACCGCCGCCGGCGCCGTGGATCGACAGCAGCGGAATGCCCGCACCGCTGTCGGCGTATTCGATCGGACCGATGTCGAGGTTGGCGATCAGACTGCCTCGGCTGGCGGCGTGGCGCAGACGCCCAAGCTCGTTCCTGTAAAGCAGGAAGGCCACGCCGCTCGTGGTCGCCATGGCGATGAGCATGACCAGCAGGAAACCGCCAATTCGACTCATTGCGAAAGCTCCTCCAAGGGACGAGCGAAGATTGACCCGCATGACCTGGGAGCAAGCCGATATCTCAACCCCTTGAGTGACCGTAACGCGTTGACCTGCAGGTACTAAGCCACGGCCGCGACGCCAACGACATAGTTCTTCCCATAGGCCTCGGCACATTTCGGGCACGTCGTATAGAAGAAATAGACGTCGTGCGCTTCCGATTTTCGGTTGCGTGCGATCTGCCGCATCTCATCTTGCCACTGCCTTGCCTGGCTGTAGGGGCCTTCGAACAGCCCGTGGTGTTGACGCTGGCATCGTATCGGGGCGTTTCATTCGTCTGCATGGTCGTGTCCTGGATCGGATCGGCACCATCCAACAGGTAACGCGCCCGCCGTCGTTGATCCTCGTCAACATGAACGGAAACGCTTTTGATGCGCATCAAGGCCGATCCGAGAGATGGCTGTTAGCTGGAACGAGTTGGCAGGCTTCGGAGACTGTCATGGCTCACAAACAGGTATTGTTCCGCTCGGCAGCACGCGAGAAGATCCTTCGCGGTGCGACCCAACTAGCAGACGCCGTGCGGGTGACGCTCGGTCCGCGTTCGAAGTCGGTTCTGATCGAAAGGAAATGGGGCGCGCCGATCGTCTGCAATGACGGGGTGACGATCGCCAAGGAATTCGACCTGAAGGACCCGGAGGAGAACCTTGGCGCGCGCATGCTGAGACAAGCGGCCGAGAAGACCGGCGACATGGTCGGCGACGGTACGAGCACGTCGACCATCCTCGCCCATGCGATATTTGCCGACGGCGTGCGCAACGTCGTTGCCGGCGCCAGCGCTATCGATATCAAGCGCGGACTCGACCGAGCAACGAAGCGCGCGATCGAGACGCTCCAACAGATATCGCGGCCGGTCTCGACGAGGCGCGAGAAGGAACAGGTGGCGACGATCTCCGCGCACAACGATCCGCTCATCGGCGAACTGATCGGCGAGGCCATGGAGAAGGTCGGCGGCGAAGGTGTCATCACGGTCGAGGAATCGAAGACCACCGAAACCGTCCTTGACGTGGTCGAAGGCATGCAATTCGACCACGGCTTCCTTTCTCCCTACTTCGTGACCGACACCGAGAAGATGGAAGCAGTGCTGGAAGACGCGCTCGTTCTCATGGTCGAGAAGAAGATTTCCTCGCTCAACGATCTCATCAAGCTGCTGGAGGCCGTGGCCAAATCAGGGTCGCCTCTGTTGGTGATCGCGGAAGATGTCGAGGGCGAGGCCCTTGCCACGCTGATCGTCAACCAGATCCGCGGCACGTTCAAGAACTGCGCCGTGAAGGCGCCGGGCTTCGGTGACCGGCGCAAGGCCATGTTGCAAGACATCGCCGTCCTGACGGGCGGTCAGGTCATTTCCGAAGACATCGGCCTGAAGCTCGAGAATGTGACGGTGGCTCAGCTGGGGCGCGCCAAGCGCGTGGTCGTCGACAAGGACAACTCCACTATCATCGGCGGCAGCGGAGACCAGACGGCCATCAAGGGGCGCGTCGAGCAGATCCGCCGCGAGATCAGCGACACGACCAGCGACTATGATCGGGAGAAGCTTCAGGAGCGGCTTGCCAAGCTCGCCGGCGGTGTGGCCGTCATCAAGGTCGGCGCACCGACGGAGGCCGAAATGAAGTCCAAGAAGGAAGCGCTCGACGACGCCATCAGCGCCACCAAGGCGGCAGTCGCGGAGGGCATCGTGCCTGGCGGCGGGCTGGCTTTGTTGCGCTGCATTGGCCCGGTCACCGAGGAAGAGGCGCGTTGCGAAGGCGACGAGCGCACCGGCGTCCAGATCCTGAAGCGCGCGCTCGAAGTGCCGGTGCGCCAGATCGCCGAAAATTCCGCGGTCGATGGCGGCGTGGTCATCGCCAGGATGATCGAAGGCAAGGGAAACTTCGGCTTCGACGCCGGCCGCAAGGAATATGTCGATCTGGTCGAGGCGGGCATCATCGACCCTACCAAGGTCGTACGCATCGCGATCGAGAACGCCGTCTCGGTCGCCAGCGTACTGCTCCTGACGGAAGCGACCATGACCGAGATTCCGGAGCCTCCCAAGGAGCGTGCGCTCGAACCGGAAATGTCGATGTAGCCGTCCGGGCGCTCTTCGCAGGAAGAGGGACCGTTCTCAAGACGGGATCGAGAGCTTCATGCCTTGATGCGTATCAACTTCGATTCAGTCGGAGCAGGACAGGCCGAGGGCATCGAGCCCGGCCGCAAGGTGATCGCCCAGGAGCGGGTTGCCGCACAGATAGCGGGCCGTGCGTTTGTTGTGGGCGTAGGCGGCCTGCTCGCGGACCTCTTCCCATTCGGCCGCCTGGCCGCCATCCCTGCCGAGCCACGTCAATGCCACGAGGTCGATCTGCTCGTCGATGGAGAGCTGCGAGATCAGCGAGCCAAGCTCTTCACGCGCAGGATCGTCATCGTGGTCCTGAAGCACCGCGATTTCATTGTCGTCCGTGGGATTGGATCCCGCATCCGGCTCGGTAACGGCAACCTTGACGTCGAATTCATGTGCCTTGGCGATTATGAAGCAGACTTTCCGGACGGGAATTGCCAGTTCAGGCGTCTCGGCGTCCTCACTTCCGATTCCACGTTTCATCCGTCATCTCCTCTTCGTCTCCTCTTCCGCGGATCGCGCGTTGCCGGGGCCGCATGAATGCCGGCCTGAATGACCTCATCATCGACCGAGGCTCGCAATGTAGGCGATGATGGCCTCGATCTGATCAGGGGCGGCCACGAACTCGGGCATGTCCGGGTGGCCAGTGGAAATTCCCTCCGCCAGGGCTTCTTGCAGGTCTTCGATCGGATAGCGCAGGTGCAATGAACGAAAGGGCGGAGCATCAGCGTGGGTGCTCGCGCCAGTCGGGCCAATTGCATGGCAGCGCGCGCAGTTCATTTCGACCAGCCTCTTGCCGTAGGCGATCTGAGAGCCATCGCCCGCCCAGGCAGGCAATGCGAAGACGACTGCAAACGGCAGGATCTCGAATGCTGTTCGACGTTTCATGGCATCCTATTACGCGATGAATGGACGCCACACCTTGACCTGGCTCAAACTGTCGAAAAAGCTCTATCGCTCAAGGACATACCTACCGGGCGCCGCGCAAATCGCCTTCGAGCCGCCCGCGGCGTCGGACCGGTCGACCGCGACCTCACGACTGGAGTGGCGCATCAACCATTCAACCCAGGCTGGCCACCAGGAGCCATATGTCGCGATCGCGTTCTTCGCCCATTCATCCGCGTCCGGACGGATATCCGCATGGCGGCAACTGAGCCGCCGGTAGGAACGGCCGGGATGGCCAGGCTCGGAAACAATGCCCGCGTTGTGTCCGCCGGTCGTCAGCACGAAGTCGATGTCGGTGTCGAGAAGATAAGTCAGCTTGAACACCGAGCGCCACGGCGCGACGTGATCCGTCTCGGTGCCGACAGCAAACACCGGGGCTCGAATGTCCTCCAGATGAACAGGCCTTCCCTCGACGCAAAAGCGTCCCCCGACAAGATCGTTGTTCAAATAGAGTTGCCGCAGATATTGCGACTGCATGCGGTACGGCATGCGGGTCGAGTCGGCATTCCAAGCCATGAGATCGGTCATCGGAGCGCGCTCGCCGAGCAGGTATTCGTGCACGATGTGTGACCAGATCAGATCCTGCGAGCGAAGCATCTGGAAGGCGCCAGCCATGCGGCGCTGATCGAGCGTGCCTTCGGCCCACATCACGTCCTCGAGCAGCGTGATCTGGCTCTCGTCGACGAAGAGGCCGAGTTCGCCCGGTTCCTCGAAATCGACTTGCGCGGCAAAAAGCGACAGGCTGGCGAACCGGTGATCGCCGTCACGGGCCATAGCCGATGCGGCGATCGACAGCAGCGTCCCGCCAAGGCAGTAGCCTGCCCCATGAATCCGGCCGCTGCCCGTCGCCTCCTCGACCGCATCCATGGCCGCCAGCACACCGAGGCGGCGATAGTTATCCAGTGACAGATCAGCTTGATCGCCATCCGGATTGCGCCAGGAAATGCAGAACACCGTGTAGCCGTTCTGAACAAGGTAGCGGACCAGCGAATTCCGCGGCGAGAGATCGAGAATGTAGTATTTCATGATCCAGGCCGGAACGATGAGGATCGGCTCATGCTTCACTGTTTCCGTCATTGGGGCATAACGGATCAACTCGATCAGTTCGTTTCGGAGGATCACCTCGCCCGGCGTGGCGGCAACCTCGAGGCCGGGCCGAAAGTTTTCCGCGCCGGCCGGTGGCCTGCCATCGATCAGGCGAAAAAGGTCTTCGACGAGGTTGTTGGCGCCGGTGACAAAATTGGCGCCAGTTTTCCGGAAGGTCTTGTCGATGACCTCCGGGTTGAGCGTCGGGAAGTTCGAAGGCGAGACGGTATCCAGGATTTGCCGGCTGTAGAACTCGACCAGACGCTCGTGCCTGCGCCCGACTCCCGGGAGTCCGCTGGTCGCGTTGTGCCACCATTGCTGGGAGAGCAGGAAGGCCTGCTGCTGGGCGTTGAAGGGGAATGCCTGCCACGCCTGGTGCTGAAACCTTCGATCTTGCGGCAAGGGCGTGATCGTCGGCGTCGCGGACCCCATCCCCAGTCCGCAGCGAAACAGAAAATCGCTCAACCTCGCAAGCTTTTCGAAAGCCTTGGCGGAGACCTCCGCCTGCTTGCCCGGTGATGTGGATAGATGGAGCAGCCAATCCTGCCAGGCCTGCAAGAGGCTGATCGGCGAAATCCCTGCGGTGAAGGCCGCCAACAGGGCATGCGAGAGCCTGTCGGCATCGCGATAGATGCCCCCGGCCCCTTCGTCTGGCAGCGGCGGCAACTGGGAGCTTGCCGCGGCCAAACCGCGCCCGGGTCTTGCCCCGTCTCCCGGGTCCGTCGCCTTGTGTTGACGACTGAGGACGGAAGAGCGCTCCCTTGCTGGTCTCCACCCGCTTTTTCTTGATCGCAACATTTTCAGGTCGCAAGCGTTGCCGCGGCCATATCGTCCATCGTTGTTTCCGCCTCCTTGCGGACTTGGCCTGCTGTATCCGAGGCAAGCCTGGCTCCAATGGATGCGAATTTGCCGGCCTCGTTCGCATAGTCGGACGCGGCGTTCTGGATGAAGTTCACGAACACGTCGAAGGCATCGACGAATTCGTCGCCACCAGTCAGTTTCTCGACAAGCTTGAGGTCATCCTCGAACCGCCGTTTGAGGAAGGACACGCCTTCGATCTGGTAGCGCAACAAGGCGCGGATCGAGTGCGCTTGCATCGCGGCGGTAGCGCGCAGGAATTTTTGGCCGGTCTGGGCGAAAGGCAGCGGTTCGGGGGCACGAAACTCTTCCGGATTCCTGATCATGGTGTCTTTCCCTTGACTCCTCGCTTTACAGATTTGTTCTCGGGTGACGAGGCCGGGGAGCGGTGGCCGGGGCCACGGCTTGCCGATAAGCGTTCACTCTTCCGGAAGGACGCTGATTCGAAATAGATCGCGGCTCCAGCGATAAACCCGAGGATAAGCACAGCGCCCCAGAGCAAGATATCTTCAGCGGACACGGGATGAATTCCTTATTTATCCCATCCAATCATCGCAGGACCGGCGTAAGCCGGCATTGATCGCGATCAATCGGGTTCATGGACTCATGGACGTTGGGAACATTGGGACATTGGGGACATTGGGACATTGGGTTCGGCATCTCGTTTTGACGCCGATCAAGGCAACGACCGGCGATGGCGGCGACAAGGCCGGGATAACCAGCCAGTCGATGCGGGGCGAGAGAAGGATATGAAGGAATTGCCGCTTGCCGAAGTCTATCGGCTCATCGAACCCGGTCCGGTCGTCCTGCTTTCGACGCGATCCGCGCATGGCCGCTCGAATGTCATGACCATGTCGTGGCACACGATGGTGGCGGTCGCGCCGCCGACGATTGCCTGCGTCGTATCAAGCAATGACCTCTCGTTCTTCGCCTTGCGTCAAACGAAGGAATGCGTGATTGCAATCCCTGACGTCGGCCTTGCCGAGAAGGTCGTGAAGGTCGGCAATTGCTCCGGCCGAGATACGGACAAGTTCGCAACGGCATGGTTGACGCCGCTTCCCGCCGAACGGGTGTCGGCGCCGCTTGTGGCCGAGTGCTTCGCCAACCTCGAATGCCGCGTGGTCGATACGCGGCTGGTCGACAAATACAATCTGTTCGTGCTGGAAGTGCTCAAAGCCTGGGTCGATCCAGGTCAGCCGAAGCCGAAAACCATCCATCATGTCGGGAACGGCGCCTTCGTCGTCGATGGCGAGGTGATCCATTTCGAATCCCGTATGCCATGAAGCATGGCGCGCGCAGATCTGGCTCAATCGGCTGATGTCGAACTGATGCAGGCGGCGGCAGACAGGCTATGGAGCCATCTGCAGGAGCCACGAACAAGCACCACCTCGACCAGAGCATCCGCAATATCCCGGTCATCCATCAGGCAAAAGGCGAACGCTCGCAGTTCAGGCAACGCCCGCAACAGTTCGGATGCAGAAAGGGCCGCCATGGAAACCTCGCAGCGCCGGAATTCAAGCGCATCCTATGCGTGTCGTTTCCCCATGCTTTGAGCGAGGTCAAAGATCGTCGGGGCCTGTCGAGATTACAAGTGCGCGGATTCCTTTCCGGGCGGCCCATGGGTATCGTCGACGACAACATCAGCGCAGTACCCGGGCGCGGCAAGCTATCGAGTTTGCTCGGCGGCCTGAAGGAACATCCTCTTGCGCGCGTCGGGCCCGGTTTGATCACCGGCGTGGCCGACGACGATCCGAGCGGGATTGCGACCTATTCGCAGGCAGGCGCCCAGTTCGGTCTCAACATGCTTTGGACGATGCCGCTCTGCTTTCCGCTGATGGCGGCAGTCCAGTCGATGTGCGGCCGTATCGGCCGTGTTACGGGCAAGGGGCTTGCAGCGAACATAAAGGCGTTCTTCCCGCCATTCGTGCTCAAATTCGTTGTTGTTTTGCTTCTTATCGCGAACACGCTGAACATCGCCGCCGACATAGCGGCCATGGGCGAGGTCGCGGAACTTGTCACCGGCATGAACAGGCATCTGGCCACACTGTTCTTCACCTTCGGCACGTTGGTCCTGCAGGTGCTCGTTCCGTATCACCGCTACGTGAATTTCCTCAAATGGCTGACGCTGTCGCTGCTTGCCTATGCCGCGGTGCTCTTCACGGTGCATGTCCCATGGAGCGAGGTGGCGCTTCGCACCGTGTGGCCCAGATTGTCGATGAACGCCGAGACTGCCACCGTGGCGGTGGCGATCTTCGGCACGACGATCAGCCCCTATCTCTTTTTCTGGCAGGCGTCCGAGGAGGTCGAAGAGATGAAGGGCGATCTTCCCCTCATCGAGGATGCGGCCCGATCGGGGACCGAACTGCGCCGGTTGCGCTGGGACACCTGGAGCGGCATGTTCTATTCGGATGCGACATCCTACTTCATCATCCTGGCGACCGCGGTAACGCTGAACGTTGCCGGCATCACGAACATCGAAACCGCGGCGCAGGCCGCCAGCGCCCTGCAGCCGCTGGCGGGCGATTTTGCCTTCGCGCTTTTTGCCACCGGGATACTGGGCGTCGGATTGATCGGTGTGCCCGTCCTGGCAGGGTCGGCGGCTTACGCGCTGGCGGAGGCGATGGGATGGCAGGAGGGTCTAGAGCTCAAGGCCAGCGATGCCCGCGGCTTCTATGGCGTCATCGCGGTAAGCATCCTGGCAGCGCTGGCCATCCAATATCTGCCCATCAGCCCGATGAAGGCGCTGTTCTGGAGCGCCGTCATAAACGGCATCGTCGCGGTGCCGCTCATGGTGGTGGTCATATTGCTGGCTTCAAGCCGATCGGTCATGGGGCCTTTCACGTCCGGTTGGCCGATCGTCATTCTGGGCTGGGTGGCGACGGCGCTGATGGCCGGAGCGTCGATCATGATGCTTTTGCCCGGCTAGGCGCAGGTCTCGCCGGCGCGCCATGATTTTGCGCGAAATCAAGGTATCCACCTTCAATGGGCTTTACAGGGGACCAACCCGCGCGTGTGTCCCTTCGGCATTGATGTAGCCGGCGATCAAGATTGTCGGCGTATGGGTCCGTTCGCACCAGAAAGATGGAAGAGTTGCTATGCCATACGCATCGATCGAGGATCTGCCTCCACCAATCCGCGAATATCTGCCGCCGCATGCGAGGGAAATCTATCGCGCCGCGTTCAACCACGCCTGGGGCGAATATACGGACCGCGGCGAGCAGCGAGAAGAAATCGCCCATCGGGTCGCATGGGCAGCCGTCAAGCATCGCTACCGCAAGAAGGGACGCGCGTGGGTACCGCTGTGAGCGGCTCTTTCCAACGCATTGATCGAGATAGGCGGGGCCTAGTTTGAGGGTCCCTTTGATGACCAGCCAGTTCCTGGTGTTCCTGGGTTCGCATTTCTCTCTCGTGAGCTGAACACCAAGTGACCGGCGAGCACCTGACTTGATGAGGATCAATGGCTTTGCGCGCCCATGTGTCTTGATGCTGACGGCAACCGATGGGAGACGCCAAATGGTCGGCATTACCTTGAACCCCGAGCAGATCCGCACTGCTCCGCCTGAAGTCCGGCAATGGCTGGAAAATGAGATCGCGCATTCGCTGGGCATTGGCGCGGCACCGCAGCCGGTGCCGCTCGATACGCCGCATCTTGCCGCCTGCAGCCAGCAGGAAGCCCAGGCAATCTACGCCTCGATCCGCGGCATGCTTCCGGTGGTGAGCGTCTTCCTCGAACTGGGACGGAAGGGAACGAGCATCGCAGGGCAAAGCCTGGAAGCGTTCCGGCTTTCGGATATGCTGCACAACGCGCGATTGCCTGATGAACGGCACCTGGCTGCCTGCCTCGAGGTCATCGACCACGCCTTCCGCCTGGCGCACAAAGACGACCACGCGGTTCTTTCGGTCATCGATCCCAGAGGGTATTGCATCGTTGCCGAGGGCACCCGGCGGAGCATCCTTGGCGTGTGGATGCAGGAAATGGCTGCGCAGCAATTCCTGGATGGCGCCATGTCCTCAGACGTCCCGATTCCACAAGAGGAATCCTTCTCGACCTCCGGCACCCTGCCGCCTCGGTCTATCCACCTTGGCCAATCTTTCAGCGAGTCAGCTGCTGCGACAGACGGCCCGTGAGTTCAGTCGAGCGGCCGTCCCTGCCGGCGAGGCACGTGCGGGAGGAAGAACATCAGCCCGGCTGCGGGGAGTCGGCAACGGCCGGTTGTCGCCGGTCACCGGTAAGCCGCCCATCCACCAATTGGATAATGCGGTCGCATTGGGCGGCAAGATCGTGGTTGTGGGTAACGACCAGGAACGTCGTTCCCTGTTCACGGTTGAAGCGCCGCATCAATTCGAACACGCCCTGGGCCGAAGCCGTGTCGAGATTTCCGGTCGGCTCGTCCGCCAGAACCAGAAGCGGATTCATGGCCAACGCGCGGGCCACCGCGATGCGCTGTTGCTGCCCACCCGACATGTTCATCGCGCGCGTATTGCGCCACTTGCCCAAGCCAACGTGATCCAACAACTCATCGGCGCGCTCCTCCATCCGAGCGTCCGGCCGGCCGCGGTCGACGAGCATCGGCATGATCACATTCTCGCGGGCCGTGAAAGCGGAGATGAGGTGATGATACTGGAACACGAAGCCGATCGCGTGCCCGCGCAGCCTGGTCAGCGCCGCTTCATCGAGCGACGTCGTATCTTCGCCATCGATCGACATTCGGCCGGACGTAGGGCGATCGAGCAACCCGATAATGTTGAGAAGCGTGCTCTTGCCGCAGCCCGACGGTCCCATCAGCGCCACGAATTCACCCGACTTCATCGCCAGGTCGATGCCGTGTAGCACTTCAGTTTCGGCCGGGGTGCCGACATTGTAGGACTTGCGGATCCCGTCCAGGACCAGAAGGTCAGCCACGGATCGCCTCCACTGGATCAAGCCTGGCGGCGCGAAAAGCCGGAACCATGCCGGCGAGCACTCCGGTGACAGTAGCCAACAGCGCCGAAAACGCGAACAGGCTCGGCTCGATGAGCAACGGAAAGAGTTCGTCTCCATTCGGCTGGCGGGCGAAACGATACCAGGCGAACAGGGCGGCACCGCCCAGCAGGCAACCCAGCAGCGAGCCCAGGAAACCCAGCACACCGCCCTGGATGAGGAAGACCCGCAATATCTTGCCGCGCGAGCTGCCCATCGCGCGCAGGATCCCGATATCCTTGGATCGCTGCAGAACGGACACCACAAGCACGGCCGCTATTCCGAAGGCCACGGACAAGCCGACGAAGGAGCGGATCAGCAGACTCGAAAGGGTCTGAGCCCACAGCGCCGTAAAGAACTGGGCATTCGTGACGATCCAGCTTTCAGCCTTCACCGGGAGTGTTGCACCGATGTCCTGCGCGATGCTTTCAGCTGCGTAAACGTCCGTGACCGTCATGTCGATGTCCGTAACACCGCCAATCAGGTTGAGAAGGCTTTGCGCGGTCCGCAACTGGACATAGGTATTGCGTTCGTTGACGCCACGATTGCCGAGATCGAAAATCCCGCGGATTGTCAGCACGCGGTTTCCGCCGTTGCCGCTGGCCACGTTGAGTTTATCGCCGACCGTGACGCCAAGATCGTTGGCCAGGTCCAGGCCGACAAGGATATCGTCGGACTCCAGCCGCGGCTCTCCGGCAACGATATAGTCCGGCAGCCGTACGATGCGGAAGTAGTCGTCAGCCTCTATTCCCACTATGCCGATGCTGCGGCTGACGTCACCCCGCACCGCCAGCGCCGAGCCTGAAATCGAAGGTGTCGCAACGACGACATCCGGCCGCGCTTGCATTCTTGCGCGGATCGTCTGCCATTGATCGAGCGCCAGGACACGCTGGGTCGGACGCTGAACGATGGCAGCTTCGACGATCCCATCGCGCTGGCGAAGCGGCCGGGCAACTTCATCGGGCGGCTGCAACTGGATATGGGGCTGCGAGCTCAGAACGCGATTGGTGAAATTGGTCTGCACACTGGTCAGCATCGCCGACATGAAGACGATCACGCCGACGCCGATGGCTATTCCAACAAGGATGAACCCGGTCTGCATACGCCCCTCGCCCAGAAAGCGGAGCGCCGCTATCCAGGCAAATGTCAGCCAGCGTCTCATGCATTCACCGGCCGGATGCGTTGACCAGCCCTGACGCCCGCCGCGACCGGAACGACAAGGTCACCCTGCGCCAGACCATCCAGGATCTCGACCTGGTCGGCCGCGCGCAATCCCAATCGCACCGGCTGTTCGCGGACCCGCCCGTCCCGATAAACCAGAACCCAGGGTGCCGCAGAAGTGGAGTCGTGGACGACACGAGCCGGAACGATCAAGGTCGACGGCCTGCGGGCGATCGCAATGTCAACAGAGACCGTCATGTCCTGGCGCAGATAGGGCGGCGGATCGGCCACCGTGAGCTTCACCTCCACGGATGCGCGGGTAATGTCGACGGAGGGATTGATGTATGTCAGATCGGCATCGAAGAGCTTGTCGGGATAGGCATCGGCGGAGGCTCTCGCGGCTTGGCCCAGTTCAAGCAGGCCGAGGTTCTTCTCGTCGATCTGCAACACCAACTGTATGTCCCCGCTCGGCGCCAGAACGAGCAGCGCCGCCCCCGGCTGGACTACGGATCCGCGTTCGACGTTGCGCGTGATGAGAACGCCGTCGCGAGGGGATTTTATCGTGGCGTAGTCAAGACGCGCCTTGGCCGTGGCGAGGTTGGCGTTGGCTTGGTTGAGCGCGGTCTGCGCCATCACATAGTCGCTTCCGCCGGGTTGCGACGTGTAGACCTGCAATTCGGCCGTGCGAACCTGCGTTTGCGCGACATCGAAGTTCTTGGTGGCCTCATCGAGGGTCTGCTTTGTGCCGAATCCGGATCTGAATAAATCTTCCGCACGCTGGTAGGCAGCGCGAGCGTCGACGAGATTGGCTTCGGCTTGCTTTCGCGCCTGCTCGGCCGCCGGCAGCGTCAGTTCCCGCATCTGGCGGACCCGTGCCTCGGCTTCCGCCGTCGCGCCCTCGGCGGAAACCACCGCCGCAGTCAGTTCGCTGGGCTCGAGCGCGACAAGCGGTTGACCTTGCTTGACTGACTGACCCTCGCCGACCAACACGTCCTGCACGGTGCCGGTGATCTGACTTCCAATGTTGACCCGGTAAGGCGATTCCACATGGCCGCTGGCGACCACGGTTTTCACCAGGTCACCACGCACAACCGGATAAACCACAACCGCCGGGCCGACGAGCCAATGAGCGAGGAGCCCTGCCGAGACGAGGGCCGCGACCAGGACCATGGTGACAAGCCATTTGTTGGCCGCCACGAAGGGGAGAAAGATACGCCGTACGGGCCCGACCGCCCGGGGGTTGAACTGTGTGTTTGTCTGCAACATCGCCGTCTCATCCAACTATCCCGATGGATGCTAAGGCGAAGCCGCGCCAGACGTTTTGCGTCAGATCAATTGTCTTCAGGCTCGCGTAAGCGCCTCGTTCGGCACTCGGCGCCGGTAGTGGAAATTAGTTCCTCGCAGATGCAGGAACCGATCAGGATCGTGCTCTTCGCGTCGTCTTCCCATCTGATCGCAACATGATTTGTGTCACAATACGCAGGACAAAATCGCAGGCGACCGCAGCATCGGCCGCCTGAAATGAGAAGTTATGCAGCAATTATAATGACTTATGGGAGAAGCCGATGGTACCGTTGGCTGGGCTCGAACCAGCGACCCCCAGATCCACAATCTGGTGCTCTAACCAACTGAGCTACAACGGCACGTGAGCCGGATCGAGGTAAATCTTTCTCCGTGATCCGCTCTGTCGTTCGGCGATGCGTCAAATACGGGCTATCGGATTCTAATTCAAGGGCCTTGATAAGGTAAAGGACGGTTTCCTCATCCGCCTACGTCAAGGCAAAAGAAAAGGCCGGCGGGAGGAGGTGCCGGCCTTTTCCTGTTACGAGCCAGCGGGAGGAGGTGCTGGCTGGTCACCCCGGAGACGGAGGGAGGAGGTTCCATCCCCGGGTATCTGGTTATTTAACCCTATCGCACGACCATTTGTCTGACGAAATGCGACGTTTTGATGCATCGCAGGGTTGTGCGTGGAAATCAGGCAGCCTTGACGTCCTTCATCGCCTTCTCGAAGGCGGTCTTGACCGGCTTGGAGACGTCCTCGACCGCCTTGGTGGCGACAGTCTGGAACTCCTTGGCCTGCTCGACAGCCATTTCGACGCGCTTGCGCAGGAACGAGGTCTGCAGCTCGACGACTTCCGAAAGGGTCTTCGCGCCGACCAGGGCTTCGAGGTGCGAGAAGCTGGCCTCGGCATTGGCGCGCAGCGCTGCGATGGCCTTCAGCGAAACATCGCTGGAAACCGTCTTGGCGGTCTCGTAGGTCGACTCCAGAACCTTCTGGGTCTCCTCGGCGCCGGTCTTCAGCTTGGCGTAGGCTTCCTTCGACTGCTCGACGCCCTTCTCGGCGAAGGCGCGGATCTGGTCGGTGGCCTTGGAAGCGTCGAAGCTCGGGAATTCGACGTTTTCGATGGTCTCGGCGGCGGTCTTGGCAGTGGTCTTGGACATTTTCCAACCTTTTTCGGGATAGCGGCTTTGACAGAAAGCCGTCTCGTTCATGTATGGTGGCAATATAAAGGTTTTTTTGTGCGATGCAACATTTTTGTTGCATCGCACCATGAAATCTTTCCCCCACGTCAGCCGCAAGGCCGTTAACCAAGAGCCCAGAGATTTCGACCGATGCAAGCCTAGGCTTGTGGACCTTGGGGCCACAGGCTTTTATTAACAAAGCGTTAACTGAAAAAATGCCCGCTCCGGAGGGTTGGCCAGCGCATGCCGCCTGAAAACTACTCCTTCCTCGACGTCGCCGTGCTGGACACAGTGCGCCAGCGCTTTGCCGCGGGCGATGCCTTGGCCATTTTGTCGGCCGACCTCGAACAGGTGATCTGGGCGAACGGTCCAGGCGCGTCGGTGTTCGGCTATCCGGATATCGAGGCCATCATCGGCGCCTCGGCGCGGCTGCCGCTGATCGCCCGGCGGCAGATCATGGCGACCAGCGGCTTTCCGGACATCGGCAGCGACCGTGCCATCACGGTGAGGCTGGCCACCGGCATGGTGAGCCGTGCCGTCGGCTTCCTGGCCAGCGCCGTGACGATGCCGGACGGCGAGAAGGCAATCCTGCTGGCGGCGCCGGCGGCGCAAACCAATTCGCGCAGCACCGGCGAAATCGCCAGCCGCGCCATAGCCGGTTTCACCGAGCCGGGTCATTTCATCGCCTTCGTCGACGCGCAGGGCGACGTCGAAGCAGCCTCGGAACGCTTTGCGGCGCTTGGCATCGGGTCGCGGACGCTGGCTGCCCTGGTTGCGGATGTGGCAAGCAGCGGCGACCGCATCGTCAAGCGCCTCGTGCCTGGCGCCAACACCTCCTACCCGGCTGGTTTTGCGCGGCTCACCGACACGCGCCATCTGCTGGTCGTGATCGACGAGGAACAGCTCGACGGTGCGGATGGCGGTCAGGACGATCGACCGGCCGCCGAGCCCGAACCTGTCCAGGACAACATTCCAGCGTCGCCTGCCGAACAGGCCGAGGTTGCCCCGGAGGCCGCCGAGGACGGTGCGCGCAGTGCCGCGGCACCCATGGTTGCCACGGCCGATGCCGCCGGCTCCAGCCAACAGGCCGCCGATGCCGGCCAGCACGACCATTGGTACTTCAATGCCGGCAACGAGGACGCCGGGCACGCTCAACCGGCAGCGCCGGCGAAGGATATGCCAAAGGGAGCTGGCACGGCCGAAGGCCAAGGGCAGGATGTCGGCGAAACCACGACATCAAGCCAGCCGGCCCCGCCCCGCGACATCGATCGCTCCGCGCCGCCGCTGCGCTTCGTCTGGCGCACCGATGCCGAAGGCAGGTTCAGCGCACTGTCGCCCGAATTCGCCGACATCGTCGGCCAGCCGGCCGCCGATGTGATCGGCCGCCGCTTCAGGGATGTCGCCGCCACTTTCGGCCTCGACGCCTCGGGCGAGATCGCCGGCCTGCTCGACCGGCGCGATACCTGGTCCGGCCGCTCGGTGCTGTGGCCGGTGGCCGGAACCGGCCTGAAGATCCCGGTCGATCTGGCGGCACTGCCCGTCTATGGCCGCAGCCGCGCCTTCGAAGGTTTTCGCGGTTTTGGCGTCGCGCGCACGGCCGACGCCGTGGTCGATCCCGAAGCGCTTGGCATGGCCCTGGTGCCAAATGCCGCCCCGACCGAGGCCACCTCCGGCGGAACCCCACCGTCGGGCGAGCGACCGGCGGCGGAGCAGGCGCCGCCCGAACCGCCAAAACCCGAAGATCCGTTCCAGGGCGAAGTGCCGGCGCTGACCATCGTGCCGAAGCCGGAGCGGCGCTTCGCCGACAAGGTGATAAGGCTGGCCGAGCATCGCCAACCGGCCAACGACAAGCAGCCGGGAACCGACGCGCCGGCAAGGAGCCTGTCGATCCTCGAGCGCAGCGCCTTCCGCGAGATCGGCGAGCGGCTGCGCAAGGACAGTTCTGCCGAGGAGCGCGTCCCCGAAGCCGACAAGCAGCTCGGTGCGACCGCCGCCGGCGAGGACACGGCGACGGTGAAGGAACCGGCCAACGAAGCTAAGGCCGACGCAAACCAGCCGCTTGCGCCCGACACGACGGAGCAGGACGATTCGGCGCGGGAAGCGAGCCCGGCATCCGCAGCGCAAGCCCCGGAAGCCGATGACGCGAAGGCCGATGCGGAGGCCGCGGAGGCGCAGACCGAGGCGGAAGACCAGGAAGACCTGGCGCGGCTCGACGGCGTCGATGACGCCGAGACGGGCGACGCCGTCCAGGCCGAGACGCCGGCCGTTTCCGGCTCGCTGCTCAACTATGCCGATGAGGAGAAATCTGCCGACGAAACCCAGCCCGGACAGGCAGAGGGCGCCTGGCAGGCCGCCGAACATGCTGCCGCGGAGCCGCAGCAGCCGGTCGAAGAGCCTGCGGCGCAGCAGGCCGCTGCCGGGCAGCCTCGCCGCGAGGCGACGGCCGACGACGACAGCATGACGGCGGACGATTTCCGCGATGCGCAGGACAATGAGGATTGGGCCGGCTCCGACGCGGATGCCGCCGAGGCCGCGGAAGAACAGCCGGAAGAAGCGGCAGCGCCGGCGCGGCAGCGCCTCGACGTGCCGCCGCTCAAACTGTCGGGTTTTGTGCCGTCCGCGTTTTCGAACGGAGAAGAAGCCAAGGCACCCGACACGTCCATCCTCGCCAGGTTGCCGGTGCCGCTGCTTATCCATTCGGGCGACGTGCTGCACTATGCCAATGACGCCTTCCTCGAACTGACCGGCTACGATGCGCTGGACGACCTCGCGGATGCGGGAGGGCTGGGCGCGCTCTTTGCCGATCCCTATGCCGAGGACGCAGCGGCGGACGAAAGCGACCACTCGCTGAAGCTCAAGACCCGCCAGGGCCAGGAATTCCCGATCGACGCGCTGCTGCGCTCCGTGCCGTGGCGCGGCGGCAAGGCGCTGATGCTGGTGGTGCGGCGTTCTGGCGAGGACGACGCGGCGCATTTCACCGCCGCGAATGACCAGCCGGCGCTGCAGCCGGACGTGCCGGAACTGAAGTCGCGCATCGCCGAGATGCGCACCATCATCGACACGGCCACGGACGGCGTCGTGCTCATCGGCCGCGACGGCAACATCCGTTCGATCAGCCGGCCCGCGGAAGCGCTGTTCGGTTTCGACAGCGACGAGGTCGCTGGCAAGCCCTTCGCCTCGCTGTTCGCCATAGAAAGCCAGCGCGCGGCGCGCGACTATCTCGCCGGCCTTTCGGAGCCGGGCGTCGCCAGCGTCTTGAACGACGGTCGCGAGGTCATCGGCCGCGAGGCGCAGGGGCGTTTCATCCCGCTGTTCATGACCATCGGCAGGCTGCCCAACGACAGCGGCTTCTGCGCCGTGGTGCGCGACATCACGCAATGGAAGCGGGCCGAGGAAGACCTGACGCAAGCGCGCGCGGTGGCCGAGCGCGCCTCATCGCAGAAGACGGATTTCCTGGCCCGCATCAGCCACGAGATCCGCACCCCGCTCAACGCCATCATCGGCTTTTCCGAGCTGATGGTGGACGAGAAATTCGGCCCGATCACCAACGATCGCTATCGCGACTACCTGCGCGATATCAACCGCTCGGGCAACCATGTGCTCGACCTCGTCAACGACCTGCTCGACATCTCGAAGATCGAGGCCGGCCAGCAGGAGATGGATTACGAGGCGGTGTCGCTCAACGACACGCTGGCCGAGACGGTGGCGATGATGCAGCCGCAGGCCAATCGCGAGCGCGTCATCATCCGCTCCAGCTTCGCCTCGCGGCTGCCGGAGGTGGTGGCGGACCTGAGAAGCGTGCGCCAGATCGCCCTCAACATCCTGTCCAACGCCATCCGCTACACCCAGGCTGGCGGCCAGGTGATCGTCTCGACCGCTTACGAGGCCTCTGGCGATGTCGTCATGCGCGTGCGCGACACCGGCATCGGCATGACCCAGGCCGAGATCGAGCAGGCGCTGAAGCCGTTCAAGCAGATCAATGCGCTGAAGCGCGGACGAGGCGACGGCACCGGGCTCGGCCTGCCTCTCACCAAGGCCATGGTGGAGGCGAACCGTGCCCGTTTCGCCATCACCTCGACGCCGGGCGAAGGAACGCTGGTCGAGGTCGCCTTCCCATCGACCCGCGTGCTCGCCGAATAGGATGCACGGCATAGGCTTCGGCTGACGGTGAGACAGCCGCTGAGGTCGGCGGATGAAATTCCGCATCGCTTGGCCGTGGCTGACCGACGGACCGATCAACGGGCAGCGTTCCTCTATGTCGAGCAGCTTCTGGTTCCCACCCCAAACCTGATGACACCCTGATCATAGACAACCGCGGCTCGCACAAGGCTATTCCGAGATCGCAATCCACAGGCAGCTCACACGGCGACGTCGAGACTTCTCCAATGAAAAGCCGTGGCACGGGACACAGACGCCAGGCGGCGCCTTTATAGGCCGCATGGCCGAAGGACCGCTGACACAGATGGTCGAAGACAGGTAGTGTGCTGAGAGTTCTGCAAATTCGCCGAGAGAGGGCGGTCATGGCAGGCTGGTGATTGTTCACGTCACCGATTCCCGCGAAGGAACGCCACCATGACCAAGACTGA
>NZ_JAVIIR010000007.1:0-364428 GCF_033977325.1 Mesorhizobium vachelliae
CGGCGGCCTGACCGGCGCGCTTGGCGGCCTCGGTGGCGGCAGCGGCGATGGCGGCCTCGGCGGTTCGCTCGGCGGCGTCGTCGGCGGCCTGACCGGCGCGCTCGGCGGTCTCGGCGGGGCGGTCGGTGGCATTGGTGGTGGAGCCGGCGGCCTCGGCGGCTCGCTCGGTGGCATCGTCGGTGGTGTGACCGGCGCGCTTGGCGGTCTCGGTGGCGGCAGCGGCGATGGCGGCCTCGGCGGCTCGCTCGGTGGCGTCGTCGGTGGTGTGACCGGCGCGCTCGGCGGTCTCGGTGGCGGCGACGGCGATGGCGGCCTCGGCGGCTCGCTCGGTGGCGTGGTCGGTGGTGTGACCGGCGCGCTTGGCGGTCTCGGTGGCGGCGATGGCGATGGCGGCCTCGGCGGTTCGCTCGGCGGCGTCGTCGGCGGCCTGACCGGCGCGCTCGGCGGTCTCGGTGGCGGCAGCGGTGATGGCGGCCTCGGCGGCTCGCTCGGTGGCGTCGTCGGTGGTGTGACCGGCGCGCTCGGCGGTCTCGGTGGCGGCAGCGGCGACGGCGGCCTCGGCGGCTCGCTCGGTGGCGTCGTCGGCGGCCTGACCGGCACGCTTGGCGGTCTCGGTGGCGGCAGCGGCGATGGCGGCCTCGGCGGTTCGCTCGGCGGCGTCGTCGGCGGCCTGACCGGCGCGCTTGGCGGTCTCGGTGGCGGCGATGGCGACGGCGGCCTCGGCGGAGCGCTCGGCGGCCTCGGTGGCGTGGTTGGCAGTCTGGCAGGTGCAGTAGGTGGCATAGTCGACGGCCTGACCGGCGCGATCGGTAGCATCGGCGGTGGAAACACCGGTGGTGGCAACACTGGTGGCGATAACAATGGCGGCGGTGGCGGCAACACCGGTGGCGGTAACACTGGCGGCGGTGGCAACACCGGTGGCGGTAACAATGGCGGTGGCGGCAACACCGGTGGCGGCAATACCGGTGGCGGTAACAATGCCGGCGGTGGCAACACTGGTGGCGGTAACAATGCCGGCGGTGGCAACACTGGTGGCGGCAATGCCGGCGGTGGCAACACCGGTGGCGGCAACACTGGTGGCGGCAACACCGGTGGCGGTAACACCGGTGGCGGTAACAATACCGGCGGTGGCAACACTGGTGGCGGCAATGCCGGCGGTGGCATAGCTATCACGGACGGTTCAGCCGTCGATGGTATCGACTGCAACGTAGCTGGCGATAGCTGCGGCGGCTCGCTTGACCGTTTGATTATCCCGGCGAACTGGATACCAGGATCTGGTGGGCTTTCCGCTAACACGGTCGCAGCTAATGCGGCAGACGATGTTCCTAACGGCACGACCGGTGGTAACGGTGCAGGCTTGAATGACCTGGCCGCCAATATGGTCGGCAACCCGGTCAATGGTGCTCCGAACGGCGCCGTCGGTAGCAGCAACGCTGGATCGGCTGGTTTGCCTGCCAACCTGGTCGGAAATCCGGCTGGCAGCGTTCCCAGCAGCATGGCCGGTGGCAACGGTTCAAACGGGCTGCTCCCTGACACGTCCGGTGGCGTTCCTGATGGGACGGCCGGCGTATCGGAAAGCCGTCTGAGTGGCCTGCTTGCCTATCTGAACGGCATGCAGGCTGGAGATGATCCCAACTGGGCTGCTAACACCGCGAATCCGACCGCTGGTGTTTCTAACGGGACGGCTGCTGGTAACGGCGCGAGCCCGAATAGCTTGCCCGCCAACCAGACTGGCAACTCGGTCGGTATTGCTCCCAACGGCGCTGTCGGTGGCGGCAATGTCGGATCAGGCAGTGCGCCCGCGAGCGTGGCCGGGAATCCGGCCGGCATCGCCTCCAGCGGCACGGCCGATGGCAACGGTTCGAACGGGCAGCCAGCCCGCACGGCCGGTAATGTCCCTAATGGGACGAACGGCAGCAGTGACGTCGGCGGAAACGGACTGTCCGCCGGCATGACGGGCAGCCCGGTCGACGGTGCTCAGAACCCCACCGTCGGTGGCGGCAACGCCGGATCAGGCAGTGCGCCCGCGAGCGTGGCCGGGAATCCGGTCGGCATCGCCCCCAGCGGCACGGCCGATGGCAACGGTTCGAACGGGCAGCCCGCCCGCACAGCCGGTAATGTCCCTAATGGGACGAACGGCAGCAGTGACGCCGGCGGAAACGGACTGTCCGCCGGCATGACGGGCAGCCCGGTCGACGGTGCTCAGAACCCCACCGTCGGTGGCGGCAACGCCGGATCAGGCAGTGCGCCCGCGAGCGTGGCCGGGAATCCGGCCGGCATCGCCCCCAGCGGCACGGCCGGTGGCAACGGTTCGAACGGGCAGCCCGCCCGCACGGCCGGTAATGCCCCTAATGGGACGAACGGCAGCAGTGACGTCGGCGGAAACGGACTGTCCGCCGGCATGATGGGCAGCCCGGTCGACGGTGCTCCGAACGGCGCCGTCGGTAGCAGCAACGCCGGATCGGCTGGTATGCCGGCCAATGTGGCCGGGAATCCGGCCGGCATCGCCCCCAACGGGACGGCAGGCGCACCGGAAACCGGCCTGAGTGGCCTGCTTGCCTATCTGAACGGCATGCAAGCTGGTGATGATCCCAACTGGGGTGTTAACACCGCCGTTAATCCGGCCGCCGGTGTCCCTAACGGGACAGCTGCTGGTAACGGCGCGAGTCCGAATAGCTTGCCCGCCAACCAGGCTGGCAACTCGGTCGGTGTTGCTCCCAACGGTGCTGTCAGTAGCGGCGGCGCCGGATCGGCTGGTACGCCTGCCCACGTGGCCGAGAATCCGGCTGACGGCGCGCTCGGCGGCACGGCCGATGGCATCGGTTCGAACGGACTGCCCGCTCGCACGGCCGGTAATGTCCCCAATGGGACAATCAATTACGGCAAAGCTGAATCCGGCACCGCGCCCGCCAACACGGTCGGCGAGGTTCCCAATGGCACGGCCGGTGGCAACGGTGCCGTTTCGGCGGCCCAGCCCGCCGAAACGGCTGGCAATTCGGTCGAAAGTGCCCCCGACGGGCGGGCTAGCGGCAGTAGCTTGAGCCGCTTCTTTTCCTACCTGACCGGCAATAGCGTTGATGATTCTCGCTACGGGGTCGACAGTGACAACGCACAGTCGCGCGATGCACTCGCCAAGAATGCTGCCGATCCGGCTGGTAAGGACCCCAATAGCACGACCGGCAGCAAAGGTGTCAGATCGAATAGCAACACTGCCGACGCGACCGGCAACCCGACTGGCGGTGCCGTCAGCAGGGCAACTGACAGCGGCAACGCCGGATCGGGTGGTGCACCTGTCAACATGGCCGGAAATCCTGGCAGCAACGTCCCCAGCGGCACGGCTGGCGGCACCGGTTCGAACGGGCTGCCGGCCGGCATGACGGGCAACCCGGTCGATGGCGCTCCGAACGGCGCCGTAGGTAGCGGCAACGCCGGATCCGCTGGCGCACCAGCCAACATGGCCGGAAATCCTGGCAGCAACGTCCCCGGCGGCAAGGATGGCGGCACCGGTTCGAACGGGCTGCCGGCCGGCATGACGGGCAACCCGGTCGATGGCGCTCCGAACGGCGCCGTAGGTAGCGGCAACGCCGGATCGGCTGGCGCACCTGTCAACATGGCCGGAAATCCTGGCAGCAACGCCCTCAATGGCACGGCTGGCGGCACCGGCTCGAACGGGCTGTCCGCTGGCACGTCCGGTAACCCGGTTGATGGTGCTGCCAACGGGACATCGGGTCTCGTCGGATCGAGCGGAGTTCTTACCTATCTACCCGCCACTCCCAACGGCAATGTTCCCGGCCGGGCCGCCGGCAATGCCGCCGGTTCGGATAGTGCGCTTACTGGCATGGTTTGCGTTCCTGCTGGCAACGCCAACATCGGCACAACCGGCAGCGGCTCGCTCGCCTACGCAGCCAGCAATGCACATGGCGGTTCCTCCAATAGCGTAGCTCCCAACAATGGTACCAACATGAGCCAGCTGAACGCAGAAGCCATTCCCTCGATCGAGATCAAGGACCTTGCCAAGATCAAGGTGATACGTCCGGTCTACGACGTGTCGGAATCGGAAATCAATGAGCGGGTCAAGCATGTCGCTGAAGCGGCCCGCTCCTATACGCCAAAGGAAGGCAAGGCGGCCGCGGGCGACCGCGTCACCATCGAATATGCCGGTAATATCAGCGAGGCCATTCCCGGCGGCGCTGGCGCCAACCAATCACTGGTGCTCGGCTCCAAGGATTCCATCCCCGGCTTCAATGACCAGTTGATCGGCGTTAAGGCGGGTGATGAGAAGCTGGTCACCTTGACTTTCCCGAAGAACTACCAAGTCGCGCATCTTGCCGGCAAGGAAGCGACCTTCGACGTCACGGTTAAAGAAGTGGCCAAGCCCGGCAAGCTGGTGCTCGACGACAAGACTGCAAAGAGCCTCGGCCTGGACTCAATGGCTCGCCTGCGGGAAGTCGTCCGCAGCCAGATTGAGAACCAGTTCGGTTCGATGACGCGCCAGAAGGAGAAGCGGCAACTGCTCGAGCAACTCGAGGCTTCCTACCAGTTCAAGGTGCCCTCGATCCTGGTAGGGGCTGAGTTCAACAATATCTGGGCGCAGGTCAATCGTGATCTCCAGATAGCAGGCCGCACCTTTGCTGACTTCGGTACAACCGAGGAGAAAGCGCGTGTCGAATATACTCGCTTGGGAGAGCAACGCATACGTCTTGGCTTGATCCTCGTCGAGATCGGAAAGAAGGCCAAAATTTCCGTTTCGGACGAGGAACTGCAGCGCGGCCTGCTCCTGCAGATAGGCCGTTTCCCGGCCAAGCAGCAACAGCGGGTGCTGAGTTTCTACCGGTCCAATCCGCAGGCGCTGAACACGCTCCGCGCGCAGCTGTTCGAGGACAAGGTCGTAGACTATCTTCTCGACCAGGTTTCCGTCACGGAGAAGAAAGTGAGCAAGGAAGAGCTGATGGCGATCGACACGGCGGCCGATGCTACCGCCAGGGTAAAGCCGGCTACAAAGGCGATCGTGAAAAAGAAAGCCAAGTAGCATAGCTTGTTCGACTGTTCGCGAAGGCCGCCTGCGGGCGGCCTTCGTCGTGTGCGATAGCCGCCCTTATAGGGGATACGGCTATGCCGCCTCGCGATCTGTGGCGCTATAGATCCCATAGCCAACCTTAACGAGGAGCCCCTCGTCGCACATGCGAGTCAAATAGTGGCGGGGAATTCCGATCTCAGTTATTCGTGCGCTCGTACTTCACCCTTTTCCCGGGCAAATGCGACAGCGCGCTCTCGGAGGGATGGCTTAGTGCATGTCTCCCGAAAGTGGGAACCGGTTTCGGGATAAAGACATGCGTAAAATCAAAACCTAAAGCGCATGGAGCGAATCTGAAAGATCGCGACGCGCTTTAGGCCGGCAGGCCAATCGGATGCGCTCCGCGCGCTCGCGGTCACGCTTGCGCATCTTGACGGAAGGCTCTGGCGTAGTTTCGAGGGAGATCGGCAGCTCGTAGTTCGCGGTTTCATCCGGCCCGGGGAGCCAACATTTCCAAGACAGAGTTTTCAGGAACGGTCGAAGGATCGGCTGATCTGTGGCATGCCCACACAACTCGACTTCGCCAGGCGTCGATCCGTGGCCACCGCTACCCTACGCCGCCCTCACGCGCACCCTGCTGCCGGCCGGGCCCCTCCCTCGCTAAGAGCAAGTCGTCTCGCGCTTACACCTGGTCGGCGCCCGTTCCTTTGGTGGTTTCAAAGAGCGACCCGCAGTCGATGACGTCATGAAATTCGGCGTCCAGGTCAAGCGCCAGCCAGGCACCAGAGCGAAGTTGCTTCAGCCTGACCATCTTTTCCAACCTTGACCGGCGCTCCTGGTCGCCTCTCGAGAAAGTCGAAGTGTTGGTCACCTCAAGGGGTTGCAATTTCCTACCTCGCGCTTCGCGTGCGCCCCCACTGATGATGTGGTAGTCACAGCTGGCCTGCTTGCCATCATTCATTCGGATGTTCGTCGCCCGGAGGACAAGTGTGATCATTTGGCCGGGAGATGCGTTGCATGGCTTTTGCGGACAGCTACGTCGGACAATTGCGCGCGCTGGTCGGAAATCGCTTGGTGTTGATGCCGGGCGCGCGCATCGTGATCGAGCGCGCCGATGGCCGAATTCTGTTACAGAAGCGAACCGATTTTGGCCTGTGGGCTGTGCCTGGTGGGAACGCCGAGGAAGGCGAGGACCTGGAGACGCTGATAGCAAGAGAGGTCGTTGAGGAAACTGGGTTGATCGTTACAGAGATTGAGCCCTTTGGGTTCGCCTGCAATCCGCAATATGAGACAGTCCAGTTTCAGAACGGCGATCGTTCACAGTATTTTTCGCTGATGTTCTACAGCCGATCCTTCGAAGGCGAGCCGGCGGTAACAGATGAAGAGAGCAGCGCTGTTGGCTGGTTCGCACCGGATGGCTTGCCAGACGTCCTGCCCAACACGGCGCGTAGCGTCAAAGCCTATCTGCGGTTCAAGGCCACAGGGATATTCCAGATGATCTGAGAGGTGGTCGTCATTTTACGGTTACCTACCCGCAACTTTCTGGATCGCTGACTCGTATCCTGAAGGTCGTTCCCCATCCCTTTACGGGAAGCGGCTGGCTCGCCGGGCGGGGCGGCTCGGCGAGCTCTCGTCGCGGCCGGCGGCTTTGCACTCACCACAATAGATGATCTTGAGCAAATCCAGTGCCGGCAGCGCTGATCCGGTCCGGACCGTTTTGGTCAGCGCCGCAGCGTCCGGGACCGCTTTCCGACTGGATGTCATGCGGTCCACGGACAAAGCCTGTGCCGGCGCAAAGCACGGGTAAGGACGTTAGGCCCACGGGAATCGGGCACTCAGTCCAAATTGCCGGTTTTCATCACGCCAAATAATTTCGTGCTGAGGGGAAAGGCAGAGGCACATGGCGGGGAAAAGGGCAATTGCGGTCAACGACTGGTCTTGCGCAATGAGTGAAGAGATTGGACGCGTGGTCTTGGCCATAAACTCGACCGAAGGCGATACGACCTACGTCCTTATGACAATCTTTCAAGCAGCGAAAATGGCGCAGGAACTGCGGTCGCCGAAGATGGTCCCCCGATACGACATGTAGCCAGGCCAGCCGCAAGGTTGCTAACGCATGATTGTTGAATTCGTAGGTCCGGCTGGGTCAGGCAAAACGACATTTGCGCATGCGCTCTATGAGCAATTGCGGGCTCACGGGCACCCTGCGAGGATTGTTCTCACTGACCGGCGAGCTGTGCACCGATCCATGCTGGATCCTGGCGGCATTGTCACGGCGATGGGTCGAGTCGCCCGCGCGGCTGCACGCCCGATTGCCATGGCCTGTCGCCCATCCGCAAATGCCGTCGACTTCAGAATTCGCGCAAACCTGCTTCACACGCTGCCTCCTAGAAACGTGATCTGGCGCATCAGGCTAAGTCAATACGTTCTCCGCCTTGCCCGCGCATGGCGCCAATCTGTCGCCAGCGAGGAAATTCTTATTTTCGACGAAGCCTTCGTTCAGGCGGTTTCGATGCTCGCCTGCTTCAATGGGACAGCAGATGAGACGTGCCTTGCTCACGCGCTAGACTTCATACCCGAGTCGGACGTGGTGGTTAGGATCGACGCCTGTGAGCAGCTTCTCATCGAGCGCCTTGATCGCAGACAGAAGAGCCATACCTTTGCCGAGCGTTTGTTCGAGACCGGCCTGGACATAAGACTTCGGTCGGCCGCTGTAGTGGCGCGCGTGTGCGGCTTGCTGACGGTGCGCGGGCGGTCGATCATTGACGTCGACGCCAACAGTCAACTTCCACTAACGCTGGCGATCGATGAAATCGAAGAGGAAATCCTGGCGAGATACAAACGCAGCGTGCACTGTGTCGCCAAGCCGCCAATGCCATTGCATTGAGGTCAATCGAAATCTTGGCATTCGCAGCGATGGCTTACCCGCATGGGCCAAATTCCCATAGCCATTGTGCCGGCGAATTTTGCTTTGCGGCTTGTTCGCCCTGCCTTAGCCTCGCTGCGAAAACCTGCCGACAAGCCGATAGCCGGACCCTTATGCCGTGCCCCTGAAAGCCACCGCCCATATCAAGGCCATGTCCGCTTTCGCGCTGGCGAATTTCGGCGGTTTTGACCGGCCTACGCTGGCCCAGAACGAGAGCGCTTTCCCGCCCAGCCCCAAGGCGATCGAGGCCGGCCGGGACGCCGTCGAGCGCAGCCACCTTTATCCGGACCCGGACTGGACCTTGCTGCGCAATGCGATCGCAAAAACCCTTGGGGTCGAGCGCGACCTTATCCTGTGCGGTGCGGGCTCGATGGAGCTGATCGCTTGCACCATTGCGGCCTTCGCCGGCCCCGGCGCGGACGTGCTCAGCACGGACTATGCCTATAATTTCGCCGCCTCGGCGGCCGCGCGCGTGGGGGCGACCTATGTCAAGGCCGCGGAGCACGGCTTTGAGGTCTCGATCGACGCGATCCTGGCGGCGCTCACGCCGGCGACGCGCATCGTCTTCGTCTGCAATCCGGGCAATCCGACCGGCACGCGCATCCATAACGCGGAGCTGCTGCGCCTGCGCGCCGCGCTTCCCGGCGACGTTCTCCTGATGATCGACCAGGCCTATGGCGAATTCGACGACCAGGATCCGCAAGCCGTCTTCGCGCTGGCCGGGCGCGGCGACACCATCGTCCTGCGCAGTCTGTCCAAGGCCTACGGGCTGGCCGGCGCGCGCATCGGCTGGGGGTTGTTCGCGCCCCCGATCGCCGCCGAAGTGCGCAAGATGCAGAATTCCAACCAGGTCTCGACCGTGAGCCTCGCCATGGCCGTCGCGGCCATCGAGGACCAGGCCTATACGCGCGCAACGGTGGCGCGCACGTCAGACATTCGCGACCGCTTCGCGCAAGGCTTGAGGGCCGCCGGATACGAGGTTGCCGAGAGCCGGACGAATTTCGTTCTGGTGCGTTTTGCCGACGCGGCGGCAGCGGCCGCCGCCGACAACGCTTTGCGCGGCGCCGACATCATCGTGCGCGGCCTCTCCGGCTACGGCCTCACCGACTGCTTGCGCATCACGGTCGGGCCGCAGGGCGTCATGGACCGCGCGCTGCGCGTTCTGGCCGCCATGCGCGGCCGGCAATCCTGGTAAGAGCTTCATCCAAGGGGATTTCATGACGTCAGACGCGCCCTATCTGCCTGCCCGCGATTTCATCGGCTACGGTGAGAAGCCTCCGCGGGCTGAGTGGCCCGGCGGTGCGAAACTGGCGCTCAACATCGTCGTCAACTACGAGGAAGGTGCTGAATACTCGATCGGCGAAGGCGACGGCGTCTCCGAAGCGATCCTGTCCGACCTTGCCGTGTCGCCCGCCGTGCCCGGTTTGCGCAACCGGAACATGGAATCGCTTTACGAATACGGTTCGCGCGTCGGTGTCTGGCGGCTGCTGTCGCTCTTCAAGGACAAGGGCGTCATCCCGACCTTCTACATCGTCGGACGCGCGCTGGAGCTTAATCCAGCCGCCGGCAAGGCGATCGCAGCAATTGGCAGCGACGTCGTCTGCCACGGCTGGCGCTGGATCGACTATGCGCCACTCAGCGAAGAGGAAGAGCGCCAGCATATCGCCATGACCGTGGACACGGTCCGCAAGATCACCGGCATCGATCCCGCAGGCTGGTATACCGGCCGGCCGAGCCTCAACACGCGCAGGCTGGTAGTCGAACATGGCGGCTTCCTGTTCGACTGCGACGACTACAATGACGACCTGCCCTATTTCGTCGAAGTCGGCGCTAGGCGGCACCTTGTCGTGCCGCACAGCTTCGACAACAACGACAGCCGTTTTTCGCGTGGTTCAGGCCTGGAGACGGGCAGCCAGTTCCTCGAATATGTCAGCGACGGCGTCGACTGGCTGCTGAAGGAAGGCCAGAAGACCCCGCGCATGATGACGGTGTCGCTGCATTGCCGGCTGGCGGCGCGTCCCGGCCGCATGATTGGGCTCGAGCGCTTCCTCGACAAGGTCACGTCCAATCCCGACATCTGGGTCTGCCGACGTTCAGACCTTGCACGTCACTGGCTGGACCGGTTCGGCGGCTGACGCGTTGGCGGCACGATCGCCGCCGAACAATTCTCAACCAAAATAGCGGCCACTACGACCGCAGCCGCTTGCCTTCCGGATCGAACGGCGGGTGCGGGAGCAGCACGGCGTCGTGCGGCCGGCCCAGTATGGCGACGGTCACCTTGTCGCCAGCCTTGGCGGTTCCGGCCTTGACGTAGCCCATCGCCAGCGACTGATCGACGAAATAGCCATAGGCGCCTGACGACACCTGGCCGATCGGCGTGCCGTCCGGCAGGAAGATCGGCTCGCCGCCGGTGGCGTCTGCATCCTTGGCCGAGACGGAAAGCATGATCAGCTCGTCCCGCGCCGGCTTGTCGGCAACGGCGAGATAGGCGTCGCGGTTGAGGAATTCCTTGTCCGTCTTGATCAGCCGGTCGAGCTTGACCTCCTGCGGCCAGTATTCGGGCGAGTACTCGCGGCTCCAGCTGCCATAGCCCTTTTCGACGCGCAGCGACATCAGCGCCCGCGAGCCGACCGGTCCGGCGCCGACTTCCGCGCCTGCCTTGAGCAGCGCGCGGTAGAGCTCGACCTGGTCGGCAGCCTGGCAGTGCAGTTCCCAGCCGAGGTCGCCGGTGAAGGAGACTCTCAGCGCCACGACATCGACGCCGGCGACGGTGATCTGACGCGAGCGCATGAACGGGAAAGCCTCGTTCGACAGATCGTCATTGGTGAGCCGCTGCAGGAGCTCGCGCGATTTCGGCCCGGCGACGTTGAAGCCGCCAAGCTCCTCGGTGCGCGAGCGGAAGGTCGTGCCTGCCGGCAGCGGCACGGATTTGAAGAAGCGCTGATGAAAACGCTCGGCCATGCCCGAGCCGATCACCATGAACTCGTCTTCCGCCAGCCTGGTCACGGTGAAGTCGCCGGCAATGCCGCCGCGCTTGCCGATCAGCGGCGTGAGACAAGAATTGCCGACCTTGGTCGGCATGCGGTTGGCGAAGAGAGCGTTCAGCCAGGCTTCCGCGTCCGGCCCCTTCACCTGGTATTTGGCGAAGTTGGAGATGTCGATGATGCCGGCATTTTCGCGCAGCATGCGGGCTTCGCGGCCGACCGGCCCCCACCAGTTCTGGCGCGTGAAGCCGACCGTCTCCTCGCGCGGTTCGCCTTCCGCGGCGAACCATAGCGGGTGCTCCCAGCCGAAATTGAGACCGAACACGGCGCCCATTTCGTTCTGCATTTGATAGACCGGCCGAGTCCGCACCGGTCGGCCGGCGGCGCGCTCCTCATTCGGGAAATGGATCTTGAAACGGTGGCTGTACTGGTCCTGCACGCGGGCCTTGGTGAAGGCCTTGCCGGCCCAATGGCCGAAGCGCGCCATGTCCCAGCCGAACATATCGAGCGTGGGCTCGCCTTCGATCATCCATTCGGCCGCGAGCTTGCCCATGCCGCCCGACTGCGAGAAGCCTGGAATGATGCCGTTGCAGCAGAAATAATTGCTGAGCTCCGGCGCCGGTCCGAACAGCACGGCGCTGTCCGGCGACCAAATCATCGGGCCGTTGATCACCTTCTTGACGCCGGCGGCGGCGACCGCCGGAACGCGCTGGATGGCGCGCATCATGTTTTCCTCGATGCGGTCGAGATCGTCGGGAAACAGCTCATGGCCGAAATCCATCGGCGTCCCGTCCTCGGCCCAGAACTTCATGTTGCGCTCATAGGCACCGATCAGCAGCCCAAGACCTTCCTGGCGAAGATAATATTCGCCGTCGCGGTCGGCGACCGACGGCAGGCGTCGGCCCATCGAGGCGATTTCGGGAATGGTCTCCGTGACGAAATACTGGTGCTCGGTCGGGATCAGCGGCAGTTGCAGCCCCGCCATCGCGGCGACCTCCCTGCCCCACAGGCCGGCGGTGTTGACCACCCATTGCGTGCGGATGTCGCCCTTCGGCGTGCGCACGATCCAGCTGCCGTCGGCCTGCGCCTCCGTCGCCGTGACCGGGGTGAAGCGGTGGATCTCGGCGCCGCGTTGCCGCGCGCCCGCGGCATAGGCCGCCGTCACGCCCGACGGATCGACATTGCCACCCTCCGGCTCATACATGATGCAGCGTATGCCGTCGAAATCGACCAGCGGATGCAGCCGCTCCGCCTCGTCGCGGCCGACCTCGTAGAAATTCATCTTGTAGCGCCGCGCCTTGGCCTCCTGCAGCCGCAGCTGGTGCTCGCGCGCTTCCGTCTGGGCGAGATAAAGCGAGCCCGGCTGGAAGATGCCGCAGCCCTGGCCGGTCTCGGCCTCCAACTCCTTGTAGAGCGCCATCGTGTAATGCTGCAGCCGGCTGATGTTGGTGGAATCATGCAGGCCGTGGATGTTGGCCGCCGCGTGCCATGTCGAGCCCGAGGTCAGCTCGCTGCGCTCCAGAAGGACGACGTCCGTCCAGCCGAACTTGGCGAGATGATAGAGGATCGAGCAGCCGATCAGACCGCCGCCAATGACAACGGCTTGTGCATGAGTACGCATATCGAGGTTTCTTCCCTTTGTTCGGCGGCTTGTCCGCGCTCTCTGGCAGCGCTTTGGGATTTCATTTAGCTGACTGATCGATCCCAGTCGCCGGTGAATTCAGGGGCGCAATATTGCGCCCCTGAATATTGCTTCGATCCGTCCGGTCTAGGCCTTGTCCAGCCAGACCTTGTCCAGCTGCAGCTCGAATGTCTGGTGCATGCCGAGATTCTTCACATAAGTGGCGTGGTGGCGGTAAAGCGAGCGCCAGAACGCCTGAACGAGAATGCCGGAGTCCTGCAGGGTGAACTCGACGTCCTTCATCAGTTCCTTGCGCTTCTCGGGGTCGGCAATGGCCATCGCCGCGTTGAGTTTCTTGTCGAAATCCGGATTGGCGTAGCCGGACTCGTTCCATGCTTCGCCGCTGCGATAGGCGATCGCCAGCACCTGGACGCCCAGTGGCCGCATGCCCCAGTCGGTGGTCGACCACGGATATTTCGTCCAGTCGTTCCAGAACGACGAGCCCGGGATGATGGTGCGCTTGACCTTGAATCCGGCATCGCGCATCTGCGCGGCGACGACGTCGGCCGGGTCCTTCACATAGTCGGCGTCGTAGGAGATGAGCTCGAACTCGTGGTCGCTCTGGCCGGCCTCGGCCATCAGTGCTTTTGCCTTGGCCAGGTCGCGCGGAACCTTCGGCAGCTCGTAATATTCCGGATGGATCGGGCAGACATGATGGTTTTCGGCGACCTGGCCGAGGCCGCTATAGCCGAGCTTCAGCACGGTCTCATTGTCGACCGCGAGTTGGATGGCGTTGCGCACGCGCTTGTCGTCATAGGGCTTGTTGGTCACGTTGGTGCGCAGCACGATCGTGCCGGCGGTGACCACCTGCTCCTTGACCAGGCCCATGCTGTCATAGAGATCGACCGTGCCGCCAACCGTCTGATAGTTGCAGTCGATCTCGCCGGCCTCGAAAGCGCTGCCGATGGCGGGGTTGGATGCGTCCGAGCCGTAGTCGACCCAGTCGACGCCGTCGAGATAGGGCTCGCCGCCGAACCAGGTGAAATCCTTGCGTCGCCGCACCGAGGCCGACTCCCCGACCTTGTAGGAGATCAGCTCATACGGGCCGGTGCCGGGCGTCTTCAGCATATTGGCGCCGTTCTTGTCGAAGTCGCGATGGACGATGACCGCCGGGTAGTCGGAAAAGCCCGGGATGATGGTGACGTCGGACTGGTTGCACTTCAGCTTCACCGTATGGTCGTCGACCTTGGTGACCGCGCCTTTGGCTGCCTTTTTCGTGGCGGCGTCGATCAGCGAGCCCATGCGCCCGGCCATCGAATTGCCCTCGGCCGCCTTATCGCACCAGCGCTCGATGTTGTAGACGATGTCGTCGGCGTTGAAGTCGTCGCCGTTCGACCATTTCACGCCCTTGCGCAGATGCAGCGTGTATTCGGTGGCGTCGTCGCTCACCTCCCAGCTCTCGACCAGATGGCCCTCGAAGGTGAAGTCGGTGGTGTAGCGGATCATGTAGTCGTTGCACTGGCGCATGACATTGGCGATTTCCGACCAGTCCCAGGCGCGCGGATCCTTCATGTCCTTGATGATCATCTGCATCTTCAGGATGCCGCCCTTCTTGCCCGGCACGGGCGCGGCGGCCTTGGCCGGCTCCATCCCTGCCATCGAATAGGCGAGCGCTGTCGAAGCGCCCATCACGCTCGCCATGGCCAGGAATTCGCGGCGGTCCATCCGGCCGCTTTTGACTTCGGCCGCGTAGCTATCGATGACCGCCGGGACGCGGTCACCGTTGCTCTTGAACATTGTCATCGTTGTTCTCCGGTTCAGGGCTTTCCGCCCGTTACATTCCCCTTGCGGTTGCGCATGTTAGGGGCGATGCAAAAATCCCGGAAGGGCTCAACCCTTCACAAACCGCAGAAAACCGGCCTTAAAGGCCTAAAAAAACAATGCCATTGTCCTGTCAAATTTTTGAGGCTGAAACGAGCACTATGGCCGCGCGGCATCTTCCCTGGCCCTGGACAATATCCATTCCCTGACCGTGCGGGCGATGTTTCCCTTCGAAAGCTGGCTCTCGGTGAGATAGTAATTCCAGGGGCTTGGCGGCCGGACGGGAAACGGCTCGACGAGCAGCCCGCGATGCAAATAGGCATGGGACAGGGAGCGCTGCGTGGCGACCAGACCAGCCCCCATCGCGGCGAGCTCGAGCGCGATGTTGGAGGCGTTGGTCGACAGGCCTTTGTCGTGATCCTCCATGTCTACGCCAAGCGCCTCGGTCACCACCTGCCAGTATTCCTGGCGACCGTGCACGAAGATCCAGTCCACCTTGAGCATGTCCTGCGGCGTCCTCAGCGCATGCTCGCCCTCGAGCATGCCGGGAGCGCAGAGCAGCACCAGCTCGTCATTCCACAGCGGGATCGCCGAAGGCGGCCTGTCGTCGAAGCGCCGCGTAGAGATGGTGATGTCGGCGATCTGCTCGCTCAAGTCCTCCCAGATCGTGCCGTGCAGCACGATCTCGATCTCGGGGTGCTTCTTGCGGAAGGCAGCCATGCAGCCCGCCAGCCAGTTCTCCGCAAGGCTCATCGGACAGGACACGACCACCGTCCGGTTCCGCGAGGAAGCGACGATCGCCTCGGTCGCCTGGTCGATCTGGTCGAGCGCCTGGCGCAAGGTTGGCAGGAACGCCTCCCCCATCTCGGTCAGCTTCAGGCTGCGCGGATAGCGGATGAACAGCTGCCGGCCGATATAGTGCTCGAGCGCACGCACATGCGTGCTGACGGCGGCTTGCGTGTAGCCCAGTTCCTTGGCCGCTGTCGTGAAGCTTAAATGGCGGGCCGAGCTCTCGAACGAGCGGATATAGTTCAAGGGGGGCGGCGGCTTCATCCCGGTCTCCTGCTGCGCTTTCCTACAGCTATCGCATGGGCAATCGTCCATTCAATCGCAGACATGCGACATGGCATCAATATTTTTGGCCAAAGCCGCCAAACTAATCGCGTGCCTGCGCGATGAACCCAATTTATTGATGTTGTGAAGAGACAGGGGAGAGAAACGCGTGGCTGTGCCGTCCTACCGGCGTGAGGGGCCTGTCGTCAGTTCCGATACGTTCACGCGCCTCGCCGATTTCGCGCTGCGGCGCCCCGCTTCCGTCTTCCCCCAGCCGGTGCTGGAACAAGCGCGCTACCTCTTGCTCGACACGCTCGGCATCGCCATCGCCGCCGGGCCGATGGAAGCGGGCCGCATAGCGCGCGATGCCGCCGTCCTGCTCTATGGTTCCAACGATCCGCAATATTCGGCCCGCATGCTGTTCGACGGGCGCCGCGCCAGCATCGCCGGCGCGGCCTATGCCGTCGCTACCCAGACCGACAATCTCGACGGCCATGACGGCTACAGCCCTACAAAAGGCCATATCGGCGTCGCGGTCGTGCCAGCGCTTGCCGCGCTGGCGGAAGCGCGTCCTGACCTTAGCGGGCCGGAGGCGCTGGCGTCCCTGGTGGTCGGCTATGAAGTCGCCGGCCGGGCCGGCATCGCCCTGCACGCGACGGTGAGCGACTATCATACGTCGGGCGCCTGGAACGCCCTCGGCGTGGCGGCGGTGGCCGCGCGCCTGCGGCGGCTCGACGAAACGCAATTGCGCGAGGCGCTCGGCATTGCCGAGTATCACGGCCCGCGCAGCCAGATGATGCGCGAGATCGCCACGCCGACGATGCTGCATGACGGCTCCGGCCTCGGCGCTCTCGTAGGTTTGTCAGCGGCGGTGCTCGCCGAGCGTGGTTTCACCGGCGCGCCGGCGATCACCGTCGAGGCGCCGGACGTGGCTGCGCACTGGCAGGATCTCGGCGTCTTCTGGCAGTCCCTGCATCAATATGTGAAGCCCTACCCGATCTGCCGCTGGGCGCATGCGGCGATCGACGCCGTGCGCCAACTCTGCCTAGCGCGCAATCTCGGCCCGTCCGACATCGCGAACATCCAGGTCAACAGCTTCCATTATGCGGCCACGCTGTTCGGCGGCATGCCGGACACGACCTCGAAGGCGCAGTACAGCCTGCGCTTCGCCGTCGCGACCTTCATCCTTCACGGGCGTATCGGACTGGAGCATATCTCCGGCGCTGGCCTCGCAGACGCCGCGGTCGCCGACATGCTCAACCGCATCACGGTGACCGAAACCGAGCGCCACAGCGCCCGCTTCCCGGCCGGCCGCTGGGCCGATGTGGTCATCACGACGACCGACGGACGCGTGTTGGCATCGGGCGACGTGCATGCCCGCGGCGGCCCGGAAGCGCCGATGTCACAGCAGGATGTCGAGGCCAAATACATGGAGTTCGCCGCGCCCGTGCTCGGTTCCGATCGCGCGGCGGCGATCCGCGACGCGGTGCTCTCGCTCGACGATCGCGACAGCCGCTTCTCCGATTTCTCGACGCTGCTCTACGATCCTCCCAAGGCGTCGAGCTGAGCACACAATGCCCCTCAGGCTTCTGAAATACGGTCTCAGCAGGGACTATCCGGTCAGCGTCGACATTCCCGCCACGCCTGAGCTGAAACCGTCTTACGACGTCGTCATCATCGGCGGCGGCGGGCATGGACTCTCCTGCGCGCATCATCTTGCCAAATACCACGGCATAAAGAGCGTGGCGGTGCTGGAGAAAGGCTACCTCGCCGGCGGCAACACGGCGCGCAACACCACCACCATCCGCTCCAACTACATCACGCCGGAAGGCATCGCCTTCTACAAGGAAGGCGTCGAGCTGTTCGAGCGCCTGTCGCAGGAGCTCGATTTCAACGTCATGTTCTCGCAGCGCGGCCAGCTCACGCTGGCGCACACCGAGGCGACGATGCGCAGCTTCCACATGCGCGCCGAAATGGGCAAGCACATGGGCACGCGCACCGAGGTCGTCGACCAGAAGGGCGTCGAGGAGCTTTGCCCTCTCCTCAACATGGACTATGGCGGCCCGCTCGAAATCCTCGGCGGGCTTTGGCACGCCGACGGCGGAACGGCGCGCCACGATGCCGTCGCCTGGGGCTATGCCGCCCAGGCTTCGCGGCGCGGCGTCGAGATCCACCAGCGCACCGAGGTGCAGGGCTTCGAGGTGGTCGGCGACCGGGTCCAGGCGGTCAAGACGAACCGGGGCCGCGTCGCCTGCGGCCAGGTGCTGATCGCCACCGGCGGCATGAACTACGACGTGGCGCTGATGGCCGGCGTCGAGCTCCCGATCCGCTGCTATCCGCTGCAGGCGATGGTGACCCAGCCCTTGAAACCCTGGCTCGACACGCTGGTCTCGTCGGTGTCGCTGCACACCTATCTCGTGCAGTCCTCGCGCGGCGAGGTCGTCATCGGCGGCGGCTCCGATCCCTATCAGCTCTATTCGACGCGTTCGACGCTCGACATGAAGGAGCACCTTGCCGAAGGCGCTGTCCACCTGTTCCCCTTCCTGCAGGGCGTGCGCCTGCTGAGGCAATGGGCCGGCATCACCGACATGACGCCGGACTACAGCCCGATCATGGGCGCAAGCCCGCTCGCCAACCTCTGGCTCGATTGCGGCTGGGGCACCTGGGGCTTCAAGGCGACGCCCGTCGCGGGCAAGCGCATGGCGCAGACAATAGCCGACGGCCGCGTGCCCGATATCCTGAAACCCTTTGCATTGGAGCGGTTCGAGACCTTCCGGCTGCTCAATGAAATGGGCGCGACCGCCGCGAGCCATTAGACCATGAAACTGCTCACCTGCCCCATGAACGGCCCGCGCAACATCGACGAGTTCCAGTCCTTCGGCCCGGTGCGCGCCAGGCCCGATCCGAACGCGACCGCCGACGCGGAATGGTCGCGGCATCTGTTCCGCGCCGAGAACCGCAAAGGCATCGTCATCGAATGGTGGCGGCACGTGCCGAGCAATTACTTCTTCCTGGCCGAGCGCGATCTCGTCAGCAACGAGATCATCCGCACCTTCGACGCGTCCGAACCGAGGGAGCGCGCATGAACCGGCTGCGCGCACCTTTCGGAAGCCGGATCGATCGAAGCCGCCCTATCCGCTTCACCTTCGAGAGCAGGCCATTCGAAGGCTATGACGGCGACAGCATCGCAAGCGCGCTGGCCGCTTGCGGCCAATGGGTCCTGTCGCGCTCGTTCAAATATCATCGTCCGCGCGGCATCCTGTCGATGACCGGGGCCGACGCCAACGCTCTGGTGCAACTGCCGTCCGAACCGAACGCCGCCGCCGAGCGCACGCCGATCAGCGAAGGGCTGCGGGTCAGCGCCCAGAACGTCAACGGCTCGCTCGAGCGCGACCGCGACGCCATCATGGACAGGTTCGGCCGCTTCCTGCCGGTCGGCTTCTACTACCGCACCTTCATGGGGCCGCGCCGCGACAGCTGGCTGAAATTCTGGGAGCCGATGATCCGCCGCAAGGCGGGCCTGGGCGTGGTCGACACCAAGGCACCGCACCGGCATTTCGACAAGACGCACCAGCATTGCGACGTGCTCGTCGTCGGCGCCGGCCCGGCCGGACTGAACGCCGCGATCGCCGCCGCCGAAGCCGGTGCCGATGTGGTGCTGTGCGACGAGAATCCCGAGATTGGCGGCGCGCTGAGCTATGGCCGCTACGATCCGGCCGTGCTCTCCGGCCTGGCGTCGCGGCTGGAGGCGCTGCCCAATCTCAAGGTACTGACCGGCACCGTCTGCAATGGCTGGTACGAAGACAATTGGCTGCCGCTGATCGAGGGCGACCGCCTCCACCGGACACGCGCCCACGAGGTGATCCTGGCGACCGGCGCAATCGAGCAGCCGGCCGTCTTCCGCAACAACGACCTGCCGGGGATCATGCTGGGCGGTGCAGCCCGGCGCCTGATCCGCCATTACGGCGTGCGGCCCGGTCAGAGTGCCGTGGTGCTCGCCGCCAATGACGAGGGCTATCGGACGGCGCTCGATCTGCTGGATGCAGGCGTATCGGTCGTCGAGCTTGTCGATCCGAGACCGGCCGGCGATGCCGGCCCGTTGGAAGCCGAACTCCGCGGCAAGGGCGTCGCCATCCGCAAAGGTGCGACCGTCGAGGCGGCGGAAGGCACGGCCGGAAATCGCCATCTCGCCCGCGTCCATGTCGGCGGGAGCTGGATTGCTTGCGACCTGCTCGCCGTTTCGATCGGCCAGGCGCCGGCGTGGCAGCTGCCGTGCCAGGCCGGCGGCAAGGTCGGCTACGATGCCACCGCGGAGACGATGGCGATCACGCTCCCGGAGGGCTCTGTCCATCTCGCAGGCGCCGTTGCCGGAGCGGACGAGTTGCAGGACGCCATCGCCAGCGGCCGGCGGGCGGCTGCAACCGCGCTTTCGCGACTCGGTCATGCAGTGGCGGTAGAACCTCCCGTCGCGCCGAAGAACGTTCGGCCGCGCTACGTGCAGCCGATCGTCGCCGCCCCTAAGGGACGCGACTTCGTCGATTTCGACGAGGACCTGCAGGTCAAGGATCTGCAGAACGCGACCAAGGACGGCTATCGCGAGATCGAGCTGGTCAAGCGCTTCACCACCGTCGGGATGGGGCCAAGCCAGGGGCGTCATTCCGCCCTGGCCACCGCCCGGATCGTCGCCGAGGCGACCGGCCGGTCGGTCGGCGAGATCGGCATCACCACGGCGCGGCCTCCGGTCGGGCCGGAAACGCTCGGCGTGCTCGCCGGTCACCACGAGGTGCTGGAGCGCCGCACCGCGTTGCATGCGCGCCACATCGCGCTGAACGCCGCGATGAAGCCGGTCGGCGCATGGTGGCGGCCCTATTACTACGGCCACGCAAGCAGCGCTGAGGAAGCCGTCCGCGAGGAGATCCTTGCCGTGCGCGAAGGCGTCGGCCTGCTCGACGTCTCGACGCTCGGCAAGCTGGAAATCCGGGGGCCTGACGCCGGCGAGTTTCTCGACCGCCTCTACACGATGGCGCATGGCAACCAGCCTGTCGGTCGCGTGCGTTACTGCCTGATGCTCAACGAGATGGGCTCACTGATCGACGACGGCGTCGCCTACCGCATGGCTGAGGATCGGTTCTATGTGACGGCGACCACCGGCGCCGTCGCGCGTGTCTATGCCGACATGCTGTTCTGGAATGCCGAATGGCGCCTGAAGGTGGACGTGCTCAACCTCACCGGCGCGTTCTCGGGCCTCAACGTCACCGGACCCAAGGCGCGCCAGGTGCTCGAGGCGCTGGACAGCGACATCGATTTCAGCCGCGACGCCTTCCCCTATCTCAGCGGCCGCGAAGGCGTGGTTGCGGGTGTCCCGGTGCGGGTGATGCGCATCGGCTTCACGGGCGAGCTCAGCTACGAATTGCATTGCCCATCGAGCCTGGCGCCCAGCCTGTGGGACGCGGTGATGGCGGCGGGCCGGCCGCACGGCCTGCGGCCTTACGGGTTGGAGGCATCGCGCATCTTGCGCCTGGAGAAAGGCCACATCCTGATCGGCCAGGACACGGATGCGATCACCACGCCGGACGAGCTAGGCTTCGGCTGGGCGGTCTCGAAGAAGAAGCCGTTCTTCGTGGGCAAGCGCTCCATCGAGATGCGCGCGAGGCTCGGCCAGACTCGCAAGCTGGTCGGGTTGCAATTCGCCGCCGGCGCCCGCAACATCCCCGGCGAAAGCTGCCTCGTGCTGCGCGGCGGCGCCCCTGTCGGCCAGATCACGTCGGTTGGGTACTCGCCGTCGCTCGGGCATCACATCGCGCTCGCCTATGTCCATGTCGACGACCAGACGGAAGGCAGCCGCGTGACGGTGAAGTGCCGCGACGGTGAACTGGTCGAGGCCCCGGTCGTGGCCCACGCCTTCTTCGACCCGACCAACGCGCGGCAGGAGATCTAGATGGCCGCCGGCACCGCTGCCCGCATCTATCCCTTCATGCCCGGCGGCGCAGCCGACGGCACGAAGCTGGTTTCCGGCACGGTCGTGCTAAACGACCTTACGGACAAGCCGCGTTTCGGCCTGAAAGGCGGCGGCAGCGCCGCTTGGCTTGCCGCGCAGGGCGTCAAGCTGCCCGCCGTCAACCGCATCGGCAACCACCGCGGCATGCGGGTCCTGCGCCTCGGCAACGAGGACATCCTGCTTCTCGCGGAGGGCGCGGAGGCGACTCTCACCGAAATCAAGAACGCCTGGCTGACCGCAGTGGCGCCGAAAGGCTACTCGTCATGGCGCGAGGAAGGTTGGGCATGGATGCGGCTTTCCGGTCCCCGCCTTGCCGAAGCGATGAGCAGTCTTTGCGCGCTGGACCTGAGACCCCAAAAATTCGCCACCGACGACATCGCGCAGACGCGCGTCGGCCATACCGAAGCCGTGACGTTTCGTTCGCCGACGGGTTTCGACATACTCTTCGACATCACCGCTTCGGCCTACTTCGCCCGCGCCGTCGCGGCGGTGGCCGGCCACACAGACCAGCACAGAGGACATTCATGACCCGCCCGCAAGGAACCATCGCCCCCATCCTGACGCCGTTCGAAGACGACGGCCGCATCGCGCGCGACCTCTGGATTTCCCATGCCAAATGGGTGCTCGGCCAGGGCGCGCATTTCCTCTCGCCCTTCGGCACGACGGGCGAAGCGCTGTCGGTGTCCCTGCGCGAGCGCATGCAGGCGCTGGAGTGGCTGGTCGAGGCCGGCATCGCGCCGGACCGGCTGATGCCCGGCACTGGCGTCACCGCCCTGCCTGAAACGGTCGAGTTGTCGGCGCGTGCCGTCGGCCTCGGCTGCGCCGCGGTCATGGTGCTGCCGTCCTTCTTCTACACCGGCGTCGGCGACAACGGTCAGGCGCGCTATTACAGCGAGCTGATCGAGAAGGTGGCAAGGCCTTCGATGCGTGTGATCCTCTACCACATCCCGCAGAACTCGGGCGTGCCGGTTAGCCCTGCCCTGACGGCGCGGTTGAGCAAGGCGTTTCCGGACACCGTCGTCGCCTACAAGGACAGCGCCAGCGACTGGAACAACACCGCCGCCGTCATCGCCGCTGCGCCCGGTATCTCCGTCTTCCCAAGCTCGGAGGCGCAGCTCACCAAGGGTCTGGCGAGCGGAGCGGCAGGCTGCATTTCGGCAACCGTCAATCTGAACGCCGCCGCCATCCGCCGCCTCTACGACGCGGCCCGCAAGGGCGAGGACGTCACCGAGGCGGATGCAGCCATCAAGGCGTTCCGGAAGGTGATCCAGGATGCCGGGCTGATCCCGGCGATGAAGGCGGTGCTTGCCGTCAAGTCCGGCGACCGGCGCTGGCTGAACCTGCGCGCGCCGCATGAGAATGCGACGCTGGAAAACGGCCGGACGCTGCTTGCCGCTCTCGGCAGCGCCGCTGATCATATCGGCCGTAGCTGAGGTCGCGATGTCGGCGCGCCCAACAATCATCCTGCACACCGACAAGCCAGCGGGCGCGCTTGCCGTGCTCGCGGAGACGCATCCAGACCTCGATGTCCATGCCTGCGACACCTATGCCGGACTCCCCGCTTTGATCGAAAGGACCGCCGCGGAAGTGGTCTATTCGATCCGCTTCGACGGCACGCCGCGCTATCCGCGCCAGGCTCTGGTCGAGAGCCCGACGGTGAAATGGGTGTCGATCGGCGGCTCCGGCACCGACCATCTCGGGCGCTGGGATCCCGCGCATGTCACGGTGACGAACTCGGCCGGCGTCGCCGCCGGCATGCTGGCCGAATATGCGCTCGGCGCCATGCTCTCCTTCTCGCTCGATCTGCGCGGCTTCGAACGCCAGCAGCAGGCGCGCCAATGGGGCGGTGGCCGCGTCGAGCCGATCGAGGGCAAGACCGTCCTCATCCTCGGCCTCGGCAAGACCGGCGAGGCCGTGGCCCGCCGCGCGCAGGCGATGGGCATGCGCACGCTCGGCATACGCGCGCGCCCGAAAGCGATGCCGTCGCTCGACGAAGTGCACGGCCCCGACGCGCTGCTGACGTTGATCGAGCGCGCCGACTTCATCGTCTGCTGCGTGCCTTTGCTGCCCACCACGCGCGGCCTGCTTGGCGAGGCCGCCTTCGCCGCCATGAAGCCGACCGCCGTGCTGATCGACATTTCGCGCGGCGGTGTCGTCGAGGAGGCCCCGCTGCTCAGCGCGCTCGACAGCGGGCGGATCAAGGGCGCAGCGCTCGACGTCTTCGCGACCGAGCCGCTGCCGGCCGAGCATCCGCTCTGGAGCTACGACAACGTCGCCGTCACGCCGCATTGCGCGGCGGTCTATGACGGCTGGGACATCAAGTCGGTGCGCATGTTCGCCGACAATCTGGCGCGCTATCGCAAAGGCGAGCCGCTGGAGAATGTGGTCAATCCGGAACGCGGCTATTGAAGGCCGGGAGGGAGTAGTCCGATGTCACAGGACAGGCGCGGCGGCGGCCGCAGATCGAAGCTCGGACGCAGCGGCGGCGGCATCGCGCAACTGCCGTGGCAGAGCGTCAGGAAGCCCTACCCGCCCATGCAATTGCTCGATGAAGAGCGCATGGAGCAGTTGCACAAGACGTCGATGCGCATCCTGTCGGAGCTCGGCATCCGCGTCATGAGCGAGAAGGTCATGGACCTCTTCGCCAAGGCCGGGGCTCTCGTCGACCGCGAAGAGCGGACCATCCGCATCGACGAGAGCATCGTCACCGAGGCCCTGTGCAACGTGCCGTCGTCCTTCACGCTGACCAGCCGCAATCCGGACAAGCAGGTTGAGTTCGGCGGCAATTCGCTGGTCTTCGGGCTGGTCGCCGGCCCGCCCAACGTGCATGACCGCATCAATGGCCGCAGGCCGGGCAATCTCCCCGACTACCAGAACTTCATCCGGCTGGCGCACCACTTCAACGCCATCCACATCATCGGCAACCAGGTGGTGGCGCCGATCGAATTGCCGGCCAATTCGCGCCATCTCGACACCTACCACGCCAATCTGACGCTGAGCGACCTTTCCTTCCATTGCACCGCCATCGGCCGCGCCAGGGCGATGGACGGCATCAACATGATGGCGATCGCGCGCGGCATCAGCGTCGAGGAGATGCGGGCTTCGCCCGGCGTGACGACGATCATCTCGATCAACTCGCCGCGCCTGTTCGACGACGCGATGGCGGAAGGCCTGATCGCCATGGCAGAGCACGGCCAGCCGGTGACCGTCACACCCTTCACGCTGATGGGCGCAATGACGCCGGTGACGCTCGCCGCCGCGCTCTGCCAGCAGAATGCCGAGGCGCTGTTCGGCATCGTGCTGACGCAGCTCGTCAATCCCGGCACGCCGGTGATGTACGGCGCCTTCACCTCCAATGTCGACATGAAGTCGGGCGCGCCCGCCTTCGGCACGCCGGAAAACGCCAAGGCCAACATTATCGCCGGGCAATTGGCGCGGCGCTACAACCTGCCCTACCGCACCTCCAACGCGAATGCCTCCAATGTGGTCGACCTGCAGGCCGCCTATGAGACGGAGATGGCGACATGGGGCGCTGTGCTCGGCGGCGCGAACCTGATCTATCACGCCGCCGGCTGGCTGGAGGGCGGGCTGACGGCGTCCTATGAAAAACTCGTCCTCGACGTCGAGATCCTGCAGAACATGATGGAGTTCCTGCGGCCGCTGCCGTTCCAGGAGGACGACCTCGGCTTCGAGGCGATCAAGTCGGTGCCGGCCGGCGGCCATTTCTTCGGCGCCGAACACACCATGTCGCGCTACACCACCGCCTTCTATCAGCCGATGCTTTCCAACTGGCAGAACTATGGCGCCTGGCAGGAAGCCGGCGGCAAGGACGCCTTGGAGCGGGCGACCGAGCTCTGGCAGCAGGCGCTGCACGATTACGAGGAGCCGGTGATGGATCCCGCGATCCGCGAGGAGCTCGACGCCTATGTCGCGCGCCGCCGCCAGGAGATCGCCGCCAATCCGGAAGCTTAGAGCATGATCCCGAAAAGTGGGAACCGGTTTTCGGAAAAGATCATACTCTATCAAAAGAGTTGGAAAGCCGCCTGATGCCCTATGATCTCCTCATCCGTCACGCGACGCTGATTTCCGGAGACGGTTCTGACCGATTCGAGGCCGACATTGCCGTCACGATGGGCCGGATCGCCGCCATCGGCCAGTTGGACGATGCGTGGGGCATCGAGGAGATCGATGCAAAGGGCAAGGTGGTCGCGCCAGGCTTCATCGACGTGCATACCCATGACGACGGCGCGCTGCTTTCACCGCGCGGCATGGACCCGAAGATCAGCCAGGGCGTGACGACGGTGATCGCCGGCAATTGCGGCGTCAGCCTCGCGCCGCTGCTGCTCGACAAAACCCCTCCACCGCCCTTCACGCTGGTCGGCGGCCGCGAGAATTTCCGCTTCGACCGCTTTGCCGACTATGTCGCCGAGCTGAAGCGGCGCGGCATCGCCACGAATGCGGCCCTGCTCGTCGGCCACACCACCTTGCGCCAGCGCTGCATGCCGGTGACCGACCGTCCAGCCAATGAAGCGGAAACGGCGGCGATGCAGGAAGCGGTCGCCGAGGCCATGGCCGAAGGCGCGTTCGGCCTTAGCACCGGGCTCGACTATCCGCCGGCCGTCAACTCATCGACGGAAGAGGTCAAGGCGCTGGCCGCCACCGCTGCGCAACTCGGCGGTCCTTATGTGACCCATACGCGCAACTATTTCGAGACGATGGACGAGGCGATCGAGGAAGCGATCGACATTGCCGACCATGCCGGTGGCAAACTGTTCATCTCGCACCACCAGTGCACCGGCCGCGCCAATTTCGGCAAGAGCCGGCCCTCGCTGCAAAGGATCGACCGGGCGCGCGAGACGATGGACATCGGCATGGACGTCTACCCCTATGCCGCAAGCTCCACGGTGCTCCGCCTGGAACGCTGCGACACCGGGCTGAAGATCCTCATCACCTGGTCCGATCCGCATCCGGAGATGGCCAGGCGCGAGATCGCCGACATCGCCCGCGAATGGAACTGCACCGAGCGCGAGGCCGGTGAGCGGCTGTTGCCGGCGGGCGCGGTCTATTTCCAGCTCGATGAGGACGACGTCCGCAACATCATCGCGCATCCCCAAACCATGATCGGCTCTGACGGCCTGCCGCACGACATCCACCCGCATCCACGCCTCTGGGGCACCTTTCCACGCGTGCTCGGGCATTACGCGCGTGATGTCGGGTTATTCAGCCTGGAGGAAGCCGTGTTCCGCATGACCGGGCTGCCCGCGCGCGAGTTCGGCATCCAGGAGCGCGGCATTCTGGCCGAAGGCAATCTCGCCGATCTCGTCGTCTTCGATCCCAAGACGATCATCGACACCGCCACCTTCGAGGAGCCGCGCCGCCCCGCCGCCGGCATCGACCATGTCTTTGTCAACGGCGTCTCGGTCTGGCGCGGCGGCAGGGCGACCGGAGCGCTGCCCGGCGCGGTTCTCAAGCCTTCGGCTTCAAAGACGGTATCCAGGGGCGCATGCAACTGCGGCGCCGATCACAGCGCCTCGTAAATCCGGTCGACGCTCTCCAGCGTATAAGCGAACTCCACCGGCCGTGTGCAGCGCCAGCCGTCGAAGGGCTGGCCGGCAAGCGCTTTCAATGCCTGGGGCAGACGCAATATGCCGCCGCCATAGAGCCGGTTCGCCATGTCGAGCATGCCGGTGCGATGCATGGCTTCCGTCATGCTGCCGCACGCTTCCTTGACCAGCCAGACGCGAAAGCCCTGATAGACCGCATCGAACACGCTCTCCGTCACGCAGCTGTCGGTCAGCACGCCGGTGACGATCAGGTTCTCGATGCCGAGCGCGGCGAGCCGTTGTGACAGATCGGTGCGGCGGAAGGCGCTCGGCCAGTGTTTGTGGATGACGATGTCACCGGGTGTCGCTGCCACCTCGGCACAGATATCCGCGCCTTCGCTGCCTGCGACAGCGGAGCGGAATTCCTCGGAGAGGATTTCCTCCTGCCGCGCATAGCCATCGCGTTCCTCCGGCTTGACCCAGGCCTGCGCGTGGATGACCGGCACACCCGCCTTGCGGGCGGCCTCGATCAGCGCGGCTGCATTGGCGAGCACGTCGTCATAGCTGACGACCGGCCATGCCGCGCCCGGGCGGTATTCATTCTGCAGATCGATGACGAGCAAGGCAGTCTTGGCGAGGTTCATGTCTGGTCCCGGGAATTGTCGAAATCGGTGACGAAACGCAGGAGCAGCCGGATCGCCTGATCGAGGTCGGCGATCTCCATCGCTTCATGCGGATTGTGGCTGCCGTTCTCGTTGCGCACGAAGAGCATCGCGGTCGGAATGCCGGCGCCGGCGAATGTGGCTGCATCGTGCCCCGCCCCGCTCGGCACATGCGGCGCCCGCATTTGCAGCTCGGTGGCGGCGTGGTCGAGCCTGCCGATCAGGGCAGCCGACATCGTCGCCGGCTCCCAGGTGAAGCGCGGCCCAAGCTCGAAGGTGACGCTGCGTTTGGTACCGACTTCGGCAAGAATCTCCTGAAGTCGATTTTCGATGCGGTCTAGGATAGCAGCTTCGGCGCTGCGCACATCGAGCGTGAAACCGAGCTCGCCCAGAACCCGGCTGCCGCCATGCTGCGTCGGATCGGACTGCACGCGGCCGAAAGTGATGGTCGCTTCATGTCCTTCGCGTTCGAGCGCGTCCCATTCAGCCTCGAGGCCCGCGATCAGGTCGGCAAAGCCAAGCACGCTGTCATGCCGGGCGAAGCGCGGCTCGGCGCCGGAATGGGCATAGGCGCCGAAGCACTTGGCATCGACATAGCGGAAGCCGCCGGCGATTCCGGTGACGATGCCGACCGGCGCTTCGGCGGCGACCAGACGCGGTCCTTGCTCGATATGGGCTTCGACGAAGGCCGCAATCCGGCCGGCATCGATACCCGGCACGCCGCGCCGCACGGCATCGGGGTCAAAGCCTTCCTCGCGCATGTGCTCGGCCAGCGTGCGGCCGCTGTCGGAGCGCCTGGCTTCGAGCGCCTGCGGCTCCAGCAAACCGAGTGCAGCCTGGCTGCCAGGGTAAGATAGCGGAAACCAGACCGCTTCCTCGGCGCGTGTCGCCAGCACGACGAGGTCGCGCTTCAGCTGGATACCCTCCCCGACCAGTTCGGCCATGACCGCCAGACCCGCCACGACGCCGGCGGCACCGTCGAAATTGCCGCCATGCGCCACGCTGTCGAGATGCGAGCCGATGACGATCGCAGGCAGGTCAGGATTGCTGCCGCTGAGCGTCAGATAGAGATTGCCGGCCGCATCGACGCGTGCGCCCGCGCCGAGTTTTTCCCCCTCATTGCGCACGAGATCATGGGCGAAGCGCTCGCCGGGGCCGTAAGCGACGCGCGTGATGCCCGGCGCGTCCGTCGTAGCTTCGGCGAGGGCGTCGAGGATGCGTTCCGCAAGTCTGCCACCGGCTGTCAGTGAGTTCACGACGCGACCTGCCGAGCTTCGCCGTCTGAGCGCAGCCGGTGCGGCGTCAGATCGTCCAAGGAAACGCCTTGCCTTGCGACATCGTCCGGCAGGCCGCCCCCGGCGATCAGGCTGGCGCAGACCCGCGACAACGCCGGCGACGTCTTGATGCCGTAGCCGCCCTGCCCGACCAGCCAGACGAAATCCGGAAATTCGTCATCCGGCCCGACCACCGGCGACCCGTCCGCGACGAAGGTCCGCAAGCCAGCCCAGGAACGCGACACGCGTTGCACTTCGATCGTCGTCGCCCGTTCGAGACGCTCGGCGCCGATCGCGACATCGATGTCTTCGGCAAAGGCGTCCATCGGCGCCGATGGCGTCGCATCTGCCGGCGAGACGAAGAGCTGCCCGGCATCCGGCTTGAAATAGAATTCCGCTCCGACATCGTCGACGAGCGGCCAGTCGGTGACGTCGAATCCGGCCGGCGCTGGTATGTTGAAAGCGGTGCGGCGCTTGGGCTGCAGCCCGACCGGACGCACGCCCGCCATCAGCGCGATCTCGTCACCCCAGGCGCCGGCCGCGTTGACGACCAGCGGGGCAAGGAATGCTCCCGCTTCCGTCTCGACCCTCCATTGGCCGCCCTGCCTGCCGATGGCTCTCACCCCCGCATTGGTGACGATGCGCGCGCCGCGCGAACGCGCCCCGCGCAAATAGCCCTGATGCAGGCCGTTGACGTCGATGTCCATCGAATGCGGTTCGAAATAGGCGCCGGCGAGATAATCCTGGCGCAGCACCGGCACGCGCGCGATCGCCTCGGCCGGCGTCATCGCGACGATCGAGGGCACCAGCGCCCGCGCGGCCTGCAAGCTCTCCCGCAAGAGGTCGAGCTGGTCCGCGCGCCCCACGGTGATCATGCCGCGCTTGCTGAGCAGCGGATAATCCGAAAAACCCGTCGGCGGCTCGGTCAGAAACATCCGGCTTGCCAGCACGATCCTGCGGATGACCCCGTTGCCGTAGTTTTCGGTGAAACTTGCCGCCGAGCGGCCGGTGGTGTGATAGCCGCAATGGCTCTCCCGCTCGAGCAGCACGACCTTCTTGTCGCGCGAAATCTCGAAGGCAGCGCCGGCGCCCGCCATGCCACCGCCGATGATGATGATTTCGGTCTGCTCGCTCATGGATCCCTCAAAACTGTTCCGCGCGGCGCGGCAGGCGGCTCGCCCAGGCGGCCGCGGCGCGCGCGGTCGCGAGCGCCGCGCGCTTCAGCCAGATTCTCGGCCGGCGAGTTCTGCAAGGCGCAGCCCCGCAGTGCGAGGTCGGTGACAAAAGGCACCGGCTTGCCGGCGATTGCCATGCCTGTCAGCCGCGCCCAGACGGCGCGCCGCTTGCGCACCTGATGCGACTGCAATTCGCCGATCTCGGCGATCCCGCTCTCCCGCGTGATCCGCAGCACGCCGGCCTCGACGGCCGCGTCGAACAGCTCCAGCCCACGCTTTGTCCTCACGATGATGCCGTTGAGCGCTTCGTCCTCGACGGCCGGCCCGCCATTCAGCCAGGAATCCGACACCGCGATATCCGCCACCTGCCCGATCGCGTCGGGACAGATCTTGCAGCGCGGCTGGATCATCCATTTGTCCTCGTCTTCCCAGAGCTGCCGATAGCTGATCTCGAAGGTGCGGCCGTCTTTGGTTTCGATCCGGTTAAGGCCGGGGTTGCCGTATCCCCGGTAGCGGAAAAGAGACAACTCGTCCTCGCTGAGGCCAAAACGCTGCAAAACCTGTTCCGACTTGGTCAGGTCCGAGGCGCCGCCGCAGACGAAGGCAAGCGCATAGCGCATGTGCTGGTCGACGCGCGGATCGAGCCGCGCCAGATTGCGCACGGCGGTGATGTCGCAAGGCTTGGCGATCAGCGCGAACGGCTCGCCGCGATCGAGGATGTCGTTGAAATCCACCAGGGTCGCCCCCGGGCCGTAGCGCGAGCCGGCGCCTTCCAGCACCGAGGCGGCGTCGAAGCTCAGCCGGCGTTCCGTGCGCATCGGCATGGAACGCGAGGCTGCGACATGCAGCACGAACTTGACCCGCCCGGAGTCCAGCAGGAACTGGCCGAGCGCCGTCAGCGTCCCGCCCCCGGAACCGACAAACCGGACGGTGGGATCTCCAGCGGAGCCGAGCACGAGCCGTTCGACCGGTCCCCAGACTGTGTCCGCCAACGCGGCTTCGTCCATCAGGGCGGCTGGCGGACCGGCGATGCGCGTTCCCGGGCAGACGGCGTTGATCTTCGCCAGTGTCGGCTTGTCCAATGCGCGCCTCGCCACCGGCCGCTCTCGCCCTTCCGGCGTCATCACCATGTCGATGCTGCCGGGACCGGCGATTGAGCGGCAGAGACCGCAGCCGATGCAAAGGCCATTCTCGACGATCTCGCCGAGCGTCAGCGGATCGGCCGAGCGTAGCGGTATGCCTTGGCTCTGGCTGGTTTCGATCATGCCCATCGCGATCTCAGACCGGTTCGGAGATGCGCTGGTACTGGTCGGGGCGGCGGTAGAGCGCGAAGTTGAAATTCACTTTACGGCAGACCTCGATCAGATCGAGGTCGGCGCGGTGCACGATCATCTCGTCGTCGAGCGACATCGCCTGCGCGGCGATCTCGCCGGTCGGCGCGATGATGCAGGAACCGCCGATCAGCGCCTGCCCGTCTTCCAGCCCGGCCTTGGCGGCGGCGGCGACCCAGAGCGTGTTCTGGTAGGCGCCGGCCTGCATCGGCAGATGGTTGTGGAACATCCTCAGATGCGCCAGCGCTGGCGCTTCGTCGAGCAGCAGCGGCGTGTTGTAGCCGAGCAGCGCCACCTCGGCGCCGTTGAGGCAGAGCATTCGATAGGTTTCCGGCCAGCGGCGGTCGTTGCAGATCGCGAGCCCGACGCGAACGCCGCGATAGTCGAAAACCGGGAAGCCGAGATTGCCGGGTTCGAAGTAACGGCGCTCTAGATGCGTTGTCGTGCCGGCCTCCGGCTCGCTCGACCCCGGCACATGCATCTTGCGGTAGCGGCCGATGAAAGCGCCATCCGGCCCAATCAGGTCCATCGTGTTGAAATGGCGCGTGCGACCGTCTTCCTGCGCAAGCTCGCAATAGCCCAGCGCGAAGCCGACCTTTAGCCGCGTGGCGGCATCGTAGAGCCGTTGCGTCTCAGGTCCAGGCATCGAGGCTTCGAAGAAGGTGTCGATCTCGGCCTGGTCGTCGATGCGCCAGCGCGGGAAGAAAGTGGTGAGCGCCATCTCCGGGAACACCGCGATCTCGGCGCCGGAAGCCGCAGCTTTCTCGAGCAGATGCACCAGCCGCCCGACCGTCTCGGTGCGCGTGGCGCTGCGCTGGATCGGCCCGGTCTGGCAAACGGCGATCGTCAGGCATCGAGCCATGGTGTCCAATCCTCGACTGGTTTTTTGGAAAGCGCCGGATCGGCCGCGGCGCGCGCCACAAATTGCCCGAAGCCCGGTTCGGCGTGCAGCTTGCCGTCGGCTACGACAGGCACGCCGCGCACCAGGACGGTGGTCGGCCGGCCTGTGACAACCCTGCCCTCATAGGGCGTGAAATCGACACGCGAATGCAGCGCCTTGTGCCCGAGTGTCCAGCGCGCCGTCGGATCCCACAGCGCCAGGTCCGCGTCGAGCCCGACGGCGATGCTGCCCTTGCGATCGGCAAAGCCATAGACCGAGGCGGCATTGCGCGCGGTGAGGTCGAGATAGCGCTCGAGCGTCAGGCGGCCGGTGAGCAGCCCTTCCGAGAACAGCAGCGGCAGGCGCGTCTCGATACCGGGAATGCCGCTCAGCGTCGTAGTGAAACCGGGCGTCTCGGAGTGCCCTATCTTGTCCGCGAAATAATATGGCGAATGGTCCGACGACCAGAGATCGATGCCGCCATTGATCAGTTCCTGCCACAGATGATCATGGCTGCGCGGCGAGCGCGGCGGCGGCGAAAAGACGAACCGTGCCGCATCGATTGCCGAGCGGTCGAGATCTGCGGCGCCCAGGAAGAGGTATTGCGGACAGGTTTCCGCGACAGCGTCGACGCCGCGCGTCTTCGCCCGCGCCACTTCTTCCGCCGATTGCCAGGACGAGACATGCACGATGGTCATCCGCGCGCCGGTCATCTCGGCGAAGGCCAAAGCGCGATGCGTCGCCTCGCGCTCCATCGTCTCGCTATGGGCGACGACATGGTAGCGGATATCGGTGCGGCCGAGATCGATGAGCCGCTGCCGCGTGCGCCGGATCGCGGCGTCGTTCTCGGCATGGACCATGACGATCCAGCCCAGATGCCTTGCCGTATCGAGGACCTTGAAGAACAGGTCGTCGTCGACGGCAAAACCCTGATAGGTCATGAACAATTTGACCGAGGCGATGCCGCGCTGGGCGAGCTGGTTGAGCTGGGCCTCGACATCGGCGCCGGTGCCCATGGTGACCACGGCATGCAGCCCGTAATCGATGACCGCGCGTCCCGCCGCGCGCTCCAGCGCGCGGTCGACGGCGCCGACGGTCGTCATGTCCTGCCCAGGCATGCCGAACGGGACGATGCAGGTCGTGCCGCCAAACGCTGCTGAGACTGTGCCGGACTCGAAATCGTCAGCATTGCCCGCCCCGCCCCAGACCGGCTGGTCAAGATGGCAATGCGCGTCGATGCCGCCGGGCATCACCCAGCGGCCGCCGGCATCGATCACCTTCTCGCCGGTGAGATCCTTGCCGATGGCGGCGATCCGGCCGTCGTCGATGCCGATGTCGCACTCGGCCCAGCCGTCGTCGAGCGCCACGCGCCCGCCTTTGATCACCAGCTCATGCATTGGCGTACCCCCGTCGGCCGGCTCAGCCGACCGCCGCCGTCACCATGATCTCGACGCGATACTGGTCGCCGGCAAGCCGCGCTTCCACGGTGGCGCGCACCGGCATGGCGCTCCTGTCGATCCAGGCGTCCCAGGCCGAGTTCATCATCTCGAAATCGGCGATGTCGCGGAGCCAGATCTGCGCGCTGAGCAGCTTCGACTTGTCGCTGCCAGCCTTGGCGAGAAGCGCGTCGATCTTGGCCAGGATCTGCCTGGTCTGGCTGGTGGTGTCGCCGGAAAGATCATCCGCGGTCAGGCCGGCCACATAGACGGTGCCGTTGTAGCGGAGCACCCGGCAGAAACGCTGGCCGTTTTCGAGGCGTTCGATCGTCATGATGTTCCCTTCCGCTGGTTTCCAGATCTGGTTTTTGCCTATGGTAAGGAGGGTGCAAAACCGCTGTAAAGCCCACGACGCGCCGAGATGCAGCTTTCCTTTGCCGGCATGGCCAAAAAAATTTAAGCCATAGCCGCGTCAATCTTCGTTTGTGGCAGTCACCATAAAGTGTAGCTTCTGCTCGGGCTGCCGTCGGTCAACGGTGCCGCCAGGGAGCCGCTGCAGCCGCATTCATGAGGTCGATCGCTCAATCCGCGATGAGGCTTTGGCACAATGCAGAGCGCTCCCGCGCCATGCTGCCGATCATGGTCGGCATCTGCCTCGCTTGCATCGGCAGCGCCATGCTGACCACCGCCGTGTCGCTGCATCTCGGCGAGCCCGGCATTTCTCCCCAAGTCGTGCAGATCGTGCTGACCGCCTATCCTGTCGGCTTCCTCGTCGGATGCCTGGTCACGCGCCCGGCGGTCGCCCAATACGGCCACGAGCGCACCTTCGTGGCGGTGCTGGCGCTGGCGCTGCTGGCCGCTTCAGGCTTCGTCTTCACCGACTTCCTGCCGAGCTGGATCTGCTTCCGCCTGCTCGGCGGCCTGGCGATGGCATCGCTGTTCGTCGTCTGCGAAAGCTGGATCAACCTCTATGCCGGGCACCACAATCGTGGCGCGCTGTTTTCGATCTACATGCTGACGACGGCAATCGCGGTGCTGCTCGGGCAGCTCCTTGTCGGCCTGGTCGGCCCGCAATCGCCGCACCTGTTTCCGGTTGCAGCCGCGACCGTGCTGCTGGCGCTGATCTCGAAATTCGCCGGTGGACGCTGGCCGGCGCTGCCTGCCGTCGATCCGGAGCACGCGAGTCCGGCAAGGCCAGTCAAGCGTCTTGGCCCGCTGGCGCTCTTTCGCCTGGCGCCTGTGACCGTCGTCGCCATCTTCCAGGGCGGCATCACCAACATGAACATCTTCGTGCTGACACCGATCTACGGCACCCAGATCGGCCTGTCGGCGGCAACGACGGTCGGGCTGGTCACGACAATCAGCATCGCCGGCATGCTGGCGCAGACGCCCGTCGGCTGGCTGTCGGACAGGTTTGAGCGGCGCATCATCCTGCTCGTCCAGGGCGTCCTGTCCGTCACACTCTGCGCCGCGATCGCCTGGCTCGGCAATTTTTCGGTGCCGCTGCTCTTCGTGCTGTTCTTCCTCTATGGCTGCACGGCGCTCACCGTCTATCCGGTCGCGATGGCGTTCGGCGCCTCGCAATTGCACAGCCGGCACATGGTCGGCGCCTCCGGCACGCTGCTCCTGCTTTATTCGATCGGCAATGTCGCGACGCCCGGTATCTCGGCCGGCCTGATGGAGCATATGGGCGCGCCGGCCATGTTCCTGCTGCTTGGCGGCGGCGCCGTGCTGGTAACGATAGCTGCCTGCTACAACCTACTGCGCCGGCCTGTCGGCGCCACGCCCATGCAGGCGATCGAGGAGCAGGTCTGATGACGGATGCCGCAATGAACCGCCTGAAGGGTAGCGTCATCCTGATCGCCGGCGCGGCCAGCGGCATCGGCGCGGCGATCGCCCGCCGCTGTATTGCCGAAGGCGCAACCATCGTCTGCGCGGATTACGATCTCGAGCCCGCGACGAAGCTTGCCGAAGCGCTCGGGCCTGCCGCCGCCGCTTGCCAGTGCGACGTGACGAACATCGAGTCCGCCAAGGCGACCGTCGCGTTCGCCCGGCAGAAATTCGGTCGGCTCGACGGACTGGTGCACAATGCGGCCGCGCCCTCGACCAGCGCCACCGTCGTCGATCTCGACGAGAGCGCATGGCGACACGAGATCGATGTCGGCCTGACCGGCGCTTTCCTGATGAGCAAATTCGCTGTGCCGCTTATCGCTGCGAGTGGCGGCGGTTCGGTCGTCTTCATCGGCTCGCAATTCGGGCGCGTCGCCACGACCAGGGCCGTTGCCTATTGCGCTGCCAAGGCCGGCCTGATCCACCTCGCGAAGGCGATGGCGGTCGATCACGCCGCCGAAAAAATCCGCGTCAACAGCCTCTCCCCCGGCGCCGTGGCGACGACGCGCCTGCTGCGTCGGTTCGCCGATTTCGAGGCAGCCAATGCCGGCCTCGGGCCTGCCCATCTGCTCGGCCGCATCGCCGAGCCCGACGAGATCGCCGCGGCGGCGGCCTTCCTGCTTTCCTCCGACGCGTCCTTCGTCACCGGAACCGACATGCTCGTGGACGGCGGCTATGCGACGCGCTGAGCCCGCAACCCCTTCAAAGGAGTTTCCATGACCCTCCTCGTCACCGGCGGCACCGGCTTTGTCATGAGCGTGGTCGCACGCGCATGGCTGGACCGCGACCCTCTGGCCCGGGCCGTGATCCTCGACCGCTCCGGCCTCGACGCGGCAGCCGAAAAGCATTTCGCGCCGGTGCGCGACCGGCTGACGGTGATTTCCGCCGACATTCTCGACCCGAAGGCCTGGTCCGAAACGCTCGACAAGCAAGGCATCACGGCAATCGTCCACGGCGCGACGATCACGCCGATCTCGCGCGGCAGCGCCTCGGAGGCAAAACGCCAGCCGGAGGCCGAAGACCCGGCCCGCATCGTCGACGTCAATCTGATGGGCACCGTGCGCATGCTGGACTGGGCGCGCGCGAGACCCGGCCTCAAGCGCTTCATCTATGTCAGTTCCGGCTCCGTCTACCGTCACAATGGGCCTGACTGGAGCGGTGAGCCGCTGCCGGAAGACGGCTATGTCGCGCCGCTGACGCTCTATGGCATTTCGAAATTCGCCTCCGAAATGGTCACCAACCGCTATGCCGACCTGTTTAACCTGTCGGCGGCCTCGGTGCGGCTTGCTTCGGTCTATGGTCCGATGGACCGCGCGACCGAGAGCCGCAACTTCCGCCATGTCCCGAACCGCGTCGCGCATATGGCCTTGGCCGGCGAGACGATCAGGCCGAACAGCCTGGAACCCGTTGGTGATTATGTCGCTTCCACCGACGTCGCCGCCGCCATTCTCGCGCTGATCGACGCGCCGCGCCTCAACTACCGCCACTACAATATCGGCTCGGGGTCGAGCCAGACCATCGGCGAGATCATCGGCTGGGCAAAAGAACGCGTGCCGGGACTGAAGGCCGTGGTGACGCCGGGCGAAGACGCCAATATCGTCCAGGATGTGGCGCTGAAAGGCGGCATGTGGGGCGCCTATGACATCGCCCGCATTATGCGCGACACCGCATGGCGGCCGCGCCCGGGCAAGGAAGCCTTCCACGCCTACATGGACTGGATTGCCGCCAACGAGAATTGAGCCGACGAGATCAAAGGAGACCAGCCGATGCCGACCGATCCGCAGCAAGCGCAGCAGCCGCGTGACTTTGTCGGCTATGGCCCGCATCCGCCCTTCGTCACCTGGCCGGGCGGCGTCAAGCTCGCCGTCAACCTCGTGCTCAACTACGAGGAAGGGTCGGAATACAACTGGCTGGAAGACGGCCGCAACGACAATTGGGGCGAGTATAATCTCACCTCCAGCCCGCCGGTGCGCGATCTCGGCACCGAGACGCATTTCGAATATGGCAGCCGCGCCGGCGTCTGGCGCCTTGCCCGGCTGTTCGACCGCTACGACATTCCGGTCACCTTTTCCGCCTGCGCCGTGGCGCTCGAACGCAACCCGCCCTTGGTCGAGTGGATGAAGAGCCGCCGGCACGACCTGATGGGCCATGGCCTGCGCTGGATCGACTACACGGTGATGGAGCGCGGCGAGGAAGAACGCCATCTGCATGAAGCGATCGCGCTTTACGAGAAGCTACTCGGCAAGCGGCCGCTAGGCTGGAACTGCCGTTCGCTGCCCAGCGTCAACACGCGCGACCTTCTGGTCGAGGAAGGCGGCTTCCTCTACCACTCCGATCCCTGCAGTGACGACCTGCCCTATTTCCTCGATCACCGGGGCACGGAGATCCTCGTCGTCCCCTACTCCAAGACGCTGAACGACAGCCGCTATCTGGTGGCACCCGGCTACGGCAATCCGCGCGACTTCGCCGAGGACTGCCGTACGGCCGTCGACTATATGCTCTCCGAAGCCGACGAGACCGGCGGCCGCATGCTGACCATCGGCATCCACGCCCGCTGGACGGGCCAGCCCAACCGGGCCTCGGGCCTGCGCGAAGTGATCGAGCATGTCCAGCAAAGCGACGGCGCCGCCTTCATGCGCCGCGAGGACATCGCCCGCTTCTGGCATGCCAACCATGCCCGCTTCGAGCAGCGCGGCTGAGCGATGTTCGACACGCTGATCCGTGGTGGAACGCTGGTGAACGCCGACGGCCTAAGCCGGGGCGATATCGGCATTGCCGCGGGCAAGGTCGCCGCACTCATAGCGCCTGGCGAAGCCGCCGAAGCCGGAGCGGTCGTCGACGCCTCCGGCAGATTCATTCTGCCCGGCCTCGTCGATGCGCATGCACATCTGCGCGACCCCGGCCTGACCCATAGGGAGGATTTTTCCTCCGGCACCCATGCGGCAGCGCTCGGCGGCGTGACGACGGTGCTCGACATGCCGACCGACGAACCTTGGACCGCGACGGCTGAGCAGCTCGCCGACAAGATGGCCTTGGCCGAAGGCCGCATTCATGTCGATGTCGGGCTCCAGGCCGTTGTCAGCCGCGACCTGTCGCCCATCTCTCGCCTGCTCGACCGCGCGCCGGTTTCGTTCGAATTGTTCACCGCGGACGTGCCGGATGCCTTCTTGTTCGACACGCTCGACGCGGTCGCAGAAGCGCTGAAGGCATTCGCTGGCGCCGATACGCTGATCGGCGTCTCACCAGGTGACCAGTCGATCCTGGCCGGCAGCATGGCGCGCGATCGCACCGGCACCATCGCCGCCTTCCAGAACAGCCGGCCGCCGCTGGCGGAAGCCAATGGCATTGCCCGCGCGCTGGTCGCCGCCGCGTCGGCCGAGGCGAGGATCCATGTGCGCCAGATCAATTCCGAATTGGGGGTCGAGACCTGGAGCCGGCTGCGCGGCATCGCCGACGCCAGCGTCGAGACGACGCCGCAGAACCTGTTCTTCACGGCGCAGGATTACGAAGCGCAAGGCGCCAACCTGAAAGCCTCGCCGCCGTTGCGGTCGCCGCACGACGTTGACGCGCTGCGCGCCGCGCTCGGCGCGGGACTGATCGACATCGTCGCGACTGACCACGCTCCGCACACGCCGGCCGAGAAGGCGGCGACCTATACGGCCTTTGCCGACATCCCGGGCGGCATGCCGGGATTGCAGACGCTGCTTCCCACCATGCTGAGGCTGGTCGATGAAGGGCTCATCGCCCTGCCCGATCTGGTGCGCATGTGCTCTAAGAACCCGGCCGAGCGCTTCGGCCTCGGCCGGCGCAAAGGCCGCATTGCCGCCGGTTACGATGCCGATCTGCTGATCCTCGACCCGCGCCAATCCAGCACCATAGCCAGCGCCGATCAGGTGTCGCGAGCGGGCTATACGCCCTTTGACGGCTGGACCGTGAAATCGCGGCTGACCAGCGTCTTCCTGCGCGGCCGCGAGATCGTGCGCAACGGGCGGCTGGTCGGCTCGGCGCAGGGAAAGATCGTCACCCGGGAGAGCTGAACACCATGGCCATGCTCGCCAACAAGACCGCCATCGTCACCGGAGCAAGCTCGGGCATCGGCCGCGCCATCGCACTGAAATTCGCAGCCGAAGGCGCCAGCATCGTCGTCGCCGACATGGTCGAGCGGCCAATCGAGGGCGGCCAAGGCACGGTCGACATGATCCGCGCGGCCGGCGGTACCGCCATCTATGTCAGAACCGACATCTCCGACTGGAATGCCGTCGACGCGCTTGTCGGCACGACGATCGCGCAATTCGGACGGCTCGACGTGATGGTGAACAATGCCGCGATCTACACCAGCACCAATCTGATCGAGACGACGCCGGAACAATGGAACCGCGTCATCGGCGTCAATTTGACGGGCTTCTTCTATTGCAACAAACGCGCCGTCACGCAGATGCTGACCCAGGCGCCTGTCAATGACGTGCGCGGACGCATCATCAACATCTCCTCGCAGCATGGCATGGTCGCCTGCCCGGGCGATTTTCCCTATTCGGTGAGCAAGGGCGGCATCGTGCAGATGACGCGCCAGATCGCGGTCGACCATGCCGACGACCTGATCGTCTGCAACGCCATCGCGCCTGGCAAGATCATCACCGGCAAGCCGGGAGTCGCCAACGACCCTGATGCGCTCGACTATTCGCGCCGCCGCACGCCCTGGCCGCGGCTCGGGCAGCCGAACGACGTGGCGGGCGCGGCGCTCTTTCTCGCCAGCGACATGGCGAGCTACGTCACCGGCATAAACCTGATGGTGGATGGCGGCTGGATGGCAGGCTGACAGCCGCCAGCCGGGCCGCCGCACGGCATTCGGGGACAGGAACCTTTGCGGAAACCACCCGTTGACCCTGCTGCGAGGGGGTCGGCGATTCTGGGATCCGTTTGCCTTGGACGCAAAAACTGACAGAAAAGAGCGCGAAACCGCTCCCGCCGAGGAAACGCGGGCTCGGCCCCGGTCCGATCGGCAGCGACGGCCGCCGGACGACAAAAAGCGCGTGGAAAACGAGCGCGACGACAAGCAAGCGCAAGACACGCAGCCGAATGACAGCGCTCCCGACGGCAACAAGCCGGGCCTCATCAGGCGCCATCCCTATATAGCGGCGATCATCGCGATCCTCATCCTGCTGATCATAGCGGCCGTGGTCATCTGGTGGGTCAACGCACGGCAGTATGAGTGGACCGACGACGCCTTCATCGACGCCCGCACCGTGACGATCGGCGCGGAAATTGCCGGGCGCATCACCGATGTCGCCGTCACCGACAACCAACCGGTCGAGGCCGGCGCCGTGCTTTTGCGCATCGACGACAGCGATTATCAGGCCTCGCTCAAGCAGGCGGAAGCCGGCGTGGTGGCGGCGCAAGCCGATATTGCCAATGTGCAGGCCCAGACCCAGGCGCAGAACGCCAAGATCGATGCCGCCGAAAAGCAGGTGGCGCAGGCGCAGGCGGCGCTCGAATTCGCCAAATCCGAGGACCAGCGCAACCGTGAGCTCCTGGCCAAGGGCACGGCGACGCAACAGCAGGCGCAGCAGGCTGCTTCGACCCTGCGCCAGGATCAGGCGGCGCTGGACACGGCCAACGCCAATGCCGAGGCGGCGAAAAGTCAGGTGGCCGTTCTGCAGGCTCAAGGCAAGAGCGCCGAAGCCAAGCTTCGCCAGGCCGAGGCCACCGAGAACCAGGCCAGGATCACCCTCACCCGCACGACCATCACGGCGCCCGTCGCCGGCCATGCCACCAACATCACGGCGGCAAAAGGCACCTATGCGCAACCCGGCCAGGTGCTGATGATGTTCGTGCCCGACAATGTCTGGGTGAAAGCCAATTTCAAGGAAACGCAGCTCGACCTGATGCGACCGGGCCAGCCCGTCGACATCGCCATCGACGCCTATCCGGAAAAGACCTTCCACGGCCGTGTCGATAGCGTCCAGGCCGGCAGCGGCACGGCGTTCAGCCTGCTCCCGGCGGAGAACGCCACGGGCAATTTCGTCAAGGTGGTGCAGCGCGTGCCGGTCAAGATCGTGTTCGACCAACCGCCCGGCGTCTATCTCGGCCCCGGCATGTCGGTGGTGCCGACGGTCAAGGTACGATGAGCGATGCCGCGACAGCCCAGGGCAGCGAAAGCCGATCGGCGGCCGGTGGGCGCAATCCCTGGCTGATCGCGATCGTCGTCTCGATCGCGACCTTCATGCTGGTGCTCGACACCTCGATCGCCAATGTCGCGCTGCGCAACATCGCCGGCAGCCTGGCCGCCGGCATGGACGAGAGCACATGGGTGATCACCACCTATCTCGTCGCCAACTCCGTCATCATCCCGGTCAGCGGCTGGCTGACCAGCGTCATCGGCCGCAAGCGCTATTACATGATCTGTGTGGCGACCTTCACGCTGGCGTCGCTGCTGTGCGGGCTGGCGCCCAATCTGCCGATGCTGATTGCCTTCCGCATCCTGCAGGGGCTCGGCGGCGGCGGCATGGCGCCGAGCGAGCAGTCGATCCTCGCCGACACTTTTCCGCCTGAGAAACGCTCCCAGGCCTTTGCGCTTTACGGCATTGCCGTGATCGTCGCGCCGACGGTGGGGCCGACCGTCGGCGGCTGGCTGACCGACAATTTCTCCTGGCACTGGATCTTCTTCATCAATGTGCCGTTCGGCATCATGTCGTTGGCGCTCGTGCAATGGCTGGTGATCGAGCCCGGCATTCTCGAACGCGAGCGTCGCGAGCGGTTGAGCAAGGGGCTGAAGGTCGACTGGATCGGCTTCATCCTGGTGGCGATGGCGCTCGGCTGCCTCGAGGTCTTCCTCGACGAGGGCCAGCGCAACGACTGGTTCGCCTCGACCTTCATCACCACTTTCGCTGTCATCTCGGCGGTGTCGTTCCTGCTGCTTGTCCCCTGGGAGTGGACGAGGCGCGATCCGATCGTCGACATCCGCCTGCTTTTCAGCCGGCAGTTCGGCATGTCGTTCCTCGTCATGATGGCGGTGGGCGCCGCGCTCTTCAGCACCACGCAGCTTATGCCGCAGTTGCAGCAAACGACCTTCGACTACACCGCCACCCTTTCCGGCCTGTCGATGATGCCGGGCGGCATCGTCATGCTCTTGCTGATGCCGGTATCGGGCTTTGCCGCCGGTGTCGTTCAGCCGCGCTATCTCATCATGATGGGCATGTCGGTGGTCGCGGTCGCGCTCTGGCACATGACCTCGCTGACGCCCGACGCGAGCTTCAGTTTCTTCGCCTATGCGCGCATCTTCATGATGATCGGCCTGCCGTTCCTGTTCATCCCGATCTCGACCGCGGCCTATGTCGGCCTGCCGCCGCAGAAGACCGATCAGGCATCCTCACTGATCAATGTCGCCCGCAACCTCGGCGGCAGCATCGGCGTGTCGCTGTCCAACACGGTGATTGCCCAGAACACCCAGTTCCACCAGTCGGTGCTGGTCGGCCACACCGCGCAATCGAGCGACACCTATCAGCAGACGCTTCGCCAAGTGACGGATCATTTCGTCGCCGAGGGCTCACCGCTGGTCGAAGCCAGGCAGCAGGCCGTCGGCTGGATCGGCCAAGAGATTGGCCGCCAGGCCTCGCTGCTCGCCTATGTCGATGTCTTCTTCTATTGCGCGATAGCCACGGCGGCGCTGGTGCCGCTCGCCCTGCTGCTCAGGTCGCCGAAGCCCGGGCCTGCCAAAGGGCGGGACAGCCCCGCCGTGTAGCCGAACAGCTTGGCTTTCACTGCAACACGATGGCGTCCGAATCCATGATCACATCCCGGTAACGACAAAGTGTCCACCCCGCGATGCGGCCCGGCACGGTGGAGCCCCAGTCCGATGCTAGCCCCCGTTGGGGGGGAAACTCGAAACAACAATGGAGATCGCAATGAAAATCGCAGCACGTCTTCTTGCCTCTTTCGCTCTCGCCGGTTTTGTTGCCACCGGAGCCATGGCGGCGACGTCGACCACGACAACCGCGCCCGCGGCCACCACGACAACGACCACGGCGCCCACGACGAAGAAGCCGAAATCGACCATGACGCCTGAAAAGACCGCGATCTCGAAGCAATGCTCGGCCCTGGCGGACCAGAAGGGTCTCCATGGCAAGGATCGCGAGAAGTTCCGCTCGGCCTGCAAGAAGAACGGCGGCAAGGCGCCGAGCTGATCCGTCCGATCACCTTGTCGGCACAACCCTGATTTCCATCGCACAGCGAAACAGCCGGCCGATCGGCTGAGGCGATGATAGAGTGCTCAGGCCCCGGCATGTCCGGGGCCTTTCACGTCTTCCCGAGCAGCTTAGACCGCATCGTCCGAAAAATCCGACGCATGCAAAAGGATGCTTGCGCGTCAATTTTCGACGGGCGATGGTGCGGCAAACTTGGAGGGGACCATGCGCAACATCACGATATCGGCACTGCTGGCGATAGCCACCGTCTATGCGACCGCGGCCAACGCGTTGGACAGCAGCAATACGCCGGTCGTGGTGACGCCGCTGGCCTCGAAGACGACCACCGCGTCCGGCCAGCCGATCACGCTGCCGCAAAAGAACGTCGAGGTTCAAGTCTCGTCCTACCAGATCGCGCCGGGCGCGACCTTGCCGGTGCACAAGCACCCCTTCCCGCGCTATGCCTTTGTCGAGCAAGGCACGCTCAAGGTCACCAATGTCGAGACCGGCGCCGCCAACACCTATAAGACCGGCGACTTCATCATCGAGATGATCGGCCAATGGCACCAGGCCACCAATATAGGCGCCGATCCGGTGAAGCTTTTGGTGATCGACCAAGTCGAGCAAGGGGCCAAGAACACGATCCTGAAACAGTAGCCGGCAACGCGCCCGCTTCGAAGCGGGCCTCTCGACTCACCCCCAGGCGCCCACCGGTTGCCTGGTCGTGGCGTTCAGGCGGTTGAAGGCGTTGATCAGCGCGATCTGGATCACCAAAGCGGCGAGCGCCTTGTCATCATAGTGGCGTGCGGCCTCGTCCCAAACGTCGTCCGGCACGGCGTCGGAGCGGTCGGCCAAGCGGGTCGCGGCTTCGGTAAGCGCGAGAGCAGCGCGCTCTGCGTCGTTGAAGTAAGGCGTTTCGCGCCATGCGGACACGGCGAAGATCCGCTCGTCCTTCTCGCCGGCCTTCTTCAGCTCACGCGCATGCATGTCGACGCAGACGGCGCAGGCGTTGATCTGGCTGGCGCGCAGGTGAACGAGCTTGCGCGTCACATAGGGCACGTCGCCGGCTTCGGTCGACTTGTCGAGCGCGAGCAGCGCCTGCAGCGCGCCGGGAATGAGCATCACCGGGTTCTTCAATCTTGCTTCCATCATCCGTCTCCTCGGCTTCGCGCGGCCGATAAGGTTCGCGCCAATCAATAACTTTTCAGTTATGAATTATCCATAACTTTGCAGTTATGTGTTGTCAAGCGCCTTCCAGGCTGGACCGATCGTTGCGGCTTTCGCGGTGGCGCGCCCGGTGCTAGGGCTGCCCCATCTTCTCGAAATCATGGATGGGACCGGTGGCGGACACGCAAAGACCCCTGATCGAAATCTGCGTCGAAGGTATTGACGGGCTGCTTGCCGCGCAGGCCGCAGGCGCCGACCGGGTCGAGCTGTGCGCCAGCCTGGTCGAGGGCGGCATCACACCGAGCATGGGCACGGTGCGCGCCGCGCTCGAAAGCGCGACCATTCCTTTCCATGTCATCGTGCGCCCGCGCGGCGGCGACTTCCTCTACAGCCAGGCCGAGTACCGCTCGATGCTCGCCGACGTCGAAGCGCTCCGCGAGCTCGGCGTCGCCGGCGTGGTTGTCGGCTGCCTGACCGCCGACGGCGCCATCGACGAAGCGCGCATGAGCGCGCTGGTCGAGGCCGCCGGACCGCTCAACGTCACCTGCCACCGCGCCTTCGACATGACCCGCGATCCGGCCGAGGCGCTCGAAGCCCTGATCCGCTGCAAGGTTGGCCGCGTGCTGACCAGCGGCCAGCGCGACACGGCGGTCGAAGGCATCGAGCTTCTGGCGCAGCTCGTTCGCCAGGCGGGCAAGCGCATCGTCATCCTCGGCTGCGGCGCGCTCGCGCCCGACACGATCGGCGAGGTGCGCAGGCGGACCGGATTGACCGAGATGCATTTCGCAGCGCTCGCGGACGTGCCGAGCGCCATGCGTTACCGCAACCCGAATGTCGGCATGGGTGGCACCGACCTCGATCGCGAATACCGCAACACGGTGACCGACCAAGCCCTCGTAGCGGCGACGATCGCGGCCGCGAGAGGCTGATGGCCAAGACGATGACCAAGGAAACGCTGCCGATCGAACGCATTTCGCCCGCCGACGAGGCCGCCATCCTCGCGCTCAACAACGAGCATGCGGCCGAGCTGTCCTGGCTGGAGCCGGATCGGTTGTCCTACCTGCTCGGCCAGGCTTTCTACACGCGCCGTATCGGCGCGCTCGAAGCCTTCATCATGACCTTCGACCAGGATGCGCGCTACGACAGCCCGAACTTCCTCTGGTTCCGCCAGCGCTACCCGCGCTTCGTCTATGTCGACCGTGTGGTGGTCGCCGCCGAAGCGCGCGGCCGCGGCCATGCCCGCCGGCTTTATGAGGATCTGTTCGAGCAGGCGCGGCGCGCCGGCCACACGATCGTGACTTGCGAGGTGAATGCCGATCCGCCCAACCCGGCCTCCGATGCCTTCCACGCCGCGCTTGGCTTCACCGAGGTCGGCGATGCGGTGATCCACGGCGGCAAGAAGTCGGTGCGCTATTGGGCAAAGCCCATCACCGCTTGAGCGACCCAGCGACGCTGGCCAGGAAAACAAGCCGCAGCTAATATGGCTGCTCCGCTGGCTGGGGCGACATCATGGCGAGCAATGTCTTCCGCTTCGACGAGAGCTGGGACATCCCTGAAGGCACACCGCAGGACGTGTGGGACGTGCTGTCGGACGCTGAGCTTCTGCCGCTCTGGTGGGGCGATGCCTACAAGGAGGTCGAGCCGCTCGACAAGAAGGGCAAGGGCGTCGTCGGCGCCCGTGCCAGGGCGAGAGCGCGCGGCGCCCTGCCCTATGAGCTGAACTTCATCATCGAGGCCGCCGAGCTCGACCCCGGCCGGTTGGTGGTGGTGAAGACCTTCGGCGATTTCGACGGGCTGTGGCGGGCCGAGCTGTCGCCGTCCGGAGGAGGTACCCATGTCGATCTGGTCTGGCGGCTCACGGTCGAGCGGCCGATCCTCAAGCTTCTGGCGCCGCTGCTGAGGCCAGCCTTCGCCTGGAACCACCGCTGGACCACGCCGCGCGGAGAAGCCGGGCTTCGTCGCTATCTCGCCGCGCGGAAGGCTGGCCGAACCGGCCTCCCCGGTTGATGCCCCAATCTACTGGAACAGATTTACCGGAACAACGGGACGGCGCTGACCACCGTAGTCCAGAAGCCCCAGACCAGCGGTATGCCGACCAGCAGCCAGGCGAGCGTAAGCTTGATGGTATTGTCGTTGTCCTGTGCCATCTCGATCTCCTTATACCGTCGCCGCTTCCGGCTTCATGTGGAAGCGCTCGGCCACGGGCCGCATCATCAGGTTGAGCAGGAAGCCGACGACGAGCAGGCCGGCCATGATGTACATGGTCACCGTATAGGCGTCTGCTTTCGCCACTCCACTGTCGATCTGGTACTGGCGGATGTAGTTGACCAGGACCGGGCCAAGCACGCCGGCAACCGACCAGGCCGTCAGCAACCGGCCATGAATGGCGCCGACATAGCGCACGCCGAAGACATCGCGCAGATAGGCCGGAACGGTGGAGAAACCGCCGCCATACATGCTGAGGATGATGCCGTAGAACAGCACGAACAGGAACACGTTGCCGGATTTGCCCGTCCATGGCACGGCTGCATACAAGAGCACGCCCAGCACGAAAAAGACCGCGTAGGTCATCTTGCGCCCGATATAATCGCTGGCCGAGGCCCAGAAGAAGCGGCCAAGCATGTTGAAGATCGAAAGCAGGCCGACAAAGCCCGCGGCCGCCGCCGCCGTGATGCGCCCCGGAAACATCTCCTGGCTCATCGCCGAAGCCTGGCCGAGCACACCGATGCCGGCCGTCACGTTGAGGCAAAGCACACCCCATAGCAGCCAGAACTGCGGCGTCTTCAGCGCATCGTCAAGATGGACGTTGCCGCTGGTGACCATCGCGGCTTGCGTTGCGGGCGGCGTCCATCCGGCGGGTCGCCAGCCTTCCGGAGGCACTCTTACGATGATGGCGCCGATCATCATGAAGATGAAATAGACGATGCCGAGCACGATGAAGGTTTCGGCGACGCCGATATGCTCGGGCGTCGAGAACAGGTTCATCAGATAGACCGATAGCGGCGAGGCAATGAAGGCGCCGCCGCCGAAGCCCATGATCGCCATGCCGGTGGCCATCCCTGGCCGATCTGGAAACCAGGTGATCAGCGTCTTCACCGGCGAAATATAACCGAGGCCGAGGCCGATGCCGCCAAGCACGCCATAACCGAGATAGATGATCCAGAGCTGGTGCAGGTAGACGCCGAGCGCCGAGATGATGAAGCCGCCGCCGAAACAGCAGGCGGCGGCCACCATCGCCTTGCGCGGCCCGACACGGTCGAGCCAACCGCCGCCGAAAGCGGCGGCAATGCCAAGGAACAGAATTGCGATCGAGAATATCCAGCCCAGTCCTGTCAGCTTCCAGTCGTCAGGCGCCGACTCGGTTATGCCGATCAGCTTCGACATCGGCAGGTTGAACACGCTGAACGCGTAAGCCTGACCGATGCACAGATGAATGCAAAGCGCCGCCGGCGGCACCATCCATCGGCTGAACCCCCGCTCGGCGATCGTGTGAGAGCGATCGAGCCAACCGCCCGCTCCTTCGACAGTGGTCGTTGTCATTTCTTCCTCCCGTTATCCTGTCTGGAAACCTAGAAGGAGAAACGAGAGCGGCAATAAAGAATTCCTGCCCTAGTACCATTGTATAATGGCCATCGTCGCAGCGATCGCCAAGCAGATATGGGCGTTTTCTCAAATTAAATTACAGATAGCTAATTTATATATATCTTAAACATGTGAAACCCGACCGGCACGATCAGAGCCGATACTCACCAATTGCGGTTGAGCCAGCCACGAGCCGGTTTCTCGATCACGTAATAACTGCAGAGCGCGCAGGCGAACACGGCCGCCAGCATCGGGATCGGCGCGCTGCCGCGCTCATCGACGAATTTGTAGAAAGGCTGCTGCCACAGATAAAGCGAATAGGACCACAGCCCGAGCATCACCATGGGCCGCGAGGACAACGGCCCTTTCAGAGCGCTGCCGGCGAAGTCGAGCGTGTTGACCGCCAGCGCCAACAGCGGCACGGCGAGGGTGTAATGCAGAGGCGTCGGCACCGGGTCGCTGAACAGCAGAACGCCAGTGGCCGCAGCCACCAGCGCCACATGTTGGCTCTTCAGGAAAGCCGGCAGGCGCCCATCGGCTTTGAGCAGGCAGATTGCGGCGGACAGCAGGATCGAGGCGATGTGCACGTCGGTGCGCCAGTAGGTGGTCTCGTAGCCCATGCCGAGAACCCCGTACGAAATGGCGCCGTTGGCCATTGCCAGCAGCGCCAGCACGACCAGCAGCCGCACGACGTTCGTTCTCCCGGTAACCATCACGCTGATCAGCGCCAAAAGGATATAGGAGTGCTCCTCGACGCAGAGCGACCAGATGTGGTCGAGCGCGCCGGCGCGATTGATGAAGATTCCCGCGTAATTGTAGGTGAAGGTCAGCGCTGTCAGCGCCGCCTTCCACTTGAACGCGATGTAGGTGCCGGCAAGGCCGACCATCGCGGCGATCACGAACACAAGCAGCGCGGGATAGATGCGCGAGAAGCGCCGCTTGAAGAATTTCTTCAGCGGAAAACGCTCGATGAACAGGATCTCGCCCATCAGCCGGCCGCTCAGCACGAAGAAGAACTCGACGCCGAGGACGCCGAGATTGATTCCCGGGACCGGAAAGAAATGGCCGATCAGCACCAGGGCGATCGACAGGCCGCGCCAGCCGTCGAGATAGGCAAGTCTTGCCCTGGCTTCCTTGTCGGCTGCGGCCCGCGGCAGAACAACGGACGCTGCGGAGATGTCGGTCATACCTTGCCTTCGCAACTCGAGGTCCGCATGCGAAGCGTTGCCCGCGTCTCGAACCGTCTGGTATTCCCGCCAGTTTCATTTTGCAGTGCGGGATAACTTTGTGCAAGTGCGAAGCGGCAATTTGGCCGGCGTTTCCGGTCAACCCTTTGTTATGGCAAAGAAAAAGGGGCCGTGGCGGCCCCTTCTTTGATCCGCGGCGTCGCTGTTCAGGCGTTGGCTGCGGCCACCGCGCGCTTGGCCATCACGGCGATCAGATTGGCGCGGTAGTCGGCGGAGGCATGGATATCGCTCATCAGCCCCTTTGCCGGCACCTTGAGGCCGCCGAGCGCCGCGGCATCGAAATTCTTCGCCAGCGCTGCCTCGATTTCCTTGGAGCGGAAAACGCCGTCCTCGCCGGCGCCGGTCACCGCCGCCCTCACCCCGTCCTTGCCCTTGGTCACGAACACGCCGACGATGGCATAGCGCGAAGCCGGGTTGCGGAATTTCTGGTAGGCCGCCTTGGCCGGAGCGGTGAAGCTCACCGCGGTGACGATCTCGCCTTCCTTCAGCGCCGTCTCGAACAGGCCCTTGAAGAATTTGTCCGCCGCGATCTCGCGCTTGTTGGTGATGATCGTCGCACCCAGCGCCAGCAATGCCGCCGGATAGTCGGCCGCCGGATCGTTGTTGGCGATCGAGCCACCGATCGTGCCCTTGTGGCGCACCGCCGGGTCGCCGATCAGCGATGCCATATGCGCAAGCGCCGGGCAGGCCTTCTTCAGCTTCTCGTCTGTGGAGACGTCGTAATGCGTTGTCGCGGCACCGATGGTGACCGTCTTGCCGGACACCTTGACGCCCTGCAGGTCCTTCAATCGCGAGACATCGACGAGGTCCGAAGGTGACGCAAGCCGCGTCTTCATGGCGGGGATCAGCGTCATGCCGCCGGAGAGCAGCTTGGCGTCGCCGTTCTTCAGCAGCTTGGCGGCGTCGGCGACGGAGGAAGCGCGATGGTAATTGACCGAATACATGCTCGTTCCTCCTCAGTGCTTCGTCGCGCGGATGGTTGCCCACACCGTGGCGGGCGACGCCGGCATGGCGATGTCGACGACGCCGAGCGCATCGGTGATGGCGTTGATGACCGCCGGCGGCGAACCGATGGCGCCGGCCTCGCCGCAGCCTTTGACGCCGAGCGGATTGCCCGGGCATGGCGTGTTCGAGGTCGAGACCTTGAAGGACGGCAGGTCGCCCGCGCGCGGCATGGTGTAATCCATGTAGCTCGCCGTCAAAAGCTGGCCACTGGCGTCATAATGCGCGCCTTCCAGCAACGCCTGCCCCACGCCTTGGGCGATGCCGCCATGCACCTGGCCTTCGACGATCATCGGATTGATGATGTTGCCGAAATCGTCGGCCGCGACGAACTGGATGATCTCCGTCAGGCCGGTCTCCGGGTCGATCTCGACCTCGCAGATGTAGCAGCCGGCCGGGAAGGTGAAGTTGGACGGATCGTAGAAGGCCGTCTCCTTCAGCCCGGGCTCCATGCCCGCCGGCAAATTGTGCGCGGTGTAGGAGGCAAGCGCCACCTGGAACCAGGGCAGGCTCTTGTCGGTGCCCGCGACCTTGACCTCGCCATTCTCGATGACGATGTCGCCCTCGTCCGCTTCCAAAAGGTGCGCGGCGATCTTCTTGGCCTTGGCCTCGACCTTGTCGAGGGCCTTGACGATGGCCGACATGCCGACGGCGCCGGAACGCGAGCCGTAAGTGCCCATGCCCATCTGCACCTTGTCGGTGTCGCCATGCACGATCGAGACGGAGTCGATCGGCACGCCGAAGCGCTGGGTGACCAGCTGCGCGAACGTCGTTTCATGGCCCTGGCCATGGCTGTGCGAGCCGGTGAGCACCTCGATCGTGCCGACGGCATTGACGCGCACCTCGGCTGATTCCCACAGGCCGACGCCGGCGCCGAGCGAGCCGACCGCCGATGACGGCGCCAGGCCGCAGGCCTCGATGTAGCAGCTCATGCCGATGCCGCGCAGCTTGCCCTGCTTGGCGGCGTCGGCGCGGCGCTTGGTGAAGCCGGCATAGTCGGCGGCCTTCATCGCCGCATCGAGCGATGCGTTATAGTCGCCCGCGTCATAGGCCATGATCACCGGCGTCTGGTGCGGGAAGGACGTGATGAAGTTCCGGCGTCTGAGCTCGGCCGGCGACACGCCAAGCTCGCGCGCCGCGGTTTCCATCATCCGCTCGAGCACGTAGGTGGCCTCCGGCCGCCCTGCCCCGCGATAGGCATCGACCGGCGCGGTATTGGTATAGACGGTGCGCACATTGGCGTGGATCGCCGGGATATTGTACTGGCCGGACAAGAGCGTGGCGTAGAGGTAGGTCGGCACGCAGGACGAGAACAGCGACATGTAGGCGCCAAGATTGGCTATCGTGTCGACCTTGAGCCCGGTGATCCGGTTGTCCTTGTCGAAGGCCATCTCCACCGTCGAGACATGGTCGCGGCCATGCGCGTCCGACAGGAAGCTCTCGGTGCGGTCGGCGACCCATTTGACGGGAACGCCGGTATTCTTCGATGCCCAAAGGCAGACGATCTCTTCCGGATAGATGTAGATCTTGGAGCCGAAGCCGCCGCCGACATCGGGCGCGATCACGCGCAGCTTGTTTTCCGGCGCGACATTGTAGAACGCGCTCATCACCAGTCGCGCGACATGCGGGTTCTGCGACGTCGTCCAGCAGGTATAGTGGTCCTCAGCCTTGTCGTAGTGCCCGAGAGCCGCGCGCGGCTCCATTGCATTCGGCACCAGCCGGTTGTTGACGATCTTCATGCGCGTGACATGGGCCGCCGACTTGAGCGCCGCGTCGGTCGCCTTGCCGTCGCCGAGCTCCCAGTCGAAGATCAGATTGTTCTCTGCCTCGGCATGGATCTGCGGCGCGCCGGGTTGGATGGCCTTCGTGGCATCGACCACGGCCTTCAGTTCCTTGTAGGTGATCTCGACCGCCTCTGCCGCGTCGCGCGCCTGGCCCTTGGTATCGGCGACGACGACGACGACCGCATCGCCGACATAGCGCACCTTGTCGACCGCGAGCGGCGACCACGCGCCCATCTTCATCGGCGTGCCGTCCTTGGAGTGGATCATCCAGCCGCAGATCAGATTGCCAATCCCGTCTGCCTTGAGCTCCTTGCCGGTCAAGACACCAACGACACCCGGCATCGCTTGCGCCTTTTTCACATCGATCTTCTTGATCTGCGCATGCGCGTGCGGGCTGCGCACGAACACGGCATGCTTCATGCCGGGGACCACCATGTCGTCGACATAGCGACCGCCGCCGGTGATGAACCTCTTGTCTTCCTTACGCGCCACGCGGGCGCCGACGCCTTCGATACCCATTGCGGAAATTTCCTCCCGAAAATAGTGAGTAGGAAAGTAGTGAGTAGTGATATGGGCCGCCCCTTCAGGCCGACTACTCACTACTGACTACTCACTCGTCCCTTAGGCTGCCTGTTTCGCCTTGCCCTTGGCGCCCTTCGCGATCGTCTCCGATGCGGCGAGGATCGCCTTCACGATGTTGTGGTAGCCCGTGCAGCGGCAGATGTTGCCTTCGAGCTCGACGCGCACCGTCGCCTCGTCCAGGCCTTCAGGATGGCGCGCGATCATGTCGGTCGCCGTCATGATCATGCCCGGCGTGCAGAAGCCGCATTGCAGCCCGTGATGCTCCTTGAACGCAGCCTGCACCGGATGCAGCTCTGCACCGTCCGCCAGTCCCTCGATGGTGACGATGGTCGAGCCGGACGCCTGCGCCGCGAGCATCGTGCAGGACTTCACCGCCTTGCCGTCGACATGCACGACGCAGGCGCCGCATTGCGATGTATCGCAACCGACATGCGTTCCGGTGAGGCCCAGGTGCTCTCGCAGGAAATGCACCAGCAACGTTCGGTCCTCGGCGCTCCCGCTGACCCGTTTCCCGTTCACAGTCAACGACACGTCCGACATACAGCCCCTCCCTGGGTATTAACCTTGGTCCTTGCCTTGCCGATGCCGCGCTTGTGCTTCGGCAATACGTTATTCGTGCAGCGTACAACGGCCAAAACAGCGCTGCCAGCGCCGGCCCCATTGTACTTTCGATCATGGCAAAAGCTATGTGCAGCGCAGCAACCGCCCATTGCCAAAACCGAGATTGAAGGCAAAGATGCCATCGACGCGAAGCGTGGCCGATACGCACAAGAAAAGACACGCATAAATCGGCGTTGGAGGAAATTGCGGAGGAGCAACTGGCCAGTTCGAGCACCCGCTATGCATCGGGCCTTTCGGCGCTCACCACGGATGAGCCCGACCCGGACGCCTTTGCCCGGGCCATCGCGGCCGAAGCGGCGATCGTCGATGCCGGCTTCGCGCTTCTGTTCTTCTCCCGAAGCCTGGTCGACGCGACGGCGCTCGCGCAGGCGTTGAATATCCATGCGCCGTCGCTTGCCTATGCCGGCTGCTCGACCGCCGGCGAAATAACGCCGCAGGGGCTGGAGGAAGGGCATGCCCTTGCCCTGCTTTTGCCGTCGGCGTCGTTCTCGACCGTCAGCACCACGGTCGAGAACCTCTCTTCCTCCAGCATGGACGGGATCACCGGCGAGGTCGTGGAACTGCGCCGCCTGCTGCACTGCCGCGCCGGCCGGGAGCCGGCGAAGAGCGTCTTTGCCCTCTGCTTCATCGACGGGCTTTCCTATGCCGAGGAAGCGGTGACCTCGGCCATCCACTGGGGGCTGGATGACATCCCGCTGATCGGCGGCTCGGCGGGCGACGACCTGAAATTCGAGACGACCTGCCTGATCTCGGACGGCAAGGTCACCTCCGACAGCGCCATCATCGTGCTGGTCGCGACCGAGATCCCTTTCCACGTCTTCAAGACCGATAATTTCATTCCGACCGACGAGAAGCTGGTGGTTACGTCGTCCGACCCCGATCATCGCATCGTCCACGAATTCAACGCCACCAACGCGGCCGAGGAATATGCGGCCTCCGTCGGCACGGTGGCCCAGGCGCTGACGCCGCTAAGCTTCGCCTCCCATCCCGTCGTGGTGAAGGTGGCCGGCGAGTATTACTGCCGTTCTATCCAGCGCATGCATGTCGACGGCTCGCTGTCGTTCTTCTGCGCCATCGACGACGGTGTCGTCCTGTCCATAGCCCAGCCGATGAACATGGTGGAAGCGACGCGCGCCGCGTTGCAGGACGCAGAACGCAAGCTCGGCGGCGTCGACATGATCCTGGGCTTCGACTGCGTGCTGCGCCGGCTCGATGCGCGCAACCGCCAGGTCTACCGCGAGATTTCGGAACTCTACCGGACCAAGAAGGTCATCGGCTTCGGCACCTATGGCGAGCAGTATCGCTCGATGCACCTCAACCAGACCTTTACCGGCATTGCCTTCGGCGAGCGCCGGGCAGCCGAGTGAGCGAGATGCCACTTCGCGACATCAACGACCTCGAAAGGCTGAAGAAGATCAACGCGGCCCTTCTCAGCCGGGTCGAGCGTTCGATGGACCAGCAGGGCAACGCTTTTTCGCTGTTCCAGACCGCCATCTCGCTGGAAAACCGGGTGCGCAACCGCACCGAGGAACTGCACGCCACGCTGCGCAGGCTCGAGCAGTCGAACGTCGACCTCGTCGCCGCCAAGGAAACGGCCGAACTCGCGAACCTTTCCAAGACCAGGTTCCTCGCCGCCGCCAGCCACGACGTGCTGCAGCCGCTCAACGCCGCCCATCTGTCGGTCTCGGCGCTGGCCGAGGTTCAGACCAGCGAAGAAGGCCGCAAGCTGGTGCGCCAGGTCGAGCGCTCGCTGGAGACGATGGAAGACCTCTTGCGCACCCTGCTCGACATCTCCAAGCTCGACGCCGGTGTGGTGCAACCGGAAATCGTCGACATCAGCCTGGAGACGCTGTTTTCCTCGCTGCGCTCCGACTTTCTGCCTGAGGCGGAAAAGAAAGGCCTGTCGCTGAAATTCCGCCCGGTCAATGTCGTCGTGCGGACCGACCGCACGCTGCTCAGGCGCATCCTGCAGAACATTCTCTCCAACGCCCTGCGCTACACCCGCTCCGGCGGTGTGCTGGTCGGCACCAGGCATCGCGGCGATACCATCCGTATCGACGTCGCCGACACCGGCTGCGGTATTGCCGAGGACCAGCGCGAAGCGGTGTTCGAGGAGTTCCACCGCGGCACCGCGACGCTTGCCGATGCCGGGCTCGCCGGCGGGCTTGGCCTCGGCCTCGCCATCGTGCGCCGCATGGCCGCCGCGCTCGGCCATCCCGTGACTTTTTCCTCGAAGGTCGGGCGCGGCACCATCTTCCACATCGACGTGCCGGTCGGCATGGCAGCCGAACCGGTGGCGGCCATCACCGACATGGACCGCCCGCGCGGCTACGGCCTGTTCGGCACCAAGGTGCTTTTGGTCGAAAACGACGTCGACGTGCTCTCAGCCATGACCTCGCTGCTGGAGCGCTGGCAATGCCAGGTGCGCGCCGCCACCTCGACCGACGATGCGCTCGACCTGCTCGGCGACACCGCCTGGGTGCCCGACATCGTCATCGCCGACCAGCATCTCGACGGCGGTGATCTCGGCACCGCGACGATCGCCGACGTGCGCGACTATCTCGGCCGCCCCGTGCCGGCGCTGATCGTCACCGCCGACGGCTCCGAGCTCGTCGCCAAGGCCGCCCGCTCGGCCGGCATCGAGCTGATGCGCAAGCCGCTGAAGCCGGCGCAATTGCGCGCGCTGCTGGCGCATCTTCTGGCTTAGAAATACCGCCTCAAAATCCCGCCTGATCGCGGAACAACTCGGCATTGTCGAGCTTCGACACTTCGATCACCGCTTGCGTGCGGCTGTAGACGTTGAGCTTGCGCAATATCTCCGAGACATGCGCTTTCACGGTGGTCTCGCCCACCTGCAGCTCATAGGCGATCTGCTTGTTGAGCATGCCCTGGCGCAGCATCTGCAGGACCCTGAGCTGCTGCGGCGTCAGCCTCGCCAGGCGCTGCACCATGTCGGCGCGGTCGGTGCTGTCGGGGTCCGGCGGCTGGCCCTCGTAGTTTTCCGGTACATAGACCGCGCCGTCCATCACCGAGCGGATGGCGGCTGCGAGGTCGCTCTTCCTGGCCGATTTCGGGATGAAGCCGGCCGCGCCGTAGGACAGCGCCTCGGAGATGATCTTCGGCTCCTCATAGCCCGACACGATCACCACCGGCAGCCGCGGGTAGCGGGTCCTCAGCTGCAACAGCCCTTCGAAGCCATGCACGTCAGGCATGCTCAGATCGAGCAGCGCGAGGTCGAACGGCTTGGCATCGGCGAGAAGCTCGATCGCCTCGGCGATCGAGCGCGCCTCGACCGTGTCGACGTCAGGATAGGCCATCTGCACGGCGCTGTGCAGCGCCTCGCGGAACAGCGGGTGGTCGTCGATGATCAGGAAGCGGGCGCGATCGCTGGCGGGGGTCATTGCACGGGTTCAGGTATCGGTTCGGTTTCAGCGGGCACAGGATAGTCCCGTGACCATGACCAGATTATTGGCAAATAGTATACGCCCAATGGTAGAGCACATTGTCACTGAAACGACAGGCCGATGTGCCGGGACGTCGAGTCTTGCTCGTCCGGCAAAATCGGCGGAAGGTGGGCAAGATTCACCTCAACACAGAGAAAAACCATGCCAGAATTCGTCCTTCCGCCGCCGGCGATTGCTTCGGTTGCCGTCGCAGGCTCGGCGGAGCGGTTTGCCGTGCGCCGTATCTTCTGCGTCGGCCGCAATTACGCGGCGCATGCGCGCGAGCTCGGCAATGACGAGCGCGACCCGCCCTTTTTCTTCACCAAGCCCGCCGACGCGGTTGTCGACAACGGCGCCGAAATCCCCTACCCGCCTTTGACCTCGAACCTGCACCACGAGATCGAGCTGGTCGTCGCTATCGGCAAGGGAGGCTTTCAGGTTCCCCGCGCGGATGCGCTCGCCCATGTCTGGGGCTATGGCGTCGGCGTCGACCTGACCCGCCGCGACCTGCAGGATCAAGCCAAGAAAGCGGCGCGTCCGTGGGATTGGTCGAAGGCCTTCGACCAATCCGCGCCTTGCGGCGCCCTGGTCCCGGCCACGAAATCAGGTCATCCGGAGAAAGGCCGCATCTGGCTTGCCGTCAACGGCGCGGTGAAGCAGGACGGCGACCTCGCCGAGCTGATCTGGCCGATCGCCGACATCGTCTCGATCTGCAGCGAGGCGGTGGAACTCAAGCCTGGCGACCTGATCTTCACCGGCACGCCGGCCGGCGTCGGCGCGGTCCAGGCGGGCGACAGGATCACCGGCGGCGTCGACGGCATCGGCACGGTCGAGGTGACCATCGGGCAGCCGAGGCGATGAGCGATCTCGTCCTCCACAATTACCACCGCTCCTCCACCTCCTACCGGGTGCGGATCGCTCTGGCGATGAAGGGTCTGGATTACACCTATGTGCCGCATCATCTGCGCCACGGCGAACATCTCGAGCCCGCCTATCTCGCGGTCAATCCGCAAGGCCTGGTGCCGGCGCTGGTTCTCGAAAACGGCGGGCTTCTGACCCAGTCGCTGGCGATCATCGAATATCTCGATGAGATCCAGCCCGAGCCGCCGCTGCTGCCGAAGGATGCGCTGGGGCGTGCCCGCGTCAGAATGCTGGCGCAGATGATCGCCTGCGACATCCATCCCGTGAACAATCTGCGCGTGCTGACCTCGCTGCGCACTTTGTTCGGCGCCGGCGACGAGGATGTCGTCAACTGGTTCAGGCATTGGGTGAACGAAGGTTTCCAGCCGCTTGAGAAGATTCTGGCTTCGTCGCCCGAGACCGGCACGTTCTGCCACGGCGACACGCCCGGCATTGCCGACATCTGCCTTGCCGCCCAGGTCACCAACAACGCCCGTTTCGGCGTCGACATGGCGCCCTACCCGGTGATCGCGCGCATCAATGCCGCCTGCATGGCGCTGCCGGCGTTCCAGAAGGCTGCGCCGCAGAACCAGATCGATGCCGAATAGCCCGGCTTAACACCCTACCCGCGCCGTCGCGGCCCAGAACGCCAGCGCCGCCAGGCCGATGCCGGCGCCAAGCAGGCACACGCCAGTCCAACCCCAGGCGCCATAGATCATGGTCGAGGCGATCGAGCCCAGCGCGCTGCCCAGCGAATAGAAGATCATATAACCGCCGACCAGCCGGCTGCGGGCGTCCGGCCGTCGGGCGAAGATCAGGCTTTGATTGGTGACGTGCACCGACTGGATGGCGAGATCGAGCATGACGATGCCCAGCACCAGCAGCCACAACGATGTGCCCATGAAGGCGATCGGCAGCCAGGCCGCGGCCATCAGCGCGAGGCTTAGACCGGTGACCAGTTGGCCCTGTCCGCGATCGACCAACACTCCGGTCCAGCGGGCGCCAAGCGCGCCGGCGACGCCCACCAGGCCGAACAGGCCGATCTCGGTATGCGACAGCGAAAAGGGCGGCGCTGCGAGCGGCAGCACCAGCGGCGCCCACAGCGCGTTGAAGCTGGCGAAAATCAGCATGGCGAGCACCGCGCGCACGCGCAGCAGCGGCTCCTCGACGAACAGGCGCAGCACCGAGCCGAGAAGCCGTATGTAGGACGTGCGCGGCCGCACGGCCTCCTGGCGAGGCAGGACGCGGAACAGGATCGCCGCCATCGCGAGCGTGAGGACGGCCGAAACGAGATAGACCGAGCGCCAGCCGGCGAAATCGGCGACCAGCCCCGAAACGAAGCGCGCGAGCAAAATGCCGAGGATGACCCCACTGGTGACAGTGCCCACCGCCCTGCCCCGCTCCGCGGGTGCCGCGAGGTCGGCGGCATAGGCGACCAGGACTTGGACGACGACGGCCAGCAAGCCGACTGCGGCAAGGCTCGCGAGCAGGACCGCAGCACTTGGCGACAGGCCGACAAGGACAAGCGCCAGAGCCGAAAGCACGGCCTGGCTGGCAACCAGCTTGCGGCGGTCGAAAAGATCGCCGAGCGGCACGATGAAGAACAGGCCGAGTGCGTAGCCGATCTGCGTCACCGTCACCACGATGCCGACCGAGGCGGGGTCGATCGAAAAGTCGCGCGCGATGGCGTCGAGCAGTGGGTGCGCGAAATAGACATTGGCGACGCTCAAGCCGCAGGCGGCCGCAAAGATCAGCGCGGTGAGGCGCGGCAATCCCGCCTTGCCCTTCGCCGCCCTGCTTTCTTCGACCTGCCGCAGATCGGCGCCTTGCAGTTGCAGGTTCATCGTTCCGGCTCCATTCGGTTTCAATTTGAAACCATTGCCGGATAAAGAAGAAGGTTTTAACTTGCAACCACAAATCGGAGATCTGGACGAATTGCATGGTTAAACGGACGAGCCATCAAAGCGCCGACTGCCTTATCGCCCGGCCGCTCGACGCGATCGGCGACTGGTGGTCACTGCTCATCGTGCGCGACGCTTTCGACGGCATGCGGCGCTTCGGCGAGTTCCAGAAAAGCCTGGGCGTGGCAAAGAACATCCTGTCGGCGCGCCTGCGCAATCTGGTCGCGCATGGCATCCTCGAAATCGTTCCGGCGTCGGACGGCGGCGCGCATCATGAATATGTGCTGACCGAAAAAGGCCGAGGGCTGTTCTATGTGCTCGTAGCGCTGCGCCAGTGGGGCGAGACCTATTTCTCCGGGCCGGGCGAGCCCTACACTTTCATGGTCGACACCCGGACCGGCAGGCCGATCCGGCGCTTGGAAGTGCATGCGGAAGACGGGCGCCTGCTCACGCCCGGCGAAACGCGGCTGGCCGATTTCCGCCGGGCGCCGGAATAAGGATCGGTCCGCCAGTCCGCGCGCTGGCAGAATCGATTTCCGGTCGGCCGGCAGCGGAATCGGCTATCGTCACTTCAAATACGCAACGTGGGAGTTTGCCGATGAAAGCGGTCGTGTTCGAGAAATTCGGTGAGGCGCCGACAATCCAGACCGTTCCCGATCCGAAACCGGCGGCCGACGGCGTGGTCATCAAGGTCGAGGCTACGGGCCTTTGCCGCAGCGACTGGCATGGCTGGATGGGCCATGACGACGGCATCACGTTGCCGCATGTTCCTGGACATGAGTTGGCCGGCGTCGTCGTCGCGGCCGGAAAGCAGGTCAGCCGCTGGAAGGCCAGCGACCGCGTCACCGTGCCCTTCGCGGTCGGCTGCGGCCGCTGCTTCGAATGCACTTCCGGCAACCATCAGGTCTGCGAGCACCAGACACAGCCTGGCTTCACCGGCTGGGGCTCCTTCGCCGAATATGTCGGCATCGAGCATGCCGACACCAATCTCGTGCGCCTGCCCGAAGAGATGGAATTCGCCACCGCCGCCAGCCTCGGCTGCCGCTTCGTCACCTCCTTCCGCGCCATCGTCGACCAGGGCCGGGTTACGCCCGGCGAGTGGGTGGCGGTGCATGGCTGCGGCGGCGTCGGCCTGTCGGCGATCATGATCGCCAGCGCCATGGGCGCCAATGTCATTGCCATCGACCTCACCGACGAGAAGCTGGAGTTTGCCAGGAAGATCGGCGCGGTGGCGACGATCAACGCTTCGACGACGCCGAATGTGGTGAAGGCCGTCAAGCAGATCACCAATGGCGGCGCGCATATGTCGATGGACGCGCTCGGACACCCCACCACCTCGTTCAACTCGATCGCCAACCTGCGCCGGCGCGGCCGCCACGTTCAGGTCGGGCTGATGCTGGGCGAGCATGCGCGACCGCAGGTGCCGATGGACAAGGTCATCGCCTTCGAGCTCGAAATCCTCGGCAGCCACGGCATGCAGGCCTACCGCTATACCGCGATGATGGACATGATCCGCACCGGCAAGCTGAAGCCCGAATTGCTGGTGGGCAAGAAGATCAGTCTCGAGGAGGCACCCGCGGCCCTTATGGCTATGGGCGGTTTCGAGGGGATCGGGATCGGGGTGGTGACGAAGTTTCAGTAGGCGCTGCTACCGCGCAAACTTCTTCGCCCCGAAAACACACGCCACCACGCCTAGCGTGACGACCACCATCATCGGGCTGACCTTTTCATGCAGCAGGCTCGCCGCCAGCGCCAGACCGAAGAAGGGCTGCAGCAATTGCAGTTGTCCGACGGCGGCGATGCCGCCTTGCGCCAGGCCGCGATACCAGAAGATGAAGCCGATCAGCATGCTGAACAGCGAGACATAGGCAAGCCCGATCCATGCGCTGGAGGCGATGCCGGCGAAGGACGGCGGCAGCGTCAAAAAGCTCAGCGCCAGCATGACCGGGAGCGACAGCGCCAGCGCCCAGCAGATCACCTGCCAGCCGCCGAGCTTGCGCGATAGCTTGGCCCCTTCGGCGTAGCCCAGCCCGCAGACGATGATGGCGCCGAGCATCAGGCCGTCGCCGACCGGCGAGGCGGTCACGCCTTGCGCCAGGGCAAAGCCGGCGACCAAAGCGCTCCCCAGACACGAGAACAGCCAGAAAGCCGGGCGCGGACGGTCGCCGCCGCGCAGCACGCCGAAGATCGCGGTCGCCAGCGGCAACAGGCCGACGAAGATGATGGAATGCGCCGAGGTGACATGCTTCAGCGCCAGCGCCGTCAGCAACGGGAAGCCGACCACGACACCCAGCGCAACGACGACGAGCGAGATCAGGTCGCTGCGCTCTGGACGCTTTTCGCGGAACAGCAGCAGCATCGCAATCCCGAGCAGACCGGCGATCGCCGCCCTGGCCGCCGTCAGGAAGGTCGGGTCGAAATCCATCACCGCCACCCGTGTCGCCGGCAGCGAGCCGCTGAAGATCAGCACGCCGATGAAGCCGCTGAGCCAGCCGTCAAAACTCTTTTCCATCATCTGCTCCGTTTGCACTTCCGTACCGGCGCGGGCCATGGTGTTACCAGATACAATAAGGTACAATTCTACAAAACTGTAATGGTCCGCAGGGAAGTACAGATGGACGTATCAGGCCCAAATGCCAGTGGCGCCACCCTCGTCGAAACAGTCATGGCGGCAATCCGCCAGCGGATCGCGGCGCGCACGCTGACGCCCGGAGCCCGCCTGCCGTCGATCCGGGCCATGGCCAAATCCATGCAGGTTTCGAAATCAACCGTGGTCGAGGCCTATGAGCGGCTCGCGGCGGAAGGCACGATCCGCTCGCGCCCGGGCTCGGGTTTCTACGCCGCCGGCCAGCTTGCGCCACTGTCGCTGGCCGAAATCGGCCCTCGGCTTGACCGCGCCGTCGACCCGCTCTGGGTCTCGCGGCAATCGCTCGAAGCGGGCGAGGACATACTGAAGCCCGGCTGCGGCTGGCTGCCGGCGTCCTGGATGCCGCAGGCCGCCTTGCGGCGGGCGCTGCGCACCGCTGCCCGTGCCGACGACGTGGCGCTGGCCGATTACGGCACGCCGCTTGGCCTGCCGCCGCTGCGCCAATTGCTGGCAAGGCGCATGGCCGAGCACGGTGTCGAGGTCTCGCCCGACCAGATCATGCTGACCGATTGCGGCACTCAGGCCATCGACCTTTTGTGCCGCTTCCTGATCGAGCCCGGCGACGCGGTACTGGTCGACGACCCCTGCTATTTCAATTTTCACGCGCTGCTGCGCGCCCATCAGGCCAAGGTGGTCGGTGTCCCTTACACGCCTTCAGGGCCGGATATCGAGCTCTTTGCCGAGGCGCTCGCCGAGCACCGGCCGCGCCTCTACATCACCAATTCCGGCATCCACAACCCGACCGGCGCGATCCTGTCGCCGGTCACCGCGCACCGGCTGCTGAAGCTCGCCGACCAGGCGGACCTCACCATCGTCGAGGACGATATCTTCGCCGACTTCGAGCACAGCCCTGCCCCGAGGCTAGCGGCCTTCGACGGGCTGCAGCGCGTCATCCAGATCGGCTCCTTCTCCAAGACGCTGTCGGCGTCCATGCGCTGCGGCTTCATCGCGGCACCAGCCGACTGGATGGAAGGCCTGACCGACCTCAAGATCGCCACCACATTCGGCGGCGCCCGGCTGTCCGCCGAACTGGTGCTGACCCTGCTGAAGGACGGCAGCTATCGCAAACATGTCGAGCAGTTGCGCACGCGCCTGTCGCGCGCCATGGCCGAGACCGCCGGCAGGCTGAAGGCGATGGGCATCGTGCCCTGGATCGACCAGCCGGCCGGCATGTTCCTCTGGTGCCGCCTGCCCGACGGCATCGACGCCGCCGATATCGCCCGCCACGCGCTTTCGGACAATGTTGTCCTTGCGCCCGGCAACGCCTTCAGCCTGTCGCATACCGCCGCCCGCTTCATGCGCTTCAACGTGGCCCAGTGCGGCGACGAACGTATCTTCGCTGTCGTGGAAAAAGCGCTCACGGCCTCTCGCCGCAAGGCGGCGTAGGTTCGACCAGCGGTTGCCCAAGCGGTCTTTGACTGCTAGTTGAACCGCGAACAGGCATGCTGGCGGGCATGCGCATCGTCACCGGGACCGACAGCCATGGGATCCAGCAAGTCAGCAGACAAGTAAGCCGCAACAGCGCTTCGTTGTTGCGGCAGTCTGTCCCGTTTCTCCCAGAGCATTCCGAGTTTGAAGCGGCCGGGCGCGGCACCCTCGCCGTAGCCTTTCCGCCTGGAATTGCGTCAAGAGAGCCAGCCTGAGGCAGGTCGCCGCCAAATCTCACCATTTGAGCGGATTTTTCCTCATGTCTTCTCCGAACCAGCCGACATGGACCTTGTCCATGCCCGCGGCCTTGCTGCTGATGTCTCCCTTCGACGTTCTGGCCTCCCTCGCCATGGATATCTACTTGCCCGTCGTGCCGATCATGCCGGGCGCGCTCGCGACGTCGCCAGCCGCGATCCAACTGACGCTCAGCCTTTACATGATCTGTCTGGGGCTCGGGCAACTTGCCTTCGGACCGATCTCTGACAGGATTGGCCGCCGCCCGGTGCTGGTCGGCGGCGCGCTGGCGTTCATGGCGGCCTCCTTCGTGCTCGCCGCCACGTCGCTTGCACCCGTCTTCCTTGCGCTTCGTGTCGTGCAGGCCCTGGGCGCTTCGGCCATGCTCATTGCCGTCTTCGCCACCGTCCGCGACGTCTATGCACAAAGGCCGGAAGGCGCCGTCATCTACGCCATGCTCGGCTCGCTGCTGTCCTTCGTGCCGGCGCTGGGGCCGATCGCAGGCGCTTTGATCGCCAATAGCTTCGGCTGGCGGGCGATCTTCGTCGCGCTCGGCATCCTTGCCGTTGTCGCCACGCTCAACGCGTGGCCCCGATGGCGCGAAACGCGCCCGCTGACCCATGGCCGTGCCCGGGGTGGTTTCGGGCCGATCCTGCGCAGCTTCGTCTTCTGGACCTACACGCTGGCCTTCGCCACCGCCATGGGCTCGTTCTTCGTGTTCTTTTCGACGGCGCCCAGGGTGCTGATCGGCAAGGCCGGCTTCTCGCTGCTAGGCTTCAGCCTGGCCTTTGCCAGCGCGGCCCTGGTGATGATCCTCACCACGCGCTTCGCCAAGAGCTTCGTCGCGCGCTGGGGCATCGCAGGCAGCGTCAGGCGCGGCATGGCGATGCTGCTCCTGGGCGCAGGATTGCTTGCCATGGGCCAGTCATTGGCCGAGCCGTCCTTCGTGAGCTTCGTCATACCGATGTGGGTCATCGCCATCGGCATCGTCTTCACGGCTTCGGTGACCGCCAATGGCGCGCTGGCGCCGTTCGGCGAGACGGCGGGCACGGCCGTCGCGCTCTATTTCTGCCTGCAGAGCGTGATCGTTTCGGCAGCCGGCACGCTGTTCATCTTCTTGCTGGATGGCGATACGGCATGGCCGCTGGCCGGTTTTGCCGCGAGCTTCGCTATCGTGACAATCTGGGCTCTAGGGCGACTGAGAACCGAGGATTCTAAGCTCTAGCGCCAGAGATTGAGCGGGGCGACGCCGAAAGTCTGTCGAGATTCAGGTCAGGCCGAGTCGAAAATCATGGGTTCCGAGAACCGGCCTTCGCCGGCCGTAGCCGTCATAGAGCGTAGACACGTACGAGGGCTTCTGCCGGCGAAGGCCGGAGCGGAGCGTACTATTCGTAGGTGAGCACCGGAAGCGCAGGAAGCCACCATTTGCAGGCCGGCCTCACCTGAATATCGGCGGACCTAACTGGCCCGCTTGCGGCGCTCGTACATCATCACCAGCGTCTCGGCCGTCAGCGCCGGCTTCTGCTCGCCTTCGATCTCGACGGTATTGGCGGCCTTCATCAGATACTGGCCGGGACCGCGATCCTCCATGGAAAGCAGCGTCGTGCGCAGCCGGATGCGCGCGCCGGCCTTGACCGGCGCAAGGAAGCGCACCTTGTCAAAGCCGTAGTTGAAGGCGGCCTGCGTGTTTTCCGGCACGATGCCCATCTCCAGCGCCAGCGCGCCGATGATCGACAAGGTCAGATAGCCATGCGCGATCGTGGTGCGGAACGGGCTCTGGCGTTTTGCCCTTTCGGGATCGACATGGATCCACTGATGGTCGCCTGTGCACTCGGCGAACTGGTCGATGCGCTGCTGGTCGACCGTCGTCCAGTCGGACACGCCGAGCTCCTGCCCGGACATCATGCGCAACTGTTCGAAGGTCGGCGGCGTTCTCGGCCGTGTTTCCGTCATTCCGGCTTTCCCATCATTCTTGCCTGTCTCCCGACCATGAAGCGGCGGCTTCTGTCAATTCGCCGCCCCGCAATTTTCGCCGGTAGAGTTGATGCTTTTACGGCAAGCCGAAAACGTTCAGGCGCCTGCGCCGGTTGCATCGCTTGCCGGTCTGTGATGGGGCCGAAACCGCCGGATAGTCTATTTCTTTTCGTAGCCGGCGCGGATCTCCGCCATCGCATCCCTGATCCGGTCGCGCAGGATCTCGACCGATTCGGTGCTGGATTTCCGCACAAGGTCAGCCACTTCGCTGGCATTCTTCAGCGTCGTCTCGAACGACCTGCGGGCAAATTCCGCCTGTTTGCTCATCAGTTCCTGCGGATTGCCGGGCGTCTGGTAGTTCTGCGCCATCCGTGTGATCTCATGCATGGCATTCTGCACCATCTCATGCTGCCTCGCCAGCACCGAGGATGCGCTGGCAGCGCTTGCCCTCGCCGATTTTTCCAAGGCTTCGAGGTTCTTGCGGTGGTGATCGAGGATCGCCTGGACATCGACATTCGGCAGCTTGAGGTCGCGGCCGAACCTGCTGAACATATCGAGGAAAGAGTCGGATTCCGGTTGTTTTGCCATGCCCTGCCTCCCGTTTGCCACGCTCTGAGGAGAATAGTGCGCGCCGGGCCGGCGTCAATTGACGAGAAACAGCCGCTCCGCCGTATAGAGCGCCAGGCCGGCAAGCCCGCCGATGATCATGCCGTTGAAGCGGATATATTGCAGGTCCCTGCCGATATTCGTCTCGATCAGCCGCGTGAGCTGCGCGAGGTCCCAGCGCTTGACCTGGTCGGCGATGAATGTCGACACGCCGCTCTTCTGGCTTTCCACGAACGAAGACAGCGCGACGACAAAGCCCTGGTTCATGTCGGCCCTGATCTGCGCATCGTCGGCCAGATGCCTGCCGACCTCGACGAACATGTTGGCGAGGTGCTCGCGGATCGTCGAATTCGGCGCATTGGCGTCGTGCTCGATGAACATGCGCAGGCTCGTCCAGGCGTCGCCGGCCAGAGCCCTCACCTCCGGGCGGCCGAGAAAATCGCGCTTCAGCTTCTCGGCGCGCCTTGCATATTGCTTCGAGGTCCTGAGCCGCTCGATGAAGCCGAGCGCAAAGCGGTCGAATTCGGCGCGCATCGGGTGGTCGGGATCGGCCCTCACCTCATCGAGCAGCGAGCCGGCCGAAGCGACGATCTTCTTCAAGAGATAGGCATCGGCACGAAACAGGTTGAACAGCGACGGCAATTCCTCGCGGATCTTTTCGCGCATCGCCGCCAGCGCCTGCTCGTCATTGAGGAAGCGCCCGACGACCCTGGTGAACTCGTCGAACAGCTTTTGATGGCGGCGGTCGTCGGTCAGCGCCGACAAAAGATCCGCTGCCAGCGGCGCCAGCGGCACCTTTTCGATCTGCTCCAGCATGCGGCTGGTGACGAAATCGCGCAAGCCGGACTGCTCCACTGCCGTCAAGGCCTGCGGCACCAAGCGCGCGACGAATCGCGACAGGCCGGCGGCGCGCTCGGCATCGGCCAACCAGTCGGCAACCAGGGCGGCGAAGTCGACCTCTGCGAGCTTCTCGCGCACCGGCTCCGGCGCCAGGAAATTGGCCTCGATGACGCGGCCGAGATTGTCGGCGATGCGGTGCTGGTTCTCCGGAATGATGGCCGTGTGCGGGATCGGCAGCCCAAGCGGGCGCCTGAACAGCGCCACCACGGCATACCAGTCGGCGATGCCGCCAATGGTCGCCGCCTCGGCGAAAGCCGCGACGAAACCGAGCCATGGGTAGCTGCCCTCGAAAGACTTGGCGAGCGCAAAGACGAGGATGCAGAGCGCGAGCGCCGCGGCGGCGATGAACTTGGTCCGCCGCAAGGCCGAGAGTTTCGCCTTCGCATCGGCATCGAATCGAACCGGCGTGAGAACCGGAGCTGACTGTGACATGGAAAGGCCGTTTCCTGTTTGCACCCGCATCTATCTAGTGGCTGCGCCGGCAAAACGCTCGCTCGAAGCGCAGGAGCCATATCGGGCCGCTATCCGCGCCGGCATGCACAAAAAGCTGACACGATTATTCAGCTATGTACCGGTCCAGTCTGGAATTGTTCCAAACTATGGGCCATATTCGGCCCAAGCTAATATTTCGCGAGGATACCATGCGGCTCACGCGCCAGACCAACTATGCGATGCGCATCCTGATGTATTGCGCCGCAAATACCGACAGGCTGAGTCGCATCCCCGAGATCGCCGCCGCCTATTCGGTGTCGGAGCTGTTCCTGTTCAAGATCCTGCAGCCGCTGGTCGAGGCCGGTCTGGTCGAAACCGTGCGCGGCCGCAATGGCGGCGTGCGTCTCGGCCGTCCGGCCGAGCAGATCAATCTGTTCGATGTTGTGCGCGTCACCGAAGAGAGCTTCGCCATGGCCGAGTGCTTCGAGAACGACGCCGCGGAATGCCCGCTGGTCGACAGCTGCGCCCTGAATTCGGCGCTGCGCGAGGCGCTCAACGCGTTCTTCGCCGTGCTTTCCCGCTATACGATCGCCGATCTGATCGCGGCGCGCCCGAATGTGCGAAGCCTGCTCGGCATCGACCTTCTGGAGCAGCGCGCGCCGGCGGCCTAGGCGGCAGACTGCGGCAACACGAACGGCACGCTACCCGTTGGCAGGACCCCGACCCTCAGCCGACAGTCGAACACCTTCTCGATCAGCTCATCCTTCAGCACATCCGTTGGCGCCCCGGCGGCGGCCAATTGGCCGCGAGAGAGCACAAAAATCCGGTCGGCATACATGGCCGTCAGATTGAGGTCGTGCAGGATCGCCACCACACCGCCGCCACGCCGGGCGAAATCGCGCGCGATGTTCATGATGATGAGCTGGTGCTTGACGTCGAGGCTGGAGACAGGTTCGTCGAGGAACAGGTAGCGCGGCCGTCCTTCGAGCACCGGCGCCCACACCTGGCAAAGCACGCGGGCAAGCTGCACGCGCTGTTGCTCGCCGCCGGAAAGCTCCTGGTAGAATCGCCCCGCGAAGCCATCGAGATCGACGCGCGCCAGCGCCCGTTCGGGCAAACGCGCATCCTCGCCGGACAGCGCGCCGGAGCGCCCGCCGACCAGGCCGAGGCGCACGATCTCGCGCACGGTGAACGGGAAGGACAGCGCCGTCGATTGCGGCAGCACCGCGCGCAGCGTGGCCGCCTCCACCGGCTTCATCGCCGACAGGTCGCGGCCATTGAGCGTGACAGTGCCGGTATAGGAAAGCTCGCCCGTCAATGCCTTGAGCAAAGTCGTCTTGCCGGATCCGTTCGGTCCGACGATGGTCGAGACCTCGCCCGGCCGGGCCGTGAAGTCGACATGCGAGACGATGCGCTTGCCGCCGATCGCCACCGAAATGTCGCGCGCTTCGATCATGGCGAACTCACAGATCAACGACGCCGCGCTTGCGCAGCAGGATCCACAGGAAGAACGGCGCGCCGGCGACCGCGGTGACGATGCCGATCGGCAGTTCGGCCGGCGCGACGATGGTGCGGGTGACCGCGTCGGCGATGAGAAGCAGCGAGGCGCCGAGCAGGGCCGAGGCCGGCAGCAGATAGCGGTTGTCCGGGCCGATCGCCAGCCGCAGCACATGCGGTACCACGACGCCGATGAAGCCGATGCCGCCGCTGACCGCGACCGAAGCGCCGACCGCCGCCGACACGCCGACGATGGCCGTGTATTTCAGCCGCTGCACCGGAATGCCGAGATGGCCTGCGGTCGCCTCGCCCAGCGCCAGCGCGTTGAGGCCGCGCGACAGGAACGGCATCGCCGTCAGCGCCAGCACGATCACCGGCCCCACGGTGCCGATCTTCGGCCATGTCGCGCCGGCAAGCGAGCCGAGCTGCCAGAAAGTCAGGTCGCGCAGCTGCCGGTCGTCGGCCATGAAGATGAGGACGCCCGTGAGCGCCATGGCCAGCGCGCTGATGGCGATGCCGGCAAGCAGCATCGTGGCGACCGACGTCCGCCCTTGGCGCGTGGCGATGGCATAAAGCAGCAACGTCACCGCGAGCCCGCCGAGGAATGCCGCGAGCGGCAAGGCGAGCGTACCGAGCGCAAGCGTGACGGGCGCCAGCCATGTGGTGCCGAGCACGATGATCGCCACCGCGCCGAGGCTCGAGCCGGCGGAAACGCCGATCAGGCCGGGATCGGCAAGCGGATTGCGGAACAGCCCCTGCATCACCGCGCCGCAGACGGCGAGCGCGGCGCCGATCAGCACGCCGAGCAGCACGCGCGGCATGCGGATGTCATAGACGATCAGCTGGTCGCGCGCCGCGAGCGCGCCATCGGCCGGCACGGCGCCGGTGAACCAGTCACGGATGACGCGGACGGCCGATGCGTCGGAAGCGCCGGCCGTCAGCGACAGGAATATGGAAAGGGCCAGCGCCAGGCACAAAAGCGCGATGACGAACCTTGCGCGCGCCGAGCGGTCGCCATCGGCAGCCATCGCCCGGCCCGGCGCGCCTGCTATAGACTGTTCGGCCATCGCCACTCAGTCCGCGACCTGGTTGCCATAGAGCTCGACCGCAAGATCATGGATGGCCTCGGCGGTGCGCGGCCCGAAGCCGAGCAGATAGCCGCCCCACATGCTGATCATCTTGCGGTTCTTGCCCGCCGGGGTCGAAGCGACGGCCGGGTTGGCAAACAACTCCTCTTCCGAGATCGGCGGTCCGCCGCCCTTCATCGTCAGGATCACATCCGGCTTGGCGCTGACGATCGCCTCGTCGGTCATCCTTTTGTAGCCGGAAAAACCCTCGACCGCGTTGACCGCGCCCGCAAGCTTGATGATGCCGTCGGCGGCGGTGTCGCTGCCCGCGGCAAGGATCTTGCCGCCCTGCGTCGACAGCACGAACAGCACGCGCTTGCGCTGCTTGATCGACGCCGTCTGCCTCTCGGCCGCCGTCAGCTTCGCGTCCGTCTCCACGGCGAGCTTCTCGGCCTTGGCCTCGACCCCCAGCGCCTTGCCGACGATGCGGATCTTCTCGAGGATGCCCTGATGATTGTAGCGGTCCGGCACCTCGATGAAAGACACGCTCGACTTCTTCAGCACGTCGACCGCTTCTTTCGGACCGCTGCCCTGCAGCGCCAAGATCCCGGTCGGATTGACCGACAGGACGCCTTCGGGCGAGAGCGCGCGCATGTAGCCGACATCCGGCAGCTTCGCCGCCGCCTCGGGATAGTTGCTGGTCGAGTCGCGGGCCACGAGACGGCCTTCCTCGCCGAGCGCATAGACGATCTCGGTGATCGAGCCGCCTATGGAGGCGATCCGCGAGGTATCGGCAAAGACAGACTTGCCTTCTTCCGCTTTGGCTGGCTGCATGGCGACGGCAAGCAGGACGCCGAGCATCGGCGCAAGCGCCGCGCGGAAACTCAGAACAAAGCGCATTGGGTGCTACCTCATGCAGCGGTCGGATTGGCAATGCGCGGCAGGTTCTCGGCAAGAAAACGCCAGTCTTCCCGCTCGCCTTCGCCTTCATGGCGCTTGCCGAAGAACTGGATGATCATGTCGCCATTGGCGTCATAGGCCTCCAGCGAGGTGACATGACCGTCCTTGGTGGGCTTCCGCACCGCCCAGACCTCGTGGATGTGGTCGGTCCTCAGATGCAGGTGGAAGGTCTCGTCGAGCACGTTGATCCACGGCCCCATCGGCTTGACCGACTTGATCGGGCCGGAATGGATCTGGATGCAGCCGCGGTTGCCCACGAAGCACATGATGGGCATCTCGCCTGCCGCCGCGTGGTGGAACATGGCGCTCACCGCATCATTGTCGAGCAGCCAGGCATAGTCCTGGCCGACCATGCGCGTCGCCTCGCGACGGCTGAGCTTCAGCGTCTTCAGCATGCCGAAGAACTGGTGCACGTCGGTGAGCCTGCTCCAGCGGTCGCGCAGATCGTCGATCGACGCGACCGAGCCCTGCCCATCACCCTCTCCTTCCGCGGCGCTTGGGAGGATCGCGACGGTCGGTTCCTGGTTCGACGATTCGAGGCTCGCCACCAGTTTCTGGTAGGCATAGAGGTTGGAAGCCGGCTTCAGATGCACCTTGTGCACCGCCTCGCCCGCTGCGTCGAAGAACTGCAGGCTGCGGCGGATTTCGCCGCCGTCGCGCTTCTTGACCGCGAAGCCATGCGCCCAGACTTTCGGAAAGATGCGCAGGTCGATGTTCTCGCCAAGCACCATCGCGTTGTGGTTGCCGGTCACGACCTTGTCGTAGACGCCGATCTTCTCGTGCACGGCGCTTTCGTTGCGCGTCAGCGCCATCACCTCGCCGACCGCCTCGAGGCCGGTCAGCACATCGTTGACGCGCGGCTCGACGCGGACGGTGTCGAAACCGCAATGCGCCGCGACCAGTTCCGCTTCCGAAATGCCCAGTTGCGCCGAGAGTTCGCGCTCCCGCAGTTTCGGATTGTCCTGCCTTGCCCGCCGGATTTCCTCCGGCGACGGCTTAACGCGCTGATCCATATCGTTCACCTGTATTGCCCGATGTTCGTCTATCGCCCGCCGATTGCGGTCACTTGTTGAGGATCAGCTTGCCCTGGCGGGTGATCTTCAGGCGGTAGAGCGCGCCGTGATGCTCGATGCCGATCTCGTGCTCACCCTGGAAGAGTGTGTTGCTGGAGAGCGTCCTCACCGCCAACGGCACCCGTTCGTAACGCATCTGCGTGTCCTCCGGACGGCGAACGCGATAGCGGAAATCGTTGGGATTGTGCGTGTTCATCGGGTCGGTCCCTTTCCTCTGACGGCTACCTTGGCCGCAGCCTCATAAAATGCCGATTCAATTCTTGACTAGAATAATCATGTTTACTAGTCAGTGCATTACCGGACTAAATGAGTCAACATTTAAGACGCCGGACGTGATCAAAAATGCGAGCGAGCCACTGGCCAGCCAGCTACGAGCCTGAAAATTTGGAGTTGGGGCATGGGGTTGGTGACTTGGGGACGAACGGGCCTGGCTGTCGATAGCGCGGGACCGGGCTTCCGATCGATTACAAAGGCAATCGCCGCATTGATGGCCGGAGCGGCGGCGATCGCGCTCGGCGCGCCCGCCGCGCAAGCGCAGCAAGCCGCGCAGCAGGCGGCCAACCAGCAGCAGGCCGATCAGAAAAAGAAGGCTGACGAGAAGGCCACCGCTGAAGGAACCCTGCTCGACAAGATCCTCGTCATCAGCCGCACCGGTGAAACCGCGATCCAGTCGCTGGCCTCGGCCAGCCATGTCGACCAGGAGCAGCTCGACCGCCGCATGGCGACGACGCCGAACGAGATGCTGCTCGGCGTGCCCGGCGTCACCGTGCAAGCCGACGCACGCCGCGTCTCTTCGAGCATCAACATCCGCGGCCTGCAGGATTTTGGCCGCGTGGCGGTGATCATCGACGGCGCAAGGCAGGATTTCCAGCGTTCGGACCACGGCACGCAGTCGACCTTCTATGTCGATCCCGAGCTCATCAAATCCGTCGACGTCATCCGCGGCCCGACCGCCAACACCTATGGCTCCGGCGCCATCGGCGGCGTCGTCTTCTTCGACACCAAGGACGCAGCCGATTTCCTCAAGCCGGAGGAGACATGGGCCGGCTCGCTGACCGGACGCTATGAGAGCAACGGCAAGGGTTGGACCACCAGCGCCACCGGCGCCTACAAGATCAACGACAACTGGGATGTTCTCGGCAACATCGTCTACCGCGACTACGGTGACTACAAGAACGGCGGCGGCGACACCGTTGCCGGCACCGGTTTCGACGTGCTGAGCGGCCTGCTCAAGACCACGATCCGCCCGACCGAGAACAGCGAATTGAAGCTCGGCTGGGTCGGCTCGAAGGACGGCTGGACCGAGACCAGCGGCAGCGTGCCGGCCAACGACGTCGATCTCAAGTCGAACACTTTCACAGCCCGCTACGACATCACCGACGATGCCAGAAGCTGGCTCGACCTCCACATCAACGCCTCCTACAACAAGACCCTTCTCGACCTGACCACGCTCACCGCGCAGAACCGCTTCGATCCGACCACCGGCCTGCCCGTGCTGCTGCCGGCCGGCTCGCTGTCCACCTTCGATGTCGGTACGACCGGCATCGACATCTGGAACACGTCGCGCTTCGAGACGGCAAGCGTCGCCCACGAACTGACCTATGGCGGCGACTGGGTCGGCGATAATGTCGATACCGGCGGCAGCGCCGGCGGCGACAGCTTCTATACGCCCGGCGGCAAGCGCAACGTCTCCGGCGCCTACATCCAGGACAAGCTGACCTGGGAGTGGCTCGAGGTCATTGGCGGCCTGCGCTACGACAATTACAGCCTGAAGGACGACGCGAATGGGACCTCAGGCGACCGCGTGTCGCCGCGCATCACCGTCGGTATTTCGCCTTTCGAAAGCGCCGGCCTGGCCGGCCTGCAATTCTACGGCACCTACGCGGAAGGCTACCGCTCGCCCTCGCTGACCGAGACGCTGATCAGCGGCAATCATCCGGCCGGCGTCAGTTTCCCGTTCCTGCCCAACCCGAACCTGAAGCCCGAAACCGGCAAGACCGTCGAGTTCGGCGTCAACTACAAGCAGAACGACATCATCGAGGGCGGCGACGCGCTACGGCTCAAGGCTGCCTACTTCAACAACAATGTCGACGACTACATCGACGGCGTGACGCTTTCGCCCTTCGACCCGACCAGCGGCTGCCCGTTCGGCCCGGGCATTCCGATCTGCTTCCAGTACCAGAACTTCGCCAAGGCCAAGATCAACGGCTTCGAGCTGGAAAGCGTCTACGACGCCGGCTGGGGCTATGCCGGGCTGTCGGCCTCGATCGTCAACGGTCACACCATCTCGTATGAGGGCGAGCGCGCGGACCTCGCCACCGTCCCCTCCTCGCAGGTGACGGCCCAGCTCGGCCTGCGCTTCTTCGAGGACAAGCTGACCGTCGGCGGCGAGGTGCAGTACAACGGCAAGCCGAAGGGCAACCCGGTGGCCAAGGACTTCACGCTGGTCAACGCCTTCGCCAGCTACCAGGCGACGGACAATCTCAAGCTCGACTTCCGCGCCGACAATCTGTTCGACGTCAAATACACCAACCCGCTCAACGGAAGCACGACCGCCGTCCTCTACGAACCCGGCGTGACGCTGAAGCTCGCGGCAACCATGCGCTTCGGAGGCTGAAATAGACATGAAACGCTTGATGACATCTCTTCGTCCGCTGACCTCGACGTTTGCGATGTCGCTTGCGATGGTGCCGGCGTGGGCCCAGTCCGCGCCGGCTCCGGCCCTCAGTCTCGAGCTCAACGCGGCGCAACCCTCCGACAGGGGCTGCCGGCTGACCTTCGTCGTCAACAACGCGCTCGGCGCCGATTTGTCGAAGGCGGCTTTCGAGATCGCGCTGTTCAACGAGGCAGGCGTCGTCGACCGCCTCACCGTGCTCGATTTCAAGGACCTGCCGGCCGGCAAGACCAAGGTCACGCGCTTCGACCTTGCCGGCGCCGACTGCGGCAAGCTCAGCCGCGTGCTGATCAACAGCGCGACCGAATGCGCCGGCACCGGCGTCGAGCCGGCGGCCTGCATGCGCGGGTTGAAGATCTCGACCAAGACCGCCATCGCTTTCGGGGTCTAGAGGTGGGATTGCATCCAGCCTTCCCGCGAGACGCCATGGCGTGGCCTGCCCCCGGCCCGCCGCCATGGCCGGCAACCGATCTTGATTTGACAAATCCCCACCGCGCGCGGCAGGTCTCGCCGCCAGATATGCAAGACATCAATCACCCCTTCGACGCGGTCACGGAACCGTCGATCACGCCGGCCGAGCCGCTCATGCAGCCGCGGCAGCCGGCAGAAGGCCGCCGATGGCCGGTGGCGATCATCGCGTCCGGCCTGCTCCATGGCGCCGCGGCCGCGGCGTTTCTGATCTCACCCGCAGGGACATTCGACTCCTTGGACGCGATACGGGCCGAGGGCGCCGACCAGTCCGGCGCCAACGTCATCGGCAGCGCCCTGGACGACCAGTCGTCCGGCGCGGTGGAGGTCACCCTGGTGCCTGATCCGCAGCCGGTGAGACGCCAGGCCGCGCAACCGGCTCCGCCAGTCGAGGCGCGGCAACCGGCAAGCGAGCCACCGACGCCTCAGCCTCCGCCGCAAGTCATCAAGGAAGCCGCTGCCGCGCCGGATATCCTGGCGGCCGCCAGCCCGCGCCAGGATGACCAGAGTGTCCCGGCCGAAAGCAAACCTGTGCCCGCGATCGAACCGCAAAGTGCCCAAGCGCCGCCTGCCGAGCCTGAACGGCCACCAGTCCCCAGTGCGACATCGAGCGCCCCCGCCGCATCGGCAGGGCCAAGCCAAGCCATTGAAACCGGCGGCACGGCGGATGGCGATACGCGCGACGCGCCTGCCGTCGCCAGCAAGGGCAAGAAACAGGCCGCAGGCAATGCGCTGGAATCCCGCTACAGCGGTGAAATCCAGAAGAAGCTTGCGCGCGCCAATCGTCGCGTTTCGAAATCGGTCCAGGCCAAGGCCCGCAACAATGCCAGGGTGGTTTTCGTCGTCGCGGCCGACGGCAGCATCAGCGACCTGCAGCTCGCCGAAAGTTCTGGGTCCGCCGAGCTCGATCAATTCGCTTTGACGCTGGTGCGCAAGCAGGCGCCGTTCCCGCCCATTCCACCCGAGACCGGACGGTCAAGTTGGGTGTTCAAAGCGCGAATCGGCCCGTTTTGAACCTCAGCTATGAATCCCGGAATTCGTTCATTTCGAAAGGAAACCAATGTACATCGCCATGAACCGCTTCAAGGTCCAGAACGGCTCCGAGGAAGCCTTCGAAAATGTCTGGAAGAACCGCGATTCCAGCCTCTCCGAAATGCAGGGTTTCAAGGACTTCCACCTGTTGCGCGGCTCGGTCAATGAGACCGAGGGCTATACTCTGTTTGCCTCACACACCGTCTGGGCAAGCCAGCAGGATTTCGTCGCCTGGACGAAATCGGAAAACTTCCGCGCCGCCCATCGCAATGCCGGCGGGTCGAAAGTGCACTATCTCGGCCACCCGCAGTTCGAGGGCTTTTCGGTCGTCGAAGGCGCCTGAAACGCGCCTCCGCCAAGCTTATGCCGCAGCGAGCAGGCTGGCGTTCCCGCCCGCCGCCGTCGTGTCGACGCAGACCGCGCGCTCATGCGCGTAAGCCACAGGGTTCAGCACTTCGCTGACCAGCGGCACGATCGGCCCTGTGCGCTCGGCAATCACCTTGCGCACGATGCGCGCCGCCTCCGGCGTGCCGGAGAAGGCGACCACGTCGACGCGCAGCGACCGCGCCTCGACCGGGTCGGGCCGGCCATCGATGGCTGCCAGCGGCAGACCCTTGCCGGTCAGCGCCGAAAGCGCGGCCGGCGCGCCCGGCGCCACCGCCAGCACGGCGTTGCCGGCCGCGAGCGCCTGGATCGTCTGGGCAAGCAGCGTCTCGGCATCGGGGCCGAGGCACAGCACCCGGCCGCGCGGCGACAGCGACAGCGTGTTGGCCTCGCCGGTCGGTCCTGGAAGGTCGACCTGGCCGAAATCGAGGCTTGCCGCAGCGGCGATCGCCACCGCGCCCTTGCCGCGCAGATGCTTGCGCAGAATTGCGACGCGGTCCGGCCGCGTCGACCAGCCGCCGAGTGTCGGATCCGGCAGATTGTCGGCAAGCTCGGTCGCCGTCACCTTGTGGCCTTCGCCTACTTCGGTGCCCGCCTCCGGCCCCTTGCGGAACCGGCGCAGATAATGCGGTCCGCCGGCCTTCGGCCCGGTGCCCGACAGCCCCTCGCCACCAAAGGGCTGCGAGCCGACAACGGCGCCGATCTGGTTGCGGTTGACATAGATGTTGCCGGCATGGATGCCGTCGACGAAGTGCTGCACGCGGCCTTCGATGCGGGTGTGCAGGCCGAAGGTCAGGCCGTAGCCCTTGCGGTTGATGGCGGCGATCACGGCGTCGATCTCATCGGCATCGAAGGTCGCGACATGCAGCACCGGGCCAAACACCTCGCGCTCCATCTCCTCGATGCCCTTGACGCGGAAGACATGCGGCGCGACGAAACGCCCGGTGGCCGGCGCCTCCAATTTCGCGATCAGCCGTCCTTCCAGCCCCTTCTTCTTGCAGTATTCGCTGATCGAAGCCTGCGCCTCGTCGTCGATGACCGGACCGACATCGGTCGAGATCGCCCAGGGATTGCCGACTTTGAGCGCTTCCATCGCGCCCTTCAGCATCTCCAGCATCTTCTTCTCGACGTCCTTCTGGACATAGAGCACGCGCAGGGCCGAGCAGCGCTGGCCGGCGCTCTGGAAGGCGGAAGCGAGGATATCGCGCACCGCCTGTTCCGGCAGCGCGGTGGAATCGACGATCATCGCGTTCAAGCCGCCGGTCTCGGCGATCAGCATCGCATCGGGCGCTGCCGTCTCGGCCAGTTGCTTCTCGATCAGCTTAGCGACCTCGGTCGAGCCGGTGAAGCAGACACCGGCAATGCGCGGGTCGGCGGTGAGCGGCGCGCCGACCGACGGCCCATCGCCCGGCAAAAGCTGGATGACATCTTCCGGCACACCGGCCTCGCGCAGCATCTCGACGGCGCGGAAGGCGATCAGCGGCGTCTGCTCCGCCGGCTTGGCGATGACCGAATTGCCGGTGACCAAAGCCGCGGCGATCTGGCCGGTGAAGATGGCCAGCGGGAAATTCCACGGCGAGATGCAGACGATCGCGCCGCGCGCCTCGGTGCCGGCCTCGGCATTGGCCGCCTCAGCCGCGTAGTAACGCAGGAAGTCGACCGCTTCGCGCACCTCGGCCACTCCGTCGGCCAGCGACTTGCCGGCCTCGCGGGTGGCGAGAGCGAAGAACTCAGCGGCATTGGCCTCGTAGAGATCGGCGGCGCGGTTGAGGATCGCAGCACGCTCGGCCACGGGGCGCTTCGCCCAGGCGGGTTGCGCGTCGACGGCGATGCGCACGGCGGTCGCCACCTGCTTGGCCGCGGCCTCATGCAGGGTGCCGACGATCTCGTCGGGCTTGGCCGGATTGACGATCTGGCGCTGCTTGCCGTAGCCGGCGGCGCGCGTGACCGGCTTGGCATGCCAGCGGTCCGCTCCGACGAATTCCGCCCTCGCCTTGTCGATTGCCGCGAGCGTCACGGTGTCGGTGATGTCGAAGCCTCTGGAATTGCGGCGTCCGGCGCCGAAGATCGCGGCGGGGCGCGCGATCGCCGGATTGGCGGCGGGACCCTGCATCTCAACGGCCGTGAGCGGATCGCGGGCGATCTCCTCCGGCTCGACCTCCTCGTCGGTCAACTGGTGGACGAAGGAGGAGTTGGCGCCGTTCTCCAGGAGACGCCGCACCAGATAGGCGAGCAGGTCGGAATGCGCGCCGACCGGCGCATAGATGCGGCAGCGCGTGCCTTCCGACTTACGCACCGTCTCGTGCAGGGATTCGCCCATGCCGTGCAGGCGCTGGAACTCGAAGGAATCGCGATCCTTCGCCATCGACAAAATCGCCGCCACGGTGTGCGCGTTATGCGTGGCGAACTGCGGATAGATGCGGTCGGTCATCGACAAAAGCTTCTTCGCGCAGGCCAGATAAGAAACGTCGGTGTTGGCCTTGCGGGTGAAGACCGGATAGCCGGACAGGCCAAGTGTCTGCGCCCGCTTGATCTCGGTGTCCCAATAGGCGCCCTTCACCAGCCGCACCATGATCCGGCGATCGTATTTCTTCGCCAGCGCATAGAGCCAGTCGATGGCGAAGGCCGCGCGCGGGCCGTAAGCCTGGACGACGACGCCGAAACCGTCCCAGCCGGCGAGCTCCGGCTCGGCCAGCACGCGCTCGATGACGTCGAGCGACAGGTCGAGGCGATCGGCCTCCTCGGCGTCGATGTTGAGGCCCATGCGCGAATGCCGGGCGGCAAGCGCCAACGACAGGAGCCGTTCGGCCATCACCGGCAGCATGGTCTCGCGCTGCGCCACCTCGTAGCGCGGATGCAACGCGGAAAGCTTGACCGAAATGCCGTGGTTGTAGCGGATATCGGGGCCGTTCGCCCCGGAATCGAGCGATGAGATCGCATCCGCATAGGCACGGTGGTAGCGCAGCGCGTCGGCTTCGGTGCGGGCCGCCTCGCCCAACATGTCGAAGGAATAGAGATAGCCCTTCTGCGTCATCGGTCTGCCGCGCTTGACGGCCTCGGCAATGGTGCGTCCGAGCACGAACTGCTCGCCCATCTCGCGCATCGCCGCAGCCACCGCCTTGCGGATCACCGGCTCGCCCAGCCTTCGCACCATGGCGCGCAGCGTGCCTTCGATGCCGCCCTCGCCTTCATCAAGCACGCGGCCGGTGAGCATCAGCGCCCAGGTCGAGGCGTTGACGAAAATGGAGCTGGAACCACCCGAATGCGCCGACCAGTCATGCGGCGCGATCTTGTCGGCGATCAAATCGTCCATCGTCTCGGTGTCGGGCACGCGCAGCAGCGCTTCGGTCAGGCACATCAGCGCCACGCCTTCCTTGGTCGACAGGCCGTAGGCCGAGAGAAAGACCTCCATCAGCCTGGGGTCGGTCGAGCCGCGCACAGCCCGCACCAGCTCGGCGGCGCGGGCCGAGATCGCCTTGCGCTCCTCCGACGAAAGTCCCGCCGCCGCCGACAGGCGCTTCACCGCCTCGTCTTCGTCGGGCAAATAATTGGCGCGGATCTGCTGGCGGATGGCGTCGAGCGGCATGGCGGGTCCATGAAAGCGAGCGTGAGCGAACGGTCCGGCGGTCGCCGGACCGAATGGCGCAAGCTAGCACAGGTGCGAACTTCGATCGGTCCGAAGAAATCGACAGAACAGTCCATTTGAACTATCATATAGTTAGGATTTCCATCATTTTGACCATCAGAGCGATGACCGAAGATCAATTGGACCGCATAGACCGCAACATCCTGTCCGCGCTCGGCCGCGACGGCAGGCTTTCGATGTCTGAGCTCGCAAGCAAGGTCGGCCTGTCGAAGACGCCGGTGCAGGCGCGGGTGAAGCGGCTGGAGAAGGATGGCTACATCAGAGGCTACCGCGCCGTGATCGACCGCGAACGCATGGGCGAAGGCCATGTCGCCTTCGTCCAGGTGAAGCTGTCGGACACGCGCTCGGCAGCGCTCGACGCCTTCAACCGCGCCGTTCAGGGCGTGCCGGAAATCGAGCAATGCCACATGATGGCGTCAAGCTTCGATTATCTGTTGAAGGTCCGCACCACCGACATCGCCGCCTATCGCCGGGTGCTTGGCGAGCGCATCTCAGCGCTCCCTCACGTCGCGCAGACGTCGACCTTCGTGGCGATGGAGACGGTGAAGGACCGCTAGTCCGACAGCGTCTTCAGGAAAGCCACCAGCGCCGCGCGCTCACGCTCGGACAGATCGAGCGGATGCACTTCGGAAACGCCTTCGACGGCGAGCGGTGCCTTCGAATAATGCGCCACCACCTCGTCGAGCGTCGAGAACTGCCCGGCATGCATGTAGGGCGGCCGATCCGCCGCGCCCCTGAGCGACGGCGTCTTGTAGGCGCGCATGATTTGCGGACCGTCCTTGACCATGAAGCGCAGCTCGCGGCAGGCGCTTTCGTCGCCGTCGCGGAATTTGCCGGGGCAGTTGAAAGGATCGGCCTCAACTTGAGCCACCGCATCGACACGCCCACGGTCCGGCGGCAACCCTTGGACCGGCGGCACGCCGGTGTTGTGGAAGGAGTTGTCGGTGAAACGCGGGCCATTGTGGCAGGTCACGCAATTGGCCTTGCCGATGAACAGCTTCAGCCCAAGGATCTCTTCCGGCAAGAACGCCGCATCCCCTTCCGGCTTGGCACCGGTTGCCAGATCGATAGCGAAGCGGTCGAAACGCGTCTGCTCAGGCTCGATCGAGCGCTCGAAGGCGGCAATCGCCTTGCCGATATTGGCATAGACGCGGTTGACGTCGTCTTGCTGGCTGGCAGGCATGGCGTTCCAGGCCGCCTTCTCGGCATCCGTGCCGAGCGGGCTGGCATTGGCCGGCACGGTGGAGAGGTCTGGCAGCGGTCCGAAGATGCGCTCATAGCGCTCGCCGAACCGCCTCTTGATGTAATGCGCGAACGCGGCCCGGTTGCCGGCCTGCTCCAGCGGATTTTCAAGCGGCGTCAGGGCCTGCGCCCACAGGCTGTCGCGCCTGCCGTCCCAGAAGAACCACGGATTGCGCGCCACACCGGCCAACGGCATGGTGCGGCGATTGGTATGGCTGACGCCGACTGCCTGCGGCAGGTCGTCCTGGAACTGGCGGTCGATCTTGTGGCAGGTCGAGCAGGACACCGTGCCGTCGCGGCTCATGCCGGTATCGAAGAACAGCGTCGAGCCAAGCGCGGCGGCCGCCGGCACATCCGCATACTGGTTCGTGGTATCGGGCTTCAATGACGGCAGCGTGTTCAAAGCCAGCGACGCCACGGTCTTCTTCTCGGCGTCGCTGAACTGCGGCTCGCCGCAGCCGCCCAGCAGGGCGAGAGCGGCCAAAACCGAAAGGCTTGCGACGCTGGCCAGACGCCTCATCGCCCGCTCACAACACGACATTGAAGACGACGGAATCGGATCCGGCCGCCGCCGAAATACCGAAGTGCAGCTGCCACCAGCCGCTCATCGTGAATTTCACGCCATCGATGCGGTAGCGGCCATCGCCCAGATAATCGGTCGCCTGCGGGCTGGTCGGCAGGCCGTGATCGTGCTGCGGCATCCCGCCGGAGACGGTGATGGCCGCCCCCTCCACCGGCGCGCCGGCGGCTGTCTTCAGCGTCAGCAGCCAGGATTGCAGCTCGCCCTGCCGCACCACGCCGCGCTCCGGCTCGAAGCTCGCGACGAACAGGCCGTTCGCCGTCTTCTTGGAACGCGACAGGTCCGGGCCGGGCGCCGATTGCGGCAGCGTCAGATAGACCGCGGCCACGATGCCGACCAGCAGAGCGGCAAGGCCGAGAGCCGCAAGGATGTAACGCCATATCGATGCCAAACCCGTTCCTCTTCGGCTGCTAACGTCGCGGGTCGCTTGTCGCGTCCCGCCCTGCCTGTGGGAAATCGCTTCTGGCGCAAAATTCGCCGGTCGCCAAGCATGGCGCTGCCGGCCGCAAAAAGCTACAGCAACAACATCTTAGGAAGGGATGTGCGCATGGCCAAGGGTATCGCGTCGATCGGCGAATGCATGCTGGAACTGTCGGGCCGGAGCGGTTCGGACTGGCGCATGGGCTTTGCCGGCGATACCTTCAACACGCTCTGGGCATTGCACGCCTTGAGCCCGGATCGGCCCGCGACCTATGTGACGGCCTTCGGCGACGACCCCTTCTCGCGCGATCAGATCGCCTTCTTTGCCGCGAACGGCATCGGCGTGGGCAACAGTCCGGTCATTCCCGGCGCACGCCCGGGCCTTTACGCCATAACGCTCACCGGAGCCGAACGCGCCTTTACATACTGGCGGAGCGACGCGGCAGCGCGCCAGCTCGCCTCGGACCCGGCTGCGCTGGCAAAAAGCCTTGAAAACCAGGCGCTTGTCTATTTTTCCGGAATCACCCTGGCAATTCTGGACGAGGCCGCGCGGAAAACCTTGCTGACGGCTATAGTTGCGGCCCGCAAGGCCGGCTCGCTCGTCGCCTTCGACCCGAATTACCGCCCGCGCCTGTGGCCGGGCCACGAGACGGCACAGGCCGCGATCATTGAGGCGCTTGCGGTCTGCGACATCGCGCTGCCGACTTTTCCGGACGAGCAGATGCTGTTCGGGGATCCGACGCCGCAGGCGACGGCGGAGCGCCTTGGCAAGCTGACCGGCGAGGTCGTGGTCAAGAATGGCGAGCAGCCGGCGCTGATTGCGCTGAACGGCGCTTCGCAAATCGTTGACGCGGTTCATGTGGCCGCCCCCGTCGACACCACGGGCGCCGGCGATTCCTTCAACGGCGGCTATCTCGCAGCGCGGCTTGCCGGCCATGCCCCGGCCGACGCGACGCGCCGCGCGCACAAAGTCGCCGCCGCGGTCGTGCAGGTACGCGGCGCGCTGGCGCCATTCGACACACTGAGGGCAGCTTTCGACAGCTAGGCCTGTTTAGATTTAGGCGCGGAGCGTACTGCAGTACGCGAACACCGGAAGCGCAGGAGGCCGCCGTTTGCAGACCAGCCTGACCTAAATCTTACGGCAGCCGGAACCGGTATTCCGTCACCTGATGATAGATCTGCCCTGGCCACAGCGTGGCTTGCGGGAAATAAGGCCGGTTGGGCGCATCCGGCCAGGTCTGCGCTTCGAGGCAGAGGCCTGAAAACGCCTTGTAGCGGCGGCCGTCGAGCCCCGGCGATGTCGGCGCGACGAACTGACCGCTATAGAGCTGCAGTCCGGGTTCTGTGGTCCACACTTCCAACTCGACGCCGGAATTGGCGCCTTGCACCCAGGCGGCCTGGTGCAGCGGCCCGCGGCTGGAGGCCAGGCAGTAATTCAGGTCGTAGCGAAGCTGCTCGCCTTCCATTTCCATGCGCAGCGCCCGCGCCTGCCGGAAATCGAAAGGCGTGCCGTCGACCGGCTTCACCACGCCGGTCGGAATCATCTCGTCGTCGACGGGCGTGTAGGCGCCGGCGTTGAGCATCAGCCGGTGGTCGAGGATGTCGCCGGCCCCGCCATCGTCGAGATTGAAATAGGAATGCTGCGCGAGGTTGCACAGCGTCGGCTCCTCGCAGGTCGCGGTCAGTTCCATGCTGAGCGTGCCGGGGATCTTCAGCCGGTAGGTGCAGGTGACGTCGAGCGCGCCCGGGAAGCCCATGGCGCCGTCCGGATCGTGCAGCGTCAGCGTCACGAAATCGCGGCCGTGCAGCGAGACGGTCCATGGCCGGCGGAAAAAGCCTTCCGAGCCACCATGCAGCGTGTGCTTGCCGAGAAAATTCTGCTCGGTCTGGTATCGGTTGCCGGCGATGGTGAAGCGGCCGCCGCCGATGCGGTTGGCGAAGCGGCCAACCACGGCGCCGAAGAAGGCGCGGTCGGTCTCATAGGGTTCGAAGCGGTCGTAGCCCAGCACCAGCGGCGCATCGTGGCCGGTGAGCCTGAGGTCCTGGACGATGGCGCCCAGCCCGATGATGTTGGCGGTCAAGCCGCCTCCTCGGATCGTGAACCGGCGCACGGCCTCGCCCGCCTGCGTCGTGCCGAAGACCTCGCCGTCTTTCATAGCCATGCCCGAAATGCCATTTCCTGATCCGTGGATTTAGGCCGGCCGCGCACCGTCAGGCAAGGGCAGGCTCAAAGCCTGTCCTTGCCTGTGAATTGGCATCAGAGGCCAAGGCCGCCGAAGCAGGCATATTTGGTGTCGAGATAGTCCTCGATGCCCTGATGCCCGCCTTCGCGGCCGAGGCCGGATTCCTTGACGCCGCCGAACGGCGCCTCGGGCGTGGTGATCAGGCCCTCATTGACGCCGACCATGCCGTATTTCAGGCCTTCCATGACCCGGAAGGCGCGACCGAGATCGCCGGTGTAGAAATAGGCGGCGAGACCGAACTCGGTGTCGTTGGCCAAGGCGACCGCTTCTTCCTCGGTCTCGAACTTGAATACGGGCGCGATCGGCCCAAAAATCTCTTCCTTCATGAAGCGCATGTTCGGCGTGGCGCCGGAGATCACCGTCGGCTGGAAGAACGAGCCGCCCAGCGCATGGCGCTTGCCGCCGGCGACGACCTTGCCGCCCTTCGACGTCGCGTCGGTGATGAATTCCTCGACCTTTTCGACCGCCTTCTCGTCGATCAGCGGCCCCTGCTGCACGCCTTCCTCGAGGCCCGAACCGACCTTCAGATTGTTGCTGGCGGCGGCGAGCTTCTCGACGAACTTGTCGTAGATGCCGGCCTGCACCAGGAAGCGGTTGGTGCACACGCAGGTCTGGCCGGAATTGCGGTATTTCGCGGTGATGGCGCCGGCCACCGCGCGATCGACGTCGGCGTCGTCGAAGACCAGGAACGGCGCGTTGCCGCCGAGTTCCATCGACACTTTCTTCACCGTCGAGGCCGACTTCTGGATCAGCAGCTTGCCGACCTCGGTCGAACCGGTGAAGGTGATCTTCTTGACCAACGGATTGGTGCAGAGCTCGTCGCCGATCTCGCCGGCCGAACCGGTGACGACATTGACGACGCCCTTCGGGAAGCCGACTTCCTCGACGAGCGCGCCCCAGGCGAGGCCGGAGTAAGGCGTCTGCGAAGCCGGCTTCACCACCGCAGTGCAGCCCGCCGCCAAGGCCGGGCCGATCTTGCGGGCAAGCATCGAGGACGGGAAATTCCACGGCGTGATGGCGGCGATGACGCCGACCGGCTCCTTGGTCACCAGGATGCGGCGGTCGCCCCATGGCGAGGGCACGATGTCGCCATAGACGCGGCGACCTTCCTCGGCGAACCACAGGATGTAGCTTGCTGCTGAACCGATCTCGCCCTTGGATTCGGTGAGCGACTTGCCCTGCTCGATGGTGAGCAGCTCGGCCAGCACGTCCTGATTGTCCATCATCGCGTCATGCAGCTTGCGCAGCAGCTTCGAGCGCTCGAGCGCGGTGGTCTTGCGCCAGCTCTTGAAGGCTGCCTCGGCGGCCTCGATGGCGCGGCGGGTCTCGGCTTTGCCGGCCTTCGGCACGGTGCCGATCTTGAGGCCCGTCGCCGGATTGTTGACGTCGATGGTCTGGCCGCTGTCGGCCTGCACCCATTCGCCATTGATGAGATTGGCCTGGCGCATGAAATGGCTGGTTTTCTGAAGCATGGTCTGGCCTCCGTTCGGCGCGCTGATCGGGCCGTTTTTTGTGGATATCCGTTGAGGCGTGCTCGAGAGCCGCACGCCGGCGCATTGCTCTTACCTAGGGAAAGGCGGGCAAGCAATCATAAGATGGCATATAGGGGTTGGGCCAGCAAAGGCGAGCCGCGTCACCATTTGCAGGCCTGCCTCACTTGGATAACAACATCCCTTATCCGAAGACATGGATGACCACCGTCAGCCAGAACGACGTGGTCACCACCGCGCTTGCGGTTGCAAGCGTCATCTGGTTCGAGGCCAGCGCCTGGCCGGTGTTGAACTGGACGGCGATCAGGTAGGAATTGATGCCCGAAGGGAGTGCCGCGACCACAACCGCGACCTTGGCCGTGAGCGGCGGCAGGCCGAGCACCCACACGAACGCCAGCACCAGCGCCGGCATCAGGAACAGCTTCAACCCCGACAGCGCCAGCGCCGGCCGGATGTTGCCGGAGATGCCGAAGCGGCGCAGACTGAGCCCCATGGCGAACAACGCCACCGGGCCGGCGGTGTCGGCGAGCGTGTCGACCAGCCGCTCGACCAGGTCGGGCAGCGGCGCTCCGGTGAAGCGCCAGGCAAGCCCCGCCAGGATGCCGATGATCAGCGGATTGATGAACAGCCGCCTGAGGAAGCTTTTGACGACGCGCAGCGGATGCACCGTCTCGCCGCTGCCGCGACCGAACATCTCGAACAGCACGATCGAGGCCATCATCATGACCGGCAGGTGGATCGAAACCAGCAGCGACAGCACCTCGAAACCGCTGGCGCCGAATATGCCGAGGATGAAGGGCGCGCCGAGCAGCACGACATTGGAATAGGCCGAGGACACGCCGCCGACGATGCCGGCGCGGGCGTCCCGGCCGAAGACGCGCGTCATCACCAGGTGGCCCCCGGCCCAGGTGATCGCCACCGCCGCGAAATAGGCGCCCCACAGCGACCATGGCGTGACGCCGTGGAAATCCGATTTGACCATGGTCTGGAAGAGCAGCAGCGGCATCGCCACGTTGACGGCGAATTCGGAAATACCCTCCCCGCTCGCCGGCCTCAGATAGCCGGTAAACCCGGCCAGATAGCCGAGCGCCACAAGGCTGAAGACGAAGAGGACGGTTTCGGTGAGCGGAGTCATTTTGCGGGCGGAGGCATTTTTCCCGTGATAGGCGAGCCCCGACCGCGGTGCAATTGGCGCGGCGCGCCGATCTCAGGCGCCTCCGCTTGTTTTCCGGACGGCTTTGCGGTCCCTATATGCCAATCACGGCCTTGGTCCCGCCCGGGCCGCCATAGGACTTCCGATGCTGCGACTTGTTCTGGCGCTTTTTCTCCTGGCTGTTCCGAGCCTTGCCCACGCGACCGACGCCGGCTGGGCGCTGCTGCGCGACGGCGGCCACGTCGTGCTGCTTCGCCACGCCTTCGTCACCGGAGCGACCGACCCGGCGAATTTCGACATCGGCAATTGCGCCACGCAGCTCAATCTCTCCGAGCGCGGCAAGCAGCAGGCAAGCCGCATCGGCGCGCTGTTCGCGGCGCGCGCGGCGCCGATCGACCACGTGCTCTCCAGCCGCTACTGCCGTTGCCTCGACACAGCCCGCATCGCTTTCGAATCCGAACCGCAACCCTTCGCGCCGCTCGACCTGCTCAAGACCGACCCGGCCGAAAAGACCGCGCAAATGGAAGCGGTGATGAAGGAGATCCGCAGCTATTCCGGTTCGGACAATCTGGTGCTGGTCACGCATCTGGAAAACATCGAGGCGCTCACCGGCGTCGCGCCGCGCGAAGGCGAAGCCGTGGTGGTGGCGCCGGAAGGCGATAACCTCAAAGTGCTCGGCCGCGTCACCTTCTAGGCCACTGTTGCTAAAATATCACAGCCGAAAGAAGCCGCGAAGCCGCCGCGACAATGCCGCTTGCGACAACCCGTCGCAGGGTCTATAGGCGCGCTCCCGGTCACGAAAACCGAAGCGAGCACAACGGTTGGAGCTTTCGTCTCCGCCCGCGCAGCCGGCTCTGCCACGCTGTGTACGGCGCCGTTTCGGGGGTTGGGATCGCCGATGTAGCTCAGAGGTGAGAGCGCCGGATTTTGGGTCCGGAGGTCAGGGGTTCGAGTCCCTTCATCAGCACCACGGATAGCTCAGTTGGGTAGAGCATCAGACTCATAATCTGACGGTCGAAGGTTCGAATCCTTCTGCATTGGCCTTCCAAGCCAAGCCACCCTGTCACGGTGTTATCTGGAAAATCGGTCCGGGGACCGGAATGCGAGGACTTCATGGACGGCAAGGCTTCGGCCTCGCCGGCCCGCGACGTCCTGCGCCATCGGCGCGCGGCCAGGCCCGCGGTGACGATCAAGGCGCGGTGTCGCCGGCAAACGAAGCTTCGGCTTCCGGCGCCCGCTTCGCCGTCCCGCGATCCGCTCCCGAAGGTCCGCTTCGCGCGGATGCCACCGGTCCCCGGATCATTCATGCTGGGACGTGAAGTACGACACGACGTGAAACGAGAAACGAAAAGGAAGATCGACGCATGACGTGACGCCTCGCATGGGGCCATGCCCGACAGGAGTAAGACAATGACGACTATTCTCGACAAGGTTCTTGGGCGCAAGCGCGTCCTCGTAAAGGAAAACGAACGTGCCGTCGCCCTTTATAAGGGCGAGATCCAGACGATCCTGATGCCGGGCGAACATTGGCTCGCCAACCGGCGCGGAAGCCTCGAGGTCTCCAGGCACGATCTGAAGAATCCGGAATTCGTTTCGGCATATGAGAAGGCGTTGTTCGACAAGCTCCCGGACGTGGCCGCGCGTCACTTCACCGTCGTTCGCACCGGGCGCACGGACGTCGCCGTCATCGAGCGTGACGGCAGCCTCCATGCCGTGCTGGCGCCGGACCGCAAGCTCGTGCTCTGGACGGATACCGGCCCGTGGAAGGTGACGACGATCGACACTTTGGCCGATCTCGCCATCGATCCGGCGGTCATGCGCCGGCTTGGCCAGGCCAGGAAGGCGGAGCTGATGTCCGTCTATCCGGTCATGGACGGTCAGGTCGGGCTGCTCTTCGTGGACGGCGTCTTCGCCCGCACGCTTGAAGCGGGCGTGCACGCCTTCTGGAATGTCGGCCGCATGGTCCAGGTGAAGGTCGTCGACATCAAGCGCCAGTCGCTCGATGTCGCCGGGCAGGAAATGCTGACCAGGGATCGTGTGACGATCCGCGTCAACATCGCCGCCGAATACCGGGTCGTCGATCCGGCCAAGGCGGTGAGCACGGTGAAGGACTTTTCCGAAGCCCTCTACCGCGCCCTGCAGTATGCCTTCCGCAAGACGCTCGGCGCGCTCACGCTCGACCAGATCCTCGACAAGAAGGTGATGGTCGACGAGGACGCGGCGGCCAAGGTGCGCGAAGACATGGCCGCGATCGGCGTCGAGGTCAGCGATATCGCCCTCAAGGATGTGATCCTGCCGGGCGATATGCGCGAGATCCTCAACCAGGTGGTCGCGGCCGAGAAGCAGGCCGAGGCTAACGTCATCCGGCGCCGCGAGGAGACGAACGCCACGCGTTCGCTGCTCAACACGGCCAAGGTGATGGCCGAGAACCCGGTGATGCTGCGGCTGAAGGAGCTCGAGGCTCTCGAAGCCATCGCCGGCAAGGTCGAACGGCTCACCGTCCACAACGGGACGGGTGGGCTGCTCAACGACCTCGTCAAGCTCCGTGACTGATGCATGTCGCCCAAAAGTGGGTTTCCGGTTTTTGGGACAACGACATGCATCGAAATGGAAAGCTTATGTGACGTCAAACGGGAAGGGCCTCCGGTTCGACCGGCGGCCCTTCTTGCGTTTCCCCGGCCCCCTACCCATCTGCCCCCGGCGCATCAGGCCTTTTCCTGCCGGGAAAAACCGATTAGACAGCGCCCAAAGCAAGATGCGGACAGATTCCGCCCGCAACCCGAAGGAAGAGCCCTTGTCCACCACGTTCGAGAAAGTCGCCAAGATCATTGCCGACACCAGCGAGATCGATATCGACACCATCACGCCCGAGAGCCACACGATCGACGATCTCGGCATCGACAGCCTCGATTTCCTCGACATCGTCTTTGCCATCGATAAGGAATTCGGCATCAAGGTGCCGCTGGAGAAGTGGACGCAGGAAGTCAATGACGGCAAGGCTTCGACCGACGACTACTTCGTCATGAAGAACCTCTGCGCCAAGATCGACGCGCTGGTCGCGGCCAAGAACGCCTGAAGCGGCTTGGGCGCGGTCTTGACGCGCCCTGCCAGCTGACCCACAACAGCCGCCCATGAGTTCTCACGACGTCGTCATCACCGGCATCGGCCTTGTCTCTTCATTGGGAGAAGGCCCCGACGCGCATTGGCAGAAGCTGACGCAGCCTGGTTTCCAGCCGGTGCTCGATGCGGCGCGCTTCGCGCCTTACACCATCCATCCCCTGCCGGAGATCGACTGGAACCTGCAGATCGCCAAGCGCGGCGACCAGCGCCAGATGGAAACCTGGCAGCGGCTCGGCACCTATGCCGCCGGCCTGGCGCTGGACGACGCCGGCATCAAGGGCAATGACGAGCTTTGCACCACGATGGACATGGTGGTGGCGGCCGGTGGCGGCGAGCGCGACGAAGCCGTCGACGCCGCCATCCTTGCGGCCTCCGAGAACCGCAACGACCGCGACGTGCTGCTCAACGAGAAGCTGACCACGGAACTGCGGCCGACCTTGTTCCTCGCCCAGCTCTCCAACCTGCTCGCCGGCAACATTTCGATCGTCCACAAGGTCACCGGTTCGTCGCGCACCTTCATGGGCGAGGAAGGCGCCGGGGTCTCGGCCGTCGAGACGGCGGCCGCGCGCATCCGCTCGGGACAGTCGACCCATGTTCTGGTCGGCGGCGCCTTCCAGACCGAGCATTCCGACATGCTGCTCGGCTATGAGCTCGCCGGTTACCTGCATCGCGGCCCATGGAAGCCGGTCTGGCAACGCCAGGGCGCCGAAGGCGGCGGCGTGGTGACGGGTTCAGGCGGCGCCTTCCTGGTGCTGGAACAGCGCGAGCACGCAGAAAAACGCGGCCGCAAGATCTACGCCGAGCTTGGCCCCGTCGTCTCCGGCCGCGCCAGGCGCCGGCAAGGCGAGCTGAATTCAGAGATTGCCGCGCTGTTGAAGCAGGCCCACCTTCCCGATGGCGACCTGCTTACGATTTCCGCCGCCTCCGGCGCCCACGCCGCCACCGCGGCCGAAAAAGCGGCGCTCGACGCCAACCCAGCTTTGGCCGTGCGTGCCTTTTCGACGCTGACCGGCCATATGAAGGAAGCGCAATTCCCCTTTGCGGTTGCGCTCGCGGCGATGGCCGTCGACCGCAAGGCCGGCTACCCTGTCTTCGATGCCACAGTGGAGCGCCCATTCGAAGGCGCGCCGAATTCCGTCCTTGCAACCGCGATCGGCTATCACCAATTCGAGGGCTTGGGGCTGGTTAAAGCCGCTTAGATCGGTTTTCCGCAGTTCCGGGCGGAAACCGCTACACACTTTTCGTGGAATTGCTCGATAACGAGGCAGACAAAGCATGGCCAATCTTCGCGATCACATGGGTCGGCCGATCGTCGCCGTGACCGGCATCGGCGTGGTGACCTCGCTCGGCGTCGGCAAAAAAGACAATTGGTCGGCGCTGACCTCGGGCAAATCCGGCATCCATCCGATCACCCGTTTTCCGGTCGATCACCTCAACACGCGCATTTCCGGCATGGTCGACTTCCTGCCCTCGAGCTCGAAGGGCGCCAGCCACCTGACCTACGAACTGGCCGAGACGGCCGCCCAGGAGGCGGTCTCGGAAGCGGGCCTCGATTCCGGCGATTTCGGCGGCCCGCTGTTCCTGGCCTCGCCGCCGGTCGAGCTCGACTGGGCCGACCGCTTCTCGCTCTATAATTCCGACAAGAATGACGGCGGCGCCGAAAGGCTGCTGCGAGTCGCGCGCGGACTGAAGGAGCTCGACATCTTCGAAACCACGCAGTTCGGCTCGATCGCCGACCGGCTGGCCGACCGCTTCGGCACGGGCGGGTTGCCGATCACTTTGTCCACCGCTTGCGCCTCGGGCGCCACCGCCATCCAGCTCGGCGTCGAGGCGATCCGGCGTGGCGAGTGCGACAAGGCGCTGTCGATCGGCGCCGACGGCTCGGCGACCGCCGAGGCGCTGATCCGGTTCTCGCTGCTTTCGGCGCTCTCCACCCACAACGACATTCCCGAGAAGGCCTCAAAGCCCTTCTCCAAGGACCGCGACGGCTTCGTGCTGGCCGAAGGTTCCGGCGCGCTGGTGCTGGAATCGCTTGAGGCGGCCCTTGCGCGCGGCGCCACGATCCTCGGCATCATGCGCGGCTGCGGCGAGCGCGCGGACGACTTCCACCGCACCCGCTCCAAGCCCGATGCTTCGCCGGCGATCGCCACGGTGCGCGCCGCCCTTGCCGATGCGGGCCTCGGCGAAGACGAGATCGACTACGTCAACGCGCACGGCACCTCGACGCCGGAAAACGACAAGATGGAGCACCTCTCGCTGTCGACGGTGTTCGGCGAGCGGGTCGGCTCGATGCCGATCTCGTCGAACAAGTCGATGATAGGCCACACATTGTCCGCCGCCGGCGCGGTGGAGGCCGCCTTCTCGCTGATGACCATGCGCGAAAGCGTCATCCCGCCGACCATCAATTACGACAATCCCGATCCGGCCATCGTGCTCGATGTCGTGCCGAACAAGAAGCGCAACGCCGAAGTCGGCACGGTTTTGTCGAATTCCTTCGGCTTCGGCGGCCAGAACACCTGCCTTGTCATGGCGCGGGAACCGGTCTAAGCGGACCTTTCCGCTCGACAGAACCCGACAGGCCAAATGCGCGCATTGCAACTTATCGAGGACCGCCGCCTTGAAACGGTGGACCTGCCGCCTCCACCGCCGCCTTCGCTGGGCGAAGTGACGCTCCGCATCAAGGCGGTGGCGCTCAACCATATCGACGTCTGGGGCTGGCGCGGCATGGCCTTTGCCAAGCGCAAGCTGCCGCTGGTCGTCGGCGCCGAGGCCGCCGGCGAGGTCGAAACGGTCGGACCGGGCGTCTCCAACCTGCTGCCCGGACAGTTGGTCTCGATCTATGGCGCGCGCACCTGCGGGCTGTGCCGGGCCTGCCGCGAAGGCCGCGACAATCTCTGCGAGCATGTTTCTGGGGTCCACGGCTTCCATCTCGACGGCTTCGCCCAGGAAAAGATCAACCTGCCGGCGCGCCTCCTGGTGCCCGCGCCGCCCGGCGTCACCGAGATCGGCGCCGCGGTCGCTCCGGTTACCTTCGGTACGGTCGAGCACATGCTGTTCGACAATGCCAGGCTGGAACCCGGCGAAACCATCCTCGTCCATGCCGGCGGTTCCGGCATCGGTTCCGCCGCCATCCAGCTGGCGAAGCGGATGGGCTGCATGGTGATCACCACGGTCGGCTCGAACGACAAGGTCGACAAGGCCAGGGCGCTTGGCGCCGATCACGTCATCAACTACCGCGAGGACCGCTTCGAAGGCGTCGTGCGCAAGCTGACGAAGAAGAAAGGCGTCGACGTCGTGTTCGAGCATGTCGGCGCCGACACCTTCGCCGGCTCGATGCTGTGCCTGAAGCGCGGCGGCCGCCTCGTCACCTGCGGCTCGACCTCCGGCGTGTCGACGCAGGTCAACCTGATGCAGCTCTTCCAGCAGCAGCTGAAGCTGCTTGGCTCCTTCGGCTGCCGCATGGAAAACATGGCCAATGCCATGCAGAAGATGGCGGCGGGGCTCGTTGCCCCGGTCATCGACACCGAGGTCGGCTTCGACGACATCGATGCCGCGCTGAAGCGCATGGAAGGCCGTGACGTCTTCGGCAAGATCATCCTGCGCGTTTCCTAAGGCAGTTCCAGGAAAGGCGGATGGTCGGCAACGCTTTCAGGAAAGCCCGCCGGGACTTCATGTTCCGCTACGGCCTGCGGCTGCGCCAGATGGAGCACTGGCTGGTCGCCAGGCTTGCCATCGTGCTGCTCTCGCTGCTGCGCCTGCTGCCGCCGGACAGCGCGCTCAATTTCGCCGACCGCGTCACCCGCCGCATCGGCCCGCTGGTCGGACGCCACCGCGTCGCGGTCAACAACCTGCGCCTTGCCTATCCTGAAAAGAGCGACGCCGAGATCGAAGCCATTGCCCGGGACATGTGGGGTAACATGGCCCGCCTTGCCGCCGAATACATCTTCCTCGACGCGCTGTTCGACTTCGATCCGGACGCCTCGAAGCCGGGGCGGGTCGAAGTGCGCGGCGTCGAACATTTCGTCGAGATCGCCGGCGAGAAGAAGCCGCACATCCTGTTCACCGGCCATCTCGGCAACTTCGAGCTGCTGCCGGTGGCGGCCGCCACGTTCGGCATGAACATAACGGCGCTATTCCGCCCGCCGAACAACCCCTATCTCGCCGACTACATCCACTCGACGCGCCGCTCTTCGATGGGCGCCCTGCTGCCCTCCTCCACCGGCGCGTCCTTCGCCCTTGCCGGCATCCTGGAAAAGGGCGGCAATATCGGCGTGCTGGTCGATCAGAAATTCTCGGGCGGCGTGGACACGACCTTCTTCGGCCGCCCGTGCCAGAGCAACCCGATGCTCGGCATGCTGGCCCGCCACTACGACTGCGATGTCTACCCCGCCCGCTGCGTCAGGCTGCCAGGCAACCGATTCCGTCTGGAAATCGAGGACAAGCTGGTCTTGCCGCGCACCGAAGGCGGCAGCGTCGACGTCAGCGCCACAACCCAGCTGCTGACCGATGTGGTCGAGCGCTGGGTACGTGAGGACCCCGGCCAGTGGATGTGGTTCCACAAGCGCTGGGAAATCAGCGGCCGCCGCCGCAAGCGCGGACAGTCGAAGGCGACAGCCGGCCTTTAGAGCAATTCCAGGAAAAGTGTGAGCGGTTAGGCTCGGCGACTTCGCCGTAGCCTTCCGTCCGGAATTGCGTAAAAACAAAGAGATAGGGCGTTTCGCCGTTTCCGTGAAACGGGTGAAATGCACCAGGTCAGTTGGTCACGAGGATCCGCGTGTTGCCGAAGCCGGCTTCCTTGACCATCGCGTAGAAGGTCGCGGCATTGGCCGTGTGCAGACGCACGCAGCCATGCGAGGCCGGCCGGCCAAGATACCTTACCGCGCCCGTCCCGTGAATGGCATAGCCGCCATGGAAGAACACCGAATAGGGCATCGGCGAGTTGTCGTACTTGCGCGAATACCACATCCGGGCTGTCCATTGCGGCCGGTAGCTGCCGCGCGGCGTGAAGTAGCCCTTGCGCGCGGTCGACACGCTCCAGCGGTACATCACCTGGCCGTATTTGCTGACGGTCATGGTCTGTGTCGAGACGTCGATATTGGCGACAAGCGTGGCCGCCCGGCTTGCGATAGACATGCCGAACAACGCGGTTGCCAGCACGGTTGCCATGAGAACGAACTTTTTCATGCGATCAAACCCCTTTGATTGCCCCCTGCCATCCACGCGGTTTTCCATTTTTTTGCCGGCAGGTGCGTTAAGTACCACACACTCCTTGACGAATCCGCCAATCCAATGCGGCGAATTTGAACGATTTCCCGGTATAGTTGCCGCTGCGACACGCACCCTCTGGAGTTTAGGCGGGGCGTTGGGCCATGCGCAGATCGTCGTGTGGCAATGAGCGACTGGTTGCTTGCAAAAGTGCTGCGTTCCTTCTTCAATCCGCCGCATGAATGAACGACTTCTCAAGGCGGTCGAGGACCGGACCGGCGACCTCGTTTCGCTGACCACGGAGCTGATCCGCTTCCCGACCGTCAATCCGCCGGGCGAAGCCTACCGGCCATGCGCCGAGTTCCTTGGCGCGCGCCTCAGGAAACTGGGCTTCGAAACCGAGTTCATCCGGGCCGAAGGCGCGCCCGGCGACAGCGACCGCTACCCGCGCGTCAACATCGTCGCCCGCTTCGACGGCCGCTCGCCCGGCCCTTGCGTGCACTTCAACTCGCATATCGACGTGGTCGAGGCCGGCGACGGCTGGACCGTCGATCCCTTTGCTGGCGTGGTGAAGGACGGCAGGGTCTATGGCCGCGGCGCCTGCGACATGAAGGGCGGCCTGGCAGCCTCGGTCATCGCCGTCGAGGCCTTCATGCAAGTCTATCCGGATTTCCCCGGCGCCATCGAGATATCGGGCACGGCGGACGAGGAATCGGGCGGTTTCGGCGGTGTCGCCCATCTGGCCAGGCTGGGCTATTTCTCGAAGCCGAAGGTCGATCACGTCATCATCCCCGAGCCGCTGAACAAGGATCGCATCTGCCTTGGCCATCGCGGCGTGTGGTGGGCCGAGATCGAGACCAAGGGCGAGATCGCGCATGGCTCGATGCCGTTCCTCGGCGACAATGCGGTGCGCCACATGGGCGCCGTGCTGCAGGCCTTCGAGGACGAGCTGTTCCCGGCCCTCGACCGCAAGATGACGCGCATGCCGGTGGTGCCGGAAGGCGCCAGGCGCTCGACCATGAACATCAATTCCATCCATGGCGGCCAGACCGAGGATTTCCGGCCGGGGCTTCCCTCGCCCAACGTGCCGGATTCCTGCCGGCTCACCATCGACCGGCGCTTCCTGCTCGAGGAGGACATCGCCACCGTCAAGGGCGAGGTCACCGGCATCCTCGAACGGCTGAAGCGTGAGCGGAAGAAATTCGACTACGAGATCCGCGACCTGATGGAGGTGCTGCCGCTGATGACCGAGCGCGACGCACCGGTGGTGAAGGCGGTCGCCAAAGGCATCATGGAGGTGTTCGACCGCGAGCCCGACTACGTGATCTCTCCCGGCACCTACGACCAGAAGCACGTCGCGCGCATCGGCCACCTCTACGACTGCATCGCCTACGGCCCGGGCATTCTCGACCTTGCGCATAGGCCGGACGAATGGGTGGGCATCGCCGACATGGTGGAATCGGCCAAGGTGATGGCGATCGGACTCAATATCTTGCTGAGAGGTACCGCGGACTGATCGGGGCCGATGTTGGGAAAAACATTTCCCGCGACGGGACACGGCAGCACGAAACGCAATTTACTCGCACGCGAAATCACGCTTCTATCCGCCGGCTTGAGCAGGTTTGAGCAATGGGAGTTCAGCGATGAAACTGTGGAAGACCATCCTGGCCGCGGCTGTGCTGTCGCTTGCCGCCGCCACCTCGGCCTTTGCCGCGCGCACCGATCTGGTCATCGGCATTCCGCTCGAACCCCCGCATCTCGACCCGACGGCCGGCGCCGCCGCGGCGATCAGGGAAGTTACCTACGCCAACGTCTTCGAGGGCCTGACCCGCATCGGTCCGAACAGCGAGGTGCTGCCCGATCTCGCCGAAAGCTGGACCATTTCGGATGACGGCAAGGTCTATACGTTCAAGCTGCACACCGGCGTGAAATTCCATGACGGCGCGGATTTCAGCGCCGATGACGTGAAATTCTCGCTCGACCGCGCCCGCGCAAAAGATTCAGTCAACGCGCAAAAGCAGCTTTTCGCCGCCATCGACAAGGTCGAGGTGGTCGACCCTGCGACCGTGAAGGTCACGCTGACCCATCCGCAAGGTTCCTTCCTCTACAATATGGGCTGGGGCGACGCGGTGATCGTGTCGCCGAAGTCGGCCGACACCAACAAGGAAAAGCCGATCGGCACCGGCCCCTTCAAGTTCCAGAACTGGGCCAAGGGCTCGTCGATCACCCTAGTGAAATCGGACGGCTATTGGGGCGCTCCGGTGTTCCTCGACAAGGTCGAGTTCCGCATCGTGCCGGACGCCGCGGCTGCCGTGCCGGCACTGCTTTCCGGCGATATCCAGGCCTTCCCCTTCTTCGATCCGGACAGCGTCTCCCAGGTCAAGGACGACCCGCGCTTCAAGGTCGTGGTCGGTTCGACCGAAGGCGAAACGATCCTTTCAATCAACAACAAGAAGCCGCCTTTCGATAAATTGCAGGTGCGCCGGGCGATCTCCTACGCGCTTGACCGCAAGGCGATCATCGACGGCGCGTCGGCCGGCCTCGGCCTGCCGATCGGCTCGCATATGTCGCCGACCAACAAATACTATGTCGACCTCACCGGCCGTTACCCGCACGATGTGGCCAAGGCCAAGGAGCTGCTGAAGGAGGCGGGCCTCGAGAACGGCTTCAAGGCGACGCTGAAACTGCCGCCGCCGTCCTATGCCCGGCTCGGCGGCGAGATCATCGCATCGCAGCTGCGCGACGTCGGCATAAATCTCGAGATCATCCCGGTCGAGTGGGCGCAATGGCTGGACCAGGTCTTCACCAAGAAGGACTACGACCTCACCATCGTCTCGCACACGGAGCCGAACGACATCGATATCTATTCGCGCAAGGACTATTACTTCAACTACGACAATCCGACCTTCGACAAGGTGATCGCCGATCTGGAGCTGACGTCGGACGAGGCCAAGCGCAAGGAATTGTATGCTCAGGCACAGAAGATCCTCGCCGACGACGCCGTGGTAGGCTTCCTCTACGAATTGCCGAAGGTTGGTGTCTGGGACGCCAAGCTGCAAGGCCTGTGGGAGAACGCGCCGATCCCGGCCAACGATCTGACCAAGGTGAAGTGGACGGATTGAGGCTCGCCAGCCAAGGGCGAAACTTGCGCTCCGTCACACCCCCCTCTGTCCTGCCGGACATCTCCCCCACAAGAGGGGAGATTGAGCTTTCATTCGCGCTTTCGCCAATCGCCGACGTTGCGGGAAGAGCCCCGTGGGCGAAGCTGCAAATCTCCCCCCTTGCGGGGGAGATGCCCGGCAGGGCAGAGGGGGGTTGGCGGGAACTCGGCTTTGATCCAGCCGCCTTCACACGCGGACACGCGATCTTCGGCCTCCCATGACCGCCTACCTCCTCAAACGCCTCATCATCGCGGCCCTCACCCTGGTGCTGGCCTCGATCGTGGTGTTCGCGGTCATGGAAATCCTGCCCGGCGACCCGGCGCGCCTGATGCTTGGCATGAATGCCAGCGCCGACCAGGTCGAAGTGCTGCGCGATCAGATGGGGCTGAACGCGCCGCTGGTGCTGCGCTACCTGCACTGGGCGGCCGGCTTGCTCAGCCTCGACTTCGGCCGCTCCTACACCTATTCGGTGCCTGTCATCGACCTGGTGCGCGAACGCGTCGGCGTCTCCTTGCCGCTGGCGCTGATCGCGCTGACGCTTTCGACCATCATCGCTATTCCCGTCGGCGTGTTCTCCGCCAGCCGCCAAGGTCGCGCGGGCGACACGCTTGCCATGGGCGCCGCCCAGCTCGGCGTCGCCGTGCCGAATTTCTGGTTCGCGCTGATGCTGATCTACCTCTTCGCCGTCTGGCTGCATCTGGTGCCCGCCGGCGGTTTCCCCGGTTGGAGCGCCGGCATCTGGACGGCGCTGAAATCCCTGCTGTTGCCGGCCGTAGCACTTGCGCTGCCGCAGGCGGCGATCCTGGCGCGCGTCGCCCGCTCGGCGCTGATCGAGGTGCTCAACGAAGACTATATCCGCACCGCGCGCGCCAAGGGCCTGCCCTATCGCGCCGTGCTGTGGCGCCACGCGCTGCGCAACGCGATGATCCCGGTGCTTACCATTCTCGGCTTGCAATTCGCCTTCCTGCTTGCCGGCACCATCATCATCGAGAATGTCTTCTACCTGCCTGGCCTCGGGCGGCTGATCTTCCAGGCCATCACCCAGCGCGACCTGATCGTGGTCGAGAGCATCGTCATGCTGCTGGTCGCCGCCGTGATCCTCATCAACCTCCTCGTCGATTTCTCCTACGCCATCGTCGACCCGCGCCTCAGAGGCCGGCAATGACCATGCGCGTCGACCTGCCCGAGGAAACCCTTGCCGGCGTGCTGGCCAAGGCTTTCGGCAACCGCTCTTTCCTGATCGGATTGGTCATCACGCTGCTGGTCGTGGCGGTCGCGCTTCTCTCCTTCATCTGGACGCCCGACGACGTCACAAAGCTGGTGATCGCCGATAAGACGCAGGCGCCCTCCTGGGCGCACTGGTTCGGCACCGACCATTTCGGCCGCGACATCCTGTCGATGATCATGGTCGGCGCCCGCAATTCGATCGCCGTGGCGCTGGTCGCGGTCGGCATCGGCATGGGCATCGGCGTGCCGCTCGGCGCCTTCGCGGCGGCGCGCGGCGGAATAGCCGACGAGGCGCTGATGCGCGTTAACGATCTCGTCTTCGCCTTCCCGGCCTTGCTTTCGGCGATCATGATCACCGCGATCTTCGGCCCGGGCGCCGTCAACGCCATCATTGCCATCGGCATCTTCAACATCCCGGTCTTCGCCCGTGTGGCGCGGGCCGGCGCTTTAGCCATCTGGCCGCGCGAATTCATCCTCGCCGCGCGCGCCGCCGGCAAGGGCATGACGCGCATCAGCATCGAGCACATATTGCCCAACATCGCGACGCTGCTGTTGGTCCAGGGCACGATCCAGTTCGCGCTGGGCATCCTCGCCGAGGCCGGGCTTTCCTATGTCGGCCTCGGCGCCCAGCCGCCGATGCCGAGCTGGGGCCGCATGCTGTTCGACGCGCAGACACGCGTGGTGACCGCGCCCTGGATGGCGATCTTTCCTGGCATGGCCATCGTCATCACCGTGCTCGGGTTGAACCTGCTCGGCGATGGCCTCGCCGACATCCTCGATCCGAAATCGCGGCGGCGCCGATGAGCCTGCTCGAGATCGAGAACCTGTCGCTGGCCATCGGCGCCACGCCGATCCTGAAAGGCGTCGAGCTGACGATCGCGCCGGGCGAGGTCGTCGGCCTGGTCGGCGAATCCGGCTCCGGCAAGTCGATGACGGCATTGACGGTCATGCGGCTTCTGCCGCATCTGGCGCGCACCGAAGGCCGCGTCGCCTTTAACGGCATCGACATCCTCGGCGCGACCGAGGATCAGATGTGCGCCTTGCGCGGCGACGATGTCGGCATGGTCTTCCAGGAGCCGATGACCGCGCTCAACCCGGTCAAGACCATCGGCGAGCAGGTCGCCGAAGGCATCCGCTGGCACACCAAGGCCGGCCGCGCCGAGGCAGAGGAGCGCGCCCGAAAAATCCTCGACCGCGTCGGATTGCCGGAGGCCAAATTCCCACTGTCGCGCTACCCGCATGAGCTCTCCGGCGGCCAGCGCCAGCGCGTCGTCATCGCCATCGCCTGCGCGCTGAAGCCGAAGCTGTTGATCGCCGACGAGCCGACGACAGCGCTCGACGTGGTGCTGCAGGCCCAGATCCTGGACTTGTTGCGTGATCTCGTGCGCGAAAACCGCATGGGCCTGCTGCTCATCTCGCACGACCTCGCCGTGGTGACCGAGATGGCCGATCGCCTGACCATCCTGCGCCGTGGCGAGGTAACCGATGCCGGCGACACCGCCCGCACGCTGTCGGAGCAACAGCATCCCTACACGCGCGAGCTGGCGCTGGCCTCCATGCATGTGCCGGCACGCCCGAAACCGCACCTTGCCGGCTCGGCAAAACCCTTGCTCGAAGTCGAGAACGTCGGCCGGGACTATCCTGGGCGACGCAAATCCCTGTTCCGGCCGGCGCAGCCGATACGAGCCGTCGACGATGTCTCGCTCGCCATCGAGCCCGCCCAATCGGTGGCGCTGGTCGGCCGCTCGGGCTGCGGCAAGTCCACGCTTGCCCGCATGATCCTGGCCTTGGACAAGCCGACGGCCGGCACGATCCGCTTTCGCGGCGAGGCCATCACGGGCAGACCGGAGTCCGCGCTGAAGCCGGCCCGGCGCGACATGCAGGTGGTGTTCCAGGATCCTTACGGCTCTTTTGACCCGCGCCAGAAGGTGGAGAAGCTGGTGGCCGAGCCGCTGCATCTTCTCGAAAAGCAGCCGGCAAAGGCCGAGCGCCGCGAGATGGTCGCGCATGCGCTGCATGAGGTCGGGCTCGGACCGCGCGACATGGACAAATACCCGCATGAATTCTCGGGCGGCCAGCGCCAGCGCCTGTCGATCGCACGCGCCATCATTACCCGCCCGAAGCTGGTCGTCGCCGACGAGCCGGTCTCGGCGCTGGACGTCTCGATCCGCGCCCAGATCCTCGACCTTTTCGCCGAGCTCAACCAGAAGCTCGGCATCGCCTATCTCTTCATCACCCATGACCTGACGGTCGCCCGCGCCATGGCGGACGAGGTGCTGGTCATGCATGAAGGCAAGATCGTCGAGCGCGGCCGCGCCACCGACGTGCTCGACCATCCGCGCTCGGAGGCGGCGCAAGCGCTGATCGCGGCCGCGCCCGACCTTCACCGCGCCATCGCGCGCAAAATGCAGGAACAGGGGTAGTTCAGCTCTCCGGCTTGACCAAATCGACGGGGCTGATGTCGAGAAGGTCGAGCGTGCGGCGCAGCAGCTTCACCTCGCTCTCCGCCAGCTTGGCATCGGCCTTGGCGATCTCGGCCATATGGCGCGCAAGCAGTTTCCGGCGCTCGACATCGAGGTCGCGAAACAGCGCAATCGCCTGCGAGCCGTTGGTCTCGTAGCCAAAATCGTTGAGATATTCGATGACGCTATCGATGCTGCTTTCCGGAATGCCGAACGCTTCCTTGCAGATGCGCCGGAAGACGACCATCTCGCTCTCCGAGACCGAGCCGTCGGCCAGGATCATGCGGAACAGCATGAGCAATTCCGCCGACAGCACCGGATCGTCCGCCACCTTGCGCACCCCCGGGTCACCGTCGAAGATCGAACGTATCTGGTCGAGCAGCGCCATCGCCATCAAGCTCCCCTTTGCGATTCCGTCGAGATTGTTAGCGTGGAATCGCTCTTGCGCAAACTGGTGGAGCGTGATGGAAGCTGCGGCTTCCTTCCAGGCATCCCTCCCCGATGATCGACCTTACCCTGCAGACCGTCCTCATTCTCATCGCCGCCGCTTTTGCCGCCGGTTTCGTCGACTCGATCGCCGGCGGTGGTGGGCTGATCACGATCCCGGCGCTGCTGCTCGCCGGCTTCTCGCCGGTCGCAGCGCTCGGCACGAACAAATTGCAGGGCATGTTCGGTTCCGGCTCGGCCACCATCCACTATGCCGCCAACGGCCAGGTCGACCTGCGCCGCCAGCTGCCGTCGGCGCTGCTGGCGCTTGTCGGCGGCGCGGTCGGGGCGCTTTTGGCGACGGTCGTTCCCGGCGACTTCCTGCGCGCGCTGCTGCCGCTGCTTCTGATCGCCATCGCGCTCTATTTCGCGCTGAAGCCGAACATGGGCGACGTCGACCGCGCCGAGCGGCTGTCGCCTTTCCTGTTCGGACTGATCATCCCGCCGCTGGTCGGCTTTTATGACGGCGTCTTCGGTCCTGGTGCCGGCTCCTTCTACATGCTCGCCTTCGTCACGCTCGCCGGCTATGGCGTGCTCAAGGCGACGGCGCACACTAAGCTGCTCAATTTCACTTCCAACATCGGCGGCTTCATCGTCTTCGCCGCCGTCGGCGTCATCGACTGGAAGATCGGCCTCATGATGGGCGTGGCGCAGTTCATCGGCGCCCGCGTCGGCGCGAGTCTTGCCATCCGCATCGGCGCGAAGCTGATCAGGCCGCTGCTGGTGGTGGTCTGCCTGGCGCTGGCGATCAAGCTATTAGCCGACCCCGCCAATCCCTTGCGCCAGCTAATTGGTGTGTAAGGCTACTGCTGGTAGAATTCCCGCGTTGCGAATCATGTTGGAGGGACCAGACATGAATCTCAGTGCACCCACTCAGCTTGTGTTCATTATTTCGTTGGTCATCGCCATCATCGGCCTTCTCGCTGCTCTTGGCCTGCTCGCATTCATTCCCCTTGCGTCCGTTTGGATCATGCTCATCGCCTATATCGTGCTCGCCGCCGGCTGTTTGATGCGCGGCGCCTAAAGCAATTCCAGGAAAAGTGTGCAGCGGTTTTCCGTCCGGAATTGCGTAAACCGCTAACAGCATTCTCGGGCAACTCGGAGCGCCCGGCCCCGCCGGGCGCTTTTGATTTGAGGACGCGGTCTGTTAGGCTCGGGCCATGTCCGACGAGACAGAGCGCCATCGACAGGATAATCGCTCTCCCGCCCTCCATTTCGAGATGGTGCGGCGCAAGCCCGCAGCCTCGCTCGCAGGCATCGTCACGGATATTTGCGGCTACAGCGAAATTTGGCCCGGCCATTTTCGCATCGTCGAGTACGCCTCGCTGACCGTGCCGCTGGTGATCAGCTTTGCCGAAGCCTTTGCCATCGGGCTTGGCCACAGCCCCGGCGACAATGACCGCTACGCCAGTTTCGCCGCCGGCCTCTATGCCGGGCCGGTCATGATCGAATCCTTCGGCGGCGCCTGCTGCGTCCAGGTCAATTTCACGCCGCTCGGCGCCAGGCAATTCTTCGGCCTGCCGATGAGCGAGCTGCGGGATCGCATGGTCGGGTTGGATGACGCGCTGGGCTTTGACGGCATCGCGCTGCGCGAACAACTCGGCGAGGCATCGGATTGGTACAAGCGCTTCGACATTACCGAAGGCTTTATCGCCGGCCGCCTCGCGGAAGCGAATGGGCTTCCGCCCGAAATCGCCTGGGCCTACAGGACGGTCGTCACGTCGGGCGGTCGCACCCGCATTTCGACGCTCGCCGGTGAGATCGGCTGGAGCCGCAAGCATCTGGCGGCAAAGTTCACCGACGCGATCGGCATGGGCCCGAAGACCTTGTCCCGCATCGTGCGCTTCAATCGCGCGCTTTCCCTGTCGAAGCAGCAGGACGATGACTGGGCCGGTATCGCCGCCGACTGCGGCTATGCCGATCAGGCGCATCTGGTGCGCGAGTTCCACCAGCTTGCCGGCGAAACGCCGACGGCGCTCGCGGCGTCGATGTAAGACCCAGACGAGGTAACATTTCTTCAAGACGCGGTAGCCGCCTTCGCACAGACTGGCATTCATCAACCGACACAGGGAGATTGTCATGCCGACAGCAAACGAAGCACCCCGCCTCTATCCGGCTCTTCGCTACAGAAACGCCGCCAAGATGATCGACTGGCTCAGCGAGGCCTTCGGCTTCGAGGTCCGCGCCCGCTATGGCGAGGGCGATATCGTCCACCACGCCGAGCTCACTTTCGGGTCCTCGATGATCATGCTGGGTACTGCACGCGATGACGATTACGGCAAGATGGTGGGCGAGCCCGGCGGAGGCGGCGGCAAGTCGATCTACATCGCCATCGATGACGCCGACGCCGCCTATGCCAAGGCCAAGAAGGCCGGCGCGAAAATCATCCAGGAACTGGTCGACCGGGACTATGGCAGCCGCGAGTTCATCTGCCTCGACCCGGAAGGCAATGTCTGGTCCTTCGGCACCTATTGGCCGAAGGCGGGCGAGAAGGCGTAGTCAGCGCGCCAGTCCGAAAATCGCATCGCAGTCGAGATGGGCTTCCAGCTCGGCCGCGACCTCGTCCAGCGCCTTCTCGACGTCCGCGCGATAGTCGAGGCCGCCTCCCCTGACACCAAGGCTCTCAAGGTAGGCGGCGCGAAAGGCGTCGGCGGAAAACAGCCCGTGCAGATAGGTGCCGATCACCTTGCCGTCGGCGGAGACGGCGCCATCCTCGGCGCCGTTGAGGATCGTCGACGGACGCGCCGTGTCCGGGCCGGTGGTGCGGCCGAGATGGATCTCGTAGCCTTCGAGCGGCAGGCCGAACTGCAGCGACTGCGCGCTGGAATTGCGCACGGTCTTTTCCGGCTCCATCACCGTTTCGATGTCGAGCAGGCCAAGGCCCTCGGCCTCGGTCACGCTGCCTTCGATGCCATCCGGATCGCGCACCATGCGGCCGAGCATCTGGTAGCCGCCGCAGATGCCGACGACATGGCCGCCGCGCTTACGATGCGCGAGAAGATCGCGATCCCAACCATTCTCGCGGAATTTTAGGAGATCGCCGATCGTCGATTTCGAACCGGGGATAACGACCAGCCCGGCATCCTCCGGCAGTTTCTTGCCCGGCGGCACGAACACCACCTCGACCTGCGGCTCCGCCTTCAGCGGATCGAGATCGTCGAAATTGGCGATGCGCGCCAGCATCGGCACCGCCACCTTCAGCGCCCGCTTCTCGCCGGAAGCGAGGCGCTCGAGCACGACCGAATCCTCCGAAGGCAACCGGCCGGCCGCCTTCAGCCACGGCACCACGCCGAAGAAGCGCCAGCCTGTGAACTTTTCGATTGCGCTAATTCCGTCGTCGAACAACGAAACATCGCCGCGGAACTTGTTGATCAGATAGCCGGCGATCATGCGCCGGTCTTCCTCCGGCAGGATGAGATGCGTGCCGGCGACGGAGGCAATGACGCCGCCGCGGTCGATATCGCCGACCAGGATCACCGGCACATTGGCGCGCGTGGCAAAACCCATATTGGCGATGTCGCGGCTCCTGAGGTTGATCTCGGCGGGCGAGCCTGCACCCTCGACGATGATCAGGTCAGCGCCCTCGCCCACCTTCGCCCAGGAATCGAGCACCGCATCCATCAGCCCGGCCTTCATCGCCTGGTAGTCGCGCGCCCGCGCCTCGCCATAAACCTTGCCCTGCACCACCACCTGCGAGCCGATATCGCTCTGCGGCTTGAGCAGCACCGGGTTCATATGCACCGTCGGCCTCACCCCACAGGCCAGCGCCTGCAGCCATTGCCCGCGGCCGATCTCGCCTTCGCCGGCGCTGTTGTCGCCGGGGATATCGGCGACAGCGGCATTGTTCGACATGTTCTGCGGCTTGAACGGCCGGACCTTCAGCCCACGATTTTTCGCGGCGCGGCAAAGTCCCGCCACCAGCACCGTCTTGCCGACATCGGAACCGGTGCCTTGCAGCATGATCGCTTTTGCCATCAGCCCCTGCCTCTCAAGTCGATCATCGGGCCGATCGTCGATTTCTGCGCCAGCGGTCCGCCGCGCCAGAGATAGAGCGCCATCAGCGGCTCCTTGCCGGTGCGCATGGCGTGGCTGACATTCGACGCGTGGTGAATGACCTCGCCAGCATCGCGCGTATGAAAGCTCCGCTCGCCCATCCGCCATTCCGCGCCGCCGGTCAGCGGGATGTAGATCTCCTCGGCGATGTGGTGATGGTCGGGATAAACGATGTTGGGCCCGAGGATCAGCAGGCCGGCGGCGACCTCTTCATTGACGAAATGCCCGCGCGTGCCGAACAGTTCCAGCCAGCCGTAGTTGTCGATGAAGCTCTGCCCGAAATCGACGGCGGTATAGGTCTGCCCCCAGCGCAGCGCGCCCCAATGGTCGGCAACGAACCGCGTCAGCGGCCTGGCGTCGGCCGGCGCAAGCTCGGCGATGCGATCGAGATAGCCGAGGCAGTCAAGCGGGCGAGGTTCGAGCGCGCGAGCCGACATGTTCCAGCCGATTCGCGCGACTTCGCCCGCGACCAGATCGCTGTCGACGCCGGCGAGATAGGCATGGAACCGCTCCAGCAAATCATCGAAAATTGTCGGCACGCAAGAGCTCCGTTCGTCATTCCATGCACAGCCGGTTCTCAACGGCCCGGGTTGCGCGGCGGCATCATTGGTCTAGATTGAACGGCGCGCAAAGCCAAAAACGACAGGCCAGAAGGCCTGAAGCGACAGGGAGCACGTCATGGACGCGGCAGTCGATGCGGGCACTGGCCAATTCGAACTCAACGAGGAACAGCGCGCCATCCAGGAGATGGCCCAGGCCTTCGCGGCGGACCGCGTCGCGCCCAATGCGCTCGATTGGGACAAGGCAAAGCACTTTCCTGCCGACGTGATCCGCGAGACGGGGCCGCTCGGCCTTGGCGGCATCTATGTGCGCGACGATGTCGGCGGCTCGGCGCTCGGGCGGCTGGATGCGGTGCTGATCTTCGAGGCGCTCGCCCATGCCGATCCGGCCTTTTCGTCCTTCATTTCCATCCACAACATGGCGGCCTCGATGATCGACCGCTTCGGCAGCGACGAGCAGCGCCATCGCTTCCTGCCGAAGCTGACCTCGATGGAGTGGCTGGCAAGCTATTGCCTGACCGAGCCTGGCTCCGGATCGGATGCCGCGGCCCTGAAGACGCGTGCGGTGAAGAGTGGAGGCGACTATGTCTTGAACGGCGCCAAGCAGTTCATTTCCGGCGCCGGCGACAGCGATCTCTATGTCGTGATGGCGCGCACCGGCGGCGACGGCCCGAAAGGTATCTCGACCTTCGTCGTGCCGAAGGATGCGCCGGGCCTCTCCTTCGGTGCCAACGAGCACAAGATGGGCTGGCACATGCAGTCGACCCGTCAGGTCATCTTCGAGGATTGCAAGGTGCCGGCCGAGAACCTGCTTGCCACGGAAGGCGCCGGCTTCGGCATCGCCATGGCCGGGCTCGACGGCGGCCGGTTGAACATTGCCGCCTGTTCGCTCGGCGGCGCGCAGTCGGCGCTCGACAAGGCGCTTGCCTATACGGCCGAGCGCAAGGCCTTCGGCTCCAAGATCAACCAGTTCCAGGCACTGCAGTTCAGGCTGGCCGACATGGAGACGGAACTGCAGGCGGCCCGCATCTTCTTGTATGCCGCCGCTTCCAAGCTCGACCGCAAGGCGCCCGATGCCGGCAAATGGTCGGCCATGGCCAAGCGCTTCGTCACCGATATCGGCTTCGACATCGCCAACCAGGCGCTGCAGCTGCATGGCGGCTACGGCTATCTGCACGATTACGGCATCGAGAAGCTGGTGCGCGACCTGCGCGTCCACCAGATCCTCGAAGGCACCAACGAGATCATGCGCGTCATCATCGCACGCACGCTGATCGGCCGCTGAACAGACTTTTGGGAGAGAGACAATGAGCACCATCGCCTTCATCGGCTTGGGCAACATGGGTAATCCGATGGCCGCCAATCTGGTAAAGGCCGGCCATGCGGTGTTGGGTTTCGACCTTGTGCCCGACAACCTGACCGTCGCGAAGGAGCACGGCATTGCCGTCATGGCGAACGCCGTCGCGGCGGTGAAGGACGCCGACGTCGTCATCACCATGTTGCCTGCCGGCAAGCATGTGCTGTCGGTCTATGAGGACATCGCGCCCAAAGCAAAGAAAGGCGCGCTGTTCATCGATTCCTCCACCATCGATGTCGAATCGGCGCGCAAGGCGCATGCGATTGCCGCGAAGCATGGCCTTCCATCGATCGATGCCCCCGTCTCCGGCGGTACGGGCGGCGCCACGGCCGGCACCCTCACCTTCATGGCCGGCGGCTCGAACGAGGCCTTCGCCGCCGCCGAACCGATCCTGAAGCCGATGGCAGGGCGCGTCGTCCATTGCGGCGGCGACGGCGCCGGCCAGGCTGCCAAGATCTGCAACAACATGATCCTCGGCATCTCGATGATCGGCGTCGCCGAGGCCTTTGTGCTGGCAGAAAAGCTCGGCCTGTCGCACCAGGCGTTGTACGATGTCGCCTCGACTTCGTCGGGCCAATGCTGGTCGCTGACCACCTATTGCCCGGTGCCCGGCCCCGTCCCGGCATCGCCAGCCAACCGCGACTACAAGCCGGGCTTCGCCGCCGCGCTCATGCTGAAAGACCTGAAATTGTCGCAGGAAGCAGCGCAGAGCGCCGGCGCCGTGACCCCGCTCGGCGCAGAAGCCACGCAGCTCTATGCCTTGTTCAACGCGCAGGGGCATGCCGGCGTCGATTTTTCCGGCATTATTAATTTCCTGCGGGGCGATAAAAGCTAAGCGGCTGCTTTCGAACGGTTATTAGCGCATTTTCTCGACACAAAGCCGGCAAATTTAGATTTGCTTAAGGTCTCGATAACTCACCGGTAACGATGTGCCTTTAAAACGGATTGCGAGGCGGACATCGCGTCCGCCCGGCGCTCCGGATCAGGTCTCGCGTACCGGAGCCCGTAAGTTTCGCAAGTACTCTTGTCGCGAAACGCCATGCGTATCTGGCAGAGCCGCGTTCCCGCCGGGACGCGGTTTTTGCTTTTACAGGATAGCACGCGAGATATGCAGGAATGGACCGGGCGCCCAACCAGGGAGCGCCCGGAGAATATTCGCTCAGCGCTTGCGCAAGTCCGCGTCAGCGAGATCGAGCGCCTTGGCGATACGTTCGCAGGCCATGTCGATCGTATCGCGCGTCCAGATCAGCGGCGGCGAGAGAATCATCGTGTCGCCGGTGGCTCGCAGCATCATGCCGTTCGCGATCGCATGGTCGCGCACCACGACCGCGGCACTTCCCGACGGCAGATAGCGTTCCTTGGTCGCCTTGTCCTTGACGATCTCGATCGCGCCCATCAGGCCGATCGAGCGCACCTCGCCGACCAGCCTGTGGCCTGCGATCCGCTCCTGCAGCGCCTGCGCGAAATAGGGACCGGTGTCGTTCCTGACGCGCTCGACCAGCCCCTCCTTCTCGATGATCTCGAGGTTCTTCAGCGCCACAGCGCAGGCCACCGGATGACCGGAATAGGTGTAGCCGTGATAGAATTCGCTGCCCTTCTCGACCAGCGTCTTGGCCACACGGTCGCCGACCAGCAGCGCCGACAGCGGCTGGTAGCCCGAGGTCAGCGCCTTGGCGGTGGTGACGGTGTCGGGCTCGACCCCAAAAGTCTGGGCCGCGAACCACTCGCCGGTGCGGCCATAGCCGGTGATGACCTCGTCCAGCATCAACAGCACGTCGTATTTGCGGCAGATGCGCTCCACTTCCGGCCAGTAGCTCATCGGCGGGATCTTCACCCCGCCGGCGCCCATCACCGGCTCGCCGATGAAGGCGGCGACCTTGTCGGCGCCGGCCTCGAGGATCGCGTCCTCGACCGCCTTCGCCGCGCGGATGCCGAAATCATGGTCGCTTTCGCCGGGCAGCGCCAGCTCATAGGCATAAGGCATCATCACATGGACGATGTTGGGCACGGCGCCGCCAAGCTGCTTGTGCATCGGCTCCATGCCGCCGAGCGAGGTGCCGGCGATCGTCGAGCCGTGATAGGCCGACTTGCGCGAGATGATGCGGTTCTTCTCGGGCTTGCCTTCGAGCGCCCAATAATGACGGACGAGCCTGAGCGCCGTATCGTTGGCCTCCGAACCGGACGAGCCGTAGAAGACCTGGCTGACATGCTTCGGCGCCAGCTCCGCCAGCTTCTTCGACAACAGCACCGGTGTCGGCGTCGAGCATTTGAAGAAGGAGTTGTAGTAAGGCAGCTCCTTCATCTGCGCGTAAGCCGCCTCGGCCAGCTCGTCGCGGCCATAGCCGACATTGACGCACCACAGGCCGGCCATGCCGTCGAGGATTTCGGTGCCGTCGGCATCGTAGATGAACGGGCCGTTGGCATGGGTGATGATGCGGGAACCCGTCTCACGCAGTTCCTTGTGGTCGGTGAACGGGTGAAGATGGTGCGCGGCGTCGATCTGCTGAAGCTGCTTCAGCGAATAGTTCTGATAAGTCATGGATTTGATCTTTCCTCTTGAATCAATCCGGCGACAGCCGGGGGCGGATTCGTCAGAGGAAGGCAGGCGGCGAATAGCCGATGCGGGCGCACAGCCGCAAAAGCTCGGCGCGCAGCGTGCGCGGTGACGGCGTCACCGCGACCCCGAAGGCGCCTGATGTGCTGAAGCGGATCATGGCGGCAGCTTATGCCGCCCGAGCCCTAAAATTCAAGCCGTCAGGCGACGCCGCCAAGCGCACGCTGCAGGAACATATAGCGCATCGCCGTCTGCGCCGCTTGCGGCCGGCGGTCGCCGCGTCCGCCATGGCCGCCTTCGGTTTCCTCGAAGAACAGCGTCCGGTCGTGACCTGTCTCCTGCAGCCGCGCCGCCATCTTGCGGGCATGCCCGGGATGGACGCGGTCGTCGGCGGTCGAGGTCATCAGCAGCACGGGCGGATAGGCGGTGTCGGCCGCGACATGCTGGTACGGCGAATAGGCGCCGAGCCAGGCCGCCTCCTCCGGCTTCGACGGGTCGCCATATTCGGCGATCCAGGAAGCGCCGGGCGGCAGTTCGGTGTAGCGCAGCATGTCGAGCAGCGGCACGTCGATGATGACGGCGCCGAACAGCTCCGGCCGCTGCGTCAGCGACGTGCCGGTGAGCAGGCCGCCATTCGAGCCGCCCTGGATGCCGAGCTGCGCCGCCGTGGTGATGCCGCGCTTGACCACATCCTCGGCCACCGCCGCGAAATCGTCGAAGGCGTTCTGGCGCTTGCCCTTGAGCGCCGCCTGGTGCCAGGCCGGACCGAACTCGCCACCGCCACGGATGTTGGCTTGGATATAGGCGTTACCCCTGTCCAGCCAGAGCTTGCCGCGAATGCCGGCATAGCCCGGCAGCAGCGGCACTTCAAAGCCGCCATAGCCGTAGAGCAGCGCCGGCACCGGCCCTTTCTGGTCGCGGCGCCGCACGACGAAATACGGGATCATCGTCCCGTCCTTCGACCGCGCCTCGAACTGCTCCGAAACATAGGGCGAGGCGTTGAAGCGCGCCGGCTGCGATTTCACCGTCTGCAGCGTCTCGCCATTGTCATCCGACCAGATGATAGAGCTCGGCGTCAGGAAATCGGTGAAGGAGAAGGAGACGCTCGAACCGAAATGCTCGACATGGCTGATGCCGACATTACCATTGTCGGGCAGCGCGATCTTTTTCAGCGACCAACCATCGGCGGTGCGGTCGCAGGCGATGACCTTGCCGCGCACATTGTCCATCAGGTTGATGAACAGCCGGTCCTTGGTCCTGGCGAGCCCGGCGATCGAGACGCGACGTGCCGGCGCAAGCACGGTCTGGAACGGACCGAACGCGCCGCTCTCGATCCAGCGGTCGAAATCGAGGGAGTAAAGCCCATCGGGCAGGCATTGCGTGCCGTCTGGCGCCGTCCAGGGGCTGCGCACACCGAAGATCAGTTGGCCCTTGAAGACCGCCGTGTCGGTAGCGTCGTCCGGCAGCGGAATGCGCCGGTTCTCGCCCGAAGTCAGCCGCAGGAAGCTATGCGAGGTGAAGAAGTCGAGCGTCTTGCCGAGCAGCACATGCCGCTTGTCGCCGTCATATTCCACGCCACCGCCGACCGCGAGATGCTGCTTCTCGCCTTCGAAGATCGGCGTCGCATCCTCCAGCTTCGTGCCGCGCCGCCAGAGTTTTATGATGCGCGGATAGCCGGACTGAGTCTTGTCGTCTTCCGCGAAAGCTGCCGAGACGATGACGGTATCCTTGTCCAGCCATGAAAACCCAGACTTGGAGGCCGGCGCTCGGAAACCGTCCTCGACAAAGGACTTCGTCGCGATGTCGAATTCGCGCATCTCGCTGGCATCGCCGCCATCGGGCGACATGTAGAGCAGGCAGCGGTTGAAATCCGGATAGAGCCGGCTGGCACCGCCAAACACCCATTTGATGCCTTCCTTCACCGAGAGCTGGTCGAAATCGATGATCGTCTCCCATTCCGGCTTGTCGGTCTTGTAGGAAGCGACAGGCGTGCGCCGCCACAGGCCCAGCGCATTGGTCTTGTCCTGCCAGAAATTATAGACGTAACCGGCAAGTGCGGCCCCGACCGCGATATTGTCCTCGGCCGTCATCAGGTCGAGCGCGGTCTCGAAGGTTGCCTGATAGGAAGGATCGCCCTGCAGTTCGGCGGCCGTCAGCGCATTCTGGCGATGAACCCAGTCCAGCGCCTCCTTGCCGTTGCGATCTTCCAGCCACAGGAACGGATCGTCAGCCGTCAATTCGGGCTGGGTTTTGGTCATCGTGCTGGTCATGCGGATCTCCATCTGACGGCTCCGCCTACATCGCGTTCGCTGCGTCTATATTCAAGAGCCGTGGCGGGATCGATTACAAAACCCGCCTGCGCGCGACGGTGGCCGCCGCCAGCGCCGCGCAGATCGCACCCAACGTCAGCGGGAGGCCGGCGGCGCCGATGACATCCATCACGCTGCCGGTCAGCGGCGGCACGATGATGCCGCCAAGGCCCCACATCAGCGAGAAGGCCGCATTGCCGGCGACCAGCGCCGAGCCGGTGAAGCGCTCGCCGAGCTCGATGATCGACATTGTGTAGATGCCGTAGGAAACCGCGCCCCAGACAAAGACACAGACCCAGATCAGCGGCGTCTCGATCAGCGCCGGCAAAAGCACGCAGCCGAGGATGGTCACGGCCACACAGCCGAAGCGCACCAGGCGCGCCGTCAGCCTTTCGGCAAGCAGGCCGAGCGGCATCTGCATGGCGATGTTGCCGGCGATCATCACCGACAACAGCGCCGACATGCGCGCCTCGGCAATGCCGTGGTGCGTTCCATAGACCGGCAGCAGCGCCAGGATCGCCTGCTCGAAACCTGCCGCGACGATCACCGCCGACATGAGCAGCCAGGCCATCGGTATGAAGCCCAGCACCGAAACCTTGTTTTCGGCCTCGTCGACCTTCGGCAGCCGCTTCAGCACCACGGCCAGGCAGGCCCCGCAGAAGACAAAAGCAAGGATGCCGACCAAGAAAGGCGGCCAGCCTTCGGTGCCGACGGCAAGCAGGCAGAGCGGCCCGGCCGCGAAGCCGGCCGAGATGATGGTCGAATAGATGCCCATGACGCGGCCGCGGCGCGACGGCGGCGCAAGCGCGATCACCCAGATTTCGCTCAACACATAAAGCGGGTTGGTGACCACGCCGATCAGGAAGCGCAGCGGAAACCACAGATAGACATCCTGCGTCCAGCCGATCAGCGCCAGCACCAACGCCGAGAGCGCGGCGCAGGTCAGCGCGGTGCGCCCTGCCCCGAAGCGGCGCGCCAGTCCCGGGATCAGCGGCGAGGACATGATGAAGCCGACCGGCGTCATAGCCGCCGACAGCCCGATCACCGCCGGCGAAACGCCTTGCCGCTGCAGGATGAAGCTGAGCAGCGGATAGGAAAGCCCTTGCGCGATAGCGAACACCGAAACGGTCGCGATCACGCCGGTGATCGCGGCCCATTGCACCGTCTCGTCGCGCTCAGCCAGAGCCATCGGTCCTCCTCCAACCGCCCGGAGGCTTAGCCGTTGTGGCCGGGTGTCGTAAGGCCCACTGGAGACGAAAGCGGATATTCCAGCCAAACCCTGTCAGGTACGCTTGCGTTGCAGGGAGCGATACAAGGCGAACGCCACCAGCAGCACATCGAGCCCGATGATAACGGCGGGCAGCCCGAGCGGCCCGATCGCCTGCATCAGGGCTCCGGCGCCGGGCGGGCCGACGATGCCGCCTACGCCCCACAGCAGCGCGAAGGCCGCATTGCCGGTGACCAGCAGCGAGCCCTTGAAGCGGCTGCCGAGCTCGACCAGCGCCATCGTATAGACGCCGTAGCCGACCGCGCCCATCACCAGAAGCACGCCCCAGATCAGCGGCGTGGTGATCAAGAGCGGCAACAGGATCGCGCAAACCGTCGTCGCCATTGCGCAGAAGAGGATCATCGGCCGTCCGCCGAAGCGTTCGGCGAGCAGGCCGAGCGGGATCTGCAGCACGATGTTGCCCAAGGAGAGCATCATCACCAGGGCGGCAAGCATCGCCTCGGGCAATCCATAGCCAGCACCGAAGACGGGCACCAATGCGTAGGTGCTTTGTTGCACGGCGGCAGACACCAGCACGGCCAGAAGCAGCGCCGGCGCCAGCCTGGCGAAACCGAAAAAGCTTCCGGCGGGCTGCCCGTCATCCTCGAAACCGGTGAGCTTCGAGGAGACGAGCCGCAGAATGATCGCGCAAAGGGTGAAGCCGGCAATCCCGACGCTGAACGGAGCCCAGCCGGTGGTTCCGACCAGGGTCAGGGTAAACGGCCCGGCCGCGTAGCCGGCGCCCATCAGCGTGTTGAACACGCCCATCACGCGCCCGCGCCGCGATGGCGGCGCCAGCGACAGCGCCCAGACCTCGCCAAGCACATAGAGCGGGTTGATGACCACGCCGATGATGAAGCGGACGACGTACCAAGCCACCCAGTTCTGCAGGTAGAAGATGGCCAGGAAGCACAGGGCGCCGATCAGCGAGCAGCCGACCGCCAGGTTCCGCGCGCCGGCCAGCCGCACGGCCGCCGGCACGAAGGAAGCCGACAGGATCAACCCGACCGGCATCATGGCCGCGGAAAGACCGATCAGCCCCGGCGAGAAACCCTGCTTTTGCATCAGCAAGGTGAAGAGGGGCGAGCTCAAACCCTGCGCGGCACCGAACATGGCGAGCGCGGCCGTGACGCCGGCAAGGGCCGCCCATTGCGTTCGATCTCCAGCGGTCTGGGCGGAAGCGGTCATTGTAGCTCGCGGTTGAACAATCACAGCACCCATATCAGCGGCGAAAGCCGCTCTGATGCCTCAGCGGAAGCAATTCGGCGAGCCAGCAAGCTCCCCTTCCGTCATGTCGCTTCCCTCGCCCTAGTGGTCGCCGCCTCCTCACCGGCGGCATTGCCGGCGGTCCATTATGCCGGCCAATTTCGCATTTTCACGAGGCTCCTCATGACCGCTGCCCTTCATCCTGCCGAGCCCGCACTGGCAACCGATCGCGCCCGCCGTGGCGGCCGCGCGGGCAAGCGCGCCGGCGGCTCGGCCGCCTTCGAGCAGCCTGCCTTCCGGCAGTTGAAGAACCCGCTGACGCCGACCAAGCTGGTGTCCGACGACGAACTGGAATCGATCCACCTCGCCTCGCTGCGCGTGCTGAAGGAGATCGGCGTCGACGTCCTGCACGAGGAAGCCCGCCGCATCATGAAGGCGCATGGCGCTGATGTGCGCGAAGGCTCGGAGCGCGTGCGCTTCGACAGCGACGTGATCCTCGAGCTTGTCTCGCACTGCCCGTCGGAATTTACCCTGCATGCCCGCAACCCGGCGCACAATCTGCGTTTCGGCGGCAACAACGTCATCCTGTCGATGATGGCTTCGGCGCCGAACTGCTCCGACCTCGATCGCGGCCGCCGACCCGGCAACCAGGCCGACTACCGCAATTTCCTGCGCCTGGCGCAGATGCACAACATCCTGCACTGCACCGGCGGCTATCCGGTCGAGCCGATCGACATCCACCCGTCGGTCCGGCACCTGGAATGCATCCGCGACCTCGCCATGCTGACCGACAAGGTCTTCCACATCTATTCGCTCGGCAAGGAGCGCAATGTCGACGGCATCGAGATCACCCGCATCGCCCGCGGCATCAGCCGCGAGCAGCTGATGGCCGAACCCTCGGTCTTCACCATCATCAACACCAACTCGCCGCTCAAGCTCGACGTGCCGATGATGGAAGGCATCATCCAGATGGCGAGCATGGGCCAGGCGGTGATCGTCACGCCGTTCACCTTATCGGGCGCCATGGCGCCTGTCACCGTCGCCGGCGCGCTGGTGCAGCAGAACGCCGAGGCGCTTTCCGGCATCGCCTTCGCGCAGATGGTGAAGAAGGGTGCGCCGGTCGGCTATGGCGGTTTCACCTCGAATGTCGACATGAAATCCGGTGCGCCGGCCTTCGGCACGCCCGAATATATGAAGGCGCAGCTCGTCGGTGGCCAGCTTGCCCGCCGCTATAATATCCCTTACCGCACCTCCAACACCTGCGCCGCCAACACGGTCGACGCGCAGGCCGCCTATGAAAGCGTGTTCTCGCTCTGGGGCGCCATCCAGGGCGGCGGCAATCTGATGATGCACGGCGCCGGCTGGCTGGAAGGCGGCCTGCGCTGCTCCTACGAGAAGACCATCCTCGACATCGACCTTCTGCAGATGGTGGCCGAATTCCTCACCCCGCTCGATCTTTCCGAGGATGCGCTCGGCTTCGACGCCATCCAGTCGGTAGGCCCCGGCGGCCATTTCTTCGGCACCCAGCACACGCAGGAGCGCTACAAGACCGCCTTCTATTCTCCGATCGTCTCCGACTGGCGCAACTTCGAGACCTGGACCGAGGCAGGCTCTCCGACGGCGATGGAACGCACCAACAAGGTCTGGAAGGAGCGCCTTGCCTCCTACGAGGAGCCGTATATGGATCCGGCCATCCGCGAGGAGCTCAACGACTTCGTCGAGAAGCGCCGCGCCGAAGGCGGCGCGCCAACGGATTTCTGATCATCTGTGTTGAGGATGAATAGTCGACCCCCACTCCGTCGAGCTTCGCTCGACACCTCTCCCCCGATCGACGGGGGAGAGGAAAGGCGCGAGGCGATTCCAGCCAGCTCCCTTCCTCTCCCTCCGGAGGGGGGAGAGGTGGCGCCGCAAAGCGGCGACGGAGTGGGGGAAGCCCTCCGCGAGACGCGTAGTCGCTGCAAACCGGACGCGACCCAGCAAGTAGAAAATCAAGCGGCTTTGGTACACAGTCGACCCCCACTCCGTCGAGCTTTGCTCGACACCTCTCCCCCGATCGACGGGGGAGAGGAAAGGCGCGAGGCGATTCCAGCCAGCTCCCTTCCTCTCCCTCCGGAGGGGGGAGAGGTGGCGCCGCGAAGCGGCGACGGAGTGGGGGAAGCCCTCCGCGACACGCGAAGCCGCCGCAAACAAGGCACGACTGAGCGAGCAAGAAATCTCAGGCAAGCCGGCAATCAGGCGGAAGCATTGCTTTGGCTTGAACTGAAGGCTCGCAAGCTCGGCGGCTACCGCTTCACTCGACAGTTTTCCATCGGACCGTTCTTCGCAGACTTCGCTTGCCGCGAGCGTTGGCTCGTCGTGGAGGTCGATGGATCCCAACACGCCGACAGCTCATACGACCGGCGCCGCGACGACTTCATGCAGGCTCAGGGTTACTCGATCTTGCGGTTCTGGAACCACGATGTCCTGAAATACCGCGCTTCCGTCTGTGAAACGATCCTTGCGGCGCTTGATGGCAAACTGGCCGAGAACATCGCAGTGGCCGATCTGCGCTTTGTTTTTACGCCTCGTCCACTTAATTCAGCCTCTTAAAACCCAGTCTCTGTAAAAACGGACCTATCTTCATGAAATCCCACGTAAAAGCGGTTGTCATCGGCGGCGGTGTCGTCGGCTGTTCGGTGCTCTACCACCTCGCCAAGGCCGGCTGGACCGACATCATGCTGATCGAGCGCTCGGAGCTCACCTCTGGCTCGTCCTGGCACGCGGCGGGCGGCTTCCATACGCTCAACGGCGACCCGAACGTCGCCAAGCTGCAGGCCTATACGGTGCAGCTCTACAAGGAGATCGAGGAACTCTCGGGCCAATCCTGCTCGCTGCATCTCACCGGCGGCGTCATGATGGCCGATACCCCCGAGCGCATGGACTTCCTGCGCCTCGCGCATGCCAAGGGCCGCTATCTCGGCATGGACACCGAGCTCATCACGCCTTCGGAAGCGAAGGCCATGTTCCCGCTGATGGACGAGAAGAATTTCGTCGGCGCCATGTGGGATCCGGTCGAAGGCCATCTCGATCCGTCCGGCACGACCATCGCCTATTCGAAGGCTGCCAAGAAGCTCGGCGCCGAGATCGTGCTGCGCAACCGCGTCGTCGACCTGACGCAGCAGCCCGACGGCACCTGGAACGTCGTCACCGAGCAGGGCACCGTTCACGCCGAGCATGTCGTCAACTGCGGCGGCCTGTGGGCGCGCGAGATCGGCCGCATGGTCGGCGTCGAGCTGCCGGTGCTGGCCATGGAGCATATGTACCTGCTCACCGAGCCGATGCCGGAGGTCGAGGAATTCAACAAGTCGACCGGCCGCGAGATGATCGGCGTGCTCGACTTCAAGGGCGAGATCTACACCCGCCAGGAGCGCAACGGCATCCTGCTCGGCACCTATGAGAAGGCCTGCAAGCCGTGGTCGCCGGTCAACACGCCGTGGGATTTCGGTCATGAGCTTCTGCAGCCCGACATCGACCGCATCGCGCCGTCGCTGGAGATCGGCTTCAAGCATTTCCCCGGCATCGAGAAGGCCGGGATCAAGCAGATCATCAACGGCCCCTTCACCTTCGCGCTCGACGGCAACCCGCTGGTCGGCCCGGTCCAGGGCCTGACCAATTTCTGGTGCGCCTGCGCCGTCATGGCCGGTTTCAGCCAGGGCGGTGGCGTCGGCCTCGCGCTGTCGAACTGGATGGTGCATGGCGATCCGGGCTTCGACGTCTGGGGCATGGACGTCGCCCGCTTCGGCGAATGGGCGACGCTGCGCTACACCAACGCCAAGGTGCGCGAGAATTATTCGCGCCGTTTCTCGATCCGCTTCCCGAACGAAGAGCTTCCGGCCGCACGCCCGGCGCAGACGACGCCGCTCTACGACACCATGCTAGCCAACAACGCCGTCATGGGCGATTCGTGGGGCCTCGAGACGCCGCTCTGGTTCGCGCCGAAGGGTACGGAACCCAAGGACATCGTTTCCTTCCACCGCTCCAACGACTTCGGCCCGGTCGGCGAGGAAGTGCGCGCTACCCGTGACAAGGTCGGCGTCACCGAGATCGCCAACTTCGCCAAATACGAAGTGTCCGGTCCGGGTGCGGAGGATTTCCTCAACCGGCTGATGACCAACCGCATGCCTAAAGTTGGCCGCATCGTGCTCACCCCGATGGTCAACGAGTTCGGCAAGCTGATCGGCGACTTCACCATCGCCAAGACCGGCGAGGACCGCTTCATGATCTGGGGCTCGTCGGCCGCGCAGAAATATCATATGCGCTGGTTCGAGAAGCACCTGCCGAAGGACGGCCCAAGGGCATCGGAGGTGCGCATCCACCGGTTCGACCAGACGCTGGTCGGCCTCTCCATCGCCGGGCCGAAATCGCGCGATCTCCTGCAAAAACTGGTCGATGTCGACGTCTCCACCAAGGCGTTCCGCTTCATGGATTTCCGCGAGATGGCCGTCGGCGGCGCGCCCTGTATGGTCAACCGCATCACCTATACCGGCGACCTCGGCTACGAGATCTGGATGGCGCCCGCCTATCAGCGCCTCGTCTACAAGGCGATCAAGGACGCCGGTGCCGAGTTCGGCATCGTCGATTTCGGCATGCGCGCGCTGCTCTCCATGCGCCTGGAAAAGAACTTCCCGACCTGGTTCCGTGAGCTGCGTCCCATCTACGGACCGTTCGAAGGCTCGATGGATCGCTTCATCAAGCTTGAGAAGAACGACTTCATCGGCCGCGAGGCCTCGGCCAAGGAGCATGCCGAGGGTCCGAAGCTGCGCCGCGTTTCCTTCATCGTCGATGCCATCGATGCCGACGTGATGGGCGACGAGCCGATCTGGGCCAAGGTCGGCAAGGACTACGGCACGGTCGAGAAGCCGCATGGCTACGGCGCGCCGCGTTTCGACGAGACGGGCAAGGAAGTGCGCGGATCGAAGGCCGCCGAAGGCGCTTCCGCCGTGCGCGGCATCGTCGATGGCGAATGGCGCGTCGTCGGCTGGGTCACCTCGGGCGGCTATGCCCATTACGTGCAGAAGTCGATGGCGCAGGGCTATGTGCCGGCCGCGCTTGCCGAGGACGAAAGCGCCGGCCTGTTCGAGATCGAGATCCTCGGTCATCGCCGCCCGGCACGCATCAATGTCGAGCCGCCCTTCGACCCAAGCGGTGAAAAGATGCGGACCTGACCACCCGGATTTGTTGGATTGCGCCGGTCGCCATGGCATGGTTAAGCCCGCTACCGGCGCATCAGCATGAGAAGACCACCCCCCTTGCGGCAGCTTGAGAAATGGACCGATTGGCTCTGCGATGAACGGGTCGGTTCCTTCAGCGCCGCGGTCGCGCTCGCCCTCCTCTACTGCCTGACCCAGATCGTCGTGATGGCGCTGCTGTCCCATTTTGCGGGCACCGGCGTCGGCGTCGACGATTCCGAGCAGTTGATGGAAATGCGCTTCCTCGCCGCCGGCTACGGCAGTTCGCAGCCGCCTCTATACACATGGCTGGCGATGCTTGCGGCCTCGGTGGTCGGAACCAGCGTCCTTGCCCTCAAGATCGTCAAATACGGCTTGCTGGCCGCGGGGCTGGCCGCATATTTCACCGCCATACGCCGCCTCGGCTACTCGAACCGCGCCGCTGCCGCCGGCATGTTCGGATTGCTTCTGTTTCCCCAGATCTTCTGGGAGATGCAGCACGCGCTCACCCACTCGGTCGCCATATTCTGCTTCACCTCGGTGTTGCTTCTGGCGCTGGTCGAGGTGGAGAAGCGGCGATCGGCAATTGCCTATGCGTTCTTCGGCTTGGCGACGGCAGCCGCGATGCTGTCGAAATACAACATCGTCATCTTCCTTGCCGCCTTGTTCCTGGCATCCCTCTCGGTTCGCGAGACGCGTGAGGCGATCTTCGACCGCCGTTTCGCAATCAGCGTGATAGTAGCGGTCCTTGCCTGCCTGCCGACGCTTTATTGGAGCCTGACGCATCTGGAAGATCTGCTCGCGCACCAAGGCGGCTTGGGCGTCGCCGAAGGCGGCAGCGTCGCAAAGACGGCACTTCTCGGCATCCGCAGGTTGGCCAATGCGATCGTCAATTTCGCCGGATTGCCGGTCGTGATTTTTGCCCTCGCCTATGTCCTGGCGAGGAGAAAACGGACGGAGCCGTCAGAAGCTGTAAGGTGGCCGGAGAAGCTGTTGTGGCGGACGATCGTCCTTGGTCTTGTGGTCACGGTCGTCATCGTGCTGGCGGCCGGCATCACCCAGTTTCGCGACCGCTGGATGCTGCCCATCTTCGTCCTGTTGCCCGCGGCCCTTGCCATGCGCTTCGACGCCATGGGCCAGAGGGGCCGAGAGATGCAAGCCACCATCGTCTTCGTCGGCGCTCTCCTTGCCGTCCTTGTGCTGCCGCTGAGCTGGTACATGCACCTTGAGGGCGGCGACGGCCGCGGCAGTATCGTGCGCATGGATTACCGGTCGCTTTACGACCAGATCAACGCCGACGGACCGGTCAAGACCGTGGTCTCGAGCTGGTTCTGGGTCGGCAATCTGCGCCTGGTCGATGCCGATCTCATCGCGCTCGATGACGAGACACCCGACTTCGCCCGGTCGATCCGCGAGCCGGCGGTGCTTGTCCTGACCGACGACAGGGAATCGTCCTCGGATGTCTTCGAAGAGCTGGCGAGGGCCGGTTACGCAATGGACACCGTGCACCGCACGATCGAAGTGCCGCAGGCGCTCGGCTTCCCGCCGCGCAAGGTGACCATCACCAAACTTCTCAAGAAGGCCGTGCAGTAGGTTTCAGGGGGACGAATGGACAAGCTAGGCTTTGGCCGCCATCGCAAGATCATGCCCTTCGAACCCGGCTCCATCGAAGCGCTGCGCGAGGCCTCCCGCGAGAAAGCGGCCGCGCTCAACCAGCATGTGCTGGGCTATGGCGCGACAGCCGAAGCGGAATGGGCGGCGGCAGGCATCGCCGCGCCCGACCTGGCCGAAATGCGCAGATACCGGCTGGAGCGCATCCGCGCCGAGCTGAAGCGCCGCGACTATGCCGGCGCCCTGCTCTACGACCCGGTCAACATCCGTTACGCGACAGACTCGACCAACATGCAGCTCTGGGTCGCACACAATCCGACCCGCCACTGCTTCGTCGCCACCGAGGGTCCCGTGGTGCTGTTCGATTATTTCTCCTGCGAGCACCTGTCCGACCATTCGGGTGTCGTCGACGAGGTGCGCCCCGCGGTGTCGTGGATGTATCTCTACAGCGGCGAGCTCACCGAGCAGAAGGTCCGGCGCTGGGGCGCCGGTATCGCCGAGCTCGTTGCCGCGCATGGCGGCGACAATCGCCGCATTGCCGTCGACCACATCAATCCGGAAGGCGTCGAGGAACTCGCCCGCCGCAGCATTTCCGTCGGCAATGGCGAGGCGGTGATGGAGAGTGCGCGGCTCATCAAATCGCCGGACGAGATCCTCGCCATGCGCCGCGCCATTGTCGCTTGCGAGGCGGCGATGAGCGAGATGGAAGCTGTGCTCAAGCCCGGCATCTCCGAAAACGAGCTCTGGGCGGAACTCCATCGCGGCAACATCGCGCGCGGCGGCGAGTGGATCGAAACGCGGCTTCTGTCGTCCGGCCCGCGCACCAATCCCTGGTTCCAGGAGTGCTCCTCGCGCGTCATCGAGAATGGCGACCTCGTCGCTTTCGACACGGACCTGATCGGTCCCTACGGTTTCTGCGCCGATCTTTCGCGCACATGGCTTTGCGGCGACAGGCAACCGTCGAACGAGCAGCGCGATCTTTTCCGCATCGCCGCCGATCAGATCGCCCACAACACGGATCTGATGCGGCCGGGCATCTCCTTCCGCGATCTCGTCGAGCGCTCGGCGGTGCCGCCGGGCGATTGCTATCCGACGCGCTACGGCGTGCTCTATCATGGTGTCGGGCTGGCCGACGAATATCCGACGTTGCCGCATGCCGGCGATTGGACCGATGATACGCCGGATGGCACGCTCGAGCCAGGCATGGTGCTTTGCGTCGAAAGCTATATCGGCAGGCTTGGTGGGCGCGAGGGTGTCAAGATCGAGGAGCAGATCCTGATCACCGAGACCGGCAACGAGAAGCTTTCAGCCTACCCGCTGGACGAGCGGCTGCTCTGACCCGCGTTCGACAGCCACGACGGCGTCGCGCATCGCGGCAATGATTTTTTCCGGCGTCGTCCTTGCGGTGATGTAAGGCAGGCCCTTGCGCCGTGCCGTCCAGCCAACCACCTTCACGCCTTTCGCGGCCGGCTCGAAATGCTGCGCCAGCGCCCAGCTTTCGCAGTCGATTGCCGCGATATCGGCCCTGCCTTCCGCGACCGCCACGATCGACGACCGGTGGCCGCCGCTCTCGCCGCGTGAAGCGAAGATATCAAGGCTTTCGCCCATCGCCTCGAGGTCGCGCGTCAGCCCGATCAGTCCGGACATCGAGTCCGGATTGTTGAAGGTGAAGCGCTTGGCGCGAATGAGATCGATCGGGATGAGGGCCTTGCCGTCCGCCGGCGAGGCGACCGACGGTCCGCCGTCCACAGCCATCACCAGCGCGCTGGAATAGAGCTCGCCCTGCCCGCCTTCATAGGCGTCGTAATTTGGCTGGGCGACCACCTGCACATGCTTCGCCAAGCCAAGTTCCATCGGCCCCCAACAGGTCTGGGCGAAGAGCAGCGCCGGGCTCAGCCAGAGCTGGTGAAAATCAAGTTCGTTCGGGGGCAGCGTCGCCGGATCGGGCGCGACCGGTTTTCCGGCGCCATCGCGAATGCCGCCGGGCACAGCCGGCAGTTCGCGATTGCTGCGTATGACTGCATCCGGCGCATCGATGCCCCTTTGCCGGAAGGCGTCACGCAACCGCGCCCATTGCGCGTCGATCTCACCACGGGCCTCAGGCCAGTCATACATCGGCAGAGCCGCAACGAACTTGCTCATGTCGAATAGCTTTCAAAGGCAGGCGATCTTCGGCGCCTGCGTTCCGCCGCGAAAAAAGCGGTCGCGGAAAGTCGAAATTACTCTTTCGGCGGCTCGGCCGGAACCGGCGCTGTGCCGAGCCCGCTGACATTGCGCGCCCTGACGCGCGGCTTGAAGGCGCGGCCCGGCTCCGGCGTGCGACGCAGCACCGGATGGATGACCGGCTCCTTGGCCTTGAAGGCATAGGATTTGATCAGCGCCAGATAGTTCGGATAGACATAGCCATTGTTCATCCGCAGCCATTCTTCGCGTCGGTCGCGAAACAGCTTGGGCAATCTGTACCAGGCAACCGTCGGGCTCTTGTGGTGCACGAAATGCAGGTTGTTGTTGAGGAACAGGAAGGACAGCGGCGAGCGTTCGACGATGATGGTGCGCCCTTCCGGATGCTCGGACCACTGATGCTCGGCATAGGTGCGCACCGAAATCAGCGACTGTCCGAGCCAGACCGGCACCAGCACATAGAGCCAGAGCGGAATGCCGAAGCCGAAGGTCACGATCGGCGCCACGACGGCAATGCCGATGGCATGCAGAAACCAGGCCCTGCGGATCGCCTTGTCGCCGGCGGCGATCTGCCTGGCGTCGTCGATGAAGAAGCCGACCGACGACAGCCACGGCCCGAGGATGAAGCGGCCGAGCATGGTGTTGTTGACCTTGAGCAGGAACTTCATCGCCGGCGGCAGTTCCTCATGCATCCAGAGCGCCTGGTAATAGCTCTCGGGGTCGTCCAGCGGATCGGTCAGCCGCTCATCGGCATGGTGGCGAAGGTGGATGGCCTTGAAGCGCCGGAACGGCCAGACCAGACCGATCGGCAGGAAGACGAAGGCTTCGTTGATCCTGGCGCTGCGGGTCGGGTGGCCATGCAGCACCTCATGCATCAGCGACGATTGCAGGGCGAGGATCAGCGCCAGGGCGATCAAAGCGATCAAGGGGTAGGATGGCCAGAGCAACAAGCCGATCGCGAACCATGCGCCGTAGCAGAAGAGTGCGAGGAATACCGTCGGCCATTCGATTGCCGGCGCGTTGCTGCGTCTCTTGTTCATGCCGGTATTCATGCTTGCCATGCTATCGACCACTGCCTTCCAGTCGCCGGAACCCCTCGATTCCTGACAGCATTGTGTCAGGAGCCTGCCGTTACATCAACGCGACAAAGCGCACAAACTGTTGCGAATGCGCATTTTTGGCGGCAGATGTTATACATTGTAAACAAATATGGGGATTCATTTCCGCCTGAGCCACGTTCACATCGGCTCCGGCGCAAATTTATCCTCTCGCACGCAGGAGCGGTCTGATGGACAAGCGAGATCTGTCGACGATCTTCCGGGAGCGGCTGAAATTGCTCTTGACACGGTCCGACCTGAACCAGTCGGCCTTCGCGACGGCGGTCGGTATCGACCGTTCGGCGCTGTCGCAACTGCTGTCCGGCGCCTCGACGCGCCTGCCGCGCGCCGAGACGCTGCTCAACATCGCCGCCGAGTTCAAGGTGTCGCTCGACTGGCTGCTGGGCTTGAGCCACGACGAAGGCGTGACCGGCGAAATCCGCGAGAGCCTGGAGATCGAGGAAGCGCCGGACGGCTTCGACCGCACGCTGCTCGCCAAATGGCATGCCGAGGCCGCCGGCACCAAGATCCGCTATGTGCCCGCCGGCATTCCCGACCTTCTGCGCACCGAGGCGCTGATCGACTATGAGGCCGGCATCTCCAACAAGAACCGTGAGGCGCAGGCCGGCGAAACGCAGTACCGCATCGACTACACAAGGCGGCCGGAGACCGACATGGAGGTCTGCATGCCGCGCCACACGCTGGAGATCTTCGCGCGCGGCCTGGGCGTCTGGGATCGCTTTCCGGAGGCCGAACGGCGCAAGCAATTGCTGCACATGGCGGCGCTGCTCGACGACCTTTACCCGACCTTCCGCCTGTTCCTCTATGACGGGCGCATGCGCTACTCGATCCCTTACACGATCTTCGGCCCCTATCGCGCCGCGATCTATGTCGGCGACATGTATATCGTGCTGAGCGCGACCCAGCCGATCCGCACGCTCACCAGCCATTTCGACAATCTGATCCGCGCCGCCGACATCAACGCGCATGAGGCGGCAAGCTTCACGCAGAAACTGGCCGCAATGACTTTCCCATCAGGCTCTGTCTGATCGCCTGCCTCCATATCACCTTGGCGGCCGGCCTAGGCGCCGCCCATCATTCCAGGGAAACCCATGCAAGAACCGCGTCACATCGTTGTCCCTCCCCAGTCGGGCCGTTCTATGCGCGTCAGGCGCGGCGATCTCATCCGCATCATCGATCCCAAGGGTCAGCAGGTTTCCGACCTCTGGGCCTTCTCGACCGAAGACAGGCTCGACTGGCTGAGCACGTCGCAGACCCGCGACATCACCGAGCGGCTGTTCCCGAAACCCGGTGACCATTTCTACAGCGCCGCCGGCAAGGTCATGCTGACGCTGGTCGAGGATGCCTCGCCCGGACCGCACGACATGCTCTACCCGGCCTGCGACAGCGCGCTCTACGAACGCGCCGGCCTGCCCGGCCACCCGAACTGCCGCGACAATCTGATGAGCGCGCTTGCCGCGGAAGGCATCGACCTGCCCTTCGCGCCCGACCCGGTCGACCTGTTCCAGAACTCCTTGCCGCAGCCTGACGGGACTTTGGTGGTGGAAGCCTCGATCAATCCGCCGGGCGGTTACGTCACGTTGCGCGCCGAACAGGACCTCCTGCTTGTCGTCACCGCTTGCTCCGTCGATCACCATCCGACCAATGGCGGCGTCTGCACCGAGATCGAGGTCGAGATCGCTCCGGTTTCGTGAAGCCTTCCAGCTGCAAGCTCGTTGACTGGATATAAAGACTTCTTTATATCGTTATTTGAATTCGAACACGAAAGCTAAAGCCATGACCGCGACCAATCCCATTGACGCATTGCTTGCCGAAAAGGGCGTGCTTTTGGCCGACGGCGCCACCGGCACCAATCTGTTCGCGATGGGTCTGCCCGCCGGCGAAGCGCCGGAGCTGCTCAACGAGACGGCGCCCGAGACCATTGCCAGCCTGCATCAGAACTTCGTCGACGCCGGCGCCGATATCATCCTCACCAACTCCTTCGGCGGCACCCGTCACCGGCTCAAGCTGCATCACGCGCAGGACCGCGTGCACGAGCTGAACAAGCGTGCCGCCGAGATTGCCCGATCCGTCGCCGACAAGGCCGGCCGCGAGGTCATCGTCGCCGGCTCCGTCGGCCCGACCGGCGAATTGCTGGTGCCGCTCGGCGCGCTGACCTATGACGACGCCGTAAATGCCTTTGCCGAGCAGATCGAGGGTCTCAAGGCCGGCGGCGCCGAAGTCGCCTGGATCGAGACGATGTCGGCGCCCGACGAGATCCGCGCCGCGGCCGAGGCCGCCATCCGCGTCGGTCTGCCCTATACCTATACCGGGTCCTTCGACACGGCCGGCCGCACCATGATGGGCCTGCTGCCGAAGGACATCCACGCCGTCGCCGACGGCCTGTCGCAGGCACCGCTGGGCGTCGGCGCCAATTGCGGCGTCGGCGCTTCCGATATCCTCGCTTCGCTGCTTGACATGACCGAGGCGAAGCCGGGGGCCACCGTGATCGTCAAGGGCAATTGCGGCATCCCGGAATTCCGCGGCAGCGAGATCCACTATTCCGGCACACCGGAACTGATGTCCGATTATGTGCGGCTGGCGGTCGATGCCGGCGCCAAGATCGTCGGCGGCTGCTGCGGCACGTCGTTCGCCCATCTCGCCGCCATGCGCAAGGCGCTCGACGCGCACACCAAGTCGACGCGCCCGACCGTCGAGACGATCGTCGAGCGCATTGGCCCGATGCGCAACAAGACGGCAAGCTCCGGTGATGCGGGCGAAGGCCGTCGCGAGCGCAGGCGCAGCCGCGTCTGACAGGCCCCGGTTAATTGCTGTTTTCGGCGTAGCGCGACTGCGCCGTATTGAAATCGACGACGTTCTGGCTGTCGGAGTTCATCGTCGCCAGCGCGCCCGATGCGCCCGGATCGCTGATCTGTTCCAGCATCACGCGAAACCGGTCGTTGTTGAGCGCCGAACGCGCCGTGTTGCGGGCCGCATCGACATCGCTCCTGATCCGCGCGGATTCCGCCGAAGCCGCGGACGATCCCCGCACCGGTGCATTGGCCACCGTGGCGTTCGCACTGCCGATTGTCGTGATATGCACTGCTGATCCCTCAAAACGCTATCAGCACGAACTAACAAAAGTTAATTGCGACGAGGTTCCGGAAAAGCCACGCAATTTAACAATCGGAAGGCCGGCGGGATTTGTCCCGCCGGCCTTCGCCATTCGATCCCGCCCTTCAGCTCTACTTGTTGCTATCCAACGATGAGGCCAGGCGCACCAAGGACAGGAATTCCGCCCTGTAGCCGAACGGATCGGCGCCGCGCGCGGCATTGGCAATCTCCGCGATCCGGTCATAGCCGAAATTCGCCGTCTGGTCCTCGTCGCGCAGCTTCTGCCCGAAGGCCGCGACCGCGACCGAGAAGCGCTGGTCGGCGCCGGCCTCGTCGAAGGACTTGACCTCGTTGGCCGGTGTCACCGGCGTGGTGATCAGCTTCGAGACGTTCTCGTTCGGCAGCTTGTAGCGGATCTTGACGAAGGCATATTCGTCGGCATTGGCGACGCCGCCATTGTCGACCTTGGCCTGGCCGTAGCGCAGCGGATCGACCTGCTCGCCGCCGCTCCCTTTCGGCGTGATCTCGTAGACCGCCGTCACCGAATGGCCCGAGCCGATATCGCCGGCATCGACGCGGTCATTGTTGAAATCCTCGCGTTTCAAGGCCCGGGTCTCGTAGCCGACCAGCCGATATTCCGAAACTGTGGCTGGGTTGAACTCGACCTGGATCTTGACGTCCTTGGCAATGGGGAACAGCGTCGAGGAAGCATCGTCGACCAGCACCTTCTGCGCCTCGGCGAGCGTATCGATATAGGCGGCCGTGCCGTTGCCGTTCTGGGCGATGGTCTGCATCATCTGGTCGTTGAGATTGTCGTGCCCGAAGCCGAACACCGACAGGAACACGCCGGTCTTGCGCTCCTTCTCGATCAGTTGCTTGAGATCGTCATCGCTGGTCTGGCCGACATTGAAGTCGCCATCGGTGGCAAGCATGACCCGGTTGACGCCATCCTTGACGAAGGATTGTTGGGCAAGCTTGTAGGCTTCGCGAATGCCTTCCTCGCCGGCCGTCGAGCCGCCGGGCTCAAGATTGTCTATGGCTGCAAGGATCTTCTGCTTTTCCACCGCCTTGGTCGGCATCAGCACCGTGCCGGCATTGCCCGCATAGGTGACGATCGAGACCGTGTCGTCCGCCTTCAACTTGCCGACCAGCATCCGGAAGGCCGATTTGAGCAGCGGCAGCTTGTCCGGCTCGTCCATCGAGCCCGAGACGTCGATCAGGAAAACCAGATTGGCCTTGGGCTGCTCGGCCGGCTTCACGTCGAAACCCTTGATCGCGACATGCATGAGCTTGGTGTGCTCGTTCCACGGCGTCGGCATCACGGTGACGGTCGAGTTGAATGGCGTTGACGCCGAATCCGGACCCTTCCAGTCGTAAGGGAAGTAGTTGATCATCTCCTCGACGCGCACCGTATCCGGCTCGGGCAGAGTGCCTTCCTTCAGCGAGCGCCGCACGAAGGAATAGGATGCCGTGTCGACATCGATCGAGAAGGTTGAGACTGGATCCTGCGCCGTCTCATGCACCGGGTTGGTCTTGAAGGCCTCGATGCGATCGCGGTTTTCCTCCTGCGGACGCATCTGGTCGGCCGGCATGGGCGCGGGCTGCACCATCAGCTTGGAATCGGCAACGGCGGGCGGAGGCGCCGGAATGGCGGCCGCGCTGCCTGCCGGCGCCTGGTCGGCCCTCGCGGCCTCATCTTTTGACGGCGGCGAAAACTGCATCATCACCCGGCCCGGCGAACCAGCCTTGCCGCCGGCGGCGAGCCGGCCGCTCTCGGCGGGCGCGGGCCTGGCCTCCGGCGCAGCTTCCTGCTTGAGCAGGCTGTCGACCTCGGCTGCCGGCTTGGTCGGCGTTGCCGGTGCCATCTGTGAATTGGCCCGGGTCTCGGCGTCCGCGTCGGTCTTCTTCTCTTTCGCTGGCGCAGCCGCCAGCGGCTCGTTGATCGCCGGCTGCTCCGGCGCGGGCTTTTGCGCCACCGGCTTGTCGGCCACCGTCTCGGTGACCTTGCCGTTATTGCCGCCAGTTAACGGCGGCTGTTCCTTCAGCATCTCGAAAGCGGCATAGCCGGCGATAGGCAGCGCGACCAGCGCGGTGATGGCCGGCGTGGCGATGAGTTTCTTTTGCATGATGTCTCTCCAGAGCTTTCTTGCTCGCTCCGTGAGACGAAGGCCTGCGGGCGTTCCTTGGGGGATCGGCGAAATTTTTTCGTCCATGTCGAAGGCCTGCATCGCGGCGGCGAGCGCGCGCGCCTTCGCCTCGCGGTCAGGCGCCGGTATCGCGAGATCGCGCAGCCTTTCGAGTTCGTTGTCGTCGACCATGGTCACACTTCCCCGGCTGAACGCATCAGCACCTTCAGCCGTTTCTTCGCTTCATGGATGTGCCAGGAAACCGTCGCCTCCGAGATCGCCATCACCTCCGCCGCCGCCGCGTGGTTGAGACCTTCACCATAGACGAGCAACACCGCGTCGCGCTGCTTGTCCGGCAGCATCCGCACCGCCGCCCACAGCGCTTCGGCCGGATCGCCGGCCTCGACCGGTGCTTCGCCCGCGATCAGCGCATAGGCGCCATAGGCATCGGTCTTGGCGGTGTCGCGGGCGCGCTTGCGCAGCATGTCGCGGGCCGCGTTCAGCGTCATGGCATAGAGCCATGTCGTGAAGGCGCCACTGCCTTGGTAATCACGGATCGCGCGGCCGAGCCGCACGCAGACATCCTGGGCGATGTCCTCGGCGTCGGCCTTGCGGCCGCACCAGCGATAGGCGGCGCGATAGACGAAGCCATAGTGCCTTTCGAGCAGTTTGCCGAAAGCCCCCCTGTCTCCGCCCCTCGCCCACCCGATCAATTCGGCATCGGAGGCTTCGCTGTCGTCCAGCATCATCGCCGTCATTTGCCTGTTGGACGAAGGCTAATGACCAATCCTTGGGGCGATGAAAAGATTTTTTTGCAGCAGCGCCTTTTCCTTCTCCCCGTTCAACGGGGAGAAGGTGCCCGAAGGGCGGATGAGGGGCCGCGCAGGCATTCGAAGGCTCGTACTAGGCCACGCGCATTACAATCCGAGACCGAAACTCAGCCCAACGTCTCTTTGAAGAACGTCGTCAACCGCTTCCAATGCCTCTCGGCACCCGCCTCGTCATAGACGCTGTGATCCTTGATGCACCAGCCATGGCCGACGCCGACATAATTCTCGATCGTGTGGTCGACTTCGGCCACGCGCAGGGCTTCCGCCAGCCGCGCCGACTGCTCCGGCGGGAAGCTGCGGTCGACGCCGGCAACCCCGACATAGACGCGCGCCTTGATCGAGGCAGCCTTGCGGTGCGGACTGTCGGGCGCATCGCTGGCCAGATTGCCGCCGTGGAAGCTCGCCGCCGCGACGATGCGGTCGGGATGGGTCGCCGCCGCGTTCAGCGCCCGCGCGCCGCCCATGCAATAGCCGACGACGCCGACCGGCCCGTCAATGCCTTCGGCCGTGAGCGCGTCGAGGAAGGCGCTGCCGTCGCGGATGGTCATGCCCTGCGTCGTGCCGCCGCTCAGCATCAACAGCAGGGCCTTGGTCTTTTCCTCGGCGAAGGCGGTTTTGGGATCGAACGGGCCGTAGGGCGCATAGCGGTAAAAGAGATCAGGCACCAGCACGGCATAGCCATGCTCCGCGAGGCGCTCGGCCATCTGGTCGAGCACTGGACGCGGACCGAAAATGTCCATGTAGAGGATGACGCCGGCCTTGGCCGGCGCGGCTGGACGAAACAGCCGAGCCTTCGCCGTGCCGTCCTGGGTCTTGATCTCGAGGTCCTGCTTCGTCACTTGCACGCTCCGCCGGTTGTCAGGCGATAGATATCTGCGCCGCCCGTCCGGGCAAGCCACGACATCTCAATCGTGGTCAAGTTTCCGTGCGGTTCGGAAGAATGCTTACGCCCCGGCGAACGCAGCCATATGGAAAGCCTGAACATCGGCCGCATAGCGATATTCAGCGCCATACGGACAGGCGTTACGGTCGAGGCAGCCGCCGTTCCGGCAGGCCTTGCCATCCGCCCCCCGCACATGCGCCAAGCAAGCCTGGTACGCGAAACCTTCCGTCGAGTAGGCATCGACCGGACAGGATTTCAGGCAGGGTTTTTCGACACAGGTGTCGCAATGATGAATCGCTTCATGAACTTCGGGAAGAGAGAGCTCGTCCTCGAACAGCAATGCGCCGCGATAGGCATGCCAAAGTCCATAGGTTGGATGCATGAGGATGCCGAGCGGCGACGGCTTCAGCCCCTCCGCCCGCATCGCCCATTGCTGGAACGGCAGATAGGGCCGGTCGGAAGGCGACACGGCGCGGGCGCCGAATTCCTGGGCGACTGCGCCGATCACCTCGCGCGACCAGCTGTCGAGCGGATTGGCGATGTCCCTCGCCTGCCGTTCCAGCCAGCGCTGGAAATGCGGCCAGGGCGCCGCGCCGGCCTGCCCGACCAGCAGCACCGATCTGGTTGGAGCGCCAGAAGGTCCGGCTGGCGCCACTTCGTCGTCGCCGAAGCTGAAACCGCCGCGAAGGATCAGGCCATTGGCCGCGAGCGCGGCCGCGATCTCCTCGACCGCGTCGCGGGAAAAAGTCATCCCTTCCGGTCCGGGTCGGAGAACGCGCTCCGCCAGACTTCCTTGTGAATGATGTTGGCGACTTTAGCCCGGCCTGATTCGGGCTCCTTTCACGTGAAGGCGTCGGCCATCGAGCCCTTCTTCTTGGCGATGAAGTCCTTTAGCGCCTCGTCAATGGCCGGATCGAGATGCGGCGCCTCGTAGCTCTCCAGCCAGCGGCGGGCAAGCTCGTTGGCGCGCTGCGGCGCGGTCTTCTCGCCTTCGGCCAGCCACTGCTCGTAGGAATTGTTGTCGGCGATGTTGGAGCGGTAGAAGGCCGTCTGGAAATTCGCCTGGGTGTGGTCGCAGCCGAGATAATGGCTGCCCGGACCGACCTGGCGGATCGCATCCATCGCCTGGCTGTTTTCCGACAAGTCGACGCCTTCGCAGAACTTCTGCTGCATGCCGAGCTGGTCGATGTCCATCATGAATTTTTCATAGCAGGAGGCGAGACCGCCCTCGAGCCAGCCCGCCGAATGCAGCACGAAATTGGTGCCGGCAAGGATCGTCGAGTTGAGCGTGTTGGCGCTCTCATAGGCCGCCTGCGCATCCGGGATCTTCGAGGCGCAGAGCGAGCCGCCGGTGCGGAACGGCAGGCCGAGCCGCCGGGCGAGCTGCGCGGCACCATAGGAGACCAGCGACGGCTCGGGCGTGCCGAAGGTCGGCGCGCCGGACTGCATCGAGATCGACGAGGCGAAGGTGCCGAACAGCACCGGCGCGCCTGGCTTGATCAACTGCGTGAACGAGGCGCCGGCGAGCACCTCGGCCAGCACCTGCGTCAACGTGCCGGCGACCGTCACCGGGCTCATCGCGCCGGCCAGGATGAAGGGCGTGACGATGCAGGCCTGGTTGTGACGCGAATAGACTTTCAGCGCGCCAAGCATGGTCTCGTCGAACACCATCGGCGAGTTGGCGTTGATCAAGCTGGTCAGCACCGTGTTGTTCTCGACGAAGTCGTCGCCGAACACGAGCTTGGCCATAGCCACCGTGTCCTCGGCCCGCTCCGGCGCCGTCACCGAACCCATGAACGGCTTATCCGAGTAGCGGATATGCGCGTAGATCATGTCGAGGTGGCGCTTGTTGACCGGCACGTCGACCGGTTCGCACACCGTGCCGCCCGAGTGGTGGATCGACGGCGCCATATAGGCGAGCTTCACGAAATTCTGGAAATCCTCGATGGTCGCGTAGCGGCGGTTACCGTCGAGATCACGCACGAAGGGCGGGCCGTAGACCGGCGCGAACACGGTCGCATTGCCGCCGATCTGCACCGAGCGCTCCGGGTTGCGCGCATGCTGGGTGTAGATGGAAGGCGCGGTCTTGAGCAGCGAGCGGCAGAGCCCCTTGGGGAAATGCACGCGCTCGCCCTTGACGTCGGCGCCTGCCTCTTTCCACAGCGCCAGCGCCTCGGCGTCGTCGCGGAAGATGATGCCGGTTTCTTCCAGCACCGTGTCGGTGTTCTTCTCGATCAGCGCCAGGCCTTCCTCGTTGAGGACCTCGTACACATTGATCTTACGCTTGATGTAGGTGAGCTGCGTGCCCGGACCGCCGCCCGAACGGGCCGCCCGGCGCGCCGCCGCGCCGCCGCTCGCGCCGCGTCCACGCCGTCCGCCTGACGCTTCCTGCTCGACTGCCGCGTTATCGCTCATGATCGTTCTTCCTATAAATCTGGCCTGAACTGGCTTGCGGCCCGTCGCTGCCGCTTCTCGCCTGGATCGTAGCCATGCACCCTATTGGAAACGGCCAGCCAGCGCCAACGCCTGTCGCAAAATCGACAAGAAAAGCGCTAATTTTTCAGTCGCTTTCCTTTTGCGGGAAGTCGCAAATCAGCTATGGCTAGCTTGCCCTCGCGGGTTAGGTATTGGCGCATCGATTTTTAGGCTGCCGCAGTCACTCCGAGCAGCAAGGAGCCCGAGAAAATGTCCGACGACGAGATCATCCTTTCCGAGCTTTCCGACGACGAGCTCGTGCAGCAGATGCATGACGACCTCTATGATGGTCTGAAGGAAGAGATCGAGGAAGGCACTCATATCCTTCTGGAGCGCAATTGGGCGCCTTACAAGGTGCTGACCGAAGCGCTGGTCGAAGGCATGCGCATCGTCGGCGAGGACTTCCGCGACGGCATCCTGTTCGTGCCGGAAGTGCTGCTCTCGGCCAACGCCATGAAGGCCGGCATGGCCATCCTGCGTCCGCTGCTCGCCGCCACCGGCGCGCCGAAGCAGGGCAAGATGGTGATCGGCACCGTCAAGGGCGACATCCACGACATCGGCAAGAACCTCGTCGGCATGATGATGGAAGGCGCCGGCTTCGACGTCATCGACCTCGGCATCAACAACGCGGTCGAGAAATATCTCGATGCGATCGAGCAGCACCAGCCCGACATCATCGGCATGTCAGCACTGCTGACCACCACCATGCCCTATATGAAGGTCGTCATCGACACGATGAAGGAAAAGGGCATCCGCGACGATTATGTCGTGCTGGTCGGCGGCGCGCCGCTCAACGAGGAATTCGGCAAGGCCGTCGGCGCCGACGCCTATTGCCGCGACGCCGCGGTTGCGGTCGAGACGGCCAAGGATTTCATGAAGCGCAAGCACAACGTTCGCGCTTCCGCCTGACCCCGCTTCAGCCTGGCACAGGGCATCAGGATGGACCGAGAAGAAAAAGCCGCGCCTTGCAGCGCGGCTTTTTTGTTCCCAGATGAGAGGTGAGGCTGTCGATCAGTTGACAGTATCTTTGACCGCTCGTGCCGTCGATTTGACGTCCTTGCCGACGCCCCGGATGGTGTTGGCGCAGGCGGTGAGTGCAAGCGCGCAGGCCAGGATGGCGATCGGCGCGATGCGTAGCAGTTTCATGGACGGTGTCTCCCTCGACAGATATTAAGCCCCGCAGCGAAAGCCGGCCCGACTTGGTCAAGACGCAAAAAACGGAACCGAATCAAACAGACAGGCTGCTCGTCATCGCCTGCGGGATGATTGCGCGCGAAGTTTTGGCCGTCAAGCAACAGCTAAAGCTCGACCATCTCGAGCTGACCTGTCTGCCGGCCGAGTTCCATTTCTATCCGGACCGCATCGCGCCCGCGATGGACAAGGCGATCGAGAAAGCCAAGGCGGAAGGCTACCAGCACATCTTCGTCGGCTATGCCGACTGCGGCACCGGCGGCCTGCTCGACCGCGTCATCGAGAAGCATGGTGTCGAGCGCATGGCCGGCCCGCATTGCTTTGCCTTCTACCAGGGCATGGACGCCTACGCGAAGGTCGCTGACGACGACATGATGTCGTTCTACATGACCGACTTCCTCTGCCGTCAGTTCGACTCCTTCTTCATCAAGCCGCTCGGCCTCGACCGGCATCCCGAGCTGATCAAGGATTATTTCGGCAACTACGAGAAGCTGATCTATCTCGCCCAGACCGACGATCCGGAGCTCGACAAGGTCGCCGAGAAAGCCGCTGCCATGCTCGGCCTCGTCTATGAGCGCCGCTCGACCGGCTATGGCGACCTGACCAGCGAACTGGCGCAGGCGGCACAGAGCACTGCCTGAGAAGACCGGCCTTCAGGCCTCCAGCGCGGCAAGCACATCGGCGAAGCTGGTCCTGCAGCCGAAGCCCAGCTTCTCCCTTGCCCGCGACGGATCGTAGACGCGGTCGATCGACGAAAACATCGTCCAACCTTTCCTGGTATAAAGGCGCGGATAATCCGGGAAATAGCGTGCGACGACGGACGGCGCGTCGGCGATCAATTCGATGCAATCCTCCGGTCTGAACAGCGTCGGCGCCGAGACGATGAAAACGTCGAAGCCCAGGCTCGGCGCCTTCTCCAACGCCGCGACATGGGCCTCGGCCGCATCCTCCACCGTCAGCCGCCGGAACAGCAATTCGTTGGCCTTGGTGTTGGCGTCCGATTGCTCGATCGCATGCGCCATGTCGTCGGCCTCGGGAAAGAAGCGCGCGGTGCGCAGCACCACCACCGGCAGTCCATGCTGAAGGTTGTAAAGACGGCACAGATGCTCGGCGGAAAGCTTCGTCACGCCATAGATGTTGCGAGGCTCCGGCGACATCTCTTCCGTCAGCCAGGCGGCCTTGCGCGCGCCGCCCCGGAAACCGGCGCGGATCGCCTGCGAGATCATCAGCGACGTCGTCGAGGTGAAGACGAAGCGCGACACGCCGCAACCCACGGCCGCGTCGAGTAGGTTCAGCGTCCCTTGCACATTGGTTGCGATGAAATCCGTATTCTCGAAATGCTCGATGTTCGGTTTGTGCAGCGCGCCGCTGTGAATGACGGCCTCGATTCGATTGTCGCGGACAGTTCCGAAGACCAGCTCGCGGTCCGCGATCGAGCCGACGATCTGCGTGCGCGCCGAGGCAACCGGATCAAGGCCGATAACTTGATGGCCGAGCGCTTCGAGCCTTGGCTGAAGCGCGCTGCCCAGCCATCCGGACGATCCTGTGAGCAATATCCGCATCGATCAACCGACATTTTCCAAGCTCACGCTGTAAAGCACGGATGACAGGCGAGCGCGAACCGGTAAGTTGTGCGCCAGTGACGAAAAGAACTGTTCCAGCCATCGATTTGAGGAAACGATTTGATGACCCCTCGCCTGCTTTTTGCCGTCATCGGCCTCATTGCCCTTACTTTGCCTGCCCATGCCGACGGCGAGGTGCAAAAGCTGATCACCGCCGCCGACAAGGGACGACTGGATAAGTATGGCGAAACGCGCAAGGCGGCTCTCGAGGAGGCAAAGGCCGGCAATCCGTCGGAGGTCAAGCAACTGGACGAATTGCTCGCCAAGCCGCTTGTCGCCTTTTCCGACAAGGACCTCACCGGCAACTGGAAGTGCCGCACCATCAAGGCAGGCGGCATCAGCCCGCTCGTCATCTATGGCTGGTTCAAGTGCAAGGTGACCGACGACGGCTCCGGCTGGCGGCTCGCCAAGATCAGCGGCTCGCAACGTACCACCGGCCGCTTCTTCGACGATGGCAAGAAACGCGCCATCTATCTCGGCTCGTTCTCGGTCAATGACGACAAGGCCAAGCCCTATGGCAGCGGCCCCGAAAGCGACCAGGTGGGCTACGCCTTCCGCAACAGCGCCACCGAATGGCGGATCGAATTCCCCGCGCCCTATTACGAATCGAAGCTCGACATCATGGAATTCAAGCGCTGAACCGAACCGGCCGACGCCTGACGGCAGGCCACACCAAGGATTAACCCGCACCGCATAGCATGCGCCCGTTTTCAGAGTGGGTGCTGCCATGGCGACGTCGGAATCGAGCACGCGACCGATCGTGGTCGTCACCGAAGGTGGCCCGCATATCTGGGCCATCGTCAACGCCGTCGCCGATCGCGTCGGCCCCGTCAGCGTCGTCCTTGAAAACCCTGAATCCAAAAAGCGTTTGCTGATCGGCCGTGCGCGGCGCCAGGGCTGGGTCTCGGCCATCGGCCAGCTCGGCACGATGGTGCTGACCAGGCTCGGCAAGCGCTTCCTGGCCAGCCACGCCGAGCGGCTGATCGCCGAGGAGAAGCTCGACACCGATCCGCGGCAAGGCCAGACGATCCTCCATGTGCCTTCAGCCAACGGGCCGGAATGCCTGAAGGAAATCGCGAGCATCGAACCGGGCGTTGTCCTGCTGGCCGGCTGCAGGCTGCTGTCGAAGGATACGCTGGCCAAGATGCCGTGCCCGGTGCTCAACTACCATGCAGGCGTCGCGCCAAAATATCGCGGCATGAATGGCGGCTACTGGGCGCTGGCCTCCGGCGATCAAGGGAATTTCGGCACAACCGTCCATCTGGTCGATGCCGGCGTCGACACCGGCGGCGTGCTGAAGCAGGCGCGCGGCAGGCCCAAGACGGGCGACACGATCGCCAGCTATGCGCTGCGCCAGGCAGCCTTTTCGCGTGATATCTGCGCCGAAGCTGTCGGCAATGCGCTGGCCGGCAAACTGGAAACGATCGATCCCGGCCTGCCGTCGAAGCAGTGGTATCACCCGACGATCTGGTTCTATCTCTGGACCGGCCTGACCAAGCGCGTCTGGTAGATACCGTTCCCTGCACATAGATATTCAGCTATTCCATCTGTCAAAAGCGGGATTTGCAGATGTCCAACGAAGTTCCTTCAACGCCCATCGCATTTGACGCCGCCGAAACAGAGCCACAGAACGGACGCATGATAACAATTCCCGTGGCGGATTGGGACAGGTTCATGGAATGGGCGAAATCCCCACCGAAGGCATTGCGTAGGCTGAGCCGGCTTGCCGCGTCACAACGCTTTTGGCACGACTGATTCCTTCAAGCCTATTCCAGAACATCGTCGTGTCTCGGCTTCTACACACCAAGCCTTGGTGCGCCGCATCCACGTACGATCCGGAATTGCCCGTCCTCCCGTTTGCGACCTCCGCCAGCGTCGCTTTTGAAGGCGCGCGCGTCGTCCCATAACAAGCGGCCCCATGGCGCTTGCGGCAATGCTCGCAGCATCAAGGAGCAAGAGTTTCATGGCCGATCTGATCGTCGTCTATTGGCGCGACATCCCTGCCCAGGTCATCGTCAAGAAGGGCCGGCAGAACGCCAAGCGCGAGCTGCCGCTGCGCTTCACCGAGGCGATCGACATGTGCGCCATGCGTACCGGCGCCGGCGGCACCGATGATTATCTGGCGGAATGGCGCAAGGCCGACCCCGTTCCGGTCGGCGACGACATCGAGGCCGAGGTCGAGAAGGCCTATCAGGAACTCGACGCGAAATATGACCGCGAGCGGCTGGTCGCTCTGGTCAAGGCTGGCGGGAAAGAAAATGTCTGAGAAGCAGCCGGCTGTTACCCAGGCCACATTGGTCAAGAAGGCAGCACCGAAATCCGACTACAAGCCTGCCGACGTGTCGCCGCAGCGCCGCGTCCAGCGCACTTTTGCCGTCCGACTCTGGTCCATCCGGCACTCGCGATTGCTCGAATGGTTCTATAGCCGGTTCGCCGACGCCTTCCTGCTCCTGCACCCTCTGTGGAAGGGCATCGGCTACGGCCGTGTCGAAGCCCCGGTGAAATTCGTCGAGAAGCGCGTCAAGGGCTTCATGTTCGACTGCCGCATGTGCGGTCAGTGCGTGCTCTCCTCCACCGGCATGTCGTGCCCGATGAACTGCCCCAAGCAATTGCGCAATGGCCCGTGCGGCGGCGTGCGCGCCAACGGCAATTGCGAGGTCGAGCCGGATATGCCCTGCGTCTGGGTCAAGGCCTGGGAAGGTTCGCGCAACATGGTGCATGGCGACAAGATCCTGACCGTGCAGAAGCCGGTCGATCAGTCGCTGCGCGAAACCTCGGCATGGCTGAGAGTGACCGCGCAGGCCGCCGCCGCGCGTGAAACGGCACAGAACCCTGGAGCTTCGGCATGACCGCGCTTCAGCGTGACGAGAACCCGGCCGGCATCCACCTGCCGCTCGATCCCCTGCCCGGCCACACCTCGCGCGGCCGGCTGGAGCGCGTGCTGCGCCGCGGCGAGTTCGCCGTGACCACCGAGCTTAACCCGCCAGACAGCGCCGATCCCGAAGACGTCTACAACCGCGCCAAGATCTTCGACGGCTGGGTCGACGCCATCAACGCGGTCGACGCCTCGGGCGCCAACTGCCACATGTCCTCGGTCGGCATCTGCGCGCTGCTCACCCGCATGGGCTATGCACCGATCATGCAGATCGCCTGCCGCGACAAGAACCGCATCGCCATCCAGGGCGACGTTCTGGGGGGCGCCGCGATGGGCGTCGCCAACATGCTGTGCCTCACCGGCGACGGCGTGCAGGCCGGCGACCAGCCCGGCGCCAAGCCGGTGTTCGACCTCGATTCCATGTCGCTGCTCGAAACCATCCGCATCATGCGCGACAACGGCAAGTTCCTGTCCGGCCGCAAGCTGACGACGCCGCCGCAGGTTTTCCTCGGTTGCGCGGTCAATCCCTTCGCGCCGCCCTACGACTTCCGCCCGATCCATCTCGGCAAGAAGATCGCCGCGGGCGCGCAATTCGCGCAGACTCAGTACTGCTTCGACGTGCCGATGTTCAAAACCTTCATGCAGAAGGCTCGCGACCTCGGCCACACCGAAAAGCTCTTCCTGCTCTGCGGCGTTGGCCCGCTCGCCTCCGCCAAGACGGCGAAGTGGATCCGCTCCAACGTGCCGGGTATCCACATCCCCGATGCGGTGATCAAGCGGCTGGAAGGCGCGCAGGACCAGAAGAAGGAAGGCAAGCAGCTCTGCATCGACATCATCAACGAGGTGAAGGAAATCCCGGGCGTCGCCGGCATCCATGTGATGGCCTACCGCCAGGAAGAATATGTCGCCGAGATCGTCGATGAATCCGGCGTGCTGAAAGGCCGCCAGCCCTGGAAACGGGAGATCCGCCGCGACGACCAGATCGTTGCGCAGCGGCTCGACCACATACTGCACGACGAGATTACCGAAACCCAGGTGGATATGGTGAAGACCGCGCACTGATGTATGTCACCCAAAACCGGGAACCAGTTTTGGGACAACGACATGCATTTACTGAGAGTCCAGGGCGCGACCGGCACGCATTCGCTTGAACCAAATCAGATAACGATATAAAGAACTCTTTATATCCCGACGGAGAGATCGCATGACCCGCACCATCGTCGCCTCGGCGACCCGAGAAATCGTCATCGGCTTCGATCAGCCCTTCTGCGTGATCGGCGAACGCATCAACCCGACCGGCCGCAAGAAGCTTGCCGCCGAGATGGTGGCCGGCAACTTCGAGACCGTCATCAAGGACGCTCTGGAGCAGGCCGCCTGCGGCGCCACCATGCTCGACGTCAATGCCGGCGTGACTTCGGTCAATCCGAATGAGACGGAGCCGGGCCTGCTGATTCAGACGCTGGAGATCGTGCAGGGACTGGTCGATCTGCCGCTGTCGATCGACTCTTCCGTCACCGCCGCGATCGAGGCCGGACTGAGGGTCGCCAAGGGCCGCCCGCTGGTCAACTCCGTCACCGGCGAGGAAGAAAAGCTCGAGGCCATCCTGCCGCTGGTCAAGAAATACAACGTCCCGGTCGTCGCCATCTCCAACGACGAGACCGGCATCTCGATGGACCCGGACGTCCGCTTCGCCGTGGCCAAGAAGATCGTCGAGCGCTGCGCCGACCACGGCATTCCTTCCCATGACGTCGTCGTCGACCCGCTGGTGATGCCGATCGGCGCGCTGGGCGATGCCGGACGCCAGGTGTTCGCGCTGCTGCGGCGACTCCGCGAGGAGCTCAAGGTCAACACCACCTGCGGCCTCTCCAACATCTCCTTCGGCCTGCCGCACCGTCACGGCATCAACGCCGCCTTCATCCCGATGGTGATCGGCGCCGGCATGACGAGCGCCATCATGAACCCGGTCCGTCCGCAGGAAATGGAAGCCGTGCGCGGCGCCAATGTGCTCAACGGCACCGACGAGAACTGCACCAACTGGATCCGCACCTATAAGGATTACAAGCCGGCCGAAGGCGGCCATGCTGTCGCGGCCCCGGCGGCTGTAACCACTCCCGGTGACGGCGCCGCTGCTGCCGGCGGCCGTCGCCGCGGCGGCCGTGAAGCCCGGATGGCCAGGGGGTAAGCGCGCAATCGTGAGCCGCACCGCAAACAAGGCTGGTCCGATCGCATCGCGGATGCGTTCGGACAGCTCTGCTTTGCGTTCAGGCCACGCCCAATATGGCGTCGAACAGCGCCATTCCCGCCCACGATCCGAAGATGCCCGTCACGCCGCCGACGATGAAATCATCGTCATAGGCGGGCCAGTACGCGTGCAGCAGCAGCGCGCCGACGATCGCGCCGACAATCCCGGTGGCGAGGTATTGCGGATTGCGCAGCCACGAGCCCTTGATCACGCGCACCATGGTGAACGCGGTGAAGATGGCGGAGAGCAGCAGATCCGACATGGTTGGCCCCTGGACCAACGGACTCTCCGCCCAATAGTAAAACGATCCGTTAAACGGCATCGGCAATTGCCATCGAGACACGTGCCAGCATGAATCCTCCTCCCAACATCACCGATCCGCTCGTCCTGTTCATGCCGTCGGGCAAGCGCGGCCGGTTCCCCGTCGGAACGCCGGTGCTCGATGCCGCGCGCCAGCTCGGCGTCTATGTCGAAAGCGTGTGCGGCGGCCGTGCCACTTGCGGGCGCTGCCAGATCGAGGTGCAGGAAGGCAATTTCGCCAAGCACAAGATCGTCTCGTCCAACGACCACATCTCGCCCAAGGGCGCCAAGGAAGAGCGCTACGAGCGCGTGCGCGGCCTGCCCGAGCGGCGTCGCCTCTCCTGCTCGGCGCAGATCCTCGGCGACCTCGTCGTCGACGTGCCGCAGGATACGGTCATCAACGCCCAGACCATCCGCAAGGAAGCCGACACCAGGGTGATCGCCCGCGATACGGCGATCCGCATGTGCTATGTCGAGATCGAAGAGCCCGACATGCACAAGCCGCTCGGCGACCTCGACCGGCTCAAGATCGCCCTGATGAAGGACTGGGGCCTCAAGAACCTCGAATTCGACTTCTATCTGCTGCCGCAGGTGCAGGGCATCCTGCGCAAGGGCAACTGGACGGCCACCGCCGCCATCCATAAGGATGCCGACAGCGACATCGCGCGTGTCATCGCGCTGTGGCCTGGCCTGAAGAACGAAGCCTATGGCCTTGCCTGCGACATCGGCTCGACCACGATCGCCATGCATCTGGTGTCGCTGCTCTCGGGCCGCGTCGCCGCATCATCCGGCACGTCCAATCCGCAGATCCGCTTCGGCGAGGATCTGATGAGCCGCGTCTCCTATGTGATGATGAATCCGGACGGCCGCGAGGGCATGACGGTTGCCGTGCGCGAGGCGGTTTCCGGCCTCGTCGACAAGGTCTGTGCCGAAGGCAATGTCCAGCGCGCCGACATCCTGGATTCCGTCTTCGTCGGCAATCCGATCATGCACCATCTGTTCCTCGGCATCGATCCGACCGAGCTCGGCGGCGCGCCCTTCGCGCTCGCCGTCTCCGGCGCGGTGCGCATCAAGGCTTCCGACATCGGCCTGAAGCTCAACCAGGGCGCCCGCCTCTACATGCTGCCCTGCATCGCCGGCCATGTCGGCGCTGATGCTGCCGCCGTCACCTTGTCGGAAGGCCCGCATCGCCAGGACGAGATGATGCTGATCGTCGATGTCGGCACCAATGCCGAGATCGTGCTCGGCAATTCTACGCGCGTGGTGGCGGCCTCCTCCCCCACCGGCCCGGCCTTCGAGGGCGCGGAAATCTCCGGCGGCCAGCGCGCGGCGCCTGGCGCCATCGAGCGCGTGCGCATCGACCCGGACTCGTTGGAACCACGCTATCGCGTCATCGGCTCGGAACTGTGGTCCGATCAGCCGGGCTTCGCCGAAAGCGTGCAGGCGACCGGCGTCACCGGCATTTGCGGTTCGGGCATCATCGAAGTGATCGCCGAGATGTATTTGTCGGGCATCATTTCCGAGGACGGCGTCGTCGACGGATCGCTCAGCATGCGCTCGCCACGCATCGTGCCCAACGGCCGCACCTTCTCTTACGTGCTGAAGGAGGGCGAGCCAAAGATCACGATCACCCAGAACGACGTCCGCGCCATCCAGCTTGCCAAGGCGGCGCTTTATGCCGGCACCAAGCTTCTGATGGAAAAGCAGCACACCGAGCATGTCGACCGCATCCATTTCGCCGGCGCCTTCGGCTCCTTCATCGATCCGAAATACGCCATGGTGCTCGGCCTGATCCCGGACTGCGACCTCGACAAGGTCTCGGCCGTCGGCAACGCCGCCGGCGCCGGTGCGCGCATGGCGCTGCTCAATCGCGGCTACCGCCGCGAGATCGAGGATACCGTGAGCAGGATCGAGAAGATCGAGACGGCGCTGGAGCCGAAGTTCCAGGAGCACTTCGTCTATGCCATGGCGCTGCCGAACAAGGTCGATCCCTTCCCCAAGCTGGCAGCGGCCGTAAAGCTGCCGCCGCGCAAGGCGATGAGCGAGGATGGCGCCGCAGGCGATGCCACCCCGCGCCGGCGTTCGCGCGAGGAACGCGCGGCACGGCGTGGCCGCGACTAGCCTAGGGCAAGTTCAAGTTTTTCGGCCTTATTCCGCGGCCCCTGCGGCCGCGGCGCTTCTTGCCTTCACGGCGCTCTTGGGACGTTGCGGGTGCAACAGCGTGATCAATGGCTTTTCGACGATCAGATAGAGCATCGCCGAGAGCGCAAGCGTGGCGACCAGGATCGTCGCCGGCTGCAAGGCCGCGGGGATTCCGATTCTCAAGACGACGCCAGTCGTCAGGACGCCGACCACGACATGCCACAGATAGATCGAATAGGACGCGTCGCCGAGAAAGTTAGGCAAGGCCGCCGGCTTGAACGGCCGCGCCCGCTCGGCAAAAACCGCGCCCGCCACGATCAATGCGGCCGGAAGACCCCAGCGTAAGGCCCGAGGCAAATCGGCATCGAACAGCGGGCCAGCCGCAAGCAGAAGGAATCCCGCGCCGACCATCGCCAGCGCCACCAGGAGCGGCAGCCTGGCGCCCTGCAACCACAAGCGACCCACAGCGACACCGGCCGCGAACTCGATCACGACCGGATCGGTGAAGGCATGCGCATATCCGGCGGGAAAGACGAAATGCAGCGCAACGATGGCGACAAGCGCGCCCACGAGAACGCCGAACCGCCAACGCTCGCCCAGGAACAGGACCAGCGTGAAAACGAGATAGAACATCATCTCATAGCAGAGCGTCCAACCCTGTATGACGATGGGATGCAGCGCGCCCTCCTGCAGGACCGGTACGAAGAACAGTGAGCCCAGAAAATTCGGGACACTGAAGAAATGGCCGTAGAAGAATTGCGGCTTGAGCAGGATGCCCGCCGCAGTCAGCAGCGTGACGATCCAGTAGAGAGGCACGATGCGGGTGATCCGGCGCCCCATGAAACGCCAGGGATCAGCCGGTCGGCCGGCCGTCGTCACCCACATGATGAAGCCGCTGATGACGAAGAAGACGTCGACGCCGGCTGCTCCGACGTCGAACGGACCGCCGAACTGCTCGCTGATATGAAAGCAAACGACCGCGCACGCGGCGAGGCCGCGCAGATATTGAATACTATGTATGCTCGTCACGATGCCCTGACCCGTATCGCATCATGCTGCGGTGCACATACCCCCACGCCGCATTGCACAATAACAATGCAGCCGCCCGCCTCTGTCAACCGCCGATAACAGCTATTCGGGCCGGAGCCGACACGTCGGCCCGCTCAATTCATTTGTATGCAAATGTTTCCGGATCCGCGCGATCCGGATACCGAAACGCTGTTTTCGCGAAATCGATCCGATACATGCGTGAGCGATTTAGCCGGCATCGAACGGCGGCCGCGGACGATCCTCGGCCGCCGCCGCTCTTCAAGGGAGAAGAAAATGTCGATGTTCGGAAATCTCAGCCGCTTCGGTGTCACCATCAGGCAGGCCCATTCACGCAACAAGGCGATCCGCGAACTGAACAGCCTGCTGGCGCATGTCCAGAAGGATATCGGCTGGCCGGCCTCGCCGCCGAGCGACCCGCAGGCTGCCCTTCACAAGCTGCTTCTGGGCACGCCGCGCTGATGACCTTCGCCGACAAGTGCAAGCTGCTCGGCAAGCGCCGGGGCCCGAACACGGCCTCGGCGACCGCCGACAACAAATTGCGCGCGGCGCTGCTGCCGAAGCGGCGCTAGAGCAATTCCAGGAAAAGTGTGACGCGGTTAGGCTCGGCCACTTGCCGTAGCCTTCCGTCCGGAATTGCTCAAACAAGAAACTGGCGCCATCGGATCACGCCGATGTGCCGGCGTGATTCCTTGACATTTCAAACTGAGGTACAATCTTCGCAGAGCGGGGGAATTCTCTTAGTCGGCTCTGCCGAAGTCCGTGTATCCGCATGCCCAGTTTGAAAAGCCATCTCGTTTCGTTCGTTCTGCGGCACAGTCGCAAGAAGGCGTTTTCCAGTCCCGAGAACCTGCAGCGTTGGATCGCCTACGCCCGCAAGACCGAGGACTATCATCCGCCAGCCTTGCACATGGCACGGCTGGACATCACCGAGACCGAAATCGACGGCTTTCCCGTCTATGAGATCGCCCCGAAGGCGGGCGAACGCCGGCGCATCCTCTACATGCATGGCGGCGCCTATGTTTTTCAGATCACCTCCTATCACTGGGGGCTGATCGCCGAGATGGCCGAGCGTCTCGGTTTCGGCGTCACCGTGCCGATCTATCCCATCGCGCCCGAGCACGATTTCCATGACATGTTCGGCATGGTCGGCGACGTCTACCGGCGCATGCTCGAGGGGACCGACGCCGAGGACATCGTCTTCATGGGCGATTCCGCCGGCGGCAACATGGCGGTCGTGCTGACCATGATGGCTGCCGAGGATGGCCTGCCCTCGCCGTCGCGTCACGTGCTCATCTCGCCCGGCCTCGACATGTCGCTGTCCAATCCGGAAGTGTTCGAGGCCGAGCGCGACGATCCCTGGCTCGGCATTCCGGGCGGGCTGGAGGCGATCCGCCTCTACAGCGCCGGCTTCGAACGCTCCGATTGGCACATCAGCCCGCTCTACGGCGACCTCTCGGTGCTGCCGAAGACGCTGTTGCTCACCGGCTCGCGCGATCTGCTCAGCCCCGACAATCTGATCTTCGCCGAACGCGCACGCGCCGCCGGGGTCGAGGTCGACGTCGTCTATGAGGAGGGTATGTTCCATGTCTGGCCGCTGATCGAGATGCCTGAGGCGCGCCGCGCGCGCGACAGCATCGTCGACTTTCTCAGCCTGCCGGCACCGCGGCGTGCTCGGGCGCGACGCAGGACAAGGGCTGCCCTCGCAGCCCGCCCTGCGCCCGCGGCCGAATAGCTCAGAACTTGCCGGTCTCGCGGAACAGTTCGAACGTCGCCCGAATATGGTCGGCCACGGCCTTCACCGGCGCGCTAGCGTCGGGCGCCACCACCATGGCGAGATTGTAGGTGCCGATCTCGGGCATGCCGTCCTTGGCGCCCAGCGAGACCATCTCGTCGCCGAGGAAAGACTTCGGCAGCGGCGCCACCGCAAGGTCCGCCATGATAGCGGCGCGCTGGCCGGCCGTGTGGGCGCTCATATAGGCGATGCGGTAATTGCGGCCCTCGCGTCCAAGCGCTTCCAGGGCCCCGGCCCGCCAGGCGCAGCCCTCCTCCCACAAAGATACCGGCAAGGGTTCGCGCAGATGCGCGCAGCCGCCCTTGGCGCCCGCCCATACGATCGGCTCGGTCAAGAGCACCTCCGCGCCGATCGCGCTGGCCTTGTAGGAATTGGTGAGCAGCGTGATGTCGAGCGCGCGGTCGTCCATGCGCCGGCGCAGATTGATGCTCTGGTCGATGGTGACGTCGACGGCGATCGAAGGATGCGATTGCGCGAAGCGCTTCAGCACATGCGGCAGCACGCGCTCGCCATAATCGTCGGGGGAGCCGAGCCGCACCACGCCGACGATGTCGGGGATGATGAACTTCGACACCACCTCGCGGTTGATCGACAACAGCCGGCGCGCATAGCCGAGCAGCATCTCGCCATCCGTGGTCAGCGTCACCGAACGCGCGTCGCGCGCGAAGACGGACCGGCCGAGGATGTCCTCCAGCTTCTTGATCTGCATGGAGACGGCAGAGGGCGTGCGGAACACCGCATTGGCGGCCGTGGTGAAGCTGCCGGTCTCGGCGATCGCCACGAAGGTGCGCAACACATCGAGATCAAGCAGCGGCAAGGGATGATTGAGCGGGGCGTTCATGGGAGCCTGCCTTCAATTTTTCTGATGCAATCCATCATTCCATTTCGTTTGATTGAACATCAGTCAAGGCGCATAGTCAACTCAATCGATGCGGGATGCTGCCAAAAGCAGCCATGAAACGACCCTGACACAGTCCTGCAATCGACATGAAATGAAGCTGAAACAGACCTGATTTAACGCAATGACGGGCGCCTCCCTGCCCGCATAGAGGAGAGAGAAATGTCTATCCTGTCGTCCATCGGTCGGCTTGCGACCGAATTCAGCGCGGCCCGTGCCCGCTACCAGACCGAACGCGCCATCCATGCGCTGCCGATCGAACTGCAGAAGGATATCGGCTGGCCGGAAGCCGCGGATGCCAAGAGTGGCTTGCGCCTCGGTGTCGGAAGCTGGGCCGGAGCGAAGTAATCAAGTGTGTATGGAGTTCTGAAGGCCTGCCGCGTCAGCTCGGCAGGCCTTTTGTTTGTTTACGGCCTTTGTTTGCATTCAAACGACTTTTCCAGCCATGCAACTGCCGCATGACGCATATGAACCACTCGCATAGCGGGTTAACAGGTCAGCTAAAGCACTGTAAGTAATATGAAATTGTGGGCACATTGCCCAAAAATGCCGCAAATCATGTCGCTTTTCATATCAAGCGCTTCGTTTTTGCGATTTAGTTTTTGCTGAAGCGAGCTTATATCACCCACAGCAAAAACGAGCTGCCCCACTCCTTAAGCGAAGGCGACCCGTCTGAGCAACCAATGGAGATGATGATGAAGCTCTTTGCCCGCCTGTTTGCCCGCCGCGAAATGAACCTGACGACCGCTTTGGAGCGTCAGCGCCTCGCCAAGACCATGCCTGGCCAGACCGGTGCCGTGGCCGCTGCCCGTCTCGGCTTTATCGCCTGAGACAATTCGGCATACTGAATTCAACGCCGCCCGGCTTGCCGAGGCGGCGTTTTCATTTGGGCGTTGTCCTGACGTCGGCGAAGGGACGCCCTGCGGTTGCACGGATTGCCCATTTGCGACCCGTGTCGCAAATTAAATCTTCACCTAACCGCCTACCCGATTGACAGGAATGGTTTTTCCTGTTGTCGCTATGCTGTTCGCGACATCCTGTTCGCGTCATGGCCGCGTGAGGTTTCCCCGTGAATGCCGTAAAGCACCCGATCAAGAGATCGTTTGTATTCTTCCTCATTCCCGACTTCACCATGATCGCCTTCGCGACGGCGCTCGATCCGCTGCGTTCGGCCAACCGGATGCTCGGTTACGAGGCCTATAGCTGGCGCCTGGCAAGCATCGACGGCAAGCCGGTCCGCGCCTCGAACGGTGTCGAGTGCGCCGTCAACACCTCGCTCGAGGAAGAGCGCAGGAAGATGGCCGGGCCGGACCGGCCGAACATGGCGATCGTCTGCAGCGGCATCAATGTCGAGCGCTACCAGAACAAGTCCGCCTTCGCCTGGTTGCGCGAAGAGTATAATCGCGGCGTCGCCGTCGGCGGCCTGTGCACCGGCGCGCACATCCTGGCCGCCGCCGGCCTGCTCTCCAACAAGCGCTGCGCCATCCATTGGGAGAACCTGCCGGGCTTTTCCGAGGCCTTCCCGAAAGCCAATGTCTTTGCCGATCTCTTTGAGGTCGACCAGAACATCTATACCTGCGCCGGCGGCACCGCCGCGCTCGACATGATGCTGAAGCTGATCGGCGACGACTTCGACGAGAGCCTCGTCAACCGTGTCTGCGAGCAGGTGCTGACCGACCGCGTGCGCAGCCCGACCGACCGCCAGCGCCTGCCGCTGCGCGCCCGCCTCGGCGTCCAGAACTCGAAGGTGCTCACCATCATCGAGCTGATGGAGGCCAACCTTGCCGAGCCGCTGTCGCTGATCGAGATCGCCGACCATGTCGATCTTTCCCGCCGGCAGATCGAGCGCCTGTTCCGCACCGAGATGGGTCGGTCCCCTGCCCGCTACTATCTGGAGATCCGGCTCGACCGCGCCCGGCACCTGCTCATCCAGTCGTCGATGCCGGTGGTCGAGGTGGCGGTCGCCTGCGGCTTCGTCTCCGCCTCGCATTTCTCCAAATGTTACCGCGAGCTCTACGCCCGCTCGCCGCAGCAGGAACGCGTCGACCGCAAGCAATTGCTGGCGGCTTGATCCGAAGGTTCCGATCAAGCCCCTGTTGATTACGTCTGTGCCGTCCGCATCGCCTCGATGCGGATGTCCTCGGTGAGCTGCGCCTTGAGCGAGGAGAATTCCGGGCTGGTCTTCAGCGTGTAGTGGCGCGGATGCGGCAGGTCGACCGGCACGTCCGACTTGATGCGGCCGGGCCGGGCGCTCATCACGATCACCCGCGACGCCATGAAGATCGCCTCCTCGATGTCGTGGGTGACGAACAGCACCGTTTTCTTGCGCCGCTCCCAGATGCCGAGCAGCAGTTCCTGCATCAGCCCGCGCGTCTGGTTGTCCAGTGCGCCGAACGGCTCGTCGAGCAGCAGGATTTCCGGGTCGTTGGCGAGAGCGCGGGCGATCGCCGTGCGCTGCTGCATGCCGCCCGAAAGCTGCTTCGGCCAATGGTTCTCGAAACCCTTCAGCCCGACGAGATCGATGTAGGACGCGACGACCTCGTTGCGCTCGCGCTCGGGCCGGCCTTGCTCGCGCAGACCGAAGCCGATGTTTTCGGCGACCGTCAGCCAGGGAAACAGCGTGTAGGACTGGAACACCATGCCGCGGTCCGGTCCCGGCCTTGTGACCGCCGTGCCGTCGAGCAGCACGCGGCCTGTGCTCGGCGCTTCCAGCCCGGCGACGATCCTGAGCAAAGTCGACTTGCCGCAGCCGGACGGTCCCAGGATGGTGATGAAGTCATTGGCCGCGACCGCGAGGTCGACCGGCTGCAGCGCCTGCACCGGCTGCCCGCCCCCGACCCCGGCAAAGGTTCGAGAGACCCCCTCGATCTGAAGCTTGCTCATGCCAGGCTCCATGGATAGAGCCAGCGGTTCAGCGCCTTGAAGGCGAAGTCGGACAGAAGCCCGATCAGCCCGATGACGATGATGCCGAAGATGATCTGGCCCGTCGCCAGCCGCGACTGGCTGTTGATGATCATGTAGCCGATGCCCGACGACGAGCCGATCAGCTCGGCGACGATCACATAAGTCCAGGCCCAGCCCAGCACCAGCCGCAGCGTCTCGGCGATCTCCGGCGCGTTGGCCGGCATGATGACGCGTTTGACGATGCCGTTGTCGGTCGCCCCCAGCGTATAAGCGGCCTCGACGAGGTCTCGCCTCGTGCTGCCCACCTTGACCGCCACGATCAGGATGATCTGGAACACCGAGCCGACAAAGATCACCAGCAACTTTTCCAGCTCGCCGATGCCGGCCCACAGGATAAGCAGCGGAATGAAGGCGGACGCCGGCAGGTAGCGCGCAAAGGACACGAAGGGCTCGAGGAAGGCTTCGACAGGTTTCCAGGCGCCCATGGCAATGCCGATCGGCACCGCGACGATCGAAGCCAGCACGAAGCCGCCGAAGACGCGCCAGATCGTGATCAGGATATCCAGCCAGAAACGATCCTCGGTAAGCAGCCGCCAGCCGTCCTTCAGCATCGACAGCGGATCGGCAAGGAAGATCCGGTTCACATGGCCGCCGAGCGTGATCCACGCCCAGAAGGCCACGAACAGCACGAAGAAGGCGATGCCGAGCACAGTTCGCGTGCCCGGCTGAACGGGGTGCAAGGGACGCAGCATCAGGCCCTGTCCTTTAGAGCAATTCCAGGAAAAGCGTGACGCGGTTTTCCGTCCGGAATTGCGAACAAACGAGAGAGGGAGCAGTTCGCCGTTTCGGTGAAACGGTGAACCGCTCCAGGAGAGATGACGGCGGCCGATCGCAGCCGCCGACAGATGGACTGGCGATCAGTTGGCCACCGCGCTGGTGTCGGCAAGCGTCGTCACATCCGGCGCTTCCTTGATCAGCCCCATCTGCAGCAAGAGCTCGGCGGCCGTCTTGGAAAAGTCTTGGAAATCCTTGGTGAAGAACTGCTTGTTCTCTGCCTTGTCCGCCCATTTCAGGTACTTGGCCGAGTCCTCGAACTCCTTGGCCGACTGCTTCACGTCGGCGCCCATGATCTCGTAGGATTTCTGCGGGTCCTTCTTGATCATGTCGAGCGCATCGAAATAGCTGTCGGCCAGCGCCTTGGCGGCGTCGGGATTGGCCTTGAGGAAGTCCGGCGTGCAGCCGACCGTATCCATCACCATCGGATAGTCGAGCGTGGTCGCCAGGATATGGCCCTGGTCGGCCTTGTCGCGCACCGCCGAAATGAACGGCTCATAGGTGACGGCGGCGTCGTTCTGGCCAGCGAGGAAGGCCTGCGCCGCCGCATCCGGCTCCAGATTGACGACAGTGACGTCCTTGGTCGACATGCCGTTCTTGTTGAGCACCCACGCGAGCAGGAAGTAGGGTGAGGTTCCGGGCGCGGACGAGGCGACGTTCTTGCCCTTGAGATCGGCGACGGTCTTGATGTCGTTGCGCACGACGATGCCGTCGGCGCCGTAGGATTTGTCGAGCTGGAAGATCTGCTTGGTTGTGACGCCGCTGGCGTTCCACACCATCCAGGTCTCGACCGTGGTCGCCGCGCATTGCAGATCGCCGCTGGCGATGGCCAGCGGGCGGCTCGCCTGCGGCACCTTCTTGAGCGTGACGTCGAGCCCGTGCTTTTCGAAAAGCCCGGCCTGCTTGGCCAGAGTCAGCGGCGCAAAGCCTGTCCAGCCGCTGATGCCGATCGTGAGCGACGTGGCGGCCATCGCCGGCGCGCCGAACATCGCGGCCGCCGTCAGCGCCGCCGCGAAAATGGTGGTTCTTTTCATTGTGGTTCCCCTTTTTGTGTTGTGAGCGCAAATTGTCTCACAGACGCCAAAAGGCTTGTCAATGAAGCAGAAGCCGCACCGGACAATGGTCCAAGCCAGAGCATGATTCCGAAAGGTGGATCCGACTTTTCGGAAGAGGTCAGGCTCAAACAAAGAGTTGGATCAGGACGACGATTCGTTATTCTGATCTAATGCCGGGCGGCGGGCTTGGAGGGGCTTTTCGATCCGTTACGGCATCCCCCAGCCGCGGTTGCGCCACATCTTCTCGCCCACCAGGCAGTCCGCTGCCGGCTTGTCGTCGGCGAGCACGACCCGCGGATGCGCGGCCTCTTCGGCCGCCCATTGTGGCGAGGCCAGACCGGCAAGCTCGAGCACCAGCTTGCGGCGGATCGCTTCGGGAAACTGCGTCCAGTCATTGACCGGGATCATGAAGGCGCCTGGTCCGCCGATGACGCAGTCGCTGTAATAGCGGTCGAGATTTTGGACGTCGAAGGCGCCGCTGAAACCGCCGCGCGTCATCAGTGGCAAGCCGTTGATGGTGATGCCTTGCTTGACCACCTCGTCGCGCGTGAGATTGACCGGCGCGCCTTGGTTGTTGGGCCCGTCGCCCGAAACGTCGATGACGCGCTTGGTCCCCTGGAAACCGCTCTCGGCGAACAGATCGCTGCCGAAGCTCAGCGCGCCGGAGATCGAGGTCCGCCGCGCGCTGTCCGGCGGACGCGCATTCAACTGAGCCACAACCCTCTCGGCGTCGGCGCGGTTGGCGATCACCGTCCACGGCACGATGACGCGCTGCCAGGTCGTGCCTGCCCATTCGACATAGGTGACGGCGATTTTGCCATAGGCGCCGTCGGCGATGGCTTTCAGCACATTGTCATGCGTCAGCGCCGCCGCGTAGCCGTGCCGTTGGATCTCCAGCTCCATCGGGGACATCGAAAGCGAGACATCGACCGCCAGCACCAGCTCGACATCGACCGGTTCGGCGGGAGATGCTGCCGGCGTCAGCCAAAGCGCCAACGCCAGGACGGCACCGGTTGAAACGATATGCCTTGCACGGGCATAAGCAGACATGAGGGAAGGTTAGGCGAAAATCGCCGAGCGCAAAAGCCGGGAAACCGGGACATCGGATTCTGCCGGCGGCGGGACCTTCCTAAAAATACCGCGCGAGATTTGATCGGATGCGCTCCAGCACCGTATCTCCTGAAAGGTCGGGCACGAATTTCGCGCCGGTGATAGCCTCGTAGGCCTGGATATAGACCGCCGAAGCCTGGTTGATGATCTCGTCCGGAATTTGCGGAATCGGGTCCTTGTAGGGATCGCAGCGCGCCGACACCCACGAACGGATAAAATCCTTGTCAAAACTCTGTGGCCGCCCGCCACTTTCGAAGGCCTCGTTATAGCTCTGCGCGATCCAGTAGCGGCTGCTGTCGGGCGTGTGGATTTCGTCCGCCAGCACAATAGTGCCGTCCGGCGCGGTGCCGAATTCATATTTGGTGTCGGCCAGGATCAGGCCGCGTTCGGCGGCGCGCTGCTGGCCGCGGGCGAACAGCTGCAGCGCATAGCGCGATACCGTGTCCCACTGCGCCTGCGTAAGCAGCCCCTGGTCGATGATCTCGGCTTCCGATAGCGGCTCGTCATGGCCGCCGCTCGCGGCCTTGCTGGTCGGGGTGATGATCGCTTGCGGCAGCTTTTCATTGTCGCGCAGCCCGTCGGGAAAGCTGTGGCCATAGAAGCTCCGTTCCCCTTTCCGGTATTTGGTCAGGATCGAGGTGCTGGTGGTCCCCGCCAGATAGCCGCGCACTACGATCTCGACCGGCAACATGTCGAGCCGCCTGCCGACGACGACATTGGGGTCGGGATATTCCAGCACGTGATTGGGGCAGATGTCGGCGGTTTCCTCGAACCAGTAGCGCGCCGTCTGGGTGAGGACCTGCCCCTTGAACGGGATCGAGGCCAGGATCGTGTCGAACGCGCTCAGGCGATCGGTGGCGATGATGATGCGGCGCCCGTCCGGCAGATCGTAATTTTCACGCACCTTGCCATTGTAGCGATTGGGCAGTTCGGGAATGAAGGCGTCGGACAGGATGCGCATGGGGCGTATGGCTTTCGCGGACTCTGATGGGCCACATAAGCCGCTGGCCTCCCGCACATCAAGCCGGATGCTGCGGAACGGGCTTCTTATTGCCGGCAGCGCGAAAGGCTCGCCAGTTCGGCCTGAAGGAAGGCGGAATCCATAAAAGAATTCCCGCTATTGCCGCTGGCACGATGACCGCGAAACGCAGGATCGAAAGCACGACGCCGCAGAAGCCGACGATCCGCGTGGCGGTATCCGCGCCGAAGCGCGGCACAAGCAGATGCCTGGCGATCGCCCCGCCATCGAGCGGAAAGGCCGGGAGGAGGTTGAGGATGGCCAAAACCGCATTCACCAAAGCGCCAAGCCAAAGCGCCCACTCAAGAAGCGTGTCCGGTCTCGGAGGCGGCGAACTGAAAAGCCCGTCCGGATCGGCAGGCAACAATGACCGGGCAAAAAGGTAGTAGGCGACGGCAAAGCCTGCCGCCAGGACGACATTCACCAATGGCCCGGCGAACGCGATCCACGCCCAGCCATGGGGCGAAGCCGCCGCGCCGGGTTTGAACCAGGCAATTCCGCCGAAGAGGTACAGGTCTATCCGCTGGGTGCTGATGCCTTGCCGTCGCGCCGCCCAGACATGGGCAAGCTCATGCAGAAACACCGACAGGAACAGCACCGCGGCAAGGATGAGGGTATGGGTCAGCGCGGCCTGCGGACGCCTCGACCACTCATGCAGGAACGGCAGGGCGGCGGGAATGGCAAAGGTCCAGCTGACATGGACGGGAATGTTCCCCGTCATCGTGAAGACGAACGCGTCGTTCTTCCTGTCCCAGCCGAACCGTTGCAAGCTACCCACTCCGCCTGGTGCAGACGCTATGCGAGAATCCTGCCGCGCAAAAGAAAAAAGCCCGACCGAAGCCGGGCTTTTGCATCTTTCTGGGTCCGCGATCCTCAGCTTCTCGGCTTGAGGTTCTCCGGGTCGTAGAGCGGTTTGTAGCCGACACCCGCCACCTCGACCGGATAGGTCTCGCCAAAATACTCGACCTGCAGCTTGCGGCCTTCTTGGGCATAGGCCCAGGGCAGATAGGCGAGCGCGATGTTCTTGCCGATCGTCGGGCCGTAGGCGACTGAGGTGGTGAAGGAGCGGCGGCCGAGCGCGTCGACCAGCGTCTCGCCGGTCGCGGGATCCTGCACCGGCATAATGCCGACCGGATAGCGCGCGACACCTTTGGCATCGGTGTTCTCGGTCATCACCAGCGTGCACAGCATCGCCGGCTGGTGCTCGCGGGCGCGATATTCCAGGTGCTTGGCCTTGCCGCAGAAGTCGTTGTCCTTGACCTTCGGACGGGCAAGGTCGGCCTCGAGCAGATTGTACTCGGTCAGAAGATCGGCGTTCTGCAGGCGCAGGCTCTTTTCCATGCGACGCGTGTTGGCATAGGTCTCGACGCCGAACGGCATCACGCCTGTCGAGCGCAGCGCGTCCCAGACGGCAAGGCCGTCCTCGTAGCGCATATGCAGTTCCCAGCCCTGCTCGCCGACATAGGAGATGCGGAAGGCGGTGACGTCCTTGCCGCCGATGCGGATCGGCTTGATCGCCGCGAACGGGAAATTCTCCGGCGTCAGGCCTTCGGGGTTCTCGACCACCTTCTGCAAGGTCGTGCGCGCATTCGGCCCCCAGATGCCGATGGTGACGTATTTTTCGGTGACGTCGGTGACGGTGGCGTCAAAACCTTTGTCCTGCGCGGTGCGCTGCATGTAGCGGAAGTCGCGCGGGCCGGCGTCGGCGCCGTCGATCACCCGGCAGCGGTCTGCCATGCGGATGACGGTGAAGTCGGCGCGCACCATGCCTTCCTCATCGAGGAAGTGGGTGTAGATGCCCTTGCCGATATTGTTGTCGCCGCCGATCTTGGCCGCGCACAGCCATTCCAGCAACGCGACATGGTCGGGGCCTTCGACGTCATACATCGAGAAATGCGACAGGTTGACGATGCCGCAATCCTCGCTCATCGCCAGATGCTCGGCATTCGAGACGCGCCAGAAATGGCGGTTGTCCCATTCGTTCTCGCGCACCGGCACGCGGTTGCCATACTTCTCCAGCAGGTGCTCGTTGGCGGCATAGCCGTGCGCGCGCTCCCAGCCGCCCAGCTCCATGAAATAGCCGCCGAGCTCCTTCTCGCGCTCCCAGAACGGCGAACGGCGGACGTTGCGGCCCTTGGAGAAGGGCTCGCGCGGATGCACCGCCGGATTGTAGACCTTCATCGCCGTCTCGGTGCAGCGATCCCAGATGAACTGCTCCTGCGTCTGATGCGGGTAGAAGCGCGAATAGTCGATCTGGTGATGGTCGATCGAGGTGCGACCGTCGGTCATCCAGTCGGCGATCAGCTTGCCCATGCCCGGGCCGTCCTTGACCCAGATGGCGACGGCGTACCAGAGGCCCCTCACCTTCTGGCTTTCGCCCATGGAAGGGCCGCCATCGGTGGTCACCTGCAGCAGGCCATTGAAGGAGTGGCCCTCATTGTAGCCGAGCTCGCCAAGGATCGGCGTCAGCTCCATGGCGCGCTCCAGTGGCGCCATGATCTGCTCCATGTCGAGGTCGCGCTGCGACGGCGAGAGCCGTGCCTGGTCCTTCTCGAGCAGATCGCGCGGATGACACAGACGCGGATTGGTCTCCTCGTAATAGCCCCATTCGATCTGCCCGCCCTCGGCGGTCTTGGGATCGCCGGTGTCGCGCATATAGGCCGAGTTGCCCTGGTCGCGCAGCAGCGGCCAGCCGATCTCCTTGCCGGTGCCGGCGAACTCGTTGTAGGGGCCGAAGAAGGTGAGCGGATGGTCGATCGGCATGACCGGCAGGTCCTCGCCGACCAGCGCCGCGGTGAGCCGGCCCCAGATGCCGGTGCAGACCACGACATAGTCGGCCTCGATCGTGCCGCGCTCGGTCACCACGCCCTTGATGCGACCGTTCTCGACGATCAGTTCCTTGGCCGAAGTGTTGGCGAAAGCCTGCAGCTTGCCGGAAGCGACGCCCTGGTCGACCAGCTTGCCCGCCACCGTCTGCGAGCGCGGGATAACGAGCCCGGCATCCGGGTCCCACAGGCCGCCCTGCACCAGATGCTCCTCGATCAGCGGGAATTTCTGCTTGATCTCGGCCGGCTCGATCAGCCGCGCGCGGGTGCCGAAAGCCTTGGCGGAGGCCACCTTGCGCTTGATCTCGTCCATGCGGCCGTCGTCGCCGACACGCGCCACTTCGAGACCGCCGACACGCGCGTAATGCCCCATCTTCTCGTAGAAATCGATGGAATAGAGCGTCGTCCAGCAGGAGAGAAAGTCATGGCTGGTCGTGTAGCAGAAGTCCGAGGCATGCGCCGTCGAGCCGATATCGGTCGGGATGCCCGACTTGTCGATGCCGACGATGTCGTCCCAACCGCGCTCGATCAGGTGATGGGCGACGGACGCGCCGACGATACCGCCCAGGCCGACGATGACGACCTTCGCCTTTTTCGGAAACTCTGCCATTGCCCGCGACTCCAAAGTGGTAAAGCCGGCGGACTATAGGGCCGAGCGGTAGGGTGATTGAAGCCTGTTTGCGACATTAGGAAAATGCCGAGCGACCCTGACGACCGAACGGGCTTGCCTAGGCTGCGACAGAGTGGTGAATTCCTCATGCCTCGGGACTTGCGTCGCGCTCAACACACTGCAGGAGCTTCTCGAAGACAAGCCGCTTGCCTTCCCGCACGCTGTCCTCGAGCGGCTTCGCGCCGGCCAGATGCGCCGCGATCGCGCTCGCCAGCATGCAGCCGGTTCCGCGCATCGATCCGGCAAGCCTGGGCATGTCGAGGCGGACAAGCTCTTGTCCGCCACTCAACAGGATATCCGTCGATCTGGGTCCCACGGCATGGCCGCCCTTGATGAGCAGCGCCTGCGCCCCTTCCGTAAGCAATTGCCTCCCCTGCCGCAGCGCATCATCGTCGTCCGAAGCCAAATCGGATCCGGTCAGCACCGCCAGCTCGACGAGATTCGGCGTGACGAGACGGCAAAGCGGCATGAGATCGCGCTTCAAGACCACGATCGCGCCCGGTTCCAGCAGCGCCCTGCCCGACGAGGACGCCAGCACCGGGTCCAGCACTGCCGGAATGCGTGAATTTTCGCTGAGCACGGCAGCAACCGCCGCGATGACACGTCCCGTCGAAAGCATGCCGATCTTTATCGCCGACACTTTGTTGGCCCGCAGCGCCGCGCGCATCTGATCGGCGACCAGACCGGCTTGCATATGGTGGATTGCCGTGACGGATTGGTGTGTCTGCACCGTCACCGCGGTGACGGCAACGCAAGCGCGCAAGCCGATGGCGGTGATCGTCTCGATGTCGCGCGCAATCCCGGCGCCGCCGCTGGAATCCGATCCGCCGACGACGAGTACATGCGGGTCCCGGTTCAGCGCCATTGTTCCGTCTTTTCGATCCATTCCCTGGTGCGCGCCTCGGGATCGGGATTCAACGTTATGTCGGTGACCACCGCGGCGCTGTCGGCGCCGGCCTCGAAAATGCCGTCGAGCCGCTCGGGATTGAGGCCGCCGATGGCGACCAGCGGAATTGGTGCGACAGCGTCCTTCCAAGCGCGAACCCTTTCGAGCCCCTGCGGCGCCCATTTCATCTTCTTCAGGATGGTCGGGTAGACGGGACCCAGCGCGACGTAGTCGGGCTTGGCTGACATGGCCGTTTCCAGTTCGGCATGATCGTGGGTGCTCAGTCCGAGCCTGATGCCGGCCGCCCGTATCTCCGGGAGTTCGGCGGTTTGCAGATCCTCCTGGCCGAGATGGATGAAGTCGCAGCCCTCCTCGATCGCCAGGCGCCAATGATCGTTGATGATGAGCTGGCAATGGTGCCGGGCGCACAAGGCTTTTGCCTTGCGGATTTCCATACGCAGCCTGCCCTCGTCCATGTCCTTGATGCGGAGCTGCACCAGCCTGACGCCGAGCGGCACCAGCCGCTCGATCCAGGCAGCGCTGTCGACGATCAGGTAGAACGGATCGAGCTTCATGAAAAAATCGCCCTGCCGATCGTTGGCGTCGACGGAACGGCGACGTCGCGCGGCTCAAGCAGGCCCGAACCATACGCTTCGCGGCCGGCATCGACCGCCTTGCTGAAAGCCCGCGCCATGCACACCGGATCGGCGGCCTTTGCGACCGCTGTGTTGAGGAGCACGGCGTCGAAGCCGAGCTCCATCACCGTTGCGGCATGCGACGGCCGTCCGAGCCCCGCATCGACGATCAACGGAACGTCGGGAAAGTGCCCGCGCATCGAACGCAGCGCCATGATGTTGACCGGCCCGAGCGCCGAGCCGATCGGCGCGCACCACGGCATCAGGACCTTGCAGCCTGCCCCCAGCAGCCGCTCGGCGACGACGAGGTCGTCGGTGGTATAGGGGAACACGCTGAAGCCGTCCTCGCAAAGGATGCGCGCGGCCTCGACCAGGCCGAACACGTCCGGCTGCAGCGTGTCGTGGTTGCCGATCACTTCGAGCTTGATCCAGGACGTGCCGAAGACCTCGCGCGCCATCTTCGCGGTCGTCACGGCTTCCTTGACCGAATGGCAGCCGGCGGTGTTGGGCAGGATCCTCACACCGAGCGAGTTGACCAGCGACCAGAATTTCTCGCCGGCCCTGCCGCCGGCCATTTCACGACGCAGCGAGACCGTCACCACCGAGGTGCCCGACGCCTTGACAGCTTCGGCAAGAATCGCCGGCGATGGATATTGGGCGGTGCCCAGCAGCAGCCGGGAGGCAAGCTTCGTTCCGAGCAGATCGAACATCGGCTAGCCTCCCTGCATGGGAGAAAGGATTTCGATCCGGTCGCCGTCGGCCAATCGAAATTCCGCCCGGTTGGCCGCGGGCACGACATCCCCGTTCAGCGCCGTGGCGAGCCAGTTGCCCTCATAGTCGAGCTCCTTCAAAAGGGCGTCGAGCGTCGCCGCCTTGGCCTCAAGCGCTTCGCCGTTGACGATCAGCTTCATTGTCAGACTCCAGGTCGGTGGTTGAATTGAAGAGAAGGCCGGCAGCCTGTTCCGCCATGGCCGGCGAAAGCAGGAAACCGTGCCGGTAGAGGCCGTTGACCGTGATCGTGCCGTCCTTCCGACGCTTCACCCGTGGCAGATTGTCTGGATAGGCAGGGCGAACGCCCACGCCTGTCTCGACGATTTCGGCCTCACCGAACGCCGGATGAAGTGCGTAGGCCGCGTTGAGGAGCTCCATCAGCGAACGGGCGGTGATCGGTCCGCTATGGTCGCTTTCGATCATGGTCGCGCCGACCATGACGTGATGATCGGCCCGCGGCACGATGTAGATCGGATGACGCGGATGGAGCAGGCGCACGGGCCGAGCGAGCGAGACCTCGCGCGTGCGCAGGATCAGCATTTCCCCGCGCACACCGCGCAAATCGTCCTCGGCCTGCGCGATCCCCGTGCAATCGATCACCTGATCAAAGCCGGAAGGAGCGATCTCGCCCGCCTCGAAGAGGAAGGCGACACCCATGGCGCGCAGTTTGCCGGCGAGCGCCTCGAGAACCCGGCGGGGATCGAGATGAGCTTCGCCGGCAAAGAACATGCCCTTGCGGAACCGACCGGCAAGGTCTGGTTCAAGGGCGGCAATCGCGTCTTCGTCGACGGCCTCATAGTCACGCGTACGGGTCGCAAAGCGGGCAAGCTCCAAGGCGTCTCGCGCATGGGCGACGACGAGCGTGCCGGCCCTCGTCACGACCCCGGGCAGTGTCCTGTCCCACCACTCGGCCGAAGTTTTGCCGAGCGTGACAACCGCCTCTTCGGCGCTTTCGCGCTCGCACCAGGGGGCCAGCATGCCACCGGCTAGCCAGGAGGCCTTGCCGCCTATCTGGCTCCGAATTTCGGCAACCGTGACCGACGCACCCCGCGCGGCCAATTCGTGGGCGACGGTGAGACCTGCCACACCGGCGCCTTTGACAAGGACACGGCGCATGGCTCAGCGCGTCTCCCGATCATCTCGCGCCAAAGCCTGTTCTTCCACTCCGGGCGTTTCGACGGGCATATAGAGATCGCCGCCCGCGCGATATTTCTCCGCCATAGCCGCCATCCCCTCCTTTTGCGCTTCCGCGCGAATGTCGTGGGAGATGCGCATGGAGCAGAATTTCGGCCCGCACATCGAACAGAAATGCGCGACCTTGTGCGCTTCCTTGGGCAAGGTCTCGTCGTGGAACGAGCGCGCCGTCTCGGGATCGAGCGACAGGTTGAACTGGTCTTCCCAGCGGAACTCGAACCGTGCCCGCGAAAGCGCGTCGTCGCGGACCTTCGCTGCTGGGTGTCCCTTGGCGAGATCGGCTGCATGCGCGGCGATCTTGTAGGTGATCACCCCGGTCTTGACGTCATTGCGGTCCGGTAGCCCGAGATGTTCCTTCGGCGTCACATAGCAGAGCATGGCCGTGCCGAACCAGCCGATCATGGCGGCGCCGATGCCGGAGGTGATGTGATCGTAGCCCGGTGCGATGTCCGTGGTCAGCGGCCCAAGCGTGTAGAAAGGCGCCTCGCCGCAGACGGCAAGCTGCTTGTCCATGTTCTGCTTGATCTTGTGCATGGGAACATGGCCGGGACCCTCGATCATCACCTGGCAGTCCTTGGCCCAGGCGATCTTCGTCAGCTCGCCGAGCGTCTCCAGCTCCGCGAACTGCGCCTTGTCGTTGGCATCGGCGATCGAACCGGGGCGAAGGCCGTCGCCGAGGGAGAAGGAGACGTCATAGGCTCTGGCGATGTCGCAGATTTCCTCGAAATGCTCGTAGAGAAAACTCTCGCGGTGATGGTGAAGGCACCATTTGGCCATGATCGAGCCGCCGCGGGAAACGATGCCCGTGACCCGGTCGACGGTCAGCGGGATGTAATGCAGCCGCACGCCAGCGTGGATGGTGAAATAGTCGACGCCCTGCTCGGCCTGTTCGATCAGCGTGTCTCGATAGACCTCCCAGCTGAGGTCCTCGGCGATGCCGCTCACCTTCTCCAACGCCTGGTAGAGCGGCACGGTGCCGATCGGCACCGGCGCGTTGCGCACGATCCATTCGCGGATGTTGTGGATGTTGCGGCCGGTCGACAGGTCCATCACGGTATCGGCGCCCCAGCGGATCGCCCAGACCATCTTTTCGACCTCTTCAGCCATCGAGGAGGTGACGGCGGAATTGCCGATATTGGCGTTGATCTTCACCAGGAAGTTGCGGCCGATGATCATCGGCTCGCTCTCGGGATGGTTGATATTGGCTGGGATGATCGCGCGGCCGCGCGCCACCTCGTCGCGCACGAATTCCGGCGTGACGAAGTCCGGTATCGACGCGCCGAACGCTTCGCCATCCTGTTGCAGCCTGCCTCGCAGCATCTCGCGGCCAAGGTTCTCGCGGATGGCCACGAATTCCATCTCGGGCGTGACGATCCCGGCGCGCGCATAGGCAAGCTGTGTCACCGCCTTGCCGGCCTTCGCCCGCACCGGACGATTGCGGACTGGAAATTCCGGCGTCAGCCGTTCGCCGGTCGCAAATCCGTTGTCCTCGGGCCTGACGTGGCGGCCGTCATAGGCTTCGACATCGCCGCGCGCGGCGATCCAGTCCTGCCGAAGGCGGGCAAGACCCTTTTCGATATCCGTTTCGACCGCGGGGTCGGTATAGGGGCCTGACGGATCGTAGACCGTCACCGGCGGTTCCCCGGCTGTCGGGTGCACGCTGATCTCGCGCATCGGCACCCTGATCTGCGGATGGATAATGCCGGTCCTGTGGATTTTCCGCGAGGCGGGCAATGGTCCCGTCGAAACGGTGGGGGTCAAGGCATTCATTTGAGGCTCCTTTGCTCATCTGCATTGGAGACCCAGTTCTGTGCCGGAAGGATGAAAAGCCGCCTTGGTGAACCTGCTAAGACAGGTCTTCGGGCATGGATTCCCGCAAAGCGCTTGCACCGTCCCTACGCCAGTATGAACTGGATCAGGTTCAACGGGTCACTGCGCCGCGAAAGCCAGCAGTATCTCAGCCCCTTGCCGGGACTCCCCTGGTGAATGGCTCAAGTTGAGCGAGCCGCCGCCGTTTTGTCAAGCGCATCCGGCCAGGACGACAATTGGGTTTCGATTGCCGTTGCAGGGAAACTAGAGCAATTTCAGGAAAAGTGTGAAACGGTTTTCCGTCCGGAATTGCGTAAAAACAAAGGCTTAGGGCGGTTCGGCGATTCCGTGAAAGGCTGAACCGCTCTAGGCGAAGGCCCAGATGTCCTCGGCCTGGAAGCCGACCTGGTAGCCGGCGGTCTTGAGCTTGACCACGACCTGGCCGATCTCGGCGGCAGGCAGCGCGCCGACCTCGATCTTGATCATGCCGGGACGGTAACGCTCGAGGTCGAGCTGCTCGAACACCATCCAGTCGGCGCCTTCACAGTCGACCAGGAAAGCGTCGATATGGGCAATGCCGTTGCGGTCGAGCAGCGTCTGCAAGGTCTCCGACTGCACCTCGATGTCCTTCAGATGCGGCGCGAACTTGTTGAAGTTGGCATCGGCCTCGCCCCAGGCGTTCTTGCCCGACATCAGATTGGTGTCGGTGACCGACGAGCAGCCGATGAACTCGATCGGCAGTGTGCCGGATTCGAGCGCGGCGGCGTCGAACGTATGGACGGTGATCGTTCCCTTGGCCCTGGTCACCGCCACCGGCTCGATGATGAAGCGATCGGTATCAGGATAGTTGGCGCGCAGCCGCTTCTGATTGTAGGGGATCGGCTCGACCAGCATGGCGCGAGCGCCGCGGATGCTGTGCAGCCACGGCGTCACGTCGTCGAACAGCGCGCCGTCGCATGCGCCGACATTGACCATCTGGAACGGCCGGCCATTGCCGCCGAAACGTGCCTTGAGCGCCGCCTTGGCAAGGAACTTCGTGCCGCGCAACGCCGGCCCGCGATCGAGCAGGCCCACAGGCAGGCCGAGCGACAGAAGAACGCGCGCGAAGCTGGACACCGAGCTCATGACTTGTCTCCGGAAATGACCTGCAGCGCGGCGCGGCGCCCGCCTTTGCTCGCCGCTCCCCAGAGCGCCATCAGCGGCGCGGCGAGCAGCAGGAAGGGCGGGAGAAGATTTGGGAAATAGATGCGGGTGTCGTGGATCGGGAAGACGGCGAATTTCGCCAGCACGCCGAGCGCGAGCGCCGCCAGCAGGACGCCGGCGCGGCGGTCGAGCCGGAAGCCGACGCGGCTCAAGCCGAACCAGCCGGCCAGCGCCAGGACCGCGACGCCGACCCAGCTGTTGACGCTGATGGCGCGCACCACCGACGCTGCAAAGGCCTTCAGATAGGCGGCCACGGAGAACGGCGGTTCGAACCCGTCCATGTTGTAATGCTGCTCGATGCTGGAAAACCAAAGATGCGGCCACCAGCCGGGATGCTGCGCCCAATGGGAAATGGCGAAATAGGCAACGAAAGAGGCGGCAAAGCCCACCAGCGCGCCCCATGCCCTCTCGCGGAAAGCGATAAGCAGCACCGCGAAAATGGCGAGGAAGACGATGTTGTCGGGCCTGGCCATGAAAGCCAGGAAAAGCAGGACCGCCGTCGCTGCCTCGCGCTTGCGCACATAGGCAAAGGTCCCGCCAAGGAACAGCGCCGAGCACAAAAGGTCGGGCGTCGAGGCGCGCGCCGCATCGCCGAAATCGGCCATGATCAGCACCGCGCCGACGACCGGCGCCAGCGCCAGCGCGCCTTCCGCGCGCAGCCAGGCCAGCGTGATGGCGCCGAACAGCAGCACGGAGAACACCTGCACCAGCCGCATCGCCTCGACCGGCGACACGACATGACTGAGGCTGGACAGGATCTCGGCATAGAGGAACTTGATCCGGTACATGCCGAGCAGCGAATGGAAATCGGCGGCGTTCTCCGCCATGTGGCTGCGGAAGCCGCCGCTGTCGTCGGTCAGCGTCTTGTAATCGCCGGCTGACACGCCGGCTTTGACTGTGCTGTAGGCATAGTCATGCAGCACCTGCGGATCGGGATAGGCGCCCTCCTCGGCGATCGCCAGATAGGGCAGCATGTCCCAGTTGGCGTCGGGCATGAACCAGGCGGTCGCAGCGGTCAGCAGGACATAGAGCGAGAAGGCGATCGCCCCGATCGATGCCGCCCATCTCGCGTAAGCCCCCTCGCCCCACGCCAGGCCGGCGCCGGTCAACCGTTCCAGCGGATTGGTCGGAGCGGACGGCCTGGTCAGCATGCCGGCGGCCCCTACTTGCCGACCTGGCTTTTCACGAAATCCTTCACGATCGCCACGATGCCGCGCGACAACAGGCTGTCGAAGGCGTCAACGAAGCGGTCGACATGCTCTGGCTGGCAGATCAGCGGCGGCTCGAGCCGGATGACGTTGCGGTTGTATTCGGTGAAGGCGACGAGCACGTCATAGTCGCGCAACAGCAGCGAGCCGACGAAACCGGACAGCGAGCCTTTCAGCTTGTCGTCGAGCACGCTCACCACCGGTCTGAGCACCATCGGCAGGGTCTGCGAGAAATCGTGGAACTCGAGCCCGATCATGAAACCCTTGCCGCGCAGATCCTTGATGATCTTCGGATATTTCTCCTTGAGCGCCCGCAGCCGCTGCAGAAGGTACCCGCCGGTCGAGGCCGCGTTGTCGATCAGCCCCTCGTCATAGAGCACGTTGATGCCCTCGATCGCGGTGACGCAGGCCTCGCCCATGCCGCCGAAGGTCGCCATGGCGTGGATCATCGCCGTCTTCGGCGTGCCATAAGCCTTCATGTAGACGTCGCGCCTGGCGATCATCGCGCCGACCGCCGCCTTGCCGGCGCCCAGCGACTTCGCCAGCGCCGTCACGTCCGGCACCACGCCATAGTGTTCGAAGGCATAGAAGCGGCCGGAGCGGCCATAGCCGCACTGAACTTCGTCAGCGACCCACAGCACGCCATACTGGTCGCAAAGCGCGCGCAATTTCTGCCAATATTGCGTGGGCGCCTGGATGATGCCGCCGCCGCCCTGGATGGTTTCCAGCACGATCACGCCGATCTCGGGATCGCTCTTGAACAGCCGCTCGACGGCGTCGATGTCGGCGAAGGGAACGCGCACGACATTATCCGCCACCTTGAAGTCGGCGCGGTAGAGCTGGCCGTCGGTGATCGCCAGCACGCCCTTGGTCTTGCCGTGGAAGGAATTCTCGGCATAGACGATCTTCGGCCGCTTCGGGCCGGCGGCGCGCTCGGCGAGCTTCACCGCCGCTTCCATGGCCTCCGAACCGGACGAGCCGAGGAACACCATGTCGAGGTCGCCCGGCGAGCACTTGGCGATATTGTGCGCAAGGGCCGCCGCATATTGCGACATGAAGGCAATCGCAATCTCCTGGCGCTTCTCCTCCTGGAATTTCTTGCGGGCTTCCAGGATGCGCGGATGGTTGTGGCCGAAGGCGAGCGAACCGAAGCCGCCGAAGAAGTCGAGGATCTTGCGGCCGTTCTGGTCGATGTAGAACATGCCCTCGGCGCGCTCGATCTTGATCTTGTGGAAGCCGAGCAGCTTCATGAAATGCAGCTGCCCAGGGTTGAGATGCGCCTTGAACAGGTCGGTGATGCGGGCGACGTCCATCGCCTTGGCCTGCTCGACGCTGATCAGCTCGGGCTTGGCGATTGCTGCGGGCGAAAGCGCCGGCGCGTCGACCAGCGTGCGCGTGCCTGTCTGTTCCGGCTTGGCCATGACGGTCATCTGAAAATCTCCCCTTCGCGCTTTATTCGGCAGGCACGTGTTCGGTGGCGACGGCGTGGCCGTCCTTCTTGGCGCGGTATTCGCTGTAGGCGGCGATCAGCATGTCCTCGTCGCGATATTGCGGCACCCAGCCCAGCTGGCGTTCGGCCTTGGAGACGTCGAGCACGCATTCCTCGTCGGCGATCAGATACTGCTCCGGATCCATGATCGGCATGTTCATGAGGTCGAGCAGGTCGAGCGTGCGCTTGACCGCCCAGCCGGGCGTCGGCAGCAGGATCGACTTCGAGCCGGCATGGCGGATCAGGTCGCCGAGCAGTTTCTTGACCGGTGGCGGATTGAGCGAGCCGAGATTATAGGCCTCGTTCGGCACGCCGGCTTTCCAGGCCGCGCGGGCGGCCTCGGCGCAATCGAACACCGATATGAACTGATAAGGGTTCCTGCCCGAGCCTATCATCGGCACCGGAAGATTCCAGTCGATCAGCTTGAACAGCTTTTCCAGTATGCCGAGGCGTCCGGGGCCGATGATCAGGCGCGGCCGGAACAGCGAGATCGACATGCCGCGCTGGCGCCATTCGGCGGCGAGCTCCTCGGTCTTGAGCTTCGACAGCCCGTATTCGCCCAGCGGCGAGACCGGATGGTCCTCGGTCATCGGCAGCACCACCGTGTGGCCGTAGATCATGTCGGTCGTGTAGTGGACCAGCTTCGAGGCGCCGGCCTTGTCCATCGCCTGCATGATGTTCTCGGTGCCGTGGAAATTCACCGGGAAGAAGAAATCGTGCCGCTTGGCGCGCACCTGGATCGGCGACAGCATCTTGGCCGAGAGATTGTAGACCACGTCGTCGGCCTTGAGCCCCACCGCCGCGACCGACGCCGGATCGGTCACGTCGCAGGTGATGAAGCGCATGGAGCGGTAATGCGGCAGGTCGCTCTTGACGATGTCGGCGACGACGACGGTCTCGCCATCGGCGGCGAGCTTGGGGGCAAGGCGACGGCCGACGAAGCCGTCGCCGCCGAAAATCACATGTCTCATCGAACGATCTCGCTTGTGCTGATCTTGTCGGGAGTGATGGAAGCGGTCTGGTCCTCATGCCCGCGGCCGCCCATCTCCCGGCCGCTCTGCGCGATCAGGATCGTGCCGACGCAGATGCAAGCGATGCCGGCGATGCGCCAGCCATTGAGGTCCTCGCGGAAGACGAAATAGGCGAAGATCGCCACGGCGACATAGGCGAGGCTGAGGAACGGATAGGCGAAGCTGAGCTCGACCTTGGACAGCACATAAAGATGCGATGCCATCGAGATGACGAAGGTGCAGAGGCCGAGGAACACCCACGGGCTGAACACGATCTGCAAGAGCTTGACGAGCGGATTGACGCCTTCGAAGGAGATCGGCCCCATCGACATCATGCCCTGCTTCAGCATCAGCTGTGCCGCGGCATTGGTCATGACCGTGAAGAGAATGAAGATTATATATTTCATTGTTGCCACCCGCCCCTTGGGCGGTCCTATTACAAACCTGCAAATATTTCGTGAAGCCGGACCGGTATTTTGAGTAAACCATGGCGTAACACTTAATTTACCATGATTTATTCGATTTTTATCTATTCCGCAGCTTCAGCTCTCCCTTCTCCGATCTCCAGTCTCTTTGCGGTACGCGCCCAGAAGCTCGATATGAAAGCCGGGTCGCGAAGCGCCTCCAGCCGCTGCCATTGCGGGAACGACGCGGCAAATGTCTCAGGCCCCATCCGGGCGTCCTTGTAGGGGTTCACCGCGCCGCCCGCCTCGACGACGATGCGGTCGAGCTCGGCGAGCAGCCGCAATGTCCTTTCGCCCCGGTTGGGGAAATCGAGCGTCAGCGTGTAGCCGGGCCGCGGGAACGACAGCAGCGCCGGCGAGCGGACATCGCCGAAGCGCTTGAGCACCGTGAGGAACGACCCCTGCCCTGCCCGCCGCCCCGCCTCGAGCAGCGCAGGCACGATGTGGCGCGCATTTGCCTCCGGCACCACGCTCTGGTGCTGGAAAAGCCCGCGCGGCCCATAGAGCCGGTTCCAGTCGCGGACGCCGTCGAGCGGAAAGAAGAAGCCCTGATAGCCTGTTTGGTGCGGAGCCGCGGACTTGCCCTTCTTCCAGCGATAGGCCGTGTTGAAGACGGTGAGGAAGGGCCGGTTGAGAACATTGAATGGCGGCTGCAGCGGCACGGAAAGCCGGCTGCCGGCACGTGCGGCGGCGTGCGAGCCGTGCTCGGCATGATTGCCGGTGAACAGGAGCCCGCGCCCGCGTCCATGGCCGCCAGCAAGCTGATCGATCCAGGCGACGGCATATTCGTTGGCCCGGTCGGCAGCCTCGGCAAGATCGAAGAATTCGCCGAGATCGCGGAACCGCGTCGCCTTTTCCGTTGTGTCGAGCGAGGGCACGCGCATCAGCTTGATCGATGCCGACAGGATCAGCCCGGTCAGCCCCATGCCGCCGATCGTCGCCGCGAACAGGCGGACATTGTCGGTCGCCGAGCAGCGATAGGTTCGGCCATCGGACCGAAGCAGCGTCAAGGCCTCGACATGGCAACCGAAGGTGCCGCGCCTATGGTGGTTCTTGCCATGGACGTCGTTGGCGATCGCACCGCCCAGCGTGACGAACTGCGTGCCTGGAACCACGGCCGGAAAGAAGCCATAGGGTGCGCCATGCGCGATGATGTCGCAAAGCAGCGTGCCGGCATCGGCTTCCAGCACGCCGGTCTCGGCGTTGAAGGAACGGATGCGGTTGAGCGGCCGCATGTCGACCACCATGCCGGTATCGTTCTGGCAGCTGTCGCCATAGGAGCGGCCATTGCCGTAGCCGAGCAGCGATCCGGCTTTCGCCTCGCCGCGCTTCAGCAAGGCTATCGCCTCGTCCGCCGGGATCGCCTTGCGCGCCGGCGGGGTCGCCAATCCGAAGCTGCCGAGGCGCTCCTGCCCCATCACCAGCCTCCGGCGACGAGGAAGACCGCGCCGATGGCGACGACGATCTGGCTGCGCCAATCGCGGATGATGAAGACGACCGGGTCGTCATGCATCTCGTCGCGCCGGGCGAGGATCCAGACGCGCATCGTGAGGTAAAGCACGATCGGCGCCAGCGGCCATATCAGCCACGGATGCGGATAGAGCTCGCGCACCGCTGGACTGTCCATATAGAGCGCCAGGACCAGCGCCGAGGAGAAGGCCGACGCCATGCCGGCCTGGGCGACGATTTCCTGGTCCTCGGTGCGATAACCACGGCCGGCAATGCGCTCGCCCGGAGGAATGGCCGTGGTGCGCAGCTCGACGAAGCGCTTCACCAGTGCCAGCGACAGGAAGAAGAAGATCGAGAAGGCGAGCAGCCAGAAGGAGACGTCGACGCCGGTGGCTGCCGCGCCCGCCAGCACGCGGATCGTGTAGAGGCCCGCAAGCGTCAGCACGTCCACCAGAAGCATGCGCTTGAACGACAGCGAATAGGCGGTGGTGACGGCCATATAGCCCAAAAGCACGCCAAGGAATTCGATCGGCAGGAACAGGCTGGCGGCGATGCCGATCGCGAGCAGCGCGGCGATCGCGCCGAGGCCGAACGGGATGGACAGCGCGCCGCTGGCGAAAGGCCGATTGCGCTTCGTCGGATGCTTGCGGTCAAGCGCCAGGTCGAAGAAGTCGTTGAGGATATAGATGGCGGACGCCACGGCGCTGAAGGAGACAAACGCCAGCAGGCACTGCCAGATCATGTTCGGGTTGAAATATTCGTGCGACAGCACCATCGGCACGGCGATCAGCGAATTCTTCAGCCACTGATGCATGCGCAGCATCTTGACGTAGGTCCTCAGTGTCGGCTTCGGCGCGGGCATGGCTTCGGCTTGATGCGCCGCCTGCCAGCGCCGGGCGCTGCGGTCGGGCGCCACCACGAGCGCGTTGCGCGCGGCGTCGAACACTTTGAGGTCGTGGCGGCTGTTGCCGGCATAGTCGAAGCCCGCGTCGCCATAGGCGGCGACAAGTGCGGCGCATTTCTTAGCCGACGTCATGTTGTGCGGACCGTCGGTCGCCAGCACATGATCGAAAATGCCGAGATGCGCCGCGATCGCCTCCGCGAACTTACGCGGCGTTCCCGTCGCCAGCACGATCCTGCGGCCCTCCCGATGCTCGGCGCGCAGGCGGTCAAGCAGGCCCTGGCGGTAAGGCAGCGAGGCCGGATCGATGTCGACGCGCCTGGCTATCTCCTGCTTCAGCCGGGCCGGTCCGCCGGTCAGCCAGAACGGCAGGAGAAAGACATAGAGCGGGTTCTTCTTGAGGAGGATGAACAGGCCTTCCCATAGAAGGTCCGTTGCAATCAGCGTGCCGTCGAGATCGACCGCAAGCGGAATTGCGTTCCTGTCCGACCTCGCGTCCATTGTCCCGCCCCGATCGAGCGCAGGATCCCGGAACTCTCGGAAGGGACCATGCGCCAACTCAACCCACGCCGTGTTCCGGCGTCCTCGGGGTCAGATATAGCCGGGGATGACGCAGCGAACGTTAAACGCCCGGTTGCAGCGCGCGGTCATACCGGTTTTTCGGGCGTCGTCGTTAAGCGACGGCTACTGGAAACGATAAAAGGCCGGACATCGGTCCGGCCTTTGCCAATCTTGCGGCGCCAACTCGTGGCGAGAGTTACTTGATGCGGGCCGCCCCGCCCGAGATCTCGACCGTCTCCGACCCGGTCAGGGCTTCGAGGTCGCCATTGGGCAGGGTGACGAAGCAGCCGTTCGAGCAGAACTCCACCGTCTCGCCGGCGGCAAGCGTCAGCTCGCTCTTGGCGCCGCCTTCGGTCACGACCAGGGTCCGCGTCTGAGCGTCCCTGTTGATCGCGCTGGCGGCGAAAGCCGAACCGCCCAGGGCCAGCAAAGCGATGGCGGCAACGACAGACTTCCACATTGCAATTCCGGTGTTCACACACCGCCTCTGTTCAAATTTGCAAGGCATTCTCGCCCTTTGCATCGAAGCTTATATGAGATGTTACCTGAACCGCAACTGAATGCCGCATTCATGCCACAATCGGTTTCGGCCTCCGCGTCCTGTTAATTCGGCCCCTCGATCCGATATGATATTGGTCGAAGAGAAGGCGAGGCCAGGACAATGCCGGGCACATGGCTCCAAACGATCGGCGTCGAAGTCGAACATCGAAGAATCACAGCTGGCCTGAACTACTATGTGCCGGCCTCTCCCTATCATCGCCTCGGCATCCATGTCGGGCCACCCGTCAACGCCTCGTGCCGCTGCGACGGCAGGCAGCACCGGCGCGTCCAGGCGCATGGCGACATCGATATCGTGCCCGCCGGATTGGATGGCGACTGGGAAGACGACGCGGACTGCACCATCCTGCGCTTGTGGATCAATCCGGGGTTGGTCCGCCAGGCTGCACGCGACCTGGAGATCGATCCGGACCGGCTGGTCGTCGAACCGCAATTCCAGCGCCGTGATCCGAAGATCGAACACATCGCCTGGGCGCTGGCCAGCGGGTTCAGCCCCGACGGGCCATCGGACCGGCTCTATTCCGAAAGCCTGGCAAGGGCGCTGGCCGTGCAACTGGTTCAAGGTGCCTCCATAAGGCAGGTTCCGTCGGGACAGACGCTATCATCTGGCCAGAAGCGCAGATTGCAGGACTTCATCGAAGCCAATCTCGACCAGGATCTCTCTCTGGATGAGCTGGCTCAGGTGGCGGCGATCAGCGTCTCGCATCTCAAGGCGCTGTTTCGCCGCAGCTTCGGAATGCCTGCCCACCAATATGTCATTCACCGGCGTGTCGAACGCGCCCGCCAGTTGCTCGACCAGGGCAAGATACCGCTCAGCCAGATCGCGCTGGAGGCCGGCTTCGCGCACCAAAGCCATATGGCTCGCAGCATGAAGCGCGTTCTAGGCATCACCCCGGCGGCGCTTGCCCGCCTCCGGCGTTAAACACCATCCTATCGTCCTTTTGTGCGCTCCGTCGTCCCTATCGGGGCGACTGACCCTCTCCGATCCGGCATCCAGTACTCGATGACAAAAGGAGATGCAGATGTTCGTGATTCTCGGCGCCACGGGGAAAATTGGGCGGGCAACGATCGGCGTGCTTCGTCAACATGGCCTCCCGGTCAGGGCGGTTGTTCGCAACCTGGCCAAGGCCGATGACCTTCGCGCTCTGGGTTGCGAAATAGCCGTCGCCGACGTCTCGGATGGACCGGCACTTGTCGAAGCAACAAAAGGAGCCTCGGCGGTCCAGGTGATCTGCCCCACCCTCGTCCAGGCGGAAGATGCTCTGGCCGGGATGAAGGCCACTATCGACACGGTTGCCAGGGCGCTTGCACAAACCCGCCCCGCGCACCTGCTCGCGATCTCCGACTACGGCGCGCAGCTGCCCACCGGCACCGGCATCACGCTCGCCTTCCACCATCTGGAAGCGAGATTGAGAACGCTCCCCGCGTCGCTGACCTTCCTGCGCTCGGCCGAGCATATGCAGAACTGGAGCCGCATCATCGGCCGGGCATTGCAGACCGGTATCCTTGGCAGCCTGCATCATCCTCTATCCAAGTCGTTTCCCACCGTCGCGGCAGGCGATGTGGGGCTGATTGCGGCCGACTTGCTTATGTCGTGCGGCGGCGATGCGCCACGGATTGTCCACGCTGAAGGCCCCCGGTGCTACAGCGTCCTTGACGTAGCCGAGGCACTGAGCGCGACGGCAGGCCGTGAAATCGTCGCCCAGGAAATGCCAAGGCAGGACTGGATCCCGATCCTGACGGCGGGCGGCTTGAGCCTAAGTTACGCAAGGCTCGTCGCCGATCTCTTCGATGCGCACAACGCCGGCCGCATCGACGTCGAGCAAGGTGCTGGTGAAACAAGGAAAGGCAAGACCGAGCTTCATGCGGTTCTGTCGGCGCTCGTGCCGCTGGCGCAAAAGACGGCCGGTCGATCCTAGAGCAACTCCAAAACCGGGACATGGAACGTTTGCCGTTTCCGCGGAACGATGAAGCGCTTTAGGTCGGGTCGGGCTTGCGACCCCTGCGCTTCATCTTGGCCAGCCGTTCCCGCTCGGCCGCGGCTTCTGCTTCCAGCCTCTGGCGTTCGGCGAATTCGGCCTCGATCTTGTCGTCGTCGATCGGCCAGGCCTCGTGCTTCTTGCTCTCGACGACCGCGCGCGGCGTCGACGGTATCTCGATCTGCTCCTCCCCGAAGATATCGAAGATGGCGAAGCGGATATCGTTCTGCACGACGCTGCCGTTCATGATGTCGGCGACGAACACCCGGACTTCGAATTCGAGCGCGGCAGGGCCGAAATTGGCGAAAAGGACGAACGGTTCGGGATTCTTCAGCACCATCGGATGGGCGCGTGCAATGTCCGTCAATATGGCATGGACGCGCTTGACGTCGCTGCCATAGGCGACGCCGATCTTGATGTCGATGCGCCCGAGCTTGTTGCGATGTGTCCAGTTGCCGACCGCATTGTTGATGAGATTCGAGTTGGGCAGGATCACCGCCTGCCGCTGGAAGGTCTCGATCTCGGTAGCGCGCACGCTGATCTTCCGCACTGTGCCGCTGACGTCGCCCGCGACGATCCAGTCGCCGACCTTGAACGGCCGCTCGGCAAGCAGGATCAGGCCTGAAACGAAATTCGACACGACGTTCTGCAGGCCGAAGCCGATACCCAGCGAGAGCGCGCCGGCAACCAGCGCCAGATTGGAGAGATCGATGCCCGCCGCCGAGATACCGACCAGGCCGGCGACCGCCACGCCGGCATAGCCGACGCCCAGCCGGATCGAGTTGCGCACGCCGGCATCGACCTTGCCGCGCGCCATCACCGAGCCGTCCAGCCAACCCTGGAACCAGCGTGTCAGGAAATAACCGATGACGAAGACGACGATGCCGCTGAGGATGCCGAGGAAGGAGATGGTCACCGAACCGATCGTGACCCCTGTCGCCAGCTTGTAGGCCCAGGCCTCGATATCGCCGGGCTGGAAGCCCCACATCAAGAGGATCAGCGGCAGGAACACCACCACGATCATCAGGTTGATGGCGATGCTGACCACCAGGCCGAGCTGGTCGAGAGCGGTATCCTCGTAGCTGGAGTTTTCCGAAAGCCATCGCCCTACCGAAGTATCGGCGAAGCCGCCCTCCTCCCCGATCGCCCGGGCCGACAGGAAGCCGATATAGGCCGTCACCAGCACGGTGCCGGTCACCACGACCTGGAACGAGACGAAAAGCGCCAGGCCGATATAGCCGAGCAGCGCCGTCGCCATGGTGAACAGGCCGAGCCCGATGGCAATGAAGCGAAGCCATGCCGGCCAGGGGCGCCACGAGCCGTCTGCGGCCTTGAAAGGCCGCAGCAGTCCCATCAGGATCAGGATGACGCCGACGATGATGGTGGCGACAAAGCCCCTCCCGATCGTCAGCGAAAGCGGCGAACCCATCTTCTCGTTGACGACCGACAGGAAGTAATTGAAGCCGAGCACCAGCGCCATGGCGGTCGTCAGCCCGACGAGCCAGCGCGCCGGGCCGGTCTCGACCGGGATCAGGCGCCAATGGGGCAGGCGCGGCTCGAGCGCCGCGTTGGTCAGCCGGTTGACGCAGAACACCATGCCGATCACCGTCAGCAAGGCGTTGAGGAAGGTGCCGATATCGCCACGCAGCACATTGTAATAGTTGAAGAAGAACACGGCCGAGGCGAAGAAGACGCCGAGCGCCAGCGTCGGCAGCAGCGTCGACCAGAAGGCCACCGACAGCCGGCTGAGATAGGACGGGTCCTCGACCGTCGGGTCGGCCTCGAATATGCGGCCGAACAGGCGCCTGCCCCCAATCAGCAGCACGGCCGCCAGCGCCAGCGCCATGAGCGTCGCGGCGAGGATCGCCTGGAACTTGAACCTGACGGCGAAACTCGCCCAGGACGACACCGCATTGTAGAGGCCCGTGAATTGGTCATGCGCGTCGGAAACGGCCTGCGGGCTCAACGCCTCGGTCAGGTCATAGTGCTTGGTGATGACGCTGCGGAAAAGCTCGCTGCGCATGACGGCGATCTTGTCGACCAGCCCGTTGACGCGGATCGACAGGTTTTGCGCGCTGGCGACGACCGCGTTGATCTGAGCCTTTTCCGAGGCGAGCGCGCTGCGCTCGTTGCTGACGATCACCGGCTCGGGGGGCTGCCCCTGCGCCGGTGGCGCGCCGAGCACCTGAATCCGGTTATTGATGTCGGTGAGACGCTGCCGGAATGCCAGCGCGCTGGTCAGCGCCGCGCGCGAAATGTCCTCAAGCTGCAACCGGATGTCGACAAGCCCCGCATCGTCCTGGTCTGGCTCGCTCAATTTCTTTTCCAGGCCGTCGGTCTTGGTTGTCAGATCCTGGATGGCCTTGGTCTGATCGGCGATGAGCTGCGACGAACCATGGCCGATCGCCTGCGCCGACGCCTCCAGCGCCGGCTGCCCGAAGACAGCGACAATGACGACCAGGATCAGGCGCAGCAGGCGGAAGAACATGACTGTGTTGGCGATTCGCGGCCGAAAAATCCTCGAAATTTCCGCCTTTGATAAAGACCGGCATATCGGGCGGCAAGCCGTCCCGATCGCATCGGCGAGAGTCGGCCTGGCGAAAAGCGATGGCGTAATCTTGGCTTTGCGCTCCCCGCCTGCTCTATAGTCTGCCGCCTCGCATCAAAAGGACGACAGGAAGAATGGCGGAATATTCAGCCTTTTCGCTGCTCAAGAACGCGCTGACCGGCAATAAGGATTGGAAGCCCGCCTGGCGCAAGCCGGACCCCAAGGCTTCCTATGACGTGATCGTCATCGGTGGCGGCGGCCACGGTCTTTCGACCGCCTATTACCTTGCCAAGGAGCACGGCATTACCAATGTTGCGGTGCTCGAAAAAGGCTGGCTCGGCTCCGGCAATGTCGGCCGCAACACCACCGCGGTGCGCTCCAACTATCTTTTGCCGCAGAACACCCGCTTCTACGAACATTCGATGAAGCTGTGGGAGAACCTGTCGCACGACCTCAACTACAACGTCATGTTCTCGCAGCGCGGCTGCCTGAACCTCGCGCACACACCCGCCCAGCTCGACGACTACGCCCGGCGCGGCAACGCCATGCGCCATCTCGGCGTCGATGCCGAGCTGATGAACCTCGACCAGATCAAGCGGCTTGTGCCGGCGCTGGATCTGTCCGGTTCGGCGCGCTTTCCGGTCCTTGGCGGGCTGATGCAGCCGCGCGCCGGCACCGCCCGTCACGACGCGGTCGCCTGGGGCTATGCGCGCGGCGCCGACCGGCGCGGCGTCGACATCATCGAGAATTGCGAGGTCACCGGCTTCCTGCGCGACGGCGGGCGCATCACCGGCGTCTCGACGACGCGCGGCGAGATCCGCGCCAAGAAGGTCGCGCTTGCGGTTGCCGGCAGCACCGGTCATGTCATGCAGCTTGCCGGCATTTCGCATATGCCGATCGAAAGCCATGTGCTGCAGGCCTTCGTCTCGGAATCGCTAAAACCCATCGTCGACACCGTTCTCACCTTCGGCATGGGCCATTTCTACATTTCGCAATCCGACAAGGGCGGTCTCGTCTATGGCGGCGACCTCGACGGCTACAACAGCTATGCCCAGCGCGGCAGCCTGCCGATCGTCGATGAGGTGATGAGCGAGATGCTGGCGCTGTTTCCAGGCCTGGCCCGCGTGCGCATGCTGCGCTCCTGGGGCGGGCTGTGCGACATGACGATGGACGGCTCGCCGATCATCACCACCGGCCCGCTGCCGGGCATGTATCTCAATTGCGGCTGGTGCTACGGCGGCTTCAAGGCGACGCCGGCCTCCGGCTGGTGCTTTGCCTACACCATCGCCAAGGACGAGCCGCACGAATTCAACGCGCCCTTCACGCTCGACCGCTTTTATCGTGGCTTGATCATCGACGACAAAGGCCAGGGCGCGAACCCGCGGCTGCACTAGACCATGATCCCAAAAAGTGGACGCCGGTTTTTGGAAAAGATCATGGTCAAACAAGAAGATAAATAAGAATGCTTATCACCTGTCCCTATTGCGGCCCGCGCGACGTCATCGAATTCACCTACCAGGGCGACGGCAACCGCGAGCGGCCGCAGCCCGCCTCGCAGAATATCGACGCCTGGAACGCCTATGTCTACGACCGGCTGAACCCGGCTGGCGACCACAACGAGATCTGGCAACATTCCGGCGGTTGCCGGTCCCATCTGCGCGTCGTTCGCAACACCGTGACGCATGAGATTTTGAACACCGAATTCGCCCACGGCGCGCGTAAGGCCGGAGGCCGCCCGTGAGCCCGCGCCGTACCGAGACCGGCGGCCGGATCGACCGGCTGCACACCATCCGCTTCACTTTCGACGGCGCGCCCTATACCGGCCATGCCGGCGACACGCTGGCCTCGGCGCTGCTTGCCAATGGCGTGACGCTGTTCGGCCGCTCGTTCAAATATCACCGCCCGCGCGGCCTGCTTGCCGCCGGCGTCGAGGAGCCCAACGCACTGGTGACGGTGCTGCGCGGCGAGGTGCGCGAGCCCAACATTCCGGCCACCATGGTCGAGATCTATGACGGGCTCGTCGCCGTCAGCCAGAACCGCTCGCCTTCGCTTGCCTGGGACGTCGGCGCCCTCAACCAGCTCGGCGGCAAGATCCTGTCGGCCGGCTTCTACTACAAGACCTTCATGGGGCCGGTGATCGGCCCACTGCAGGGCACGCGCTTCTGGATGTTCTGCGAGCATTTCATCCGTCGCGCCGCCGGCCTCGGCAAGGCCGGCACCGCTCCCGACCCAGCGCGCTACGAGCGCATGAACGCATTTTGCGACGTGCTGGTCGTCGGCTCCGGCCCCGCTGGCCTGATGGCGGCGAAGGCTGCTGCCGACCAGGGCGCCCGCGTCATCCTTGCCGATCTCGAAGCCCATTTCGGCGGCTCCGCCAACTGGTCGGGCGAAACCATCGACGGCATGCCGGCCGCCGACTGGGCCCAGCGCATGGTGAGCCAGCTCGAAGGCAACGACAATGTGCGGCTTTTGCCGCGCACGACGGTGTGGGGCTATTACGACGGCAACACGCTTGCCGCGCTTGAACGGGTGACCGACCACAAGGAAGCGGCCGCCAAGGGCGAGCCGCGTCAGCGCTACTGGGCGATCCGCGCAGGCACGGTGGTTCTCGCCACCGGCTCTTTCGAACGGCCGCTGGTGTTTCCGGGCAACGACCGTCCTGGCGTCATGCTGGCGCATGCGGCCGAACGCTATGCAATTGAATATGGCGTATTGCCTGGACAGCGCATCGCGCTCTTCACCAACAATGACAGCGCCTACCGCTCGGCCGTTGCCTTGAAGAAGGCCGGGGCCGCGGTGGTCGCCATCATCGATGTCCGCGCCGACATCTCGAACGAGATGCGCCGGCTGGCGAGCGATGCGGAGGCTGAGCTGCTTGCCGGTCACGCCGTGGTTGCAACGGAGGGCGGCAAGGTGCCCGCCGGTCTCAAGGTGCAGCGCTTCGACGCCATGAGCGGTGCGCTGAGCGGCGACGAGCGCAGCATCCATGCCGACAGCCTTCTGATGTCGGGCGGCTGGTCGCCGACCATCCACCTTGCCAGCCAGGCCGGCGCGAAGGCCGAGTGGGATCCGGCGAGACAAGCCTTCCTGCCGCCGAAGCCGACGCAGCGTTGGATCGGCGCCGGCGCCTTCACCGGCAGTTTTTCGACTGCCGAAGCCATTGCTGAAGGTCGCGCGGCTGGCCTTCAGGCCGCCGGCGGCGCAGCGTCATCCGCCCCCCTGCCCGTTGTCGAGGCAGCCCCCGGCGATCCCGACCCAGCGCCGGTCTTCGAGATCAAGGCCAAGGGCAAGAGTTTCGTCGACTTCCAGCACGATGTCACCGCCGAGGACGTGCGCCTTGCGCATCGCGAAGGCTTCGTCTCGGTCGAGCATCTGAAGCGCTACACCACGCTCGGCATGGCGACCGACCAGGGCAAAAACTCCAACGTGCCGGGCCTGGCCATCATGGCCGAGGCGCTCGGCAAGCCGATCCCCGAAGTCGGCACGACGCGCTTTCGCCCGCCCTACACGGCGGTGTCGATCGGCTCGCTCGCGGCTGAACGCTTCGGCGACCTCAAGCCCGAGCGTTTGACGCCGATGCATGACTGGCACCTCGCCAATGGCGCGAGGATGTATTCGGCCGGCCTGTGGTACCGCCCGATGATCTACGGCCTTCCGGGCGAGACCGTCGAGCAGGCCTATGTGCGGGAGGCAAGAGCTACGCGCGACAGCGCCGGCATCGTCGATGTCTCTACGCTGGGCAAGATCGCGGTGCAGGGACCGGACGCGGCGGAGTTCCTCGACCGCGTCTACACCAACATGTTTTCCACCTTGGCTGTCGGCAAGGCCCGCTACGGCCTGATGCTGCGCGAGGACGGGCTTGCCTTCGACGACGGCACCACCTGGCGGCTCGGCGAGCAGGAATTCCTGATGACCACCACCACCGCCAATGCCGGCAAGGTGATGCAGCATCTGGAATATTTCCTCGACGTCATCTGGCCGGAGCTGAAGGTCACCGTCACCTCGGTCACCGACGAATGGGCGGGCGCTGCGATCGGCGGACCGAACGCGCGCGCCATCCTTGCTTCCTGCGTCACCGGTACCGCCGTCGACAACGCCGCGCTACCCTTCATGGGCATCGTCCATGGCCGGATCGCCGGGGTGCCGGTGATGATCTGCCGGCTGTCCTTCTCCGGCGAGATGGCGTTCGAGGTCTATTCCGGCGCCGGCTACGGCACCCGCGTCTGGGAAGCCCTGATAGAGGCCGGCAAGCCATTCGGCCTGGTCACCTACGGGCTCGAGGCGCTGGGCACGATGCGCATCGAGAAGGGCCATGTCACCGGCGCCGAGATCGACGGTCGCACCACGGCGCGCGACCTCCATCTCGACTGGATGCTGTCGAAGAAGAAGCCCTTCATCGGCTCGGCCATGATGGACCGCGAAGGCCTGATCGCCCCCGACCGGCTCGAGCTGGTCGGCCTGATCGCCCTGGACAACCGGCCGCTCAACGGCGGCGGACATATCGTCGAGGAACTGGACGAGGCCAATCCGCACGACTCGCTCGGCCACATCACCGCCTGCTGCTATTCGCCGGCGCTCGGCAAATATATCGCACTGGCGCTGGTCGCCGGCGGCAAGGCAAGGCATGGGACCCGAGCGTTCGTCTCCGACCCGCTGCGCAACCGGTTCGGGCCGGTCGAGATCGTCTCCAACCATTTCTACGATCCGGACGGGAGCCGCATGCATGGCTGAGCACCAGTTGCCCGAACGCCAATCGCCGCTCGAGCCGGACTATCATCCGGGCTCGCATGGCAATTTCGAGCATGGCGTCGATGTCATCCTGTCCGAGACGCGGCCAGGCTCGATCCTGCAGCTCGCTGCGTGGCCGGGTGAAGAGAAGCGGCTGATCGAGATTATCCGCAAGGTCACCGGTCTCGCTTTGCCTGACGGCGCCGGTGGCGGCGTGAGCGGCGGCGCCCGCGCCGCCTTCGGCTTCGCGCCGGGAAAGTTCACCCTGGTGGATGAGGCCGAAGGGCTGGCGCAGGCCTTTGCCGGATCGATCACGCCGGCCGTCGGCACGCTGACGGACCTTTCACATGGCCGCACCGCGATCCGCATCGCCGGCCCGAAAGCTGAATGGGTGATGGCGAAGTTCTTCGCCATCGACTTCGCCTTGCCGGCCTTCCCGCTCGGCGCCGGCCGTTCGACCAACCATCACGACATCTTCGCCCAGATCCAGCGCAGCGGCGCCGATCAGTTCGACATTTATGTCTTCCGCTCTTTCGCTCGCTCGTTCTGGAAGGCCTTGTGCCACGCCAGCGAAGAAGTTGGCTACGAGGTGCAGTAGCCCGTCGTTGCAGAGCAGGAATTGGTCCAGCTGATTTGTCTGGCACTATTGACGGCTACAACTGCTGCTTGAGCGTTGGGCCAGCAGGGACGATAGATAGGAAACATCGGCGTTTGCCACGGCAAACGCCCGCTCAGGCAACCAGTTCGACCATACCCTTCCATGACTGTTGAGACTTCGGCGACGGCCACGACCCGCTTTGCTCCGGCGGAGGGTCCGTCGATGCTCTTGCCGGCAACCGTCGCTTGCGGCGTGTTCATGACCAGTCTCGACCAGAACGTCGTGGTCACCGCGCTGCCCGGCATCGGCGAGAGCCTCGATCGCCCGCCAAGCCAGCTTGGCCTTTTGATCACCGTCTATGTCGCGAGCCTCATCATCACCATGCCGCTCGGCGGCTGGCTGGCCGACCGTTTTGGGCTACGCAACGTCTATTGCTTCGCCCTGCTCGTTTTTGCCAGCGCCTCGGCCTTGTGCGGCCTTTCGGAAAACATCTGGATGTTGGTCGGCTCGCGCGCCTTGCAGGGCTGCGGCGGCGCGCTGATGGGCACGCTTGGCCAGGTCGTGATCCTGTCGAGCTTCCCGCGCGACCGCACGCTGAAGATCAACATGTATATCTCGCTGGCGGGCCAATCCGGGCCGCTGGTCGGGCCGCTCGTCGGCGGCGCGCTGACCACCTACGTCTCCTGGCGCTGGATCTTCTACATCAACATCCCGATCGCGCTGACCGCAGCGCTTCTGGCTGCCTCCCTGTTTCCGACGACGACCAAGCCGGTGCGCACGCCATTCGATTTTCCGGGCTTCCTGCTCGTCGGCAGCGGCATGGGATTGCTGGTCTTCGGCATGGACTCGCTTGCCGCCAAGGATGCCGCGAGCAGCCTCATCGGCATCGAGCTCGGCCTGGCGATCGTCATCCTGGCGGTCGCCGCTTTCTATTGCCTGCGCGCGCGCAACCCGCTGCTCGATCTCAACCTGCTGCGCATCCGCACCTTCCGCATCTCCTTCCTCACCGGCGGCGGCCTCGACACGATCGGCCTGAGCTCGGTGGTTTTCCTGTTGCCGCTGATGTTCCAGCTCGGCTTCGGCATGAGCGCGGTGCAGGCGGGGTCGCTGACCTTCGTCGCCGCGATCGGATCCCTGCTCATGCGCTTCTTCATGCCGCGCCTGTTGAACCGCTTCGGTTTCAAGCGCGTGCTGGTCACCAATACGCCGATCGTCGCCCTATTGGTCGCCGGCTTCGCCCTGATGCAGGAGAGCCTGCCGGCCTGGATCGTGCTGGCCTACATCTTCACCTTCGGCGTCTTCCGCTCGGTGCAATGGGCCTCCACCGGCAATCTTTCCTATTCGGATATCGCGCCGGAGCAGCTCGCCCGCTTCAGCGCGCTCTATTACATCCTGTGGCAGCTTGCGGTGGCGATCAGCGTCGGCCTCGCGTCGGCGCTCCTGTCGCTGCTTGCCGGTGGCGGCAAGGCCAGCATCAACGACTATCGTATCCTGTTCGTCGTCGAAGGCCTGATCACGCTTTGCGCGCTATCGGCCTATCTGAGGCTGACGCCGCAGGACGGCGCGCATGTCAGCGGCCATGGCGCACATATGAGCACGGACTGACAGGCCGAAGAATTCGGCGCCCCTATTCCGCGAACGTCACCCAGTCCTCGAGCGGCGCGCGGTCGGTGCGGAACTCGTTCTCGGGCTTGGACGTGTCCTCGTAGCCGAGCGCCATGCCGCAGACGACGATCTCCTCGTCGGGAATGTTGAGAACCGGCCTGATCTGGCGGTGATAGGGCGCGAAGGCCGCCTGGGGGCATGTATGCAATCCCCTGCCCCGCGCGCCCACCATGATGTTCTGCAGGAACATGCCGTAGTCGATCCAGGAGCCCTGGTTCAGTCGCCGGTCGATCGTGAAGATCATGCCGACGGGGGCGTCGAAGAAGATGAAGTTGCGATCGTGCTGCGCCCTCATCTTATCGACCTCGCGCCGGCCGATGCCCAGCGCGCCGTAAAGCCCGAAGCCGTTGGCGCGCCGGCGGGTCAGATACGGTTCGAAGAACTGATCGGGATAGTAGCGGTACTCGTCCCACTCCGCCTTTTCGGCTCGAATGCCTGAGTTGAGGATGGCGTCGCTGATACGCTGCTTGACCTCGCCCTTGGTCACATAGACGCGCCAGGGCTGCATGTTGGTGCCGGACGGCGCGCGCGCCGCGACCGCAAGGATCGCGCGGATCGTCTCGTCGTCAACCATGTCGGGCAGGAAAGCGCGCACCGACCGGCGCGAGATGATCGCCTCGTCGACGATCGCCGCTTCCGATGCGGTCCGGATGTTCTTCTCAAGCATGGGCCGTCCCTTTGCGCATGGCCGGAAACCGCAAACACGGTTTTCCTGACGACCATCCGCAGACTCTAAGCTAAACTGGTCCCCGACCGGACGCCCCACTCGCCGCTCGTGCGCGAGCCTTTGCATCAACGGCCGAAATCGCGCAAGCAAATCTTGTGGCCTATGAAAATCCCCTTGATTTTTTCATGAATTTACCGCTTCATGAAATTTATCCGGATTTTTTCACGAGAAGCCTTTGAGCTCGACCACGGCCAGATCGGAGCAGGAAAATGGCGACCGGCTGTTGGCCGGCGACATCCGCGCGCTGCGCAAGGCGCGTGGCCTCACCCTGGCCGAGATCGCCCTCAAGCTTGGCCGGTCGGTCGGCTGGGTCAGTCAGGTCGAGCGTGGCCTCTCGGTGCCCTCGGTCGGCGACTTGCGGGCGTTCGCCGACCTCTTCGATGTTCCGATCAGCCTCTTCTTCAGTCATGACGTGCCGGTCGAAGAGGAGCGTGGCGTGATCGTGCGCGCCGGCAGCCGCCGTTCGCTTGGCACAAATGAATCCGGCCTCGTGGAGGAGCTTCTGTCGCCCGACCTGGGCGGTAGCTTCGAGATGCTGCGCTCGGTCTTCGCGCCGGGCGCGGAGCTGAAGACGGAAGCGCGCCGTCCGACGGAAGAAGCGGGCTATGTCGCTTCGGGCGCGTTCGAGATCGAGATCGACGGCGTCTGGCATCGTCTCGGCGAAGGCGACTCGTTCCGCTTCGAGGGCAAGCCGTTCCGCTGGCGCAACCCTGGCATCGAGCCGGCGGTTGTCATTTGGGTGGTTTCACCGCCTGTCTATTGATCAATGCATGTCGCCCAAAGTGCGAAGCGTTTTGGGATGACGACATGCATCAAACAAAAATCGAAGCGCGAAGCGCTTAGCTTGGAGGAAGAAACATGGCGGGTTTGCCGACCACGGCACGTGTGGTGATCATCGGAGGTGGTGTCGTCGGCTGCTCCTCGCTCTACCACCTTTGCAAGGCAGGCTGGACCGACTGCGTGCTCCTGGAGAAGAACGAGCTGACTTCCGGTTCGACCTGGCATGCCGCCGGCAACGTGCCGACCTTCTCCTCGTCCTGGTCGCTGATGAACATGCAGCGCTACTCGACCGAGCTCTACCGGGGGCTCGCCGAAGCGGTCGACTATCCGATGAACTACCATGTCACAGGATCGCTGCGGCTCGCCCACACCAATGAGCGCATGCAGGAATTCCAGCGCGCCAAGGGTATGGGCCGCTACCAGGGCATGGATATCGACGTCGTCGGTCTCGACGAGATCAAGCGCCGTTACCCCTTCATCGAGACGCATGAGCTGAAGGGCGCGCTCTATGATCCGAGCGACGGCGACATCGACCCGGCGCAGCTGACCCAGGCGCTCGCCAAGGGCGCGCGCGACATGGGCGCCAGGATCATCCGCTTCTGCCCGGTCACCGGCGTACGCCGCGAGAACGGCGAATGGGTAGTCGCCACCCCGCATGGCGAGATCCGCTGCGAGATCGTCATCAACGCGGCCGGCTACCGCGCCGCCGAGGTCGGCAAAATGTTCGGCCGCGACGTGCCGATGATGGTGATGAGCCATCAGTACATATTGTTCGAGGAGATCCCCGAGCTGGCCGCCTGGACGAAGGAGCAGGGTCACAAGCTGCCGCTGCTGCGTGACGTCGACACGTCCTACTATCTGCGCCAGGAAAAGAGCGGCATGAATCTCGGCCCCTATGAGCGCAATTGCCGCGCGCATTGGGCGACCCACAACGATCCGATGCCGGAGGATTTTTCCTTCCAGCTCTTCCCCGACGATCTCGATCGCCTCGAGCATTATCTCGCCGACGCAGTCGCCCGCGTGCCGATCCTCGGCACCGCAGGCCTCTCCAAGGTGATCAACGGACCGATCCCTTACGCGCCGGACGGCAACCCGCTGATCGGGCCGATGCCCGGCGTGCCGAACGCCTTCGAGGCCTGCATCTTCACCTTCGGCATCGCGCAAGGCGGCGGCGCAGGCAAGGTGCTGGCCGAATGGGTCACCGAAGGCCAGACCGAATGGGATATGTGGTCTTGCGATCCGCGCCGTTTCACCAGCTTCGCCTCGGCGCCCGATTATTGCGTCGCCAAGGGCATGGAGATCTACGGCAACGAATACGCCATCCAGTTCCCTCGCCATGCCTGGCCGGAGGGCCGAAACCGTAAGCTGTCGCCGCTGCATGAGCGCATCAAGGCGCTGGGCGGCCAGTTCGATGCCTATAATGGCTGGGAGCGCGCCACCTGGTATGCGAAGCCCGGCGACGATACGTCCGAGGAGTCCACGCTCACCTTCCGCCGCGATGGGCCCTGGCAGCAGCGCGTGCGCGAGGAATGCCTGGCCGTGCGCGACGCAGCCGGCATCCTCGACCTGCCCGGTTTCTCGCGCTTCAACCTCGAAGGCCCGGGCGCCGCTGACTGGCTGTCGCTCCAGGTCACCGGCTTGGTGCCGAAGCCCGGCCGCATCGGCCTCGTCTATTTTTCCGACGACAAGGGACGCATCGTCACCGAAATGTCGGTCATGTGCCATGGCGAGGACCGGATGACGCTGATCACGGCGGCTGTCGCGCAGTGGCACGACTTCGAATGGCTGAAGTCGCGCATGCCCGCCGACGCGGCCTTCACGCTCACCGACCATACCGAAGAATACTCGACGCAAATCCTCGCCGGCCCGAATTCGCGCGACATCCTTGCCGAGATATGCGCCGCCGACCTGACACTTCCCTGGCTGACGCATCAGGACACGATCATCGCCGGACGCCGGGCAAAGCTGGTGCGCGTTTCCTTCGCCGGCGAGCTTGGCTGGGAGATCCACACCAGGGTTACAGACACCACTACCGTCTTCGAGGCCGTCTGGGCCGCTGGCGTGAGACATGGCCTGAAACCATTCGGCATGTATGCGCTGGATTCGCTGCGGCTGGAGAAAGGCTACCGCGCCTGGAAGGGCGATCTGTCGACCGACTATTCGATCCTGCAGGGCGGGCTGGAGCGCTTCGTCAAATGGGACAAGCCGGACTTCCGCGGCAAGGCGGCCTTGCTCAATGAGAAGCAGCAGGGCGTGAAGAAGCGCTTCGTCACTTTGGTCGTCGAAAATCCTGGCGACTGCGACGCGCCCTATATGTCGACGCTCTGGCATGACGGCAGGATCGTCGGCGAGACGACGTCGGGCGGTTGGGGCCACCGCGTCGGCAAGTCGATCGCGCTCGGCATGCTGCGCGCCGATCTGACCGAACCGGGCACGGCTGTCGAGGTCGAGATTTTTGGCGATCGTTTCAAAGCCGTCGTCCAGAAGGACGAGCCGCTGTGGGATCCGAAGAATGAAAGGTTGAGGGCTTAGAATCTTTCCCGCTTATAGCGGTCCATTTTGACGGAGGAATTTTGTGACAAGATCAAGCGAAGAACCGCAGGGCGTACCGGCGGTACGCACAAGGGGCTTTGCGCCGGAATTGGCGCAAAATAACCCGTCGGAATGCGGCCGATATGAGCGGGAAAGGTTCTAAAATGCCAAAGCCGTCAAAGCGCATTGCCGGCATCGTGCCTTCGGGCAAGGATGGCTGGGAAGTCCACTTCGCCGCCTGGAACCGCAAGCAGGCCGGCGAGGACATCATCGTGCTGTCCGTCGGCGACCATGATTTCGACACGCCGTCGGAGACGATCGAGGCCTGCGTGACCGCCGTACGCGGCAGCAACCATCACTACACGCCGCTCCCCGGCCTGCCGCGCCTGCGCAAAGCGATGGCGGCGGCCTCCACCGCCTGCAGCGGCATGCTGACAGAACCCGACGAGGTCATCGCCACGGCCGGTGGCCAGGGCGCGCTTTATGCCGCCGTGCAGGGCGTGCTCGACCCGGGCGACCACGCCATCGTCGTCGCGCCCTATTACGCGACCTATCCCAATACCTTCAGCGCCGCGGGCGCCAGCTTCACCGTGGTCGAGACGCCGGCCGAAGATGGGTTTCAACCCCGCGCGGACATGATCCAGGCCGCGCTCAAGCCCAACACGCGCGCCATCCTGATCAACACGCCGAACAATCCGACGGGCGCCGTTTATTCCCGCGAACGGCTCGAGCAACTGGCCAATATCTGCAAGGAGCATGATCTCTGGCTGCTGTCGGACGAGGTCTACTGGACGCTTGGCGGCGGCGAGCACATCTCGCCGCGTTCGCTGCCCGGCATGGCCGAACGCACGCTGGTCATCAACTCCATGTCGAAGAGCCACGGCATGACCGGCTGGCGCATGGGCTGGCTGACCGGGCCGAAGGCGATGATCGCGCTGATGGTCGACCTCAATCTGGTCACAACCTACGGCCTGCCGGCCTTCATCTCGATCGCCTGCGCCGAGGCGCTCGAGAACCACTATGGCGTGAAGGACATCGCCGAGCGCTACGCCGCGCGACGCACCGTCTTCCTCGACGCCCTGCGCGGCGCCAATGAAGTCACGGTGCGCGGCTCCGAAGGCGGCATGTACATCATGCTCGACGTCTCCGCAGTCGAGCCCGACGACGAGAAATTCGCCTGGACGCTACTCGACAAGGAGAAGGTCGGCGTCATGCCCGGATCGAGCTTCGGCGAAGCCGCCGCCGGGCACATCCGCATCAGCCTCTGCCAGTCCGAACCAATCCTCAAGGAAGCAGCGCTTCGCGTGCGCCGCTTCGCTTCCAACTACCGCCGCGAGGCCGCATGACCAAGACCATTCCCACCAAAGCCCGCGCCGTGATCATCGGCGGCGGCGTCTCCGGCTGCTCGGTCGCCTATCATTTGGCCAAGCTCGGCTGGACCGACATCGTGCTGCTCGAACGCAAGCAGCTCACCTGCGGCACCACCTGGCATGCGGCCGGCCTGATCGGCCAGTTGCGCGGCTCGCAGAACATGACTCGCCTGGCAAAGTACTCGGCCGACCTCTACGTCAAGCTCGAGGCCGAGACCGATGTAGGCACCGGCATGCGCCAGGTCGGCTCGATCACCGTGGCGCTGACGGAAGAGCGCAAGCACGAAATCTACCGGCAGGCCTCTCTGGCCCGCGCCTTCGATGTCGACGTGCGCGAAATCTCGCCTAGCGAGGTCAAGGAGATGTACTCGCACCTCAATGTGTCCGACGTGGTCGGCGCCGTGCACCTGCCGCTCGACGGCCAGTGCGATCCCGCCAACATCGCGATGGCTTTGGCCAAGGGCGCGCGCCAGCGGGGTGCTGCAATCATCGAGAACGTCAAGGTCACCAAGGTCCACACGAAGAATGGCCGCGTCTCCGGCGTCTCCTGGGCACAGGGCGAGGACCAGGGCACGATCGAAACCGACATCGTCGTCAACTGCGCCGGCATGTGGGCGCGCGAGCTTGGCCGGCAGAACGGCGTCACCATCCCGCTCCATGCCTGCGAGCATTTCTATCTCGTCACCGAGCCGATCCCCGGCCTCTCCCGCCTGCCGGTGCTGCGCGTGCCGGACGAGTGCGCCTACTACAAGGAGGATGCCGGCAAGATGATGCTCGGCGCCTTCGAGCCGGTGGCAAAACCCTGGGGCATGGACGGCATCCGCGAGGACTTCTGCTTCGACCAGTTGCCCGAGGACATGGACCATTTCGAGCCGATCCTCGAAATGGGCGTCAACCGCATGCCGATGCTCGGCACCGCCGGCATCCATACCTTCTTCAATGGCCCCGAGAGTTTTACCCCGGACGACCGCTATTATCTCGGCGAAGCACCGGAACTCGCCGGCTACTGGATGGCGACCGGCTACAATTCGATCGGCATCGTCTCCTCCGGCGGCGCCGGCATGGCGCTGGCGCAATGGATCAACGACGGCGAGGCGCCCTTCGACCTATGGGAGGTCGATATCCGCCGAGCCCAGCCCTTCCAGAAGAACCGCCGCTATCTGAAAGAGCGGGTGTCGGAAACGCTCGGCCTGCTCTACGCCGATCATTTCCCCTACCGCCAGATGGCGACCTCGCGCGGCGTGCGCCGCTCGCCTCTGCACGAGTATCTGAAAGGGCGCGGCGCAGTCTTCGGCGAGGTGGCGGGCTGGGAGCGCGCCAACTGGTTCGCGCGCGAGGGCCAGGAGCGCGAATACCGCTATTCCTGGAAGCGGCAGAACTGGTTCGAGAACCAGCGCGACGAGCATCTGGCCGTCCGCAACGGCGTCGGCCTGTTCGACATGACCTCCTTCGGCAAGATCCGCGTCGAGGGCCGCGATGCTCAGCAGTTCCTGCAGAGGCTTTGCGCCAACGACATGGATGTCGCGCCAGGCAAGATCGTCTACACGCAGATGCTCAACCAGCGCGGCGGCATCGAGAGCGACCTCACCGTGACGCGGCTGTCGGAAACCGCCTACTTCCTCGTCGTTCCGGGCGCCACCCTGCAGCGCGATCTTGCCTGGCTGCGCAGGCATGTCGCCGACGAATTCGTCGTCATCACCGACGTCACCGCCGCCGAAGCCGTGATCTGCGTCATGGGTCCGGAGGCGCGAAAACTGATCCAGAAGGTCAGCCCGAACGATTTCTCCAACGAGACCAATCCGTTCGGCACGTTCCAGGAGATCGAGATCGGCATGGGCCTCGCCCGCGCCCACCGCGTCACCTATGTCGGCGAGCTGGGCTGGGAGCTCTATGTCTCGACCGAGCAGGCCGCTCATGTCTTCGAAGCGATCGCTGAGGCCGGCGCCGATGTCGGCCTGAAGCTTTGCGGCCTGCATACGCTGGATTCCTGCCGCATCGAAAAGGCCTTCCGCCATTTCGGCCACGACATCACCGACGAAGACAATGTGCTGGAGGCCGGCCTGGGTTTCGCGGTGAAGACCGCCAAGCCCGGCTTTATCGGCCGCGACGCGGTGCTCAGGAAGAAGGAAGCCGGCCTGACACGCCGGCTGGTGCAATTCCGCCTGAAGGACGCCGAGCCGCTGCTCTTCCATAACGAGGCGATCCTGCGCGACGGCAAGATCGTCGGCCCGATCACATCCGGCAATTACGGCCACCATCTCGGCGGCGCGATCGGCCTCGGCTATGTGCCGTGCGAGGGCGAGAGCGAGGCCGATGTGCTGGGTTCATCCTATGAGGTGGAGATCGCCGGCGAGCGCTTTGCCGCGGAAGCCTCGCTGAAGCCGATGTATGATCCAAAGGCCGAGCGGGTGAAGATGTAACCCTTCCTCTCGCGGCTTGGAGCAGGATTGCCCGCGAAGCTTCACAGGCCGTGCTTCGCCCAAACAGCACGGACTTCCTCGTCGGTTGCAAATTCACCGCGTGCAGCCTGCGCCCGAGACACTGCGAGCGAGGCTTTTTCCTCTCGGCTCAGTTGATGAACAGGTTCGTCTCCGTCATCACCCGCGAGGCGCAAGAGGACACGTGCGTACTCGTCCTGCAATTCAGGAGGCAAGGTGCGCACACGTTGGACGGCATGTTCGAAGAGCTTGGTCATGCCTTCATTATGCGCTTCATTTCCGCATAAAAAAGGCAAACGCGTTTGGCGCTATTCCGCAGGGTAGCTGAAGTCCCTCAAAACCGCTCCAGCCTCGCCCTCACCTTGCCGAAAAACGCCTCCCTGCTCTTCGGCGTCGACGAATCCATCAAATAGTGCGCCAGGAAGAACGTCTTGCAGCGCGTGGCGCACAGCGCCCGCATGCCGCGCAGGATCGTCTTGCGGCCCGGCTGGCCGACGACCACGCTCCACCAGGTCGGCGCGCCGCAGGTGGTGATGACGCCGACCTTGGTCACATGCCGCATCAGCGACGTGATCCGCCCCTTGCCGGCCGGCAGCTTGAAGGCGATGTCGGTGGCCCAGACCCGGTCGAACCAGCCCTTCAGCATCGCCGGCAGGCCGTACCACCAGGTAGGGTAGATGAAGAGGATCGCCTGCGCCCATTCCAGATGCTCGAAATGCGGCTTGAGCGCCGGGTCCTCTGGCGCGCGGTCGTTGTAGAAGCGCCGCTCCTCGCAGCTCATCACCGGATCGAAATTCTCGGCATAGAGGTCGAGCAGCCGCACGTCCCAGCCTCGCCCCCTCAGCACCTCGACCGCCATGTCGCGGATCGCCGCGCAATAGCTTTCCGGCACCGGATGGCAATAGACCACCAGCACGCGCATCAGAAGGCGTCCATCGTCGCCGCGACCTTCGCCATGAAGGCATTGCGCGTCTCGTCGGTCGACAGGTTCATCGAGTAATGCGCGAGATAGGAGACGGGAGCGCCGGGCTTGATCGTCGCCCGCAGCATGCGCTTGACGATCTTGCGCGGCGGATCGCCCATCAGCATGGCGCGAAAACGGCTGCCGCCGTAGGTGGTGATGGCCGCCATCTTGCGGATGTTGTGCAGCGTCGGCCGCACCTTGCCGTCGACCAGCTTGAACGACACGCCGGGCAGGAAGACGCGATCGAAAAACCCTTTCAGGATCGCCGGATAGCCATAGTTCCAGACCGGGAAAGACAGCACCAGCGCTTCGGCTCTCTGAAGCCTCTCCACGTAGCCGGCGACAGCGTCGTCCGGCCCGCGCGGGTCATGATAGCCGAGCCGCTCGGCGCGTGTCAGCCGCGGATCGAAATCCTCGGCATAGAGGTCGCAGTCGTCGACCGCATGGCCCGCCACAGAGAGACGCTCGACGATCGTCCTGTGCAGGCCGGCATTGAAGCTGGTCTCCACCGGATGAGCGAAGAGCACGAGGATGTTCATCAGCCCGCCTTTTGCAGGCCCTTGAACAGGAAGGTCCGGCCGGAGCGGTAGTCGTAGTCCGGGTTCTCCCAGGCGATCATCTTGCCGGGATTGAGCAGCCCTTGCGGATCGGTCTGGCGCTTGAAGGCGAGTTGGATCTCGTCGGTCTGCTTCATGCCGCCCTCTTCCAGCGTGTAGCGGTGCGGGTTGAAGATTGGGCAGCCATTCTCCTCATGCAGCCGGATGATCTCGTTGAGCCGCGCCTCACTGGTGAACTTGACCAGCGGCAGGCCGAAGCAGGTGATGTTGCCGTCGAGCCGCACGAATTCCAGATGCGAGAACACCTCGCCCGGGAACATCGCGTCCATCTTCTCGACCAGCGCCAGCTGGTTGGGAAACGGATAGAGCGACTGCAGATAGGTGATCGACGGATCGACGCGCAGCGCCCTCAGCGTCGTGTGGTTCCAGGCAAGCTCATAGGCAGGCGGGACGCCCTTCTTGTCCTCCTCCGTCGCGGTCGCCGCATTGAAGATGACTTCACCGCCGGCGCGCCGGGTGAAGGCGAGGAAGGCGTCCAGCCCATGCTTCGCGACCATCACGACGCAGATGCTCTGCCCCTCGCGCAGGAACTTCTGATGTCGCTTGAAATAGAGCTGAGGCACCGGTGCCGCGATCGGCGTGATCAGCTTGGTCAGGATGCCGTCCTGGCAGGCCAGCGCGTTGCCGTAGCGGGCCGCGCCCATGAAACTGTCGAAGCCGACGATGACGTCGACCCAGTCATAAGCTGCGGTCAGCGGCATCTCGACCTCGGTGATGATGCCGTTGGTGCCATAGGCATGTGTGACCTTGTGCAGGTCCTCGCCGGTCAGCTCGAGCGCCTTCGGTTCGGCCTCCATGGTCACGACGCGCAGCCGCAGCACATTGCCGAAATCGCGCAGGCCGCCGAAATTGATCGAGCCGACGCCGCCCGAGCCGCCGGCGATGAAGCCGCCGATCGAGGCCGTGTTGTAGGTCGACGGCGAGAGCCTCAACTCCTGTCCGGAATGCGCCCGCGTCGCCTTGTCGATCTCGGCCAAAATAGCGCCCGGCCCGGTCACCACACGCCCTGGCGCGATCGTCTTGACCTCATTCATCTCGGCAAGGTTGAGCACCACGCCGCCCGACAACGGCATCGCCTGCCCGTAATTGCCGGTTCCGCTGCCGCGCGGCGTCACCGGAACGCTATGCCGGTGGCAGGCGGCCAAAACGCGGATAACCTCGTCCTCGTTCTTCGGCGTGACGATCAGGTCGCCCTTGATGTGATCGAGCTGCGCCTTCAGCACCGGGCTGTACCAGTAGAAGTCGCGGCTCTTCTGCTGGACGATGGCCGGATGATCGTCGACCTTGATCCCGTCGAGATCGCGCTTCAGCGCTGCGATATCCATCATTCCACCATCAATTCATCGAGTTCGGCATAGTCAGGCAGTTGGCGTTCGATCGCCCTGCCCTCGCGCACCACGATGCGATCCGATTCGGGCCGCGACAGCAATTCGGTCCAGCTGCGTCCCTTGAAGACGATGAAGTCGGCATTGCCGCCGGCGGCAAGGGTGCCGGCGCCGTCGAGCCGCATCACCTCGGCCGGCGTTGCCGCCACCGCCCTAGGCCAGTCGCCGACCGGATGGTCGAAATGCAGGATACGCGTCGCCATGCGGTAGACTTCCAGCATGTCGAGATCGCCATAGGCGTAGAACGGATCGCGCGTGTTATCGGAAGCGACCGCCACCTTGATGCCGCGCGCCTTCATCTCATGCAGCAGCGTCACGCCGCGCCAGCGCGGGGTGGTGCCGTTGTTGCGGCGGTCCTGCAGATAGAGGTTGCACATCGGCAGCGACACCACAGCGAGCCGCGCCTTCGCCACCTTGTCCAGCGTGTCGAGCACCTCGAGGTCAGGCTGGCGCGCCAGAGAGCAGCAATGGCCGACCAGGATGTTGCCCTCGAAACCGTTCCACAGCGACGCCTCGGCGATCTTTTTTAGCGAGACGGCCGCGAGATCGTCGGTTTCGTCGGCATGGAAATCGAGATCGAGCCCGTGCTCGATCGCCTGGGCGAAAACCTGGTCGAGCAGTTCCTCGAGGTCCGGCACCATATAGGTCACGACGCCGAGCACCCCCTTGGCGGCGGCGACGCGCTTGGCCAGCCGCTCGAACCAAGCCTTGTCGCGCACCCCTTCGATGCCGAGCAGGCAGGCCGCCTGCAGGTCGATGCGCCCGCGCCATTTCTCCCGCATCGCCTCGAACACAGGCCAAGAGATCTCCTCCTGCGGCGGCACGCTGTCGAGATGCGTGCGCACGGCCTTGGTGCCGTGCGCGTAGGCCGAGCGCAGCGAGAAATCCATGCGCCGCGCGACATCCTCGGCGCTCCAGCGCGCGGCGCGGTCGGCGCCAGCGGCATTGAGCGCGCCCATGAAGGTGCCGTCCGGATTGGGCTTGCGCGGCCAGATATGGCCCTTGTCGATATGGGTGTGGCAGTCGACGAAGCATGGCAGCACGATCCGGCCGGCAAGGTCGACCGCCTCGGCCTGCGCCTTCGACCCGGCATGGGCGACGACGCTCGCGATCTTGCCGTCGGCGACGGTCAGCTCGACAAGCGCGAAGCCGTCCGCGTCGAACGGTGCTGCAAGGCCGGGCGTCAGCGACCGATGAACACGGGCATTGGCAAGCCGGTAGGAACCAGAGGCAGGTATCAAGATCTGGTCCTCTTCGCGATTTTCCCTGATGCCACCCTACCGCTCCTGCTTCAGCGCGCTCTCGTGCCAGCGGCGCAGGATGAGATGCGACACCAGCGACAGCACCAAGAAGATCAGGATGCCGGTGAGCGAGATCAGGATCAGCGCCGCGAACAGGCGCGGCGCGTTGAGCCGGTAGCCGGCCTCGATGATGCGCGAGGCAAGCCCCGACGACTGCCCCTGCGCGCCGGCGACGAATTCGGCCACCACCGCGCCGATCAGCGACAGGCCCCCGGCGATCTTCAATCCGCCGAGGAAATAGGGCATCGCCGCCGGCAGCCGCAGATAGCGCAATTGCTGCCAGCGCGTCGCGCCGTTGAGCTTGAACAGGTCGCGCAGGTTGCGGTCGACTGAATTCAGGCCGAGGGTCGTGTTGGAGAGGATCGGGAAGAAGGCGACGATCCAGGCGCAGAGCAGCAGTTTGACGGTCTGGTTGTCCACATAGATGTTGATCAGCGGGAAGATGGCGACGATCGGCGTCACCTGCAGCACGATGGCGAAGGGGAAGAACGACATCTCCACCCATTTCGACTGCGCGAACAGCACCGCCAGCCCAACGCCGCCGATGACGGCGAGAGCCAAGCTGAGGAAGGTGATCCTGAGCGTCACCAACAGCGAGGAGAACAGCAGGCCGGCGTCGTTGTGAAGCGTCTGCAGCACCACGCCCGGGCGCGGCAGGATATATTGCGGGATCTCGTTCCAGACGCAGATGCGGTCCCACAGCACGATCGCCAGCACCATGATCGCCAGCGGCAGCGCCCATCTGCCGATGCGCTCCAGCCGCTCCTGGCGGGCGCGCCGCGCCTCCTCCGGGTCGAGCTTCAGCGCGGTGTCGTCAATGGCCGTCATGGCGGGATCCAGCGGTTGAGTTGATGGCGTCGACCAGCGCATCCGAGGCCTGCCGGCAAAGCGCGGCATAATCGGGCGAGGTGCGGAACGCCTCGTCGCGCGGATAAGGCGCGTCGATGGCAAGCTCGCCATGGACGCGGCCCGGACGCGCGGCCATGACGACGACGCGGCTGGACAGGAACACGCTCTCGAAGACGCTGTGGGTGACGAAGACGACCGTGAAGCGCTCGTCCCGCCACAGCTCCAGAAGATCGTTGTTGAGCTTGAAGCGGGTGATCTCGTCGAGCGCGGCGAAGGGCTCGTCCATCAGAAGGATGCGCGGCTTGGTGACCATGGCCCGCGCGATCGAGACGCGCATCTTCATGCCGCCGGAAAGCTCGCGCGGCACGGCATTCTCGAAGCCGGTGAGATGGACGCGCGACAGCATCTCCATCACCGCCGGCTCCGCCTTGGCGCGCGACACGCCCTTGAGCCTCAGCGGCAGCCAGACATTGTCGAAGACGCTGGCCCAGGGCAGCAGCGTCGGCTCCTGGAACACGAAGCCGGTGTTCGAGCGGTCGATCGAGCCGCGCCAGTCGAGCTGGCCTGAGGTCGGCGTCGACAGGCCGGCGATCAACCGGAGCGCCGTCGACTTGCCGCAACCCGACGGGCCGAGCAGGCTCAGGAAATCGCCCTCGCGGATCGCGAGATCCACTTTGCTCAGCGCCGTCACGCCATTGGAAAAGACCTTGCCGACATTGCGCAGCGAAAGCAGCATCGGAGCCTCGCCCGATGCCGCCCGCGTCTCAGCCACTTTCTCCTGGATCATCTCAGGCAGGCCGCCTTACTTCTTCAGCTCCAGCCCGACACCCTTGTTGATGAAGGCCAGCGTATAGGCCTTCTTGATGTCGATGCCAGGCTGCGCGACCTTGGCCTTGACCATCTTGTCGTAAAAACTCTGGATGCGGGCTTCGTTCATGGTGCCGATGCCGAGCTTTTCCGAATCGCCCGAATCGACCACGCCGAACTTCTTCATCTGCTGGATCGAGAAGGCGATCTGCTCATCCGTCATGTCCGGATTGTCCTTCTTGATCATCTCGTTGGCGGCCTTGTTGTCGCCATAGAGGTACTTGTACCAGCCCTTGGCCGAGCCATCGACGAAGCACTGCACCACCTCCGGCCGCTTGTCGATCGTATCCTGCATCACCTCGATGGTGGTCGAATAGGTATCCCAACCATAGTCGGCGAGCAGGAACTGGTTCGGCGTGAAGCCGCCCTGCTTCTGCACGGCAAACGGCTCGGACGTCACATAGCCCTGCTGGATCGACTTCTTGTTGGCGATGAAGGGCGCCGGATTGAACGTATAGGGCACGCGCTTGGCGGCGTCGAAGCCGAGATCGGTGACCATCCATTGGAAGAAGGTTTGCGCGCCTTCGTCGCCCATGATGTACTGGTCGGCGTTCTTCAGGTCCTCCCACTTGTCCAGCCCCTCTCCCGGATGGGACATGATGACCTGCGGATCCTTCTGGAAGTCGGACGCGACGACGCGCATCGGGATCCCTTGCTGCACGGCATCGAAAGCCGAAAGCAGATTGCCGCCCATGTAGAAATCGATCTTGCCGGCCAGCAGCATCGGCCGGCCGCTGACCTGCGGGCCGCCCTGCATGATGGTGACGTCGAGGCCGCAGGCGGCATAGGTGCCGTCGGCGACGGCCTGGTAGTAGCCGCCATGCTCCGGCTCGGCCAGCCAGTTGGTGCCGAACGTCACCTTCTCGTTTGCGGCAGCAGTCAGCGTGCCCGCCGCCAGCAAGGCGATCGAGCCCGCCAGGATCTTCCCATTTCCGATCATAAACTCACCCTCTCTTGGCTCCGGCGCGCAACGCGCTGGGCTCGACACCATTGGTTCAAGAAGCAAGACACATGCCACCGCCCGGGCCGCCCGCTCGCGCGGCAGTCAATGCCGAGACCGGAAGGGTCATGCTGTACGCAAGGCATCGTGCCTATTTTTTGAACGCCTGTCCATAATCGCCCGGGCGGCATGCACCGCATCTTGAAGGTTTCATGAATCGAGCCTTAGTCTTAAGCCGCACAGGAGAATGCCATGCTGAAATACCTAGCCCCCAAGACGATCAAGCCGCCCTTCGCCCGCTACAGCCACGGCGTTGAAATACCCGCCGGAAAACGGCTTGTGCTGTGCTCCGGTCAGCTGGGCATCGGGGCCGACGACCATGTCCCCGAGGACGCCGGCGCGCAGACCGAACTCTGCTTCAAGAACATCGCCGCTATTCTGAGCGAAGCCGGGCTGACCTTGAACGATACCGTGCGCATCAACGCCTTCGTCACCGGCCGCGAACATCTGCAGGCCTATATGGATGTCCGCAACCGGCTCTTTTCCGATCCCGCGCCGGCCTCCACGCTGATGATCGTTTCCGGCTTCGCCCGTCCGGAATTCAAGGTCGAGGTCGAGGTGCTGGCGGCGGGCTGACGATTGCCTGCAGCCGCCAAGCACACTAGACCGCGCAGCAGACCACTGGGAGAATAATGAAGTGACGACAAGACGTGTATGGTGGGGCGACTACCGGACGACGGAATACGCCTCGATCGATGCCGAAGCGACCATCGCCGTGCTACCGGTGGCCGCAATTGAGCAGCATGGCCCGCATCTGCCGGTCTCGACCGACACCTCGATCATGGCGGGCATGCTGGAGACGGTGATCGCGCGCCTGCCCGACGATCTCGACATCCGCATCCTGCCGGTGCAAGCAGTCGGCAAGTCGAACGAGCACCTGCATGCGCCGGGAACGCTCACCTTGCCCGCCACCACCTTGGTCGACGCCTGGACCGAACTCGGCCTGTCGGTCGCCCGCGCCGGGGTCAGGAAACTGATCATCGTCAACTCGCATGGCGGCAATGAAGAGATCATGGGCATCATCTCACGCGAATTGCGCGTACGCGCCAAGATGCTGTCGGTGAAGACGAGCTGGCAGCGTTTCGGCCGCCCGGCGGGAATGTATACCGAGCTCGAGGACCGTCACGGCATCCATGGCGGCGATGTCGAGACCTCGCTGATGCTGCACTTCCGGCCCGACCTCGTCGATATGAGCAAGGCGGAGAATTTCGTCTCCAATGTCGGCCGCGCCGAGAAGGAATTCGCCCTGCTGCGCCACACCGGAACGCACGCCTTCGCCTGGATCGCCAGCGACCTCAATCCCAACGGTGTGGTCGGCGACGCCTCGATCGCCACGGCCGAGAAAGGTCGTTTGACGGCGGAAATGCAGGCCGACGGTTTTATCAGCCTGGTCAAGGATGTGCGTAAGGCGAAGCTTGCCGAGTGGCTGCTTTAGGCCAACGGACTAGGCCTTGATATCGAGTTCAAAGGGAATCCCCTCGAACGCGTCGGCGCCGCGGCCGATTTCCTCGATCGCCGCGATCATGCGGCCGTCGCGCTGAAGCAGCATGTCGGCGACGGCGATCAGCCGTGGATTGGGGGTCGCCGTCGGCGAGAGAAAACGCAGCGTCTTGGCCAGTTCCATCTCGTCGCGCTTCGGCGCCAGCGCCGCTGCGATGATGTAGGCCGATGCCGTCGAGCGGCTGACACCGGCATAGCAATGCACGACCAGCGGCTTTACCCGATCCCAGCGATAGCCGAAATCGAGCAAGGCGCGTACATGCTCCTCGCCGGGCATGGTCATGCCCTCCTGCGCCACGGCGATATCGTGCATGACGAGATGCAGGTGGTTTTCCGCCAGGATCGAGGCTGGGCGGACCACTTCGGTGCCGGCGGCAAGCAGGGACAGCAACCGCTGCGCACCGGTCCTTGCGACAGTTTCGTCGACCTTCGACAGCGAACAGACATGGATCATCGTTCGATCTCCTTCGGCGCATCCTCGCGCTGAGCTGCCCAGCTGACAAGCGCGCCTTCAAGGCGCTGCCATTCCGCCTCGCTGCCCGGCAGACCGATGCGCAGAACCTGCGGCCGCTCGGCGAAGTGACGGACCAGCACGCCGCTTGAGCCAAGTGCCGAAAATAGGCTCGGAGCCTCGGGAAACGACAGATAGCGGAACAGGCTGGTGCCGCCGGCGACTGCAACGTTGAATCGACCAAGCAGTGTGTCGAGCCGCCCGGCATCCTGTGCCAGGCGTTGCCGCATATCGGTCTGCCATTTCATATCCGACAAGGCGCGGATGCCATATTCGAGCGCCGGGCCGGCCACCGCCCAAGGTCCCAGTTGCGCATCCAGCCGCTCGGCCGTCAGCGGATCCGCCAATGCGAAGCCGAGCCTTACACCCGCGAGGCCGAAGAACTTGCCGAACGAGCGCAGCACGATAATGCCGCCCTCGTCTACATTGCCGGCAAGGCTATGTTCGATCGGGCCGACATCCATGAAGGCCTCGTCGACGACGAGCAACCCGCCCTTGGCGCGAAGCCGCGCGGCAAGCTCGAGCAGCCGGGCCTTTTCGATCAACCGCCCGTCCGGATTGTTGGGATTTACCAGCACCGCGAGGTCCGCCTCGGCCAGCGCGTCGAAATCGCCGACTTCCGCGACCGCATGGCCGGCGATGGCTGCAGCCCGGGCGTGTTCGGCATAGGTCGGGCCGAGCACAAGCGCCTTGCCCGGCCGCAGCAGCGAGGCGACGCGCGGCAGGAGAATCTGCGTGCCGGGCGCCGCCGCGACATGGGCGGCAGACGGCGCGCCATAAGCCGCAGCCGCAATTTCGGCCAATTCGCGCAGTTGTCCTGCCTCCGGCAATCGGGACAGGGCGGTGGCGGGCAATTCAAAAAGCGGGTAGGAGTGCGGATTGATACCTGTCGAAAGGTCGACGAAAGGCCGTGGCGCGTGGGGGAAGAGCGCGCTCGCCCGGCCTAGGGATCCGCCGTGATCCACTGCAGCAACCGCTCCACCAAGAAGCTTCATGTCGATCCTGATCGCTTTCCTGTCACTGGCCGTTGAACGTACCCTTGGCTATCCGGACTGGCTGTTCAACGCCATCGGCCATCCGGTAACCTGGATCGGCAGGCTGATATCCTTTCTCGATCGCCGGCTCAACCGCGCGACGGATTCCGACGAATTGCGTCGCCGCCGCGGCGTCCAGGCCTTGCTCGTCATTCTGCTGGTGCCCGGGCTCATCGGCCTGGCGCTGCATGTCCTGCTTTGGATGATGTTCCCAACGGGTCTCGTCATCGCCGCCATCCTCGGTTCCTCGCTGCTGTCGCAAAAAAGCCTCGCCGAGCATGTCGAGGAGGTCGCCGACGCGCTGGAGACTGGCGGCCTAACGCTCGGCCGCATCGCCGTCTCGCGCATCGTCGGCCGCGATCCCGAAAAGCTCGACAAGGCGGGCGTCGCGCGCGCCGCGATTGAAAGCCTGGCTGAGAATTTCTCCGACGGCATCGTGGCGCCCGCCTTCTGGACCGGCATCGGCGGCCTTGGCGGCGGTGCTGCCTACAAGGCCGCCAACACCGCCGATTCGATGATCGGCCACCGCACGCCGAAATACGAGGCGTTCGGCCGGGCGGCCGCCCGCTTCGACGATCTGGTCAACCTGCCGGCGTCGCGACTGACCGGCCTGCTCATCGTGCTGGCGGCCTTTCTTGTGCCTGGCGCCCATCCGCGCAAAGCCTGGCTGGTCATGCGGCGTGATGCCAAAAAACACCGCTCGCCCAATGCCGGTTGGCCGGAAGCGGCGATGGCCGGCGCGCTGGGCCTGTCCCTCGCCGGCCCGCGCAGCTATGGCGGCGAGGTCGTCGACGACGCCTTCATGGGCGAAGGCGGCCGCCGCGAGGCCGAAAGCACCGACATCCGCCAGGCGCTGAAGCTCTATCGCATGGCGGACTGGCTGCTGCTCGGCCTGTTCGCGGTCGTCTCGGCGATCATGATCTTCCTGACCCTTTTGATCAGCGGCCAGGGCGCCAGCGCGCTTTAGAATTCGATCCCTTGCTGGGCCTTCACGCCGGCCGAGAAATGGTGCTTCGTCAGCCCCATTTCGGTGACGAGGTCAGCCGCCTCGACGAGCAGCGGCTTGGCGTTGCGACCGGTGACGATCACATGCAGATCGTCCCGCCGCGCCTTCAGCGCCGCGACCACTTTCTCCAGGTCGAGATAGTCGTAGCGCAGCGCAATGTTGAGCTCGTCGAGCACCACGAGGCTGATCGAGGAATCGGCCATCAGCTCCAGCGCCTTGGCCCAGGCGGCTTCGGCGGCGGCAATGTCGCGCTTCAAGTCCTGCGTCTCCCAGGTGAAACCCTCGCCCATCGCATGCCAGACGACACGGTCGCCGAAGGCCGCGAAAGCGTCCTTCTCACCGGTATGCCATTTGCCCTTGATGAACTGGACGACACCGACGCGCTTGCCGTAACCCAGCATCCTCAGCGCCAGGCCGAAGGCGGCGGTGGTCTTGCCCTTGCCCGGCCCGGTGTTGACGATCAGCAGCCCCTTCTCGATCGTCTTGCCGGCAACCTCGGCATCCTGCACCGCCTTGCGCTTGGCCATCTTGGCGCGATGGCGCTCGGCGTCCTTTTCCTCAACTCCAGCCATGTCATTTCACCTTGAGCGGCAGCCCCGCCACCATCATGAGAACGCTGTCGGCAGCGGCCGCGACCTGCTGGTTGAGCCGGCCGGCGGCGTCGCGGAACCGGCGTGCCAGCGCATTGTCGGGGACGATGCCGAGCCCGACTTCGTTCGAGACCACGAACCACGGACCGCGCGGCCGCGACAGCGCCTCCTTGAGCCGCCGGCATTCGGCCTCGACATCATGTTCGGCCAGCATGTGGTTGGTGAGCCATAGCGTCAGGCAATCGATCAGCACCGGCTGGTGATCCGGCAAGGCTTCGATCGCGCCAACCAGGTCGAGCGGCGCATCGACGGTGACCCAGCCTTCGCCGCGCCGCGACCGATGCAACGCGATACGCTCGCGCATCTCGTCGTCATAAGCCTGTGCCGTGGCGATATAGGTCCACGGCGACGGACAGGCTGTCGTCAGGGTCTCGGCGTGCGAGCTCTTCCCCGAGCGCGCGCCGCCGAGGACGAAAGTCAGTTTCCGATCGGAAGCTCTGTTGCCGCTCGCGGCTGTCGCGCCGGTCATTTCCTGCCTTGCTTACGGGTGATTCTTGTTGCGGCCACATGGCCGACAACGCGTGACTTTAGGCAGATGCTTCACAACCGGCAAACCAAATTCCGGCACCGCGCGGCGCGATTGCGCCACAGCTTGCGGGTGCTACGAAGCAGCGATCCGGGCCGCGACCAGCTGCTGCAGCCGCCAAAGATGCGCGTCATGGATGCCGCGCTGCTCGAGATTCTTCACCGTGTTGTAGAGATAATCGGCGCCCGACCCCCAATGGCCGCAGGAGGTCGCAAGCCTTTCGACAACCGCCTCCTCGCTGAGCGGACCGGCATAGGTGGTCCCCTGCCGGTTGATGACGAAGGCCAGCGCCCGCAGTGGGCCGGCATCGCTCGTCATGTTGAGCAGGCGCGGATGGTAGCTGGTCGGCTTCAGCGTCACCTCTCGCCGCAGCAGCTTGTCGAGTTGCTCGCGCCTGTCGCCGTCGCCGAGCCGAAAGGCGACGCCCTTGCATTGTCCACCGCGGTCCAGCGCCATCATAAGGCCCGGACTTTCCTTCGTGCCGCGCCAGCGCGTCATCTTCATGCAGAAGGACCTGTGCCAGCCGCGAAGCAGGGCCACCCGCTCCTCGAGATGCTCGATCTCGGGCTTCCAGATCAGGGAACCGTAGCCAAACAGCCAGAGCGGTTCGTTGGCCGGAAGTTGAGCCTCCAGCGCGCGCACCATTGCCTCATAGTCAGCGTCATCCAGATGCGCCGCATCGGGATCGGGCCCGCTATCCTCGACAACGCGAAAGCAGCGGGCGACCAGTTCCTCGGTAAGCGACATGGTTCTTGGCAGCATGCGCGCGACCTTAGGGTCCCTGCGCTGGCGCCACAATCCGGGAGGACCGGCAATTGACAACAGCTTTTCCCGGGTGTCGGCTGTCGCTAGAGCAATTCCAGGAAAAGCGCGCAGCGGTTTTCCGTCCGGAATTGCGTAAAAACAAAGAGTTAGAGTAGTTCAGCGCTTCTATCAAACGCTGAACTGCTCTGGCCAGGGAGAGGCCGATGCAGCCCAATCCGAGCGAACGCGATCCTTACAATGGCCTGACCAGCCTCCAGCCGACCTTGCCGTCGGCTGCCTATTGGGATGCCGAGGCCTACCGGCGCGACCTGGATGCCATCTGGTGCCGAAGCTGGCTGATGGTGTGCCGCGAGGCAGATCTTGCCGAGCCCCTCGCCTTCCGCACCTTCCGCACCGGCTCACAGGAGATCGTCGTGCTGCGCGACGAGACCGGCGCCTTGCGCGCCTTCCACAACACCTGCCGGCATCGCGGCTCGCAGCTTTGCCAGGAAAGCGCCGGGCGGCTGAAGGCCAGGCTGCTGACGTGCCCTTACCACGCCTGGTCCTATTCGCTGCGCGGCGATCTGGTGCGCGTGCCCTCGAAATCTTTGCCCGACGGCTTCGACAAGGCCAATTATCCGCTCTACCGCGTGGCGCTCTCGGTCTGGCGCGGCTTCGTCTTCATCAACCTCGCGGAGGAGCCCGAGGGCACGGCGCAAACCTCCTTCGACCGCGCCTCCGGCGACCTTTCGAACTGGCCGCTGGAGACGCTCGTCACCGGCCATCGGCTGACCAAGGTGATGAACTGCAACTGGAAGATCTTTTGGGAAAACTTCAACGAATGCCTGCACTGCCCGGGGGTGCACAAGGACCTGTCGAGGCTGGTGCCGATCTACGGCCGCGGCCTGATGGCGAGGCATGACGATCCCGAATGGTCGCGCCACGCCGACAATGACGATCCGGAGTTTTCCGGCCGCCTGCGCGCCGGGGCCGAGACGTGGTCGCGGGACGGCCATGTCCACGGTCCGGTCTTTTCCGGCCTGACCCCGGCCGAGCGTGCCGCCGGCCAGACCTACGCCACCTCGCTGCCCTCGATGTTCCTCGTCGGCCATGTCGATTACATGCGCACCGTGCGGCTCGCCCCGCTCGGCCCCGAGCAGACCGAGCTCACCGCCGAATGGCTGTTCGCGCCGGATGCGCTGGGAAAGACCGATATCGACAACATCGTCGCTTTCGGCACCCAGGTGCTCGAGGAAGACGCCGCGATCTGCGAAGTCAACCAGAAGGGGCTCCGCTCGATGCGCCACGAGGCCGGCGTGCTGATGCCCGAGGAATACGACCTGCACCGCTTTCACGATTGGGTGCGCGGCCGTCACGCAGCGTTCCAGCCCAAATCAAAATGACATTGGCGGATAGGGCCAAAATGAAAAAGCTACAGAAGCGGGCGTCGCTATGATGGGGCGGTTTTGACAGACAAGGCTGCACCTTGATCAGGATTTGGCAAGCAGCTAGGGCAGGATGTCGAATGTCTGAGGTGCTACATGGTGCAGGTGAAGAAGGCGGAGGTGCGCGGGGCGATCCTCGAAGCCGCGACGCAGCTCTTCTTCGAGAACGGCTATGCCGGCACCTCGGCGAGCGAGATCGGTCAGCGCGCGGGCGTCGCGCCCTCGGCCATCTACACATATTTCGACTCGAAGCTCGATCTCTTCTTCCAGGTCTACAGTCCCTGGCTGAAGGCCAGGCTTGACCAGCTCGAACGGGAGCTGAAATCGATCGATGGCCATAGGGCAAAGGTGCAGCACATCGTCGCGACGATCTGGCGTGAGATCCCGAACGAACAGAACTTCTTTGCCAACAATCTGATGCAGGCCGTGTCGACTGCCACCCCCGACGATCACTACAGCGGCAATCTGCTTGAATGGTGCGAGCAACACGTGGCGCGGATGCTGAAGGCGGCCGAACCAAAGCCGCTGCATGGCATCGCGCATTACTCCAGCATGGCGCATGTGCTCTTCATGTCGTTCAACGGCTTCGTCGTTGGCGCCTATCTCGGGGTGCGCGGCGAGAAAACCGTGCCGGCCATCGAAGCGATGACGGACCTGATCGTCGGCGCGTCGGCGCCCGACCTGAAGCCGATCAAGGGCTGATCGCAGCCAGGGCGTCAGAATTCGATCTCGTCGAGCGTGACGATGCGGGCGAGCATGGCCATCGCCGCAAAGGAAGCCTGCGCCGCCGCCTCGTTGGCCGATCCGCAGCAGTCACGCACCATGGTGACGACATAACCAAGATCGGCGGCATGCCTGACGGTGTGCTCGACCGAGTATTGCGTGGCCAGGCCTGCGACGGCGACATGGCTGACCGCGCGCTCGCGCAGGATGCCCTCAAGACCGGTGCCCTGGAAAGCATTGTTGCAGCTATGGATCAGCGTCACGTCGCCCGGCGCCGGCTCGAAGCCGTGCATGGGCGCCGCGCCCCACGTGCCGCGCTTGAGCGCACCGAACTCGCCCGCCGCCCTGAACAGCGGGGCGTTGCGCAGCAGATCCGAATAGTCCAGCTGGAAGGCGATGTGCACATGGGCCACCAGCCAGCCCGCGTCGCGGGCGCGGGAGATCAGGGTGCGTGACCTGTCGAGGAACAGATCGGGGGCCGGCCCCGAGCGATCGACGGCGAAGGGGATCAACCCGTCCGGGTGACAGATGTCGTTCTGGAAGTGCAAGGCGATCAGCGCCTTCATGACCCGGTCCTCGTCGTCGGCGAAGCCCGCCTCAAGCCTTCGCGGCGAAATAGCGTATGGCGAAATCGATCCATTCGGGTGCCTCCCAGGCTGGATGCTCGGCGCGCACTCGAGGACCGAGGCTGGCGACGATCTCGTCGGCGCTCTTGCCGGCCTTCACCTCGGCCGTCACGCGCGATCCGAGGTCGAGCATGTAGCCGCGCACCGCCGACAGGATCTCCACCGCGCCGACCGAGCCATGGCCTGGAACGACGATTTTCGGCCTCGCCGCTTCGAGCGCGGCGAGCACGGATGCCCAGTTGTCGGCGTCGATGTCCGCATCGTCAGGGGGGAACCACGGGAAGATCGGGAAAATGCGCTCCTCGGCGAGATCGCCGACGAAGACGACGCCTGCGTCGCCAACGCTGACGACCTGGTCGCCCTTGGTATGCGCGAGGCCATAGGTGGCAAGCTCCACCACCCGGCCGCCAAGATCGATCGTCCTTGATGCGCCCTCATAGACTTCGTCCGGCATGACCAGCTCGGCGCCTTCGAGAGCGGCGGCGACGCCTGGGCCGAAGCCGCGGAACATGCCGAGATAGGCAGCCCCTTTCGCGGCCAGCTCGTCGCGCTGGGCGCTGTTGTACAGGATGGTCGCCGCGCCTTTGAAGGCCTGGGCGCCGAACCCATGCTCGGGATGGAAATGCGTGAGCGTCAGGATGAGTTTCCGGTCGCCTGCAAGGCGCCTCGCGACATCCAGGACCTTGCGGCCATTCTCCGGCCCCATGCCGGTGTCGACGACGAGCGCCGCGTCCCTGCCGAGCACGATGCCTATGTTGGGCACCAGCGGCACGCGACGGTCGCCGATGACGTAGACGCCCGGCGCGACCTCTGTCGTCTCGTTGGGGTCGACCGCGGGTGGCGGAGGCAGGTTGTCGGTCATTGCGGTTTCCTCGACTGAATTTCCGGAGCGGCGACAGTTGACCGGAACGGCCACGAAATCTCCCGGCCGCCGGCTATGCCGTCCGGGCGGAAGAGAATGATGAGGAGCATCAGCAGCGCGAGCAGCACGTCGCCGAGGCCGCCTGGCGCGGCGAAGGTCGTCGTCCCGATCGTGACGCCGACCTCGGCCTGGCGCATCAGCTCGGTGAGCGCGGTGATGACGATCGCGCCGGCAACCGCGCCGGTCAGGCTGCGCATGCCGCCGATCACCAGCATGGCAATGATGAGGAAGGTGAGGTCGAGATAGAAGGTCTCGACCCTGACCGTGCCAAGGAAATGAGCGAGCAGCACGCCGGCGATGCCGGAGAGAAAAGCGCTGACGACGAAGGCCATGAGCCGGTGCAAAACCATGTGGACGCCGGAGGCTACGGCGGCCACTTCGTCCTCCCGCGAGGCCCTGAGCAGCAGGCCCGACCGCGACTCCTGATGCAGGAAGGCGACGACGATCGCGGCGACCGCCCAGCCGGCGGCGGTCCACAGGCCGACATAGATCGGCAATCCCATCAGCGAGTTCTGGCCGCCGGTCACCGAGGTCCAGTTGCCGAGCACAACATAGGTGACGACCAGGATGGCGAAAGTAGCGATGCTGGCCGAAATGCCGGAAAGGCGCATCAGCGGAAAGCCGGCGACCAGCGCGACCAGCGCGGCGGATGCGCCGCCTGCCAGCGCGCCGGCCAGCACGGGCCATTCGGCGGCGGCGAGGAAGGCGGGCAGGTCGGGCAGGAAGACACCTTTCGCGGCGGCCGGCATGGTCAGCAATGCGGAGACATAGGCGCCGATCGCCATGAACGCGACATTGCCGAAGGAGAGCACGCCGGAATTGCCGACGAAGACATAGAGCCCAACCACCGCGACGAGGTTGATGAGCCCCTGGGTGATGCGCCGCTGCATGACGACCGGCGCGAATTCGGCCGCGCCGGCAAGCGCAAGCACCACGATGATCAGGGCGACCAGCGGAAGCCAGCGCCGGCCGGCGCCCTCGTCTGCGGGAATGGCGGGAAGCGTCGCCATCAGATGCGCCCCGCGAGGCCGCGCGCCGGGATCAGGCCTTGCGGCCGGAAGATCAGCACGACGGCGACGGCCAGGAACAGGAAGGCTTCGCGGAAGACGCGAAGCTCGGCTGGCAGCAGCGCCTCCAACAGGATCGTGGCGACGCCGACGAGAAATCCGCCGAAGGCCGCGCCCGGAAGGCTGCCCAGTCCGCCAATGACGGTGCCGACGAAAGCGATGATGACCAGTTGGAGACCCATGCGCGGCTGCACCAGGCCGGTCTGGGCGACGAACAGGCAGGCGACCGCCGCGGCGAGCAGGCCGCTGATGGCGAAAGCGGAGGCGATGACGCGGTTGGCGCGGATGCCGAGCACCTCGGCCATGCGGAAGTTCTCGGCCGCCGCGCGCATTTCGAGGCCGAGCCGGGTCGATTTAAGGAACCAGGTCGTCGCCACCAGAAGCACGACGCTGACAAGGATGGTGACAAGTTGGAGAAGCTGCAGCCTGACGCCCGCGATCTCGACCTGACCCGCGAGCATCGGCAGGAAGTCCACGCCCTTCGGCCGGGACCCGACCAGCATGATCATCACCTTCTCGATAAGGAAATTGACCGCAAAGGAGGCAATCAGCAGTGTCGCCGGGTCGGCGCCGCGCAGGGGGCGGAAGGCCATGCGCTCGACGAGAAGGGCCAGCAGCACCGCGCCGGCGACGGCGCCGAGCACGGCAAGCACCGCCGATTGGGCGAAGAAGAGCAGCACGGCGTAGCCCGCGATCATGATGAGCTGCGCATGTGCGAAGTTGATGAGCCGCATCACCCCGAAGATGAGGCCGATGCCGAGCGCGGTGAGCGCATAAAGCCCGCCGACACTGACCGCGTCGACAAGAACCTGGACAGCCTGCCCGATCATGCCGTTCCTGCTTTCGCCATGGCGACGCCGAAATAGGCGGCATCGAAGGCCTCGTGGCGCTCGATCTCCGCCGGTGTGCCGGTAAGGGTGAAGACGCCACGGCTCATGACGCAGGCGCGGTCGGCGAGCGCAAAGGCACGCGCCGCGTTCTGCTCGACCAGAAGCAGCGACACGCCCTGGCCGCGTATCTGACGCAGGATGTCGTACACCTTGTCGACGATGTTGGGCGCAAGCCCGAGCGAGGGTTCATCGAGCATCAGGAGACGCGGTCTGGAAAGCATCGCGCGGGCTATGGCCAACATCTGCTGCTCGCCGCCGGAAAGCTGGCCCGCCGGCTGATCGCGGCGTTCGCCGAGGATCGGGAAATCGGCGAACACACGGTCGATGTCGGCGGGGACCGAGGCGTCGCGCCTTGGCGTTGTGCCGAGGCGGAGGTTTTCCATCACGGTCAGGCTGCCGAAGATATTGCGCCCCTCGGGAACCAGCGCGACGCCCTCGCGCACGACATCGGAAAGCGCGATGCCGGCGAGCGGTTTGCCGGCGATGCGGATCGAGCCGGCCGAGGGGCGCGCGACACCGGCGATTGCCGACAGCAGCGAGGTCTTGCCAGCGCCGTTCGGTCCGACGATGGCGACGGCTTCACCGGCATCGATGGCCAGGTCGACGCCTTGCACGGCGGCGATGGCGCCATAGCGGATGACCAGCCCGCCGAGTTCGACCAGGCGTCCGCCCTGCGACGTGGGATCGGACCTGACCGTCATGCCGCCGCGCGGCCCAGATAAGCGGTGCGCACGGCGGGATCGGCCATGATCTCGTCGGGCCGTCCGGACGCGATCGTCTTGCCGCCGCCGAGCACATGGATGCGATCGCACAGGCTCATGACCAGGGCCATGTTGTGCTCGATGACAAGGATGCCGCAGCCATAGCGGTCGCGGATCGAAAGGATCGCGCGCTTGAGGTCTTCGGCTTCCGCCGCCGCCAGCCCGGCCGCGGGTTCGTCGAGCAGCAGGAAACGCGGTTCGAGCGCCAGTGCCCGCGCCAGGCCGGCGCGGCGCTCCTCGCCGTAGCTGAGCGCGCTCGCCGGCTGTGCCGCGCGATGGAGGAGGTCGAAATCGGCGAGCAGGGTGCGCACCCGCCGTCTCGCCTCCGCGCGGCCGAGGCCGCATGCGACAAGCCCGACCTCGACATTCTCGGAAACGGTGAGCCCCCTGAAGAGCCGCACCGCCTGAAAGCTGCGCGCGATGCCGGCACGGGCGAAGGCCCGTGGCCTGCGCCCCGTCATGTCGCTGCCCGCCAGCGTTACCGCACCCGAATGCGGCCGCTGGAAGCCTGACAACATATTGACCAGCGTGGTCTTGCCCGCGCCATTCGGCCCTATCAGGCCAAGCACCTCGCCGGGCGCGATGGCGAGCGACACATCGTCATTCGCCACCAGCCCGCCAAAGCGCACGGACACGCGTTCGGCCGCGAGTTTCAAGGCTCTCGCCTCCCAATCCGGGCAATATTGTCAGAACTGCGGGAACTTCTCGACCGAGAAACGACCCTCGGCGGCGAACTTGCCGTTTTGCACGCCGATTATCGCCATTGGACGCGTCGTCTCGATATGGCGGTCGGCGGTCCAGGTCGTCGGGCCGAGAACCAGTGGCTCCTTGTCGAAGGTATTCAGCACCGCGGCCACCTCGTCGCCATCGAGCGAGCCCGCCTTGTTGGCCGCCTTCGCCCAGGCCTGGACGGCGGAGTAGCCGCGCAAACCATAGGAGACATCGGCCTTCTTGCCATATTTCTTCTCGAAGCGCTCGAAGAAGGCGTTCACCGCGGGATCGGGATCATCGCCATATTTGGAGCCGTAGTTCACGACGTAGAAGTTGCTGAGACCGGGAACGCTGCCGATCCAGTAGTCACCGTCCATGGATTCGCCGGTCAGGACGGCCGCTTCGATGCCGGCCGCCCGCATCTGGCGGATCGCGCTCGGTCCGCCCGGCGCATAGGAACAGAGGAAGACGAGGTCCGGTTTCTGCGCAAGACCGGTAATGCGGGTCACCTGGGCGGCGATCGAGGCGTCGCCATTGAGGAAGGTATCCTGACCGAGCAATCCTTCAGCGCCGGCTATTTCCTTCCAGCGCTCGGCGAAGCTCCCGCAAAGCGACTTGGTGTAGGAAATGGTGTTGTCGAGCAGCACATAGGCCTTCTTCCAGCCCTTCTTGTTGTAAGCCCATTCTGCCATCAGCGCGCCCTGCGCCTGGCCGGCATTGGAAACGGAGTAGGCAAGCGGGCCGATGCCTTGCACGCCGAACTTCGGGTCCGACGCCGCCGAGAAGGCGACGACATTCTTCTGCTGCGCAACGAACGCGCCAGGAGCGCCGAAATCGAAATCCGACGGAAAAAGGATCGCCTTGGCGCCTTTGTCGATGACGTCGATCGCCCCGTCAGCGCCGAGTTGCGGCTCCGACTTGTTGTCGAATTCGACGGTCTCGATCGGCTGCCCCAGCACGCCGCCGGCCGCATTGATGTCATCGACCGCCAGCTTGGCGCCGGCAATGGTGTCCGCGTCGATCGGCTGGAACCAGCCGCTGAAGGACATCACCAAACCGAAGACCGGTTTGTCCTGCGCTCCGGCGGATGACGACACGACAGATAGAGCAGTCGCAACGCACGCTGCTGTCAGCAATGCACGCCTGGTCATATGAAGCTCCTGTGTTCCCCATTCATTGTTAGATGCGGTTGCGAAAACGCCCCCTGGCATCAAAACAGAATGCTATTCACTTTTGCGTGGACTGCAAGAGGGGTGGATTAGGGGGCCGGGCCGAGCGCCGATCAAAACGCCTTAGGCAGATAGCGCCAGGTGACGAAGCCGCAGAAGGTGGCCAGGATGCCGAGCGTGACGAAGACCGAGCCGAGGCCGAAGAAGGTGAGCACGACCGAATAGACGAGCGGCGGCGTCAGCTCGGAGAAATCGAGATAGGTGCGGTAGACCGCCGCCATCTGCGCCTTCTCGTATGAGCGCACCGAGCGCATGAAGGCGGTCGAGCCGAGCGCGTCGAGCGCGATGGTGAAGAGCGCGCCGCACAACAGCAGCGCGCCGGTGAGCAGCGGCGCGGCCTCGCCGATGCCGCCTGCCGCGAACAACACCGCCGACATGGCGAAATAGGCAAAGGTCATGACGCGCCGTCCACCGAAGCGCTTGCCCGCCCTGCCCCAGAAGATCGCCATGAACAGAAGCGCGTTGCCAGCGGAAACCAGCAATCCGCCGGCGAGCTCGCCTTGGCCGGTGATCACCATGAACAGCGGGCCATAGACGAAGAACGTCGTCCAGAAGCAGGAGCGGCCGAAGGCAATCAGCCAGGCCAGCCTGAGCCTCGGCTGCTTGACGAAGCGGCCGATATTGGCAAGCGGGTTGGCGGGGCGCGACCTGCCGGGCCGGATCGACTGGTTGTCGGTCAGCCGGTAGAACCAGAACAGGCAAAGCAGCGCGAACGCAAACACCACGACCGCGCCATGCGCGGCATAGATGCCGAAATGCGTGTAGAGGAAGATGCCGAGCGTCGGCCCGCCCGTCCAGGCAAACATCGACCACGCCATGCGCAGCGATTCCGCCTGCATGAAGTCGGTCTTGCGGATGTGGTCCATGATGTAGAGGTTGAGCGTGATCGACAGCGCGCTCGCCCCCATGACGCGGCACAGCATGCCGGCAATCTGTCCGGGCAGCGTGTGGGTGACGAAGAAGGCGGAGCCGATCGCCAGCAGCACGCAGCCCGCCGTGTAGACCCAGCGCCGCGCGAAGCGGCGGATCAGCATCGGCATGAACAGCGTGACCGAAAGACCCATCAGGGACACGATGGTGTAGAGGATCGAGACGATCCGCTCGTTGTGCAGGATCTCGTATGCCTGGATCGGGATCACGCTGGAGATCGTGGCGCGGGCGAAGGATTCGACCGCATAGAGCGAGGCGAAGGTACGCGCATCCGCCGGCCGCAGGGCCGGAAGCCAGATCGGATGGCGCACATGGGTGGACATCGGCCCTCCGGAACGTGAATCACAAGTCAAATCTGGCTGGACCAACTGCCGGCGAGTAGCAGGAAACCGACCCGGAGAGGCCGAAAAGCGAAGCCTGCCAAAGGCTTTCCGCCTCTGGCCTAAAGCGGAATTTCATGGCTGCCATGAAACGGATTGATGCCGCCTGCTTCTGTCATCCACTTGAACCGTGATAGTCGTTGGGCACGACTGAATCGGATTGCGTGACGATGAGCCTGCAAACGACGAGCGACCCTGTTCAGGAAGCGCCCAAGCAGGGCCGCATCCAGGCCATCGACATCCTGCGCGGCGTCGCGCTGATCGCGATGGCGAGCTACCACTTCACCTGGGACCTCGAAAACTTCGGCTACACGACGCCCGCCCTCACCGCCTTCGGCTGGTGGAAATTCTACGCGCGCTCCATCGCCTCGACCTTCCTGTTCCTGGTCGGCGTCAGCCTGTTCCTCGCCCATGGCAAGCAAATTCGCTGGCCGGGCTTCTGGAAGCGCTTCGCCATGGTAGCCGTGGCGGCGATCGCCATTTCCGCCGTCACTTATTTCGTCACCCCGGACGGTTTCATCTTCTTCGGCATCCTGCACGAGATCGCGCTGGCAAGCCTGCTCGGCCTCGCCTTTCTCAGGCTGCCCTGGCTGCTGACGGCAATCATCGCGGCAGCGGTCATTGCCGCCCCTTACTATCTGCGGTCGGAGTTCTTCGATCATCCGGCGCTGTGGTGGGTCGGCCTTTCAGAGACCAACCCGCGCTCCAACGACTATGTGCCGCTCTTCCCCTGGTTCGGCGCCGTGCTTGCGGGCATCGCCGCCGTCAAGCTCGCTTCCGCCACAGGCCTGCTTGCCCGTCTGGGAACATGGCTGCCCGGCCGCTGGTCGAACCCGCTGACCTTCATCGGCCGCCACAGCCTCGCCTTCTACCTGATCCACCAGCCGCTTCTGTTCGGCTCGGTATGGCTGTTCTCGCAGGTCATGCCCGCCGCCCCTCAGGACAAGGAGGCCGGCTTCCTGCCGGCCTGCCAGACGCAGTGCGAACAGCAGCGGGACAGCAAGTTCTGTACGAGCTATTGTGGCTGCATGCTGGACACGCTGAAGGGCGAAGGGTCTCTCGACAAGCTCTACGCCAACGACCAGTCCGGCGTCTGGAAATCGCATCTGGCCGACCTGGCGGAAACCTGCACCGCCGCGACCGAGGACCAGATGCAGGGAGGACAGCAATGACGGGCATCGCAAAGCCCAGACACGGGATCATTCCCTGGCCGCCGGTGATCTATGTCGTGGCGATTGCGGCGAGCGTCGTCCTCGGCATGCTCTACCCGCTGCCCTGGATCGGCGACATCTTCGGCGATCTCCTGTTCGGCATCGGCTGGGTGGCGCTGTTCGGCGTCGCCATGCTCTGGATCACGGCCATCCGCGTCATGATGCGGGCGAAGACGACATTCGATCCGAATGCCGAGCCCGATCATCTGGTGACGTCTGGCCCCTTCGGCATCACCCGCAACCCGATGTATCTTGCCAACACACTGCTTCTGATCGGCGTCGCCTTCATCACCGGCATCGCCTGGTTCCTGCTCTTCGCCTTCCTCGCCGCCTTCGCGACGCAGAAGCTGGCGATCGAGAAAGAGGAAAAGATCCTGGCGGCGAAGTTCGGCAAGAAATACCGCGACTACGCAAAAAGGGTGCGCCGCTGGATTTGAGGCGTTTGCCTAGGTATTCACGCCAAGCTCTGCCAGTCGCTCGACGCAGGACTCTTCGGCCTGGTCGAGCTCAGCCAGCGTCTCCTCCAGGTCGCGCCGCTTCTGGCGCAGGTCCTCGCGCTTTTCCTCGATGCGCTTGATCATCAGCTTGAGCTGGCCGACCTCGCCCGGCGGCTCCTTGTACATCTGGATGATCTCGCGGATCTCGTTGATCGAGAAGCCGAGCCTTTTCCCCCGCATGATCTGGCGAATGAGATGCCGGTCGGACGGCCGGAAGAGCCGCGTGCGGCCACGCCTTACCGGCTGCACCAGCCCCTCGTCCTCGTAAAAACGCAAAGTCCGCGTCGACACGTCGAATTCGCGTGTCAGCTCGGTGATCGTATAATATTCCCGCATTCCCACTCCCAAGCCCCAGAGTCCAGGTATCGCCGCTTTTCAAGCGTCGCCCTTCCCTCAAATCAGACCCATCCCGCGCCGGAATCGGCGCAGTACCCCGAGGCAACCTCGCACGGCATTTACGTAAAAGTCAATTAACGGCGGCCTATTGATTTAGGGAACGCTAAACCACCACGTCGCCAAGCCGAGGAAGGCGAAAAAGCCGACGCAGTCGGTAACCGTCGTGACGAACACCGCCGAGGCCACCGCCGGATCGATCTTGAAGCGGTCGAGCACCAGCGGGATCAGGATGCCGGCCAAGGCCGCGGCGAACATGTTGATGATCATCGCCGCCGCGATGATGCCGCCCAGATTGGGGTCGCGGAACCAGAAGCCGGCGACCGTGCCGATCAGCACCGCGAACACCATGCCGTTGATGAAGCCGACGCCGAGCTCACGGCGGATGATGCGGGCCGCGTTGTAGATATCGAGGTCCCTGGTCGCCAGCGCGCGCACGGTGACGGTCATGGTCTGCGAGCCGGCATTGCCGCCCATGCCGGCGACGATCGGCATCAGCACGGCAAGCGCCACGATATGCTCGATCGTGTGGTCGAACAGGCCGATCACCGAAGCGGCGAGGAAGGCGGTCAACAGATTGACCAGCAGCCAGGGCACACGCGAGCGCGAGGTGGCGAGCACGGTGTCGGACAGCTCTTCGTCGCCGACGCCGCCCATGCGCAGAAGGTCCTCTTCCGCCTCCTCCTGGATGACGTCCACCACGTCGTCGATGGTGAGCACGCCGACCAGCCGCCCGTTCTCGTCGACCACGGCGGCGGAGAGCAGGTTGTACTGCTCGAACTCGCGGGCCGCCTCTTCCTGGTCCATCGTGGCTGGGATCGCATGCAGGGTATCATGCATGGCGTCCTCGACCTTCACCGCGCGCTTGGTGCGCAGGATCTGGTCGAGGTCGATGGCGCCGACCAGCTTGAAGCTCGGGTCGATGACGAAGATCTGGCTGAAGCGCTCGGGCAGGTTCTTGTCCTCGCGCATGTAGTCGATGGTCTGGCCGATCGTCCAGAAGGGCGGCACTGCGACAAACTCGGTCTGCATGCGCCGGCCAGCGGTCTCTTCCGGATAGTCGAGCGCGCGCCTGAGCCTGATGCGCTCGGTGAAAGGCAGTTGCGACAGGATCTCGTCCTGGTCTTCCTTCTCGAGGTCCTCGAGAATGTAGACGGCGTCGTCGGAATCGAGCTCCTGCACCGCTTGCGCGATCTGCTCGTTGGGCAGGTTGTCGACGATGTCGAGGCGGATCGCCTCGTCGACCTCGGTCAGCGCGGAGAAATCGAAATCGGAGCCGAGCAACTCGACCAGCGCGCGGCGCTGTTCGGGATGAAGCGCCTCCAGCACGTCGCCGAGCTCCGACTGGTGCAGGTCGTCGACTTCGCGTTTTAAGGTGATCGTGTCGCGGTCGGCGATCGCCGCGCCGATCTGGGCAAGGAAGGAAGCGCGCACGGCACCGTCCTCGCCATAGATGTCGGCGTGATGCTCCTCGGCGGGCGCGGCGTTGGTCGTCTGTCTGTCCTGGCCTTCCACCAGCGCCTCCTGCAACGAGGAATCCCGAAATGAGGTCTAAGCAGGCTCCGCAAAAGTGTCCCACGGTTTTGCGATCAAAATCTGCGAAAACCCAGGGAATCTAAGCAGATATTCGTGGGGCATTCCCACGAATATCTGCTTAGTGCATCATCCCGAAAAGTGGAAACCGCTTTTCGGGAAATCCAAACCCTGTTCGGCAGATATCGCGGTAATCGGATTCGTCTTGGAAAGATGTCGCTCCAGCGCGCGGAATAGCCAAGGAAATGTGACGTCGTCTTCGCCTGACGACCGCTCAGGAACAGCGCGGCGCGCCCGCGTCGCGGCTGCGACAATCGCTTCAGCCGGCGCGACAGCGCATGTCGCTGGGGAAAGAGCACCACTTCCCCATTGAGGCAGAATTGTCATGATGCATGATCCAGCAGGATCAGCGCATCGCCAAACGCTCCGAGGACAAACGCTGCCCTTGAACATCAAGTCTGGAAAGACGAGCGAAGGAACTGCCGAGCGGCGCGTTCGCGTGGTCGTTGCCGAGCGCAATCCATTCGTGGTTTCGGCGCTGCGCGAGATGCTGGAATGCGACGGCCGCTTCGATTTGCTCAGTGCTGTGCACAGCGGCGCGCAATTCCTGGAACTGGCCGCCGCCACACAGTTCGATGTCGCGGTCGTCGGCTGGAAGCTCGCCGACATGGACGGCGCCGACGTGCTCACGGAAGTTCAGAGCCGCGAGCTTGGCGTGCGCATCACGATCTTTTCCAACGACCACGACATCGGCATCCTCAAGCAATGCGTACGCCTCGGCGTGCAAGGCTATTGCTTCCAGTTCGACGATCCGCCGGTCATCTTCGAGACGATCCTGGCGGTCGCCCATGGGCGCATCTGCATTCCCTATATCGACATCAACAAGGTCAATGACACGCCACTATCCCGGCTCACCGTGCGCGAGCGCGAATTGCTGGCGGTGCTATCCGACGGCTGGACCAATCTGCAGATCGCAACGCGGACCGGCATTTCCGAGAACACGGTGAAGTATCACCTGAAGAATCTCTACGACAAGCTGGACGTCCGCAACCGCGCCATGGCCGTCGCGCTCTATGCGAACGAGAAACGCCGCACCTCAAAATCGCCTCTCGGGTAGGCCGCCCGGGTAGGCCGATCGGGTAGGGGCGGCCCACCCGCAAGGGCCAACAACTTACCCGGCAAGGTGTTGTTGCCGGGCCTCGCCAGGACGAAACTTCCTCCACAATCCCAAACGATCGGAGGAGTTTCGCGCATGGCTGGGTTCACGCATCTTTTCATCCCGGGGCCCACCAATATTCCGGAGCAAGTCCGGCAGGCCATGAACCTGCCGATGGAGGATATGCGCGCAGCCTCCTTCCCCGACCTGACCTTGCCGCTGTTCGAGGACATGAAGAAGGTCTTCAAGAACGAGAGCGGCCGCGTCTTCATCTACCCCTCTTCCGGCACCGGCGCCTGGGAAGCGGCAATGACCAATGTGCTCAGCCCCGGCGATAAGGTGCTGATGTCGCGCTTCGGCCAGTTCTCGCATCTGTGGGTCGACATGGCCGAGCGTCTCGGCTTCGAGGTCGATGTCATCGACTGCGAATGGGGCACCGGCGTTCCGCTCGAAATCTATGCGGAGCGGCTGAAGGCCGACAAGGCGCACCAGATCAAGGCGGTGTTCTGCACGCAGAACGAGACCGCGACCGGCGTCACCAGCGACGTCGCCGGCTGCCGCGCCGCGCTCGATGCCGCCAACCACCCTGCCCTGCTTTTCGTCGATGGCGTGTCCTCGATCGGTTCGATCGACTTCCGCCAGGAGGAATGGGGCGTCGACTGCGCCGTCAGCGGCTCGCAGAAAGGCTTCATGCTGCCGGCCGGCCTCGGCTTCCTGTCGGTCAGCAAGAAGGCGCTGGCCGCCTCGCGGATTGCCACGCACCGGCGCTGCTTCTTCTCCTTCGAGGACATGATCCGCGCCAACGATGCCGGCTATTTCCCCTACACACCGGCGACGCAGCTTCTACGCGGCCTGCGCGCCTCGCTCGACTTGATCGAGGAGGAAGGACTGGACAACATCTTCGCCCGCCATCACCGCCTCGCCGAAGGCGTGCGCAAGGCCGTCGACGCCTGGGGCCTGAAGCTCTGCGCCAAGGCGCCGAAATGGCATTCCGACACGGTCAGCGCGATCCTAGTGCCGGAAGGCATCGACAGCGGCGACGTCGTCAAACGCGCCTACCGCGCCTACCAGACATCGCTCGGCGGTGGCCTCAACAAGGTGTTCGGCAAGGTCTTCCGCATCGGCCATCTCGGCTGGCTGAACGAGGTGATGGTCTGCGCCTCGCTCTCGGCGGCCGAAATGGCGCTGCTCGATTGCGGCGTGCGCCTGGCGCCGGGCTCGGGCGTGGCCGCGGCGATCGAGCATTTCCGCCGCACGGCCGACCTGCCGGTCGCCAAGGCGGCGTGAGGGGCGGACCATGAGCCACACCATCAACCACCTGAAGAAACTGCGGCTGCAGCGCAGCGAGCTCGCGGTTCCAGGCTCCAGCCCGGAAATGATCGACAAGGCGGCCAACAGCACCGCCGACTTCGTCTTCCTCGACATCGAGGATGCGGTGGCGCCGCCCGACAAGGAGCGCGCCCGCAAGAACATCATCCAGGCGCTGAACGACATCGACTGGCGCGCCAAGGGCAAGACCGTCTCGGTGCGCATCAACGGTCTCGACACCCATTACATGTATCGCGACGTCGTCGACGTCATGGAACAGGCCGGCGACCGGCTGGACACGATCCTGGTGCCGAAGGTCGGCGTGCCGGCCGACCTCTATATGGTCGAGGCCATGGTCAACCAGATAGAGATGGCCAAGGGTTTCAAGACCCGCGTCGGCCTCGAGGCCCTGATCGAGACGGCGCTCGGCATGGCCAATGTCGAGGCGATCGCCGCCACGCCCGGCCGGCTGGAGGCGATGCATTTCGGCGTCGCCGATTATGCCGCCTCCAACAAGGCGCGCACCGTCAACATCGGCGGGCTCAACCCCGATTATCCCGGCGACCAGTGGCATTTCGCGCTGTCGCGTATGACGGTTGCCTGCCGCGCCTACGGCCTGCGCGCCATCGACGGACCGTTCGGCGATTTCTCCGATCCCGAAGGCTACAAGGCGGCCGCCAGGCGCGCGGCGGCGCTCGGCATCGAAGGCAAATGGGCGATCCACCCTTCGCAGATCGCCTTGGCCAACGACGTGTTCTCGCCGCCGGAGAAGGAAGTCACGCGCGCCCGCCGCATCCTCGAAGTGCTGAAGGAGGCGGAGGCGCTCGGCAAGGGTGCTGCCGCGCTCGACGGCAAGATGATCGACGCGGCCTCGGAGCGCATGGCGCGCAACGTGCTGGTGGTGAGCGAGGCGATCGAACGCGCCGGCCAGGCGCATGCGGCGGCCGCGCAGTAGAAAAATATCGGGAGGACAAGATGGACATCCACGAATACCAGGCCAAGGAACTGCTTGCCCGCCACGGCGTGCATGTGCCGCGCGGTGGGCTGGCCTACAGCCCCGAACAGGCGACCTACCGGGCGCGCGAGATCGGCGGCTCGAAATGGGTGCTGAAGGCGCAGGTCCATTCCGGCGCCCGCGGCAAGGCTGGCGGGATAAAACTCTGCTCCAACGACGAGGAGATCTCCAATGCGGCCGAAGCCATGCTCGGGCGCAAGCTGGTGACCCAGCAGACCGGCCCGCGAGGCAAGCTGATCTCGCGCCTCTATCTCGAGGAAGCCGTCGACATCGCGCAGGAGCTCTATCTCGGCTTCGTGCTCGACCGTAAGGAAGAGCGCGTCATGATCGTGGCGTCGGCCGCCGGCGGCATGGAGATCGAGGAGATCGCCGAGACGGCGCCGGATTCGATTATCCGTGCCACCGTCGATCCGGGCGTCGGCATGCAGCGCTTCCAGGCGCGCGAGATCGCCTTCGGGCTCGGGCTCGAGGACAATCTGATCGGCAAGGCGACCGAGACCATCCTCGGTTGCTACCGGGTGTTCCGCGACTACGACGCCACGATGCTGGAGATCAATCCGCTGGTGGTGACCCGCGACGGCAATCTCGTCGCGCTCGACGCCAAGATGTCCTTCGACGAGAACGCGCTGTTTCGCCGTCCGGAAATCTCCGAGCTGCGCGACAAGAGCCAGGAAGACCCGCGTGAGACTTTCGCCAGCGACCGCGGCCTCTCCTATGTCGGGCTCGACGGCAATATCGGCTGCATCATCAACGGCGCCGGTCTCGCCATGGCGACGATGGACATGATCAAGATCGCCGGCGGCGAGCCGGCCAACTTCCTCGACATCGGCGGCGGCGCCTCGCCCGAGCGGGTGGCGAAATCCTTCCGCGCCGTGCTTGGCGACAAGAATGTCGAGGCCATCCTGGTCAACATCTTCGCCGGCATCAACCGCTGCGACTGGGTGGCCGAAGGCGTCATCAAGGCGATCCGCGAGGTCGGCGTTGACGTGCCGCTGGTGGTGCGCCTTTCCGGCACCAAGGTCGAGGAAGGACGCAAGATCCTGGCCGATTCAGGCGAGGCTGTGATCGTCGCCGACACGTTGGCCGAAGCCGCCGAAAAGGCTGTCGCCGCCTGGCGCGAAGCCACCAAGAACAAGAAAGCAGCCTGAGGGAGGTCGAGAAATGGCAATCCTGCTCAACCGCAGCACGCGCGTCATCGTGCAAGGGTTCACCGGCAAGATCGGCAGCTTCCATGCCGACGACATGAAGCGCTACGGCACCAAGCTGGTCGGCGGCGTCACCCCCGGCAAGGGCGGCCAGACGCATCTCGGCCTGCCGGTCTTCAACACCGTCAAGGGCGCCGTGCGCGAGACCCGCGCCGAGGCGAGCATCGTCTTCGTGCCGCCGCCCTTCGCCGCCGACTCGATCATGGAGGCCGCGGACGCCGGCATAAAACTCTGCGTCTGCATCACCGACGGCATCCCCTCGCAGGACATGATGCGGGTCAAGCGCTATATGCGCCGCTACCGCTTCGAGGACCGCATGCGGCTGGTCGGCCCGAACTGCGCCGGCGTCATCACGCCTGGACAGGCGCTGATGGGCATCATGCCAGGCAGCATCTATTTGCCCGGACGCGTCGGCATCGTCGGCCGCTCCGGCACGCTGGGCTACGAGGCCGCCTCGCAGATGAAGGCGCTCGGCATCGGCGTGTCGACCAGCGTCGGCATCGGCGGCGATCCCATCAACGGCTCGTCCTTCAAGGACATCCTGCAGCTCTTCGAGCGCGACGACGACACCGACGCCGTGGTGATGATCGGCGAGATCGGCGGCCCGCAGGAAGCCGAAGCCGCGATCTGGGCACGCGACAACATGCGCAAGCCGCTCATTGCCTACATCGCCGGCCTTTCCGCCCCGAAAGGCCGCCGCATGGGCCACGCTGGCGCGATCATCTCCGCCTTCGGCGAGTCGGCGCAGGAGAAGGTCGAGATCCTGAAGGAAGCCGGCGTCATCATCGTGCCGACCCCTGCCTCCTTCGGCGAAGTGGTGGCCGATACGCTGGCGCGGACGAAGAAGGCTGCTTGATCCAGCGCGACAGCTTTGGATCAGCTAGGAATACCAGGCGGTGGCGCAGTCTTCATGACCCGCCGCCGTTTTTCGTTTGGCGAACGAGCACCGCAGGCAGTAACGACAACAGTCGCTTGGCAGCGCTAATTCCAATGCCTTTGGAGAAGGTTTGGTGCGGTCGAGAAGACTCGAACTTCCACGGGTTGCCCCACAGCGACCTCAACGCTGCGCGTCTACCAATTCCGCCACGACCGCACGTGGTAGGAGCCGGAACCGTCCGGCCCGGGGCCTGTAGCAAATCGTTTCCGGCGAAACAAGTGCGCTGAGCGGAATATTCGTGAGCTTCTGGCACAATGCCTCGCAACCGCGCAGTGAGGCCACCGAACTGGACGTTTCGGCCGTTTGCCGCCATATGAAGGGCAAGTCGAGATCATGCCATGACAGAACGCAGCCAGATCGCCACGTCGTTCCTTCCTCTCCCCGGTTCGGCGCCGGTGGAATGGGTGATCGAACCCGGCCTAACGTCCTATCCCGATGCGCTGGCCTTCATGGAGGCCCGCGCCGAGGCGATCCGCAGCGGTGCTGCCGGCGAGATGGTCTGGCTGGTCGAGCATCCGCCGCTCTACACCGCCGGCACCAGCGCCCGAATCGAGGACCTGATCGATCCCGACCGCTTTCCGGTCTTTGCCGCGGGCCGCGGCGGCGAATACACCTATCACGGTCCGGGACAGCGCGTGGCCTATGTCATGCTTGATCTTAAGCGCCGGCGCGAGGATGTGCGCGCCTTTGTGGCGGCGCTCGAGCAATGGATCATCTCAACCCTCGCCGCCTTCAACGTGCGCGGCGAGCGGCGCGAGGACCGAGTCGGCGTCTGGGTGGTGCGGCCGGATCGCCCTGCCCTGCCCGACGGCACGCCGGCCGAGGACAAGATCGCGGCGATCGGCATCCGGCTGCGACGCTGGGTGAGCTTTCACGGCATCGCCATCAATGTCGAGCCGGACCTCGGCCATTTCAGCGGCATCGTGCCCTGCGGCGTCTCAGACCATGGCGTGACCAGCCTCGTCGATCTCGGCCTGCCCGTCACCATGGCCGATCTCGACCTGGCGCTGAAATCCGCGTTCGAGGATGTGTTCGGGCCTGCTGCGGTTCCGACTGCGGAGCCTGCTCGCAAGGTCGGCTGAACTTCGCCCCGCCTGGAGTGTGTTGAGATTCAGGTCAGGCCGAGTCGAAAACGGCAGGTTCCGAGAACCGGCCTACGCCGGCCGTAGCCTTCACAGAGCGGATACGCTTGTGAGGGCTTCGGCCGGCGTAGGCCGGAGCGTACTTGAAGTACGTGAGCACCGGAAGCGCAGGAAGCCGCCATTTGCAGGCCGGCCTCACCTGAATATCGACACACCCTACATGAGCTGCGCCGAGGCCCACAGCATGCCATAGCCATGGATGGCAAAGACGGCGAGCAGCGCGCCGGCCATGACCAGCCGGTCGAAGGTCTTGATCGGCTTCAACTCGTGACGCGGCTTCACGCCGCTGCCCACGGTGATCAGGCTGAGGGTCGCGAACACCGCGCCCGCGATCAGCAGGAAGCTCGGCGAGAAACCGGCCCGCCAGCCAAGCGCCAGAAGCGCCGACAAAAGCAGGAAGGACGCCAGCGCGAGCGCGACCGGCCCCGGGCAGATCTGGCGCAGCACCTGGCCACCGTCGAATTTCCACACCGGCACCAGATTGGCGATGTTGAACAGCGACGCGCAGCCGGCAAGCGTGGCCAGAAGCATGGCGGCAAGCCGATGCCCTTCACCATTGGCGAAGCCGCTGGCGGCGATCAGCACCAGCACCAGGAAAGCGGAGAAGCCGGCACCCATCAGCGCCACGAACGCCACCTCGAAGCGGCTGTCATAGGGCCTGCCGCCGATGGCGATGCCGCCAAGCAGCGGTATGAAGATCATCCGCGCCCGGCGATGCCCTGTCAGGCGGAAGGCCGCCATATGGCCGAGCTCATGCAGGGCGACCACCGAGGTCAGGATCGCGGCGAGTGCCAAGCCGCCGAGGTTGAGGCCGAAGAACGGCCACAGGATCAGGGCCGAAAGCACGGCAAAGCCGATCTGGCTCAGCGGATGCTCGAACCAGCCGCCCTTGCGATATGTGCCGGTTGCCGCCCAGACGCCCAGCTTGCGCAATTCGCGGCGCATGGCGAAGAAACGGAAGATAAGGAACGCGACGCCGCGATAGCGATCGGTCTGGGTAAGCGTGACCCGCGTGGCATCAGCACCCTCAGGCACGAGCTCGGCGGTCTCGCGATAGCTCGCCCAGAACGAAGGATCGAGCGCCGTGTCCTCGATGACGGTCATCGAGAAGCGGCTGCCCTCGCTGACGTCCTCGAACCGCGCCTTGCGTTCGATCGGCCGGCCGTCCCGGCCGTCCCAGGACAATCTGACCAGAGCCGTCCGCTCGCCGTCCAGGGGCTGGGCGGAAAGGATTTCGCCGGACCACCCGGCATCGCTGCCGAACGGCCACAGCGCCTGCCAGAGGCGCTCGCGGTCGGCCTTGATCACGCGGCTGACCGCCACCGTACGCAGTCCGAGCGGCACGGTCATCAAAAGAAAGATCAGTCCGAGATTGCCGGTCACGAGAGTGACCGTGACGATGACCGACACCGAATTCGCTCCCTGTCTTGAAGGAGCAGCCTAGCGTCAGCGCGGCAAGAAAGACTTAACAGAGGGCGAGCTCTTACTCGTCCCGAGCGGCCCTTGCGGTCCCAAATATGGGCGGGCTCTTGCCCGTCCCAAGGCGGCACTTCCCTATTCCAGGGCGGGATCAGGCCCGCCCGAACCACGGGCGGGCATTTGCCCGTCCCGTACGGCGGCCAAGCCGCCCGATCACATGGCGCCGATCCAGATCGCCATGGAAACGAGGAAGGTGCTCATGCAAACCAGCGAGACGACATCCTGAACCAGATCAGACATAACTCTCTCCGTTGTTGGTATGTTCGTAATTTGTTCTAATTTTGTTCGAATGTCAACGACCGTCTTGGCGCGACGTCAGGCAGAGAATTCCGCACAGTAAATGAAAGATTAATCGTTCGCCGGGAGGCAAGCGCTGCGCTGCGAGAGCCTTGGAAGGCCACAAGATCAAACGCTATCGGTTGCCAACCGCCGCGCCCAACGTGCTGATGTATGCCTGTTGTCTTGGCGGCAGAGAGCGCCCGAAACCTACGCCTGCGGGCAGCCACAGGTTTCCCGATTGAAGCCCTGGACGCACCGGTATGAGCCGCCATGCGGACATCCGAAAAGCAGGGAATATGCGGTCGACAAGGCGACCGCCAGGAACAACAGCACGACAATCCCGAGAACGACCTTCTTCACGGCGGCCTCCGACCGGCGGGAGGTCGCATCCTATCACGTTCGTGACAGAGGCGTCGCGCTGACAGGCGTTGCCGTCTAAACGCCGGCTCCGGGCCCGCGCTGGATAGATTGTCGGTCTGGCCTCAGAGAGGCACCACCTTGCCCTCGGCCAGCGTCACGCGCCGGTCCATGCGCGAGGCAAGCTCATGGTTGTGGGTGGCGATGAGCGCCGCGAGGCCCGACTGCCTGACCAGGGCCTCCAGCGCATCGAACACATAGGACGCGGTGACCGGATCGAGATTGCCTGTCGGTTCGTCGGCCAGGAGCACCAGCGGCGCGTTGGCGACCGCGCGGGCAATGGCGACACGCTGCTGCTCGCCGCCCGAAAGCTCGGCCGGCCGGTGCTGCGCGCGCTTGCCGATCTGCATGTAGTCGAGGAGCTGGGCGGCCCGTTCCGAGGCGTCCTTGGCGGGAAGCCCCTTGATCAGCTGCGGCATCATGATGTTCTCGAGCGCCGAGAACTCCGGCAGCAGATGATGGAACTGATAGACGAAGCCGACGTCGTTGCGGCGGATCGCGGTGCGCTCCTCGTCCGACAGCCGTCCGCACGCACGGCCGGCGAGGATCACGTCGCCCGCATCGGGCCGCTCCAGCAGGCCGGCCGTGTGCAAAAGGGTAGACTTGCCGGTGCCCGACGGTGCCACCAGCGCCACCATCTCGCCGCGCCGGAGCGAAAAGTCGGCGCCGTTCAGGATGGTGAGCTTGCGCGGCCCCTGGACGTAGTGCCGCTCGACGCCCTTCAGCTCAATAATGGCCTCGGCCATCATTCGTACCTCAAGGCTTCGACGGGATCGAGCCGGGCGGCACGCCAGGCCGGGAACACCGTCGCGAGGAACGACAGGGCCAGCGCCATGATCACGACATAGGTCGTCTCGCGCGGGTCCATCTTCGCCGGCAGTTGGCTGAGGAAATAGAGTTCGGGATTGAACAGGATCCTGCCGGTCATCCAGGAGAAGAACTGGCGGATCGATTCGATGTTGATGCAGATGACGACGCCAAGCAGCACGCCGGCGATCGTGCCGGTGACGCCGATCGCCGCCCCGGTCATCAGAAAGATGCGCAGGATCGCTCCACGCGAGGCGCCCATCGTGCGCAGGATGGCGATGTCATGGCCCTTGTCCTTCACCAGCATGATGAGGCCGGAAATGATGTTGAGCGCCGCCACCAGCACGATCAGCGTGAGGATCATGAACATGACGTTGCGCTCGACCTGCAGCGCCGAGAAGAAGGTCTCGTTGCGCTGGCGCCAGTCGACGAGATCGACCGGTCGCTGCGCCGCCTGCTCGACCAGCGGCTTCAGCGCGTCGACATTGTCAGGATTGTCGACATAGATCTCGATCGTCTGCGCGCGCCCATCCATGTTGAAATAGAGCTGCGCTTCGGAAAACGGCATGTAGACGATCGAGCTGTCATATTCCGACATGCCGACCTCGAAGATCGCCGCCACCTTGTAGCCTTTCATGCGCGGCGTGGTGCCGAGCGGCGTCACGTCGCCGTCCGGCGAGATCAGCGTGATGGTGTCGCCGAGCACCAGCCCGAGGCTTTCCGCCATGCGCTTACCGATCGCCACGCCGTCGCCGGTGTCGAAGCCGTCGAGCGTGCCCTGCTTGATGTTGCCGGCGACGATCGAAATCTTGCCGAGGTCCTCGCCGCGGATGCCGCGCACCAAGGCGCCGGTGCCACCGCCGACATTACCTTGCGCCAGCACCTGGCCGTCGATCAGCGGTATGGCGTATTTGACGCCGGGGACGCCGTTGATGCGGCTCGCCACCTGGGCGTAATCCTCCAGCGGCGAATCGAGCGGCTGCACGATGAGGTGGCCGTTGACGCCGAGGATGCGGGTCAGCAACTCGGCGCGGAACCCGTTCATCACCGCCATGACCACGATCAGCGTCGCGACGCCGAGCATGATGCCGAGGAACGAGATCGAGGCGATGACCGAGATCACCGTCTCCTTGCGGCGCGAGCGGAGATAGCGCCACGCCACCATGCGCTCGAAGCCGGAGAAAGCGCCCGCCCCTGATCTGGCCGCTGCCGCCGCCTCGCTCATCAGGCGATACCCAGGCGCTTCTTGGCTTCCGCGATCGTCAGCGTCTCGCGCTCGCCCGACTTGCGGTTCTTGATCTCGACCTCGCCGGCGGCCACGCCGCGCGGACCGACGATCACTTGCCACGGCAGGCCGATCAGGTCGGCGGTGGCGAACTTGCCGCCCGGACGCTGGTCAGTGTCGTCATAGAGCACGTCCTTGCCGGCCGAGGTCAGCGCCGCATACAGCTCACCGCAGACGCGGTCGCATTCGCCATCGCCGACCTTCATGTTGATCAGGCCGATGTCGAAGGGCGCGACCGCTTCCGGCCAGATGATGCCGTTCTCGTCATGGCTGGCCTCGATGATCGCCGCGACCAGCCGCGACGGACCGATGCCGTAGGAACCGCCCGAGGCGTAGTGATCCTTGCCGTCGGGGCCGGTCACCTTGGCGTTCATCGGCTTGGAGTATTTCTCGCCGAAATGGAAGATGTGGCCGACCTCGATGCCGCGCGCCGAGAGCCGGTCGCCTTCGGCGACTTTCTCCCAGGCCGCCTCGTCATGCATTTCGTCAGTGGCGGCGTAAGGAGTCGTCCATTTCTTCACGATGTCGCCGATCTCGGCATCGTTGGAAAAGTTGGTGTTCGCGCCGGGCACGTCGAGCGCGAGATAAGCCCGATCGCAGAACACCTGACTCTCGCCGGTCTCGGCCAGGATGATGAACTCATGGCTGAGATCGCCGCCGATCGGGCCGGTGTCGGCGCGCATCGGAATGGCCTGCAGCCCCATGCGCGTGAACGTCCTGAGATAGGAAACGAACATGCGGTTATAAGCGGCCCTGGCGCCCTCGAAATCGAGGTCGAAGGAATAGGCATCCTTCATCAGGAACTCGCGCGAACGCATCACGCCGAAGCGCGGGCGCACCTCGTCGCGGAACTTCCACTGAATGTGGTAGAGATTGAGCGGCAGATCCTTGTAGGACTTCACGTAAGCGCGAAAAATCTCGGTGACCATCTCTTCGTTGGTCGGGCCGTAGAGCACGTCGCGGTCCTGGCGGTCCTTGATGCGAAGCATCTCCTTGCCGTAGTCGTTGTAACGGCCGCTTTCGCGCCACAGATCGGCCGACTGGATGGTCGGCATCAGGATTTCCAGCGCGCCGGCGCGGTTCTGTTCCTCGCGGATGATCTGGCAGACCTTGTCCAGCACGCGCTTGCCCAATGGCAGCCACGAAAAGCTGCCCTGTCCTTGCTGGCGGATCATGCCGGCGCGCAGCATCAACCGGTGCGAGACGATCTCGGCCTCGCGGGGATTTTCTTTGAGAATGGGCAGGAAGTAGCGCGACAAACGCATGGACTGGTCCGTGAATGAAGATGGCGGCGCGGGAATCGGCGCGCCTCAGGCTGCTTGCCCGGGCTTCATAGCCATTTCATGACGGAATTGAAACCCGAGTGCCCCAAAGTATCGGGGCCTTCTGCACCTTACCAAAAAGGCGATTTTGGCTGCAAAGTGCCGCAAATGGCTTTTTGATCGATTCACAAGCAAGCCCTGCCGCACTATTGTGCAGTGCAGCACGATATTGCCCGTTTCGAGGCAAAATTCTTCGTGACATTTTCACCTGCCTTGGTCTAGTGTGCGCCGATAACCGAGAGGGCGGAGAAAAATCTGCTCTCCTACGCGGTCAAAGTCTTGGGAGGATGCGATCTAGGCGCGGTAACTCGCTGCCGCCGGACACCGGAAACGGATCGGACGCGTTTAAATTGCAAGGCCTCGTGCCTTGCATTTTTTTTGTGCAATCATCTGCTTAGCACGAGCACCTGCCAAACAGCGTGAGCGATGGATAGCCGCCTAATTCGGAAGCCGGCTTCCGATTTCAACCTTGGCGCGCGTATGCAGCCCAATACTTGCTGAGACTGTATCTTCAGCGTCAGTGATGGGTATTCGGACTAAAGTCCGGCATGATCCGCATGATATCGTCGAAGCTGAATCCCAGCCCCATCGTAAGACCGTAGAGAGTGCCCATGACGATCACCGTCACGATCGTCGCGCGGATGAAAGCGCGCAGCATATGCGGGCCGCGCGGCGCGCTGGAAACGGTGCCCAGCGTGACATCCTGATCGTCATCTTGCGTGCGCAGGCTGAACGGCAGAACGACGAACAGCACCAGCCACCAGGTGACGAAGAACAGCGCGGCGAACAGTATCCAGTTCATGCCTGCTCCAGTTCGACAAGCGTGCCGAAGAAATCCTTGGGATGCAGGAACAGCACCGGCTTGCCATGCGCGCCGATCTTCGGGTTGCCGTCGCCCAGCACGCGCGCGCCGCTTGACTTCAGATGGTCGCGGGCAGCCAGGATATCGTCGACCTCGTAGCAGAGGTGGTGCATGCCGCCGGACGGATTCTTCTCGAGGAACGCGGCGATGGGCGATGTCTCCCCCAGCGGCTCCAGCAATTCGATCTTGGTATTGCCGACATCGACGAACACCACGGTCACGCCATGCTCCGGCAGCGCCTGCGGCTCGCCCACTCGCGCGCCAAGTGTATCGCGATAGGCGGCCACCGCCGCGACCAGATCCGGCACGGCAAGCGCGACATGGTTCAGGCGTCCAAGCATAAAGCGCTCCGCTTTTAGGGGAGTAAGGCAGTAGGGCAGTAAGGGAGTAGGGGAAAAACCAAACTGAAGACAACCATTTGTTCTTTCCCTACTCCCCTACTGCCTTACTCCCCTACTCCCTTGTTCGTCACCGCGTGACGAACACAGTCACCAGCGGCTTCTTTCCCCAAGCTTCGTTGGCGGCGCTGCGCACAGCACGGCGCACCGCTTCCTGCACCAGGTCGAGGTCTTTTCGGCGTTGGCGAGGGATCGAGTCCACCGCGCCGATTGCCGCATCGAGCATCAGGTCCTCCAGCGTCTCGCCGCTGGCATCGGCCTCGGCCACGCCGATCGCCACCAGGTCGGGGTCGCCGGCGAGCTCATATTTGTCGTCGAGCACGACATTGACCGCGACATGGCCGGCGAAGGAGAGCTTGCGGCGGTCGCGTATGCCCATCGCCTGGTCGGTGCCGATCAGATTGCCATCCTTGTAGAGCAGGCCGAACGGCACCTGGTCGATGATCGTCGCCGGGCCGGGCCAGAGCCTCAGCATGTCGCCATCGCGCACCTGCGCCACCTGGCCGATGCCGGACATCGACATCAGCGAGCCCTGCGCCACCAGATGCGCCGCCTCGCCATGTACGGGAACGCCGATCTGCGGGCGCACCCATTCATACATCTTGCGCAATTCGCTGCGGCGCGGATGGCCGGAGACATGCACCAGCGCGTCGCCGTCTTCGATGATCTTCATGCCGAGATCGATCAGCCGGTTCTTGATCTCGAGGATCGCCTTTTCGTTGCCCGGAATCGTGCGCGAGGAAAACACCACCGTGTCGCCGGCCGTCAGCGCCACCGACTTCATCTCGTCGCGCGAAAGCTTGGCGAGCGCCGCCAGCGGCTCGCCCTGGCTGCCGGTGCAAATGATCACCAGGTTCTCGCGCGGGATATAGCCATAGTCCTCCTCGGCGATGAACTCCGGCAGGCCGTCCATGTAGCCGAGCTCGCCCGCCACATCGATGACGCGCTTCAGCGAGCGGCCGAGCACCAGGCACTGCCGGCCGGCATCGCGCGCCGCCCTGGCGATCGAGACGATGCGCCCGACATTGGAGGAGAAGGTGGTGACGGCGACGCGGCCCTTGGCTTTCTCGATGACGCCCTTGAGGCCTTCGCCGACCGCCACTTCCGAGGGCGACTCCCCTTCCCTCAACGCATTGGTCGAATCGCAGATCAGCGCCAGCACGCCCTTGTCGCCATAGGCGCGGAAACGCGCCTCGTCGGTCTTCGGACCGATCGTCGGCGCCGGGTCGATCTTCCAGTCGCCGGTGTGGATCACCGTGCCGGCGGGCGATGTGATCGCCAGCGACATCGGCTCAGGGATCGAATGCGCCACCGGAATGGCCTCGATCTCGAACGGCCCGATGGTGAATTTCTCGCCGGCCCGGTAGATCGACGCCGGAACCTTCGGGGCGTTCTGCTCGCCCTGCCGCTTGGCCTCGAGCAGGCCGGCGGTGAACGGCGTCATCCAGACCGGAACTTTAAGCTTCGGCCAGATATCGAGCAGCGCGCCGTAATGGTCCTCATGCGCATGGGTGATGACGATGCCGCGCAAGCCGTCGAGGTTCTCCTCGATGAAGCGCGTATCGGGCAGGATGAGATCGACACCGGGATGCGCCGAGTCCGGAAAGGTGACGCCGACATCGACGATAATCCATTCACGCGCGTCGGCGGGTCCATAGCCGTAAAGGGCGAAGTTCATGCCGATCTCGCCGACGCCGCCGAGCGGCGCGAAGACGAGTTCGGCGTTTTCCTTATTCGCCATGAATTCTTTCCTTCCTGACCGTCAGGCCAAGTCGTTGGAGCAATTCCGGGAAAAGCGTCACGGTTTTCCGTCCGGAATGGCGCAAAACAAAACTATACCCGGGCCGAAGCGACAGCGCCGAAATGCACGTCGCCGGCCGCGATCGTCAAAACTGATCCCTCATCGTCGCGGATCACGAAACGGCAGTCCTCGTCAATGGTCTCGAAGACGCCGCGCACCACATTGCCGTCAATTCTGACAGCAACCTCGCCGCCGAGCCCTGCCGCGCGGTCCAGCCACCGCTTTCTGATGGCATTGAGCCCGCGCCCATCGTCCCACATCCTGGCATTTTCGCTCCAGGCGTCCGAAAGCGCCAGGAACAACGTCTCGGCATCGCAAGTGGCGCCCAGCGCCTGCAGCGACGTCGCCGGATAAGGCAGATCTTCCGGATAGGCCACGACGTTGACACCGATGCCGATCGCAACCGCGAAGCGGCCACCTTCCAGCATCGTCGATTCCAACAGGATACCGGCAAGCTTGGCGCCCGAAGCCAGCACGTCGTTAGGCCATTTCAGCTCAAAGCGGTTGCGGCCCTGGCTTGCGCCATCGACGGCAACGGCGATCCGGCCTTTCGGCACGACGGCGTCGAGCGCGTCGGCCAGCGCCAGGCCCGCGACGAAGCCGAGCGTCGCCGCAAGCCGCAGCTCGCCGCCCGGAACCAGGAGCAGCGTCGCGGCAAGATTGCCCTCGGGCGTCGCCCAGGCGCGGCCACGCCGGCCGCGGCCGCTTTCCTGCTTCTTCGAAACGACCCAGAGTTTTCCCGCATCGCCGGCGCGCGCATGGTCCAGCGCCAGCGCGTTGGTCGAGCCTACGCTGTCATGCGCCTCGAGCCGGAACCCCTCCGACGCCGCGGTTGGAGCCAGCCGAAATGCCATCCCGTCAGAAGAAGGTCTTGGCGGCGGCTTCGGCATAATTGCCGATCGGCCCGCCGATCAGCACATAGAACAGCACGAAGGCGCCGCTGACGCCGAGCACGAGGCGCAGCTCGCTCGCCATCGGCACGAAGCCGCCGACCGGCTCGTCGAACCACATGATCTTGATGATGCGCAGGTAATAGTAGGCACCCACCACCGAGGCGAGCACGCCGATGATCGCCAGCGCGTAGAGATGCGCGTTGATGGCGGCGAGGAACACGTACCACTTCCCCCAGAAACCGGCGAGCGGCGGAATGCCGGCCAGCGAAAACATGAGGATGGTGAGGATGGTGGCCATGATCGGGTTGGTCGAGGCGAGACCGGCCAGATCGCTGATCTGCTCGACATTGCCTTCCTTGCGCCGCATGGCGAGGATGAAGGCGAAGGTGCCAAGCGTCATCACCAGATAGATCAGCATGTAGATGGCAACGCCGCGCACGCCGGCCTGGCTGTTGGCGGCAAGGCCGACCAGCGCGTAGCCCATGTGGCCGATCGAGGAATAGGCCATCAGGCGCTTGATGTTGGTCTGGCCGATGGCCGCGAAGGCGCCAAGCGCCATCGAGGCGATCGAGATGAAGACGACGATCTGCTGCCAGTCGGCGGCGATCGGCTTGAAGGCGCCCATGGTGACGCGCACGATCAGCGCCATCGCCGCCATCTTCGGCGCGGCGGCCAGGAAGGCGGTGATCGGCGTCGGCGCGCCTTCATAGACGTCCGGCGTCCACATATGGAACGGCACCGCCGAGATCTTGAAGGCGAGGCCTGCGAGCACGAACACCAGGCCGAAGACGAGGCCGAGCTGGCGCTCGCCGCCGCCCAGCGCCGTCGCGATCTCCTGGAAGCCTGTGTTGCCGGTGTAGCCGTAGACGAGGCTGATGCCGTAGAGCAGCATGCCCGACGACAGCGCGCCGAGGACGAAGTATTTCAGGCCGGCCTCGGTCGAGCGCAGATTGTCGCGGTTGATCGCCGCCAGCACATAGATCGCCAGCGACTGCAGCTCGAGGCCGAGATAGAGCCCGATCATGCCGTTGGCCGAGATCATCAGCATCATGCCGAGCGTGCAGAGCAGCACCAGCACCGGGAATTCGAACTTGTCGAAATGCTCCTGCCTGGCAAAGCGCATCGACATGACCAGCGTCACCGCCGAGCCGATCAGCGCCAGCATCTTCATGAAGGCGCTGAAGGAATCCTGCACGAAGGCGCCGCCAAAGGCAGCGCCCTTTCCGCCGGAGAAGGCGAGCCACAGGCCGGCCACCACCAGCACCAGGACGGCCAGTCCGGTCACGGTCATGGTGCTGTTGGAGCGCGAATAGGCTCCGATCATCAGGAGCACCAGCGCGCCGACGGCCAGGATCAGTTCCGGCGTAGAGAGCGAAAGGCTGGAGAGAAGGTCCGGCGTCATGGTCTATTCCCCAGTCAGTTCGCCGCCGCGGTCTGCGCGGAATTGATGGATGCGGTGACGTTGGTGACGAGCGTCTTGACCGATTGGGCCGTCGCGTCGAACACCGGCGCCGGATAGACGCCGAAGAAGATGACCAGCACCACCAGCGGATACATGATCGCCTTCTCGCGCGGCGACAGATCGAGCAGGTTCTTCAGGCTGTCCTTGGTCAGCGCGCCGAAGATCACGCGGCGATAGAGCCACAGCGCGTAAGCCGCCGACAGGATGACGCCGGTGGCGGCGAAGAAAGCCACCCAGGTGTTGACCCGGAAGACGCCGAGCATGGTCAGGAATTCGCCGATGAAGCCACTGGTGCCCGGAAGGCCGACATTGGCCATGGTGAAGATCATGAACACGGTGGCGTATTTCGGCATGTTGTTGACGAGGCCGCCATAGGCGTCGATCTCGCGCGTATGCATGCGGTCGTAGATGACGCCGACGCACAGGAACAGCGCGCCCGAGACGAGACCGTGGCTGAGCATCTGGTAGATCGCCCCCTGCACGCCTTCCTGGTTCATCGCGAAGATGCCCATGGTGACGAAGCCCATATGGGCGACCGACGAATAGGCGATCAGCTTCTTCATGTCCTCCTGCATCAGCGCCACCAGCGAGGTGTAGATGATGGCGACGACGGAGAGCGTGAACACCAGCGGCGCGAACATCGCCGAGGCTTCCGGGAACATCGGCAGCGAGAAGCGCAGGAAGCCGTACCCGCCCATCTTCAGCAGGATGGCGGCCAGGATGACCGAGCCCGCCGTCGGCGCCTCGACATGCGCGTCGGGCAGCCAGGTGTGCACAGGCCACATCGGCATCTTCACCGCAAAGGAGGCGAAGAAGGCAAGCCACAGCCAGGTCTGCATGTTGGCCGGGAAGTGATGCGTCAGCAGCGTCGGGATGTCCGTGGTGCCCGACTGGAAGAACATCGCCATGATGGCGAGCAGCATCAGCACCGAGCCGGCGAGCGTATAGAGGAAGAACTTGAACGAAGCATAGACGCGCCGCTTGCCGCCCCAGACGCCGATGATGATGAACATCGGGATCAGGCCGGCCTCGAAGAAGACGTAGAACAAGACGATGTCGAGCGCGCAGAACACGCCGATCATCAGCGTCTCAAGGATCAGGAAGGCGATCATATAGGCCTTGACCCGCTTCTCGATCGCTTCCCACGAGGCGAGGATGGAAAGCGGCATCAGGAAGGTCGTCAGGATGACGAACAGCATCGAGATGCCGTCGACGCCCATGTGATAGGAAATGCCCGAATCCAGCCAGGCGTGCTTCTCGACAAACTGGAAGCCGGCCTGCGAATTGTCGAAGCCCGTCCAGATGAACAGCGAGATGACGAAGGTGAACGCCGTCGTGATGAAGGCGATGGCGCGGATGTTGCGGCGCGCATTTTCGCTGTCGTCGCTGATCGGCAGAATAAGGAGAACACCAACCAGCGGCAGGAAGGTGACCAGCGAGAGGATTGGCCAGTCGGTCATCAGAGCATCATCCAGGTGACGAGAGCGGCCACACCGATCAGCATGGCGAAGGCATAGTGGTAGAGATAACCGGTCTGCAGCTTGACGACGCGGTTGGTGACGTCAATGACGCGCGCCGAGACACCATCGGGGCCGAGGCCGTCGATGATGGCGCCGTCACCGGTCTTCCACAGGAACCTGCCGAGGCGCTTGGCCGGCTGCACGAACAGGAAGTCGTAGAGCTCGTCGAAATACCACTTGTTGAGCAGGAAGGCATAGAGGCCGCGATGCTGCGCCGCCAGTTCCTTCGGCATCTCCGGCTTGCGGATGTAGAACTGCCAAGCGACCAAGAGGCCGATCACCATGGCGACGAACGGCGCCAGTTCCACCCAGAGCGGCAGCTCGTGGATCTCGTGCAGGATGTGGTTCTCCGGCAGCGTGAACAGCGACGCCTTCCAGAATTCGGCATAGCCCTCGCCGATGAAGGCGCCGTGGAAGATGACGCCGGCAAACAGCGCGCCGGCCGCCAGTATATAGAGCGGCACCAGCATCACCGGCGGCGATTCATGGACATGATGCATGACCTCGTGGCTGGCACGCGGCTCGCCGTGGAATGTCATGAAGATCAGCCGCCAGGAATAGAAGCTGGTGAAGCAGGCGGCGACCACGAGCAGGATAAAGGCGAAGCCCGCGACCGCATTGTGGCTGGCAAACGACGTCGAGATGATGGCGTCCTTGGAGAAGAAGCCGGCGGTGCCGATCACCGTTGCGGGAATGCCGACACCGGTCAGCGCCAGCGTGCCGATGATCATCATCCAGTAGGTCGCCGGAATGAGCTGGCGAAGGCCGCCCATCTTGCGCATGTCCTGCTCGTCGGACACGGCATGGATGACCGAGCCGGAGCCGAGGAACAGCAGCGCCTTGAAGAAGGCGTGCGTGAACAGATGGAAGATCGCCGCGCCGTAGGCGCCGACGCCGAGCGCCACGAACATGTAGCCGAGCTGCGAGCAGGTCGAATAGGCGATGACGCGCTTGATGTCGTTCTGGACGAGGCCGACGGTCGCCGCGAAGAAGGCGGTGAAGGCGCCGATGAAGGTGACGACGGTCAGCGCCGTATGCGACAGCTCGAACAGCGGCGAGAGCCTTGCCAGCATGAAGACGCCGGCGGTCACCATGGTCGCCGCATGGATGAGCGCGGAGACTGGGGTCGGACCTTCCATGGCGTCCGGCAGCCAGGTGTGCAGCGGCACCTGCGCCGACTTGCCCATGGCGCCCATGAAGAGCAGCAGGCAGACCACCGTCAACGCCGTCTGCTTGTCGAGCGCATGGCCGAGGAAGGTGAGCACGGCGCCCCCCGCCGGCGCGCCTTCCGCGGGCAGGAACGAGGCGGCATTGGCAAAGACGGTGCTCAGATTGACCGAGCCGAACAGCACGAACACGCCGAAGATGCCGAGCGCGAAGCCGAAGTCGCCGACGCGGTTGACGACGAAAGCCTTGATGGCGGCGGCATTGGCCGACGGCTTCTTGTACCAGAAGCCGATCAAGAGATAGGAGGCCAGCCCCACGCCTTCCCAGCCGAAGAACATCTGGATGAGGTTGTCCGCCGTCACCAGCATCAGCATCGCGAAGGTGAACAGCGACAGATAGGCGAAGAAGCGCGGCCGGTTCGGATCGTGGTGCATGTAGCCGATCGAATAGATGTGAACCAGCGCCGACACCGTGTTGACGACGACCAGCATCACCACTGTCAGCGTGTCTATCCTGAGCGCCCAGGAGGCATCGATGCCGCCCGACTGGATCCAGCGCAGCACCGGCACGGTGAACACTTCGCCATGGCCGAAACCGACGGTGAAGAAGGCGATCCACGACAGCACCGCCGCGATCACCAGGAAGCCGGAGGTGATGTATTCGGAAGCCTTGGCGCCGAGCGAATTGCCGAACAGGCCGACAATCAGGAAGCCAAGCAGCGGAAGGAAGGCGATAGCCTGATACATGATGGTTCCCGTCAACCCTTCATCGTGCTCACGTCTTCGACCGCGATCGAGCCGCGGTTGCGGAAGAAGACGACAAGAATGGCAAGACCGATCGCCGCTTCCGCGGCCGCGACCGTCAGCACGAACAGGGCGAAGACCTGTCCGACGAGGTCATGCAGCGCCGCCGAGAAGGCGACGAAATTGATGTTGACCGCAAGCAGGATGAGCTCGATCGACATCAGGATGACGATGATGTTGCGGCGGTTCAGGAAGATGCCGAACACGCCGAGCGTGAACAGGATCGCCGATACGGTCAGATAATGTGCAATGCCGACGACCATCTCAGATGCCCTCGCCCGATTTGACCTTGCGGATTTCCATGCCCGTCGCCGGCGTGCGGCCCACCTGCGCGGCGATCGACTGCCGCTTGACGCCTTCCTTGTGGCGCAGCGTCAGCACGATGGCGCCGATCATGGCCACCAGCAGCACCAGGCCGGAAATCTGGAAATAATAGAGGTAGTCCGTATAGAGGATGTCGCCGAGCGCCGCCGTGTTCGAGCGCGTGGCGAGATCCGGAGTTGCCTTGGCGACCGTCGAGGCCAGCTGCGGCGCGAAAGTGTAGCCGCCGAGCACGATGATCAGTTCCGCCGCCAGGATCAGCCCGACCAGCGCGCCGATCGGCGCATATTGCAGCGCGCCCTGCTTCATCTCGGCGAAGTCGACGTCGAGCATCATGACGACGAACAGGAACAGCACCATCACCGCGCCGACATAGACGACGAGCAGGATCATCGCCAGGAACTCGGCGCCGGTCAGCATGAACAGGCCGGCTGCGTTGAAGAAGGTGAGGATCAGGAACAGCACGGAATGCACGGGGTTGCGCGACGAAATGACCATGAAGGCCGACGCCACGGCGATAAAGGCGAAGAGGTAGAAAAAGGCCGCCTCTAGTCCACTCAGCATGGGTTCCCCCGGGTTCCTGTCGGATCGGACATCCGCCCTCTCCGTTGTCTCTGGCTTGGTTCCGCCTGCGGTACCGAAGCCGCGTGTTCCTTAGACGAGGCCCCTCGCCCCGTCCATGCGTCAAATGTCAGCGATAGGGCGCATCCAGCGCGATGTTGCGCGCCAGCTCACGCTCCCAGCGATCGCCATTCGCGAGCAGCTTTTCCTTGTTGTAGTAAAGCTCCTCGCGCGTCTCGGTCGCGAACTCGAAATTCGGCCCCTCGACGATGGCGTCGACCGGGCAGGCTTCCTGGCAGAAGCCGCAATAGATGCACTTCACCATGTCGATGTCGTAGCGCACGGTGCGGCGCGTGCCGTCATTGCGGCGTGGGCCGGCCTCGATGGTGATGGCCTGCGCCGGGCAGATCGCTTCGCACAGCTTGCAGGCGATGCAGCGCTCCTCGCCGTTCGGATAACGGCGCAGGGCATGCTCGCCGCGGAAGCGCGGGCTGGTCGGCCCCTTCTCGTGCGGATAGTTGATCGTTTCCTTCGGCGCGAAGAACTGGCGCATCGAAAGGAAAAAGGCGCTGACGAAATCCTTCAGCAGCAGCGACTTTGCGGCCTGGGCCAGAGCGGACATCACGCAAACCCCGTTATCTTGAGGAAGGCCGCGGTGGCGACGACCATGAACAGCGAGATCGGCAGGAAGACCTTCCAGCCCAGCCGCATCAGCTGGTCGTAGCGGTAGCGCGGCACAAAAGCCTTCACCATCGAGAACATGAAGAACATCAGGCAGATCTTCAGCACGAACCAGATCACCCCTGGTACCCAGGTGAAGGGCGCGAAGTTGAACGGCGGCAGCCAGCCGCCGAGGAACAGGATGGTCGCCAGCGCGCACATCAGGACGACGGCGACATACTCGCCGAGGAAGAAGAGCAGGAACGGCGTCGACGAATACTCAACCATGTGGCCGGCGACGAGTTCCGATTCCGCCTCGACCAGGTCGAAAGGCGGGCGGTTCGTCTCGGCAAGCGCGGAGATGAAGAACACCACGAACATCGGCAGCAGCGACAGCCAGTGCCAGTCGAGGAAGGTGTTGGGCAGGCCGAGCCTGGTGCCGAGGCCGTCCTGCTGCGACATGACGATGTCGGAGAGGTTGAGCGAGCCGACGGTGAGCAGGACGGTGACGATGACGAAGCCGATCGAGACTTCGTAGGACACCATCTGCGCGGCCGAGCGCAGCGCGCCGAGGAACGGATATTTCGAGTTGGACGCCCAGCCGCCCATGATCACGCCATAGACCTCGAGCGAGGAGATGGCGAAGACATAGAGGATGCCGACATTGATGTTGGCGATCGCCCAGCCCTCATTGACCGGAATGACCGCCCAGGCCGAGATCGCCAGCACCGCTGACACCAGCGGCGCCAGAAGGAACACGCCCTTGTTGGCGCCCGACGGGATCACCGGCTCCTTGAAGACGAATTTCAGGAGGTCGGCAAAGGCCTGCAGCGTTCCCCACGGACCGACCACGTTCGGGCCGCGACGCAGCTGCACCGCCGCCCAGATCTTGCGGTCGGCATAGAGCAGGTAGGCGACGCCGATCAGAAGCACGACGATCAGCACGACCGACTTCAACAGGATCAGCAGCGCCGGCAGCACGTAGAAGGAGAAGAAGGTTTCCATGCTTATTCCGCCGCCTGCTTGAAGCCGCTCTTGGCCAGCGCCGAGCATTCGGCCATCACGGCCGACGCCCGCGCGATCGGGTTGGTGAGATAGAAGTCCTTCACCGGCGAGGTGAAGGTGCCCTTGTTCAGACGGCCGCCGAGCTTCGCCACCTTGATGATGTCGTCGCCGCTGCCCGCCTGCACCTGGTCGATGCGGGCGAGATGCGGGAATTCGCCATAGAGCTTGGCGCGCAGCTGCGCCAGCGAATCGAAGGGCAGCTTCTTGCCGAGCACATCCGACAGCGCCCGCAGGATCGCCCAATCCTCGCGCGCTTCGCCCGGAGCGAAACCGGCGCGGTTGGTCTGTTGCACACGACCTTCCGTGTTGACATAGGTGCCCGATTTCTCGGTGTACGCTGCGGCCGGCAGGATGACATTGGCGCGGTGCGCGCCGGCATCGCCATGCGTGCCGATATAGACGACGAACGCGCCGCCGGTCTTGGCCATGTCGATTTCGTCGGCGCCGAGCAGGAAGAGCACATCGGTGTCGCCCAGCATGCCGGTGACGTCCTTGCCGCCCTCGCCCGGCACGAAACCGAGATCGAGGCCGCCGACTCTCGCCGCGGCGTTGTGCAGCACCGCAAAGCCGTTCCACTCGGCCGTGACCGCGTTGACGGCGGCCGCGAGCTTCGCCGCCTGGCCGAGCACCGCCGCGCCATCGGCGCGCGCCAGCGCGCCCTGGCCGACGATGATCAGCGGATGCGTGGCCTTGCTCAGCACCTCGAAGAACTTGCCGTTGCCGTCGGCGAGATCCTTGAGCGATTCTGGGCCGGCGCCGAGGAGGTCGTAGTCATAGCGCGTATCGCCGATCTCGCCGATCACGCCGACCGGCAGATTGCCGAGGCGCCAGCGCTTGCGGATGCGGGCGTTGAGCACCGAGGCCTCGAAGCGCGGATTGGCGCCGATGATCAGCACCGCATCGGCCTGCTCGATGCCTTCGATGGTCGGATTGAAGATGTAGCTGGCGCGGCCGAGCGACGGATCGAGCGCAGCGCCGTCCTGGCGGCAGTCGATGTTCTTCGAGCCGAGCGCATTCATCAGAAGCTTGAGCGCGTAGATCTCTTCGACCGCGGCGAGATCGCCGGCGATGGCGCCGATCCGCTCAGGGGCCGTCTTCGATACCTGTTCCTTGATCGCGGCGAAGGCTTCAGCCCAGCTTGCCGGCGCAAGCTTGCCGTTCTTGCGCACATAGGGGCGATCGAGGCGCTGCGTGCGCAGGCCGTCCCAGATGAAGCGGGTCTTGTCGGAGATCCACTCCTCGTTCACCTGTTCGTTGACGCGCGGCAGGATGCGCATCACTTCGCGGCCTCTGCTATCGACGCGGATCGCCGAGCCGACAGCATCCATCACGTCGATCGATTCCGTCTTGGTCAATTCCCACGGCCGCGCCTGGAAGGCGAAGGGCTTGGAGGTCAGCGCGCCGACCGGGCAAAGGTCGATGACATTGCCCTGCAGCTCCGACGTCATCGCCTGCTCGAGATAGGTGGTGATCTCGGCATCCTCGCCACGGCCGATCAGGCCGAGCTCGGAAATGCCGGCGACCTCTGTGGTGAAGCGGACGCAGCGCGTGCAGTGGATGCAGCGGTTCATCACCGTCTTGACCAGCGGGCCGATATACTTGTCTTCGACCGCGCGTTTGTTCTCGTGATAGCGCGAGGAATCGACGCCGAAGGCCATCGCCTGGTCCTGCAGGTCGCATTCGCCGCCCTGGTCGCAGATCGGGCAGTCGAGCGGATGGTTGATCAGCAGGAATTCCATCACGCCTTCGCGGGCCTTCTTGACCATCGGCGTGTTGGTGAAGATTTCCGGCGGCTCGCCGTTCGGGCCGGGGCGCAAGTCACGCACGCCCATGGCGCAGGACGCTTGCGGCTTGGGCGGGCCGCCCTTCACCTCGATCAGGCACATGCGGCAATTGCCGGCGATGGACAGCCGCTCATGGAAGCAGAAGCGCGGCACTTCCGCGCCGGCGTCCTCGGCCGCCTGCAGCAGCGTGTAATGGTCGGGTACCGTGATCTCTTTCCCGTCGACCTTTAGCTTTGCCATTCGCCTCAAACCTCTGCGGATGTCCCGCAATCTATCTTTCCGGGCGCGGCTCGAGCCGCGCCCGGCATTTTAATTCACTTCTTCGCGGCGAGCGCCGCCGCCTGTGCGGTCCAGTCGTCGCGGCCGATGCGGCCGGCGAGCGACAGGTAATCCTCCACCCAGGCGATCTCTTCCGACGTCCAGGCGGCGATCTGGCCATAGGTCCAGATGCCGAGACCGTTGAGCACCTTCTCCAGCTTCGGTCCGATACCCGAAATCGCCTTCAGGTCCGACGCCTTCGCCGGCTTGTCGATTGCCTTCGGCTGCCTGAAATCCTCGGGCATCAGCCCGGTCGCGGCCGGTTGGGCGACGATGTCTGCCCCGGTCGCGTCGAGCGCCTTCTCGGTCGCGTTCGCCGCGATGTCGGTCACGTCCCTGGCGAAGGTCTGCGCCCTGGCGATCAGCGTCTCGGTCGCCTTGCGCGCCTTTGACGCATTGGCGGCCGCTTCGTTCTGCGCCTCGAGGTCGTCGAGGAAAGGCTGGAACATGCGCTGCGAGGCTTCCAGCGCGCCGGTGAACGCGCCCATCCACATGCCGACGGCGTGGTTGGCAAGACCGATGCTGAGCGCCGACATCGCGGCGGCGCCCGCAACCGGATGCGCCAGAAGGTTGACGGCGCTGGCCATCTCCTTCGGCATCATCTTGGTCAGATCCTGGTTCATCTTCTCGAGTTGGTCCAAATCAGGCATGAACGGAAAGGGTATCGAATACGGCGCCATAGAGATCTCCTGGTCGTTTCTTCGTATGCCCCGCCCCTGCTTTCAGTCTTCGGGCCGAGCCCGTATTTCGAAGTCCTTATTCCGCCGCCACCATCACCGGCTCGACCCGGTGCGCGTTGCGCGAAAACTCGTCGATGCGGCGTTCCACCTCGCCGCGGAAATGCCGCATCAGGCCCTGGATCGGCCAGGCCGCCGCGTCGCCCAGCGCGCAGATCGTGTGGCCCTCGACCTGCTTGGTGACGTCGAGCAGCATGTCGATCTCGCGCTTCTGCGCTTCGCCGCGCACCAGCCGCTCCATCACCCGCCACATCCAGCCGGTGCCTTCGCGGCAAGGCGTGCACTGGCCGCAGCTCTCATGCTTGTAGAAGTAGGAGAGCCTGGCGATCGCCTTCACGATATCCGTCGACTTGTCCATGACGATGACAGCCGCCGTGCCGAGGCCGGATTTCAGGTCGCGCAGCGCGTCGAAATCCATCGGCGCGTCCATGATCTGCTCGGCCGGCACCAGCGGCACCGAAGCGCCGCCCGGGATGACCGCGAGCAGATTGTCCCAGCCGCCGCGGATGCCGCCGCAATGCGTCTCGATAAGTTCCCGGAACGGGATCGACATCGCTTCTTCGAAGGTGCACGGATTGTTGACGTGGCCGGACACGCAGAACAGCTTGGTGCCGGCATTGTTCGGGCGGCCGAAGGACGAGAACCAGGCAGCTCCCCGGCGCAGGATGGTCGGCGCCACGGCGATCGATTCGACGTTGTTGACCGTGGTCGGGCAGCCATAGAGGCCGACATTGGCCGGGAATGGCGGCTTCAGCCGCGGCTGGCCCTTCTTGCCTTCGAGGCTTTCGAGCAGCGCGGTCTCCTCGCCGCAGATATAAGCGCCGGCGCCGTGATGCATGTAGACGTCGAAGTCGTAGCCGGAGGTGTTACCCTTGCCAATCAGCTTGGCCGCGTAGGCCTCGTCGATGGCGCGCTGCAGCGCCTCGCGCTCGCGGATGAACTCACCGCGCACATAGATGTAAGCCGCGACCGCGCCCATGGCGAAGCCGGCGACCAGCGCGCCCTCGACCAGCGTGTGCGGATCGTTGCGCAGGATATCGCGATCCTTGCAGGTGCCGGGCTCGGATTCGTCCGCATTGATGACGAGGTAGCTCGGCCGGCCGTCGCTCTGCTTGGGCATGAACGACCATTTCAATCCGGTCGGGAAGCCGGCGCCGCCGCGGCCGCGCAGGCCGCTGGCCTTCATCTCGTTGACGATCCAGTCGCGCCCCTTGGCGATCAGGCCGGGCGTATCGTCCCAGATGCCGCGCGACTGCGCGCCGGCCAGCGACTTGTCGAAGAGGCCGTAGATGTTGGTGAAGATGCGGTCTTTGTCCTGAAGCATTTTTCGTCCCTCAGACCGGCTTCTTGCCGAAGACGCGGATGTATTCGGCGACGCCGCCCTTGGCGAGCGCCTTGGCCTGCCTCACCCAGTCGTCGCGATCGATGCGGCCGTGGAAGCTGAGATAGCCGTCGACCCATTCGCGCTCGGCCTTCTTCCAGGAGGCGACCTGCGCGAAGGTGTAGATGCCCAGCGACTGCAGGGTCGCTTCGATCTTCGGACCGACGCCGGAGATCAGCTTGAGATCGTCAACGGTAGCCGGCCGCTCGATGCCGGCGGGCCGGCTCTTATCGTCGAGCGAAGGTTTCGCCGTCTTGGCGACAGGCTGCTTGGTTTCCGGCGCCTTGAAAGCGCTGGCCGGTTCGGACTTCATCTTCGGCCCGCTGCGCGGCTTGGAAACGGCCTCGACTTCCGGAGAAGCCTGATTGGCGTTGGCCGCCGAATGGCGCGGCGCCCTGACGCTCGCCGCCTTCTCGGTGGCCGGGGCGACCTTCACCGGCGACGGCGTCGTCAGGGCCGGGCTGGTCTCCGGCGCATCGGTCTTCGGCTTGCTGGATTTGGACGGCGCAACCGGGCCGGAGGCTGGCGGCGCAGCGGGTGCTGGAGCCGCTGGGGCCGGCGCCGCCTGCGAGGCGACAGCGGCAGGAGCGGCAGCCGGCGCAGCCGCGGCGGCATCCTTGGCAGCCTTCGCGGCCGCCTTGGCTTCCTTGTCGCGCGTCGACTTCAGGATCGCCTTTTCATTTGTCAGCGTCTTCAAGCCATCGGCCGGCTCGGAGCCGTGGCGCGCGTTCTGCGGACCGGGCTTCACCTCGGCGCCCTTGCCGGCGTCGTAGAGATCGATGATCTCGGCCAGCCGCTCGGGCGTCAGGTCCTCGAAAGTGTCCTTGAAGATCATGACCATCGGCGCGTTGACGCAGGCGCCGAGGCATTCGACCTCCTCCCACGACAGCGTGCCCTTGTCGTTGGTGTGGAACTGGTCGTGATGGATTTTTGACCGGCACACATCCATCAGCGCTTCCGAGCCGCGCAGCATGCAGGGCGTGGTGCCGCAGACCTGGATATGCGCGCGGGTGCCGACCGGATTGAGCTGGTACTGCGTGTAGAAGGTCGCGACCTCGAGGCCGCGGATGCGCGGCATGCCGAGCATGTCCGAGATCGTCTCGATCGCCGCCTTGGTGACCCAGCCTTCCTGCTCCTGCGCGATCATCAGCAGCGGGATGATGGCCGACTGCTCGCGCCCCTTCGGGTATTTGGCGATCCACTGCTGAGCGGCTGCCGCGTTCTCCTTGTTGAAGGCGAACGAGGCTGGCTGGACGCTGGCATCTGCGAGACGGCGGACTGACATTTAGCGATCGACCTCACCAAACACGATGTCGAGGGAGCCAAGCACGGCGGTGACGTCGGCCAGCATGTGGCCGCGGCACAGGAAATCCATGGCCTGCAGATGCGCGAAGCCTGGCGCGCGCAGCTTGCAGCGATAGGGCTTGTTGGTGCCGTCGGAGACGAGATAGACGCCGAATTCGCCCTTCGGCGCCTCGACGGCCGCATAGACCTCGCCGGCCGGCACGCGATAGCCCTCGGTATAGAGCTTGAAGTGATGGATCAGCGCTTCCATCGAACGCTTCATCGCCGCGCGCTTCGGCGGCACCACCTTGCCGTCGAGGTTCGACACCGGGCCGGCGCTTTCCTTGCCCAGCAGCAGATCGACGCACTGGCGCATGATCTTGGCCGACTGGCGCATCTCTTCCATGCGCACCAGGTAACGGTCGTAGCAGTCGCCGTTCTTGCCGATCGGGATGTCGAAATCCATCTCGGAATAGCATTCGTAGGGCTGCGCCTTGCGCAGGTCCCAAGCAGCGCCCGAGCCGCGCACCATCACGCCCGAAAAGCCCCAGGCCCAGGCATCGGCCAGCGACACCGTGCCGATATCGACATTGCGCTGCTTGAAGATGCGGTTGGGCGTGAGCAACGCGTCGAGATCGTCGATCGACTTCAGGAACGGGTCGATCCACGTGCCGATGTCCTCGACCAGCTTCTGCGGCAGGTCCTGGTGCACGCCGCCCGGCCGGAAATAGGCCGCGTGCATGCGCGAACCGCTAGCCCGCTCATAGAACACCATCAGCTTTTCGCGCTCGACGAAGCCCCACAGCGGCGGGGTCAGCGCACCAACGTCCATCGCCTGCGTCGTCACATTGAGGATGTGCGACATGATGCGGCCCATCTCGGAATAGAGCACGCGGATCAGTTGCCCGCGCTTCGGCACCTCGATGCCGAGCAGGCGCTCGGCCGCGAGCGCGAAGGCATGCTCCTGGTTCATCGGCGCGCAATAGTCGAGCCGGTCGAGATAGGGCACGGCCTGCAGATAGGTCTTGGCCTCGATCAGTTTCTCGGTGCCGCGGTGAAGCAGCCCGATATGCGGATCGACGCGATCGACCACCTCGCCGTCCAGCTCCAGCACCAGGCGCAAAACGCCATGCGCCGCAGGGTGCTGCGGACCGAAGTTGATGTTGAAGTTGCGGACGGAGGTTTCAGCCATTGTGGCGCCTCAATTTGCCTTCGCCTTCTCGTCCCCCGGAAGGACGTAATCCGTCCCTTCCCACGGGCTCAAGAAGTCGAAGTTTCTGAATTCCTGCTTCAATTCCACCGGCTCGTAGATCACGCGCTTGGCCTCGTCGTCGTAGCGGACTTCGACGAAGCCGGTCAGCGGGAAATCCTTGCGCAGCGGGTGCCCCTCGAAACCGTAATCCGTGAGGATGCGGCGCAGATCCGGGTGGCCGCTGAACAGCACGCCGTAGAGGTCGTAGGTCTCGCGCTCATACCAGTCGGCGCCGGGATAGACGGCGGTCAGCGACGGCACCAGGGTCTCCTCGTCGGCCTGGACCTTGAGGCGGATGCGCACATTCTGCTTCGGCGAGAGAAGGTGGTAGACGACATCGAAGCGCCTGGCGCGCGAGGGATAGTCGGCGCCGGAAATGTCGATGATCGAGATGAACTGGCAGCGCGGATCGTCGCGCAGGAAGGTCGCCACTTCGATCAGATTGCCCGGCTCGACGGACACCGTCAGCTCGCCATAGGCAAGCACGGCTTCGCCGATGCGGCCGGAGAGCTTCTCGCCGAGATAGGTGGAGAGTTCGTTCAACGCCAGGGTCATCGGCTCACCGTTCGATCGTGCCGGTGCGGCGGATCTTCTTCTGCAGAAGGAGAATGCCGTAGAGCAGCGCTTCCGCGCTCGGCGGGCAGCCGGGCACATAGATGTCGACGGGCACGACGCGGTCGCAGCCGCGCACCACCGAATAGGAATAGTGGTAGTAGCCGCCGCCATTGGCGCAGGAGCCCATCGAGATGACGTAGCGCGGCTCCGGCATCTGGTCGTAGACCTTGCGCAGTGCCGGCGCCATCTTGTTGGTCAGCGTGCCGGCGACGATCATGATGTCGGACTGGCGCGGGGACGCGCGCGGCGCGACGCCGAAACGCTCCGAGTCATAGCGCGGCATCGAGGTGTGGATCATCTCGACCGCGCAGCAGGCGAGGCCGAAGGTCATGAACATCAGCGAGCCGCTGCGCGCCCAGGTGATCAGCGCTTCGGTCGAGGTGACAAGGAAACCCTTGTCGGCCAGCTCATTATTGATCTCGAGGAAGAAGGGATCGTCCTCCCCCACCGGCCTGCCGGTGTTGGGGTCGATGATGCCCTTGGGCTTCGGCGCGACGAGGGTGCCTGAACTGTCGTTCAATCCCATTCCAGCGCTCCTTTTTTCCATTCATAGGCAAAGCCGATGGTCAGCACCGCCAGAAACACCATCATTGACCAGAAGCCGAGCATGCCGAGCTTCGAGAAGGACACCGCCCACGGGAACAGGAAGGCGACCTCGAGATCGAAGATGATGAACAGGATCGACACCAGGTAGAAACGGATGTCGAACTTCATGCGGGCGTCGTCGAACGAGTTGAACCCGCATTCATAGGCGGAAAGCTTTTCCGGGTCGGGATTGCGGTAGGCCACCAGGAAAGGAGCGACGATAAGCGCCAGACCAACGATCATCGCCACGGCGATGAAAAGGACGATAGGCAGGTAAGAACTCAGGAGTGCGCTCATGCGGCGGCTTTCCTTCGGCGGGGCAGTTCACTTTGATTACAGCAACGGACTCTAATGCGGAAGCGTGACAGTTTAACCGCTGAACCGTTTTAAGGGGCCCTATGCTGCAACGCGGCGAGGGTTAGCGCAGCGGTTTCGGTGACGCAAGTCAAACCTTGTTCAAATCGCGGCCCTGGACGCCTTATCGGAAGAAACTGGTCCGATCCGCTCCTGTTTGATTTCTTTCACTTTTTACTCCACTTTTCTCTCCTGACATATCTCCCGCCATCTGCCTGCTAGCATGGCCGGAATCACCGGCTAAAAATCCAACGGACGATCGGGGCAAGGACACCTTGATGAAGGAGAAAATCTCGCTCGCCATGGCCAGGCGCATTGCGCTGGGCGCGCAAGGGTTTAACGATCCTCGCCCCGGAGGGGTTCCGGATCGCCGCCACCTTGCCCGTGTGCTTTCCCGGACCGGCCTGTTACAGATCGATTCCGTCAGCGCGGTGGTGCGCGCGCATTATATGCCGCTCTATTCGCGCCTCGGCCCCTACCCGCTTGCGCTGCTCGACAACGCCGCCGTCACCCGCAAGCGCGCGGTCTTCGAATATTGGGCGCATGAGGCGTCATTCCTGCCCGTCGAGACCTACCCTCTGCTGCGCTGGCGCATGCAGCGCGCCGAGCAGGGCGACGAGATGTATCTCGGCCTTGCGAAATGGGGCCGTGAACGCAAGGCGATGATCGACGAGATCTATAGAGAAGTCGCCGATCGCGGGCCGATCGCCGCGTCCGATATCGAAGGCCACAAGGGCAATGGCGGCTGGTGGGGCTGGAGCGAGGCCAAGCATGCCTTCGAATGGCTGTTCTGGGCCGGACGCATCACCACCGCCTACCGGCGCGGCTTCGAGCGCTATTACGACCTGCCCGAGCGCGTTTTGCCGCAGGCTGTGCTTGACCTGCCGGTACCCTCGATCGAGGACGCGCATCGCGAATTGCTGCGCATTTCCGCCCGCGCCCACGGCATCGCCACCTATGGCGACCTGCGCGACTATTTTCGTCTCGCGCCAGGCGACACGAAGGACAGGATCGAGGAACTGGTCGAAGCCGGCGAACTGCTGCCGGTGAAGGTCGAAGGCTGGGACAAAACTGCCTATCTCCACAAGGACGCCCGTTTCCCGCGCCGTATCAGGGCGCGCGCCCTGCTCGCCCCCTTCGATCCCGTCGTTTTCGAGCGCACCCGCACCGAAAAGCTGTTCGATTTCCGCTATCGCATCGAAATCTACACGCCGGCCGAAAAGCGCCAATACGGCTATTATGTGCTGCCCTTCCTGCTCGGCGACCGGATCGTCGCCCGCGTCGATCTCAGGGCCGACCGCCCGGCCAGCGTGCTGCGCGTCCACGCCGCCTATGCCGAGGCTGGGGCGCCGCCTGAAACCGCCGCCCAGCTCTTCGACGAGCTGAAGCAGATGCAGGCCTGGCTCGGCCTGGAGGCGATCGAAGTGACGCCGGCCGGCGACTTGGGTCCGGCGCTGGCCGACATCAAGGTGTCGTAGCCGCGCGTTGACAGGCGCCTAGCCATAAGCCTAAATCCGCCGCAGACGGTCTTCTCCCGGCAAAGGGAGGAGCCAAGAGGGAATGCGGTGCGGGTCAAAAACCCAAATCCGCGGCTGTCCCCGCAACTGTGAGCGACGAGCCCCGGCCGAAAACCACTGGGATGTTCCCGGGAAGGCGGCATTCAAGGCGACGACCCGCGAGCCAGGAGACCTGCCGTCTGAGACTTTAAGTATCCGAATGCCCGGCGGGTTTTCCGGGCAAGGAGCCTGGTTTTGGATCGCAACGACAGTTTCCCGGCAAACAGTGCGGATATTTCGTCCGAGCCCGACGCGCTCGCCGGTGTGACCGTCATCGTCTGCTCGTCCTGTCGCGACGAGACCGGCTCGGACGCGCATCCGCGCGCCGGCGCGCTGCTGGCCCAAGATACGCGCCGTGCCGCTTCGGCCGAAAACATCCGCATCCACACCGTCGAATGCCTCGGCAACTGCAAGCGCCGGCTGAGCGCCGCACTCCTGCGCGACGGCTGCTGGAGCTACGTCTTCGGCGATCTGGACACGACCAGCGGCGCCGATCTTGTCGCCGGCGCAAAGCTGTTCGCCACCTCGACCGATGGCCTGATCCCCTGGCGCGGTCGGCCCGATTCCCTCAAGCGCGGCCTGGTTGCCCGCATCCCTCCCCTCGACATGCTGAAGGACTGACCATGAACGCATCCGTTTCCCGTGTTCCCTGCACCGTCGTCACCGGCTTCCTCGGCGCCGGCAAGACGACGCTGATCCGCAACCTGCTCGAAAATGCCAAGGGCAAGCGGCTGGCGATCATCGTCAACGAATTCGGCGATGTCGGCATCGATGGCGAGATTCTCAAAGGCTGCGGCATCGACACCTGTCCGGAAGAAAACATCGTCGAGCTCGCCAATGGCTGCATCTGCTGCACCGTGGCCGACGACTTCGTGCCGGCCCTCGACCAGATCCTGTCCCGCACACCGAAGGTCGATCATATCCTGATCGAGACCTCGGGCCTCGCTCTGCCGAAGCCGCTGGTCCAGGCCTTCCAGTGGCCGACGGTGAAGAGCCGCGTCACCGTCGACGGCGTCGTCGCCGTGGTCGATGGGCCTGCCCTGGCCGACGGCCGCGTCGCCTCCGACATGGACGCCCTGCAGGCCCAGCGCGCGGCAGACGATTCGCTCGACCATGACGATCCGGTCGAAGAGGTGTTCGAGGACCAGATCGCCTGCGCCGACCTGATCATCCTGTCGAAGAGCGACCTGATGGATGCGGCGGGCTCGGAACGCGCCAACGCCGTCATCGGTGAGCATGTCGCGCGCGCCGTGAAAGTGGTGCCGACCGCGCAGGGCAAGGTCGATCCGTCCGTGCTGCTCGGCCTCGGCCTCGCCGTCGAGGACGACATCGAGAACCGCAAGACCCATCACGATGATGAGCTCGACCACGAGCACGACGATTTCGATTCCTTCGTCATCGACATCCCGTCGATCGCCAATCCCGACGAGCTGGCAAAGCGCGTTGCCTTGGCCGCCGAGCAGGAAAACGTTTTGCGCGTCAAAGGCTTCGTCGAGGTCGGCGGCAAGCCTATGCGGCTTCTGCTCCAGGCCGTCGGCCCGCGCGTCAACCATTACTATGATCGGGCCTGGACGGCCGAGGACGACCGCTGCTCGCGGCTCGTCGTCATCGGCCTCAAGGGGCTGAACCGCCCAGCGATCGAGCGTATCCTCGCCGGCTGAGGCCAACACGAAAAAGCGATGCATATCCTCGCCACCACATCCGCTTCGCTCGACGATCTCGCCGAGCCGATCGACCTCAGGCAGACGCCTGCGGATATCGTGGCTTTGTCCTTTACCGACAGCGACCTCGCCGGCCTGGCCGCCGCCTGGAAGGCCGATGCGGAGCAGCTACCCTCGATGCGGCTGGCAGCACTTCGCGACCTTCGCCACCCGATGTCGGTGGACCTGTGGATCGACAGCGTCGCGCGCCACGCCAAGGTCATCCTCGTCCGCATCCTCGGCGGTTATGACTGGTGGCGCTACGGCTGCGACCAGCTTGCAGCGTTGGCGCGCATACGCGGCATCAAGCTGGCGTTGCTGCCCGGCGAAAGCCATGACGAGGACCAGCGGCTGATCGAAGGCTCGACCCTGCCGCGCGCCGAATTGGATGCCCTCCTCGGCTATTTCCGCGAAGGCGGCCCGGCGAACATGGCGGCCCTGGTGCAAAGGCTGGCGAGGCTTGCCGGGTCGGAAACGGCCGTGGCCGAGCCGGTGAGCGTGCCGAAGGCGGGGTATTATCTGCCGGGCCACGGCGTGGTCCCCCTCCCCCTTGTGGGGAGGGTCCGGCCGCAGGCCGGGGGTGGGGTCCTCCGCGACACAAGCCGACATCAAGAAGCGCCGAGCACTGCCGAGGCGACCCCACCCGGCCCTGCGGGCCACCCTCCCCTCGAGGGGGAGGGAAACGCCGCGTCCATCATCCCCATCCTCTTCTACCGCTCTATGTTGCTAGCCGCCGACGTCGCGCCCATAGACGCACTCGTTGACGCATTGCGGACGCAGTGTCTCGCCCCAGTGCCGATCTTCGTGTCCAGTCTCAAGGATCCGACATCTCTCGCCTTCGTCGAAAACGCCATCGCCTCGCTCAACCCGGCCGCCATCATCACCGCCACCGCATTCGCCTCCGGCGCCGAACCGGGCGCCGAGACCTTGTTCGACCGCGCTGGCATACCCGTCTTCCAGGTTATCGTCGCCACGACGAGGCGCGAGATCTGGGAAAAGAACCAGCGCGGCCTCGCGCCCGCCGATCTCGCCATGCATGTGGTCCTGCCGGAGCTCGACGGCCGCATCCTCGCCGGCGCGATCTCCTTCAAGGGCGAGATCGAAACCGATCCGGCGCTGGCGTTTCGTGCTTTCGCCAACCGGCCCGAGGCGGACCGGGTCGCGCAGGTCGCCATGCGGATCGCGGCGTTCATCCGCCTGCAGCGGACGGAGCGGGCCGAGCGCAAGCTGGCGATCCTGATCCCGGATTATCCGAGCGCGCCTGGACGGACCGGCTACGCCGTCGGCCTGGACGTGCCGTCCAGCGTGCTCGCCATGCTGCATGACCTGAAGGAACAGGGCTATGCGGTTGAAGGGATTCCGCAATCGCCGCGCGAACTGCTCAATGCGCTTGAGGTGGGTGGGCCTGGCCTCTCCATAGAGGACTACTTCGCCTTTTCGGCCGAGCTGCCACAGGCCGCGCACGATGCAATAGAGGCCGCGTGGGGCAAGGCAGAAGGGACAGGTTCGCGCGAGGCGACAGAACGCCGGCCTGCACAAGCAAGCCCCGAAAATCACTTCCCCTTCCGCGCCGCCACCTTCGGCAACGTCACCGTGGCGCTGGCTCCCGACCGCGGCCGCTCCGCCGACCGGCGCGCCGACTACCACGACCCGACGCTGCCGCCGCGCCACGAGCTGATCGCCTTCGGCCTGTGGCTGCAAAAGTCGCTCGGCGTGCACGCCATCGTCCATGTCGGCGCGCACGGCACGCTGGAATGGCTACCGGGCAAGACGGTTGCGCTCTCCGACGCCTGCTTTCCCGAGATCGTCACCGGCTCCCTGCCGGTCATCTATCCCTTCATCGTCTCCAATCCGGGCGAAGCTGCGCAGGCCAAGCGGCGCATTTCGGCGGTCACGCTCGGTCATCTGCCGCCGCCGCTCACCGGCGCCGGTCTCGACGAAGGCCAACAGAAGCTCGAAAGGCTGGTCGATGAGTATGCCCAGGCCGACGGCCTCGACCGCCGCCGCCGTGACCGCTTGGCGAAGCTGATCGTCGAGACGGCCCGGATGACCGGGCTTGCCTCGGAAGCCGGCGTCGCCAAGACCGATCAACCCGACGAGGCACTGCGCCGGATCGACGCCTGGCTCTGCGACCTCAAGGATTTCGCCGTCAAGGACGGGCTGCATGTCTATGGCCGCGCGCCGGAAGGCGAAACCGATCCGCTGCGCCGGCAAAGCGCCGAAGCCGAAAAAGCGAACCTGCTCACGGCCCTCGACGGCCGCCATATCAAGGCAGGTCCCGCCGGCGCGCCCGCGCGGGGACGTTCTGATGTCTTGCCCACCGGCCGCAATCTCTTCACCTCCGACCCGCGCACCATGCCGACCCCGACGGCTTACGATCTCGGCCAGGCAGCGGCGGAAGAAGTCGTGCGCAGCTACATGCAGAGCCATGGCGACTGGCTGCGCTCGCTGGTCATCGACCTCTGGGGCTCGGCCTCTTTGCGCACCGGCGGCGAGGAGATCGCGCAAGGCCTGGCGCTGATGGGCTGCCGGCCGCAATGGGATGCCGCCACCGGCCGCGTCACCGGGATCGAGGTGCTGCCGCCAGCAACGCTCGGCCGCCCGCGCGTCGACGTCACCTGGCGCATTTCCGGCCTGTTCCGCGACATGTTCCCGGCCCAGATCGCGCTGATCGATGCCGCCGCCAACGCGGTCGCCGGCCGCGACGAGGACGATTCGGAGAACCCGCTTGCCGCCGCGACCCGCGCACAAGGCAAGGTCGGTCCGCGCATCTTCGGCACATCGCCCGGCACCTATGGCGCCGGCGTCGAGGACCTGCTGTCGCGCGGTGAATGGGGCGCGCGCGAAGAGATCGGCCGCGCCTATCTCGACGCCACCTCGCATGCCTATGGCGGCGCCGACGGCGAGTCGATTGCCGCGCCCGGCGCTTTCGAAGGCCGCATCGCCGAAGCCGACCTTCTCGTCCATACCGGCGACGACCCGGGCCGCGACATCCTCGAAGGCTCGGCCGACGTCGCCTTCATCGGCGGATTTTCGGCGGCCCTTGCAGCGCTTGGCAGGAATGCCGACGTCATCGTGCTGGACACCACCGACCCGGCGAAGCCGAAGCCGCGTTCGGTCGGCGAAGCAGTATCGCGGGTGGTGCGGGCGCGCGCCGTCAACCCGCGCTTCATCGCCGGCCAGATGCGCCACGGCCCGCGCGGCGCCTCCGAATTCGCCGAGACGGTCGATCGCCTGGTCGGCTTCGCCGAGACAACGCACGCCATTTCCGGTGCGTTGATCGAGGCGGTTCACGACGCCTATCTCGGCGACGCGGAAGTCCGCGCCTTCCTGCTGCGCGAGAACCCGGTAGCCGCCAAGGTCATCGCCGAGCGCTTTCTCGCCGCGCGGCGGCGTGGCCTCTGGCATCCGCTCAGGAATTCGATCGACGACGATCTCGCGGCGTTGATTGCCGAGGCCCAGGCAAGCGGGGTGGCGGCATGAACGCCTTCTCGCGCCGCGGCGCCTGCCCGGCACTCAGCGCGCCTATGCAGACCGGCGACGGGCTCTTGGTGCGGCTCAATCCGGTCGCTGGAGGACTTTCGCCCGAGTCGCTGATCGGACTCGGCGAATCCGCGCTGCACCACGGCAACGGCATCATGGAAGTCACCGCGCGCGGCAGCCTGCAGATCCGGGGGCTTACAGCGGAAAGCGCGCGGCTGCTGGCGGACGAGGTCGCTGCGCTGGGCATCGCGGTGCGCAGCGGCGTGCCGGTCGAGACCGGGCCGCTGGCGGGGATCGATCCGCAGGAGATTGCCGATCCGAGACCGCTGGCGGAGCGGATCAGGGCGGCGATCGAAGAGGCCGGACTGACAACGAGGCTGGGGCCAAAGGTGTCGGTGGTCGTCGATGGTGGCGGACAATTGAACATGGACGCGGTGACGGCCGATGTACGGCTCAAGGCGGTGCGGGCCGGCACTGGCGTCCAGTGGAGGGTTGCGATTGCGGGCGATACGCGGAGCGCGAAGCCGCTCGCGACGGTCGATGAAGATGCTGCGCGTGACATCGCGGTGGCGGCGCTGAGGATGGTGGCCGAAAAAGGACGCGAGGCGCATACGCGGGATTTGTCGGAGCGGCAGCAGGCTTCGCTCGCAGGCTGGCATTCCTTCGCGCCCCCCTCTGTCCTGCCGGACATCTCCCCCTCTTGGGGGGAGATTGGCAGTTCCGCCGCCGGCGCCTATTCTGCGACAGACCAGCACGTTTCGACGTCGGCGATTGGCGAAACCGGTCGCGACAGGTCAATCTCCCCCCAAGAGGGGGAGATGTCCGGTCCACCCTCCGAAGCTGCAGCGCAGCTGCTGCGAAGGACGGGCAGGACAGAGGGGGGCGCCGTAGAGCACCATCGCCTGCCAATTGGCCTCTTCGACCTCGGCAACACCCAAGCCCTCGGCATCGCCGTGCCCTATGGCAGCATGCCGGCGCAGCCCCTCATCGACCTTGCCACACAAGCCTCAAGCCTCGGCGCCACCGAAATCCGCCTCGCCCCCGGCCGCGCGCTTCTCTTCCTCGGCCTCTCCGACCCCTCCTCGCTCCAATCTTCCGCCACAACCCTCGGCTTCGTCACCTCTCCCGCCGACCCGCGCACCCGCATCGCCGCCTGCCCCGGCACACCGGCCTGCGCCTCCGGCCGCATCGCCACCCGCGCCATCGCCGAGACAATCGCAGAACAAAGCCCGGAGCTCCTCGACGCCTCGCTGACCATGCACGTTTCCGGCTGCGCCAAGGGCTGCGCGCATCCCGGCACTGCCGCGCTCACCCTGGTCGGCGACGAAAACGGAGCCGGACTTGTCGTGGACGGGACGGCAAAGGCTCTTCCTGCCGCGTACAGGCCGGGCTATGACGCCGCGCGCGGGGTCGCCGCCATTGCGGTGGCGCTCCAGAACGCACGACATCCCGGCGAAACCGCTGCCGCCTGCCTGGCAAGGCTTGGCGCTGCCGGCATCGCTGAACTCTATCGACGGAACCAGTGAATGGCCGCCTACGACTATATCCATGACGGGATGGCGATCTATGAGCGCTCTTTCGCCATCATCCGCGCCGAGGCGGATCTGTCGCGCTTCTCCGAAGCCGAAGCCGATGTCGCGATCCGCATGATCCATGCCTGCGGCCAGGTCGAAGCCGCCAATCATTTCGTCTTCTCCAGCGATTTCGTCGCCGCGGCGCGCACCGCATTGGCTGCCGGCGCGCCGATCTTCTGCGACGCCGAAATGGTGGCCCACGGCGTCACCCGCGCCCGCTTGCCGGCCGGCAATGAGGTGATCTGCACTTTGCGCGACCCGCGCACGCATGAGATTGCCAAGGAAATCGGCAACACCCGCTCGGCCGCGGCCATCGACCTGTGGGGCGAGCGCGTGGCCGGATCGGTCGTCGCCATCGGCAACGCGCCGACCGCTCTCTTCTATCTCTTGGAAAAACTGCGGGACGGCGCCCCGAAACCCGCCGCGATCATCGGCATGCCCGTCGGCTTCGTGGGCGCCGCCGAATCCAAGGATGCGCTGGCCGAGAATTCCTACGGCGTGCCCTACGCCATCGTGCGCGGCAGGTTGGGCGGCAGCGCCATGACCGCCGCCGCACTCAATTCCCTGGCGAGGCCTGGCCTGTGAACGCGATCCTGAAAGGCCGTCTTGTCGGCGTCGGCACCGGCCCCGGCGATCCGGAGCTTTTGACGCTGAAGGCCGCGCGGGCCTTGGCTGAAGCCAACGTCGTCGCCTATTTCGCCAAGCGCGGCAACAACAGCAATGCGCGCGCCATCGTCGAGGCGCGCTTCCGGCAGGACATGGTCGAACTGCCGCTGCTCTATCCGGTGACGACCGAGATCGACAAGGATCACGACGACTACCGCGCGCAGATCACCGATTTTTATGAGCAATCGGCCGAGCAGGTCGCCGAGCATCTGGCCGCCGGCAAGATGGTGGCGGTGCTGTCGGAAGGCGATCCGCTTTTCTACGGCTCCTACATGCACCTGCATGTGCGCTTGGCGCACCGCTTCCCAACCGAGGTCATCCCCGGCATCACCGCCATGTCCGGCTGCTGGTCGCAGACCGGCGTGCCGATCGTCCAGGGCGACGACGTGCTGACCGTGCTGCCGGGCACGATGAGCGAGTTCGAGCTATCGCGTCGGCTGGCCGACACCGATGCCGCCGTCATCATGAAGGTGGGTCGCAACCTGCCGAAGATCCGTCGCGCGTTGGAAGCGACCGGCAAGCTGTCCAAGGCCGTCTATGTCGAGCGCGGCACCATGCCGGGCAGCGTCTCGATGCGGCTCGCCGAAAAGCCGGACGACAAGGCGCCCTATTTCGCCATCGTGCTGGTTGCCGGCTGGTCGACCCGCCCGGGAGCCCCCGGAGCAAAGCCATGAGCGGCCGTCTCACCGTCATCGGCCTCGGACCCGGCAACGCTGACCAGGTCACGCCGCAGGCTGCCAATGCCGTCGCCGAGGCTTCCTTCTTCTATGGTTACAAGCCCTATCTTGATCGCCTGGAGCTGCGGCCGGACCAGACCCGCATCGCCTCCGACAATCGCGAAGAGCTTGCCCGCTCCAACGAGGCGCTGGCCAAGGCCGCCGAAGGCCACAGCGTCGCCGTCGTTTCCGGCGGCGATCCTGGCGTCTTCGCCATGGCCGCGGCCGTTTGCGAAGCGATCGAGGCCGGCCCCGCCGAATGGCGGGCGATTGACCTCTCGGTCGTCCCCGGCGTCACCGCCATGCTCGCCGTCGCAGCCCGCATCGGCGCGCCGCTCGGCCATGATTTCTGCGCCATCTCGCTCTCGGACAATCTCAAACCATGGGAACTGATCGAGCTGCGCCTGCTGGCGGCGGCCGGCGCTGGTTTCGTCATCGCGCTCTACAATCCGATCAGCAAAGCCCGCCCCTGGCAGCTCGGCCGCGCCTTCGAATGCCTGAAGGCAATCCTGCCCGGCACCACGCCGGTGATCTTCGGCCGCGCCGCCGGCCGGCCCGACGAGCGCATCGAGGTTTTCCTGCTGGCGGACGCCGATGCGGCAAAAGCCGACATGTCGACCTGCATCATCATCGGCTCGCCCGAGACGCGCATCATCAAGCGCGGCGAAAAGCCGGCGTTGGTCTACACGCCGCGTTCGGCAACCGGGTCGAAAAAATGATCGACTTTTGCCGCCAGCGCATCGACGGTTTCAGCCGACGGCACGTCAGGCAAAGGCGGCCGGCGGATCATGATCACTTCGATGCCGAGCGCTCGTGCCGCGGCGATCTTGCCATAGGTCGCCTCACCGCCGCTGTTCTTGGAAACGATGGCGTCGATGCCGTATCTCTCGAGCAAGGCGCGTTCCTCCGCCTCCGCAAACGGCCCGCGCGCCAACAGGTAGAGCGCGTCGGGTACGGCGAGCTTCGGCTCGACCGGATCGACGCTGCGGATCAGGTAACGGTGCCGCGGCGCGACCTCGAAGGCGCCGGCCTCCTGTCGGCCGATGGCGAGGAACACGCGGCGCGGCACTGTGCCGAGAGCACTTGCCGCCTCGGCGGCACTGTCGACCACCATCCAGCGATCGCCGGCGACAGGCTCCCAGCCAGGACGCCGCAGCGCAAGGATCGGCACGCCGGACTGCCTGGCCGCTTGGGCGGCATTGGCCGAGATGCGGGAGGCGTAGGGATGCGTGGCGTCGATCAGCAGATCGACATGTTCCTCGCGAAGATGGGCGGCGAGCCCTGCCGCGCCGCCAAAGCCGCCGATCCGCACCGGCACGCCTTGCGCGACCGGGCTTTCGGTGCGGCCGGCAAGCGACAGCGTGACCGAGAACTCCTTGCGACGCGCGAGCTTTCCCGCGAGTTGCCGGGCTTCCGTCGTGCCGCCGAGGATCAGGATATGGTGGGTCATCATGCCTGCTAAGGGTCCGCGCGCCGCCAAGCCAGCCTCGAAATGGCTGACCGTCGTCGGCATCGGCGAGGACGGTGTAGCGGGTCTAGGCGACGAGGCCAAGCAGCGCATTGCCGAGGCTGAAGTCATCTTCGGCGGCAAGCGGCATCTCAGCCTTGTCGCGTCGCTGGCCAGGGGCCAAGCGCGCCCATGGCCGACACCCTTCGATGCTGAAATGCGCGACGTGCTGGCGCTGAAAGGCAAGAATGTGTGCGTGCTAGCCTCCGGCGACCCGTTTTTCCACGGTGTCGGCGTCACGCTGGCCCGCAAGGTGAAGCCGGAGCAAATGTTCGTCCTGCCGGCGCCCTCGTCTCTGTCGCTGGCCGCCTCCCGTCTCGGCTGGGCGTTGCAGGAGGTCGAGACCATCTCGCTGCACGGCCATTCGATCGATCTGATCCGGCCCCTGCTCCAACCCGGGGCGCGTATCCTCGCTCTTACCTCCGACGCCGCCGCGCCGGCTGCTATCGCCGCACTGCTCGACGAGCTCGGTTTCGGCCCTTCGCGAGTGACGGTCCTGGAGGCACTCGGCGGTGCGGATGAAGCGCGTCGAACCTCCCGTGCCGATGCGTTCGATCTCAAAAACATCAACCCGCTCAACGTGCTGGCGCTTGAAATTGAATCGACGCCAGATGCGCGGGTCCTGCCCTTGACCGTTGGCCTTGCCGATCATCTGTTCGAGCACGACGGCCAGATCACCAAGCGCGAGATCCGCGCCATCACGCTGTCGGCGCTGGCGCCAAAGCGCGGCGAATTGCTGTGGGATATCGGCGCCGGTTCCGGGTCGATCGGCATCGAATGGATGATGGCGCATCCTTCGCTGCGCGCCATCGCCATAGAGACCAACAGCGAGCGCGCCGCCCGCATCCACCGCAACGCCGCGCATTGCGGCGTGCCCGGCCTTGTCGTGGTCGAAGGCTCGGCACCCAAGGCGCTCGCGAAGCTCGAAACGCCGGATGCGATCTTCATCGGTGGCGGCGGCAGCGACGCCGGCGTGCTGGAGAAGGCGATCAAGGCGCTGCGTCCCGGCGGCCGGCTCGTCGCCAACGCGGTGACGCTGGAGATGGAGGCGTTGCTGCTCGATCAGTACAACAGGCGCGGCGGCGACCTCACCCGCATCGCGCTTTCCCGCGCGGCGCCTGTCGGCTCGATGCAATCATGGCGTCCGGCCATGCCGGTCACACAGTGGAGCTGGGTCAAGCCATGATGGTCGCGGGCATAGGCAGCCGCAAAGGCGTGAGCGTCGAGGAAGTGCTGGCGGCGATCGAGACCGCGCTCGAAGCGCATGGGCTGGCCCTGACGGCATTGTCCGCCTTGGCGACAACGGAATTCAAACGCAAGGAAGAAGCCATTTTTGCCGCCGGTCGTAAGCTCAGCCTCCCGGTGATAGTGGTGGATGGCGCTGGCGCCGAACCGCCGCGCCCCCTCACCCAGCCTCCGCTTCGCTCGGCTGACCTCTCCCCGAGGGGAGAGGAGGCTGCCAGCGCTGGCGCCGATCTCTTCTCCCCGCCGGGGAGAAGGTGGCCCGAAGGGCCGGATGAGGGGGTCGCCTCGCGCAACCTCTCGCAAGAACTTGCCGGCACGCCGTCGGTTTCAGAGGCATCGGCCCTCGCGGTTGCCGGGGCCGGCGCAAAACTGCTTGGGCCGCGTACCGTGGTCGGTCCGGTGACCTGCGCCATCGCCATCAGCGGAGATGCGCCATGACGGTCCATTTCATCGGCGCCGGTCCAGGCGCGGCCGACCTCATCACGCTGCGCGGCGCGCGGCTGCTGGCCAGTTGCCCGGTCTGCCTCCATGCCGGCTCGATCGTTGCGCCGGAGCTGCTCGAGCATTGCGCGCCCGGCACCAAGTTGATCGACACCGCGCCGATGTCTCTCGACGAGATCGAGGCCGAATATGTCGCCGCCCACAAGGCCGGGCAGGATGTCGCGCGCCTGCACTCGGGCGACCTTTCGGTGTGGAGTGCCGTCGCCGAACAGATCAGGCGGCTGGAAAAGCACGGCATCCCCTACACGCTGACGCCCGGCGTTCCGTCTTTCGCGGCGGCGGCGGCCGCACTTCGCCGCGAGCTCACCATTCCCGAGCTCGCGCAAAGCCTGGTGCTGACCCGCGTTTCCGGCCGTGCCTCGAAAATGCCGCCGGGCGAGACGCTCGCCGGCTTCGGCCGCACCGGCGCCACGCTTGCCATCCATCTTGCCATCCATGCCATAGACCGCGTCGTTGCCGATCTCACGCCGCTCTACGGTGCCGAATGCCCGGTCGCGGTCGTCTTCCGCGCCTCCTGGCCGGACGAGCGGATCCTGACCGGCACGCTCGGCACCATCGAAGCGCAATTGGCCGAAAACCCGATGGAGCGCACGGCGATCATCTTCGTCGGCAGTGCGCTCGCCGCGCAGGATTTCGGCGAAAGCTCATTGTACGACGCGCACTACCAGCGGCGTTTTCGCGGACGGGACGGGTTGTGAACGGCAGCGCCAACATAAACGGACGGGCAACTCTGGAGCAGGCGCTGGCGCGGCTGAACTTCAAGCCGCGCGAGCTGGAGCCTGGCCATGTCTGGCTGGCCGGCGCCGGCCCAGGCGATCCCGGCTCCCTGACCCTGGAGGTGCTGGCCGCGCTCGGCCAATGCGACGCGCTGGTCTATGACGCGCTGGTCTCGCCCGATGTCGTGGCGGTGGCCCAGGGCGCCGAGCTTTTCTACGCCGGGAAGCGCGGCGGCCAGCCCTCGATGAAGCAGGACGACATCAATGCCCTGCTGGTGCGGCTGGCGCGCGAAGGCCGCCGCGTCGTGCGGCTAAAGGGCGGCGACCCCTATATTTTCGGCCGTGGCGGCGAAGAGGCGCTGGCGCTCGCAGGCGAGAAAATTCCGTTCCGGGTGCTCTCCGGCCTGACCTCGGGCCTCAGCGCGCTTGCCGCCGCCGGCATTCCCGCCACCATGCGCGGCATCAACAAGGCCGTCATCCTGGCTACCGGCCACGCCGCCGGCACCGATGACGATATCGACTGGACGGCGATCGCCCGCACCGGCCAGCCGGTCGTCGTGTATATGGGCATGGCCAACCTGCCGGTGATCGCGGCAAAGCTGCTCGGCGGCGGCCTTGCGCCTTCGACCCCAGCCGCGGTGATCGTCGCGGCGACCACACCGCAGGAGCGTATCGTCGTCGCCACGCTCGCCACCATCGCCGAGGAAGCCTCGGCCGCCGGGCTCGCTTCCCCGGCGCTGATCGTGGTCGGCGGCATCGTCGCCATGCGCGCGGCACTGACGGGTGATTCGTGACCGCCCGCGCAATCATCATAGGCGCGCCGCGCTCCGGCTCAGGCAAGACCAGCGTCACCATCGGCCTGCTTCGCGCGCTCGCCCGGCGCGGCCTGAAAGTGCGCGGCGCAAAGTCCGGACCGGACTATATCGACCCGGGCTTCCACACCGCCGCCACCGGCCTTTCCGGCGTCAACCTCGACAGCTGGGCGATGTCGCCTTCCCTGCTCAACGCGCTGGCGGCCCAGGCTGCGGATGACGCGGAATACATCGTCCTCGAAAGCGCGATGGGCCTGTTCGACGGCATCCCTGCCCCGCAAGGCCGCTCGGGCTCAGCCGCAGATCTAGCCCGCCTCTACGGCCTGCCGGTGCTTTTGGTGCTCGACGTTTCCGGGCAATCGACCACTGCGGCGGCGGTAGCCAAGGGTTTCGCCACCTACGATCCGGATGTGCGCATGGCAGGCGTCGTGCTCAACCGGCTCGGCAGCGAACGCCACCGGCGGCTGTCGGGCGACGCGATCGAAGCGATCGGCCTGCCCGTGGTCGGCGCCATCCTGCGCGATCCGACGCTCAATCTGCCGGAGCGGCATCTCGGCCTCGTCCAGGCCGGCGAATATGAGAACCTGATGGCGCATCTCGACCGGCTGGCCGACATGGTTGAGAAGTCGCTCGATATCGACGCCATCCTGGCGCTGGCGGCTCCGCTGGAGCCGGCGACCGGCGACTTCGGCGATGCCTTGCAGCCACCCGGGCAGCGGATCGCGCTGGCGGAAGATGCCGCCTTCACCTTCCTTTATCCGCATGTCGCCACGCATTGGCACAAGGCCGGCGCCGAGATCGTGCCGTTCTCGCCGCTTGCCGACGAGGCGCCTGCGCAGGACTGCGATGTCTGCTGGCTGTCCGGCGGCTATCCGGAGCTGCATGCCGGCAAGCTCGCGGCCGCGACGAACTTCCAGGCGGGAATGGCGCGCTTTGCGGTGGCGAAGCCGGTTCATGGCGAGTGCGGCGGCTTCATGGTGCTGGGCGAAGTGCTGGAAGACGCCGACGGCGAGAGCCATAAGATGCTCGGCCTGCTTGGCCATTCGACCAGCTTCGCCAAGCGCAAGATGAACCTCGGCTACCGCGAGGCGCGGCTGCGCGCCGCTTGCCCGCTGGGGCCGGAGGGCACGCTGATCCGCGGCCACGAATTCCACTATGCGCAGATGCTTGCTGCCGGCAATGACGAGCCTTTGGCCGAACTTGCCGACGGCCAGGGCAATCCGCTTGGGCCGTCGGGCTACCGGCGCGGCCATGTCAGCGGCACCTTTTTCCATGCCATCGCGAGGGGCGCATGAACGGCCCTTCCGCATCCCGTCAAGTGCTCGACGATATCGGCCTCAGCCTCGTCTTCTTTACCCGGCTGAGGTTGCCATCGAGCGACTTCGGCGGCCGCAGCCTTGCCGACGCGATCTGGGCGGCGCCCTTTGCCGGCCTCGCCGTCGCGATCATTGGCGCGCTCGTCTACGCCATCGCCACCGTCCTCGGCCTTGCCACAGCACCGGCCGCGGCGCTCACGCTCGCCGCGACGATGCTCGCTACCGGCTGCCTGCATGAGGATGGGCTTTCCGACATTGCCGACGGCTTTTGGGGCGGTCGCACACGCGACAGGAAACTGGAGATCATGCGCGACAGCCGCATCGGCGCTTATGGCGCCGCTGCGCTTGGGCTGTCGCTGCTCATCCGCTGGAGCGCCTTGTCCCAGCTCACCGGTCCCGGCCACGTCGTCCTTGCGCTGCTCGCCGCGCATGCCGGCTCGCGCGGCCTGTTCGGCGCCTTCATGCATCTTCTGCCGCCGGCCCGCAGCGATGGCCTGTCGGCGGGCGCGGGCACCGTCACCACCGAAACCGCCATCATAGGTGCTGCGGTTGGTGCCGTGGCGCTGCTGGCGCTCGGCCTCGGCGGCGCGATCGCCGCGCTGATCCTGCTTGGCCTGCTTCTCGCGGCCTTCCGCTCGCTTTGCCTCAGCCAGATCGGTGGCCAGACCGGCGACACGATCGGCGCGCTCCAGCAGCTTGGCGAGATCGCCGTTCTTCTCGTCGCTTCCGTTTGCCTTTCCTGATTCTCTTTCGGAGACCTTGCCCCCATGTCCCCCCAATCAGCCTCCTTCAAATCGCTCGAAGACCTTCGCGCCGCCTGCCTCGATCTTCCGGCCGGCAATGACGCCGCCGCCAGCGCCGTCGCCCGCCGCCAGGACACGCTGACCAAGCCGCCAGGCAGCCTCGGTCGCCTGGAAACGATCGCCGCCTGGCTCGGTCGCTGGCAGGGCCGCGACATGCCGAAGCTCGACGCGGTGAAAGTCTTCGTCTTCGCCGGCAATCACGGCGTCACCGCGCAGGGCGTGTCGGCCTATCCTTCGGAAGTCACCGTACAGATGGTGGCGAATTTCGCCGGCGGCGGCGCGGCCATCAACCAACTGGCCCGTATCGCGGGCGCCAAGCTCGACGTCATCCCGCTCGACCTCGACCATCCGACCGGCGACTTCACGATAGCGCCGGCGATGGACGAGAAAGAGTTTCTCGCCGCCGTCTCCGCCGGCTATGATTCGGTAACCAGCGACCTCGACCTCGTCTGCTTCGGCGAGATGGGCATCGGCAACACCACGCCGGCCGCCGCCATCTCGACCGCCCTCTTCGGCGGCAGCGCTGAAAAATGGACCGGCCGTGGCACCGGCGTCGACGACGCCGGCCTGCAGCGCAAGGTCGTGGCCATCGAGGCCGGCCTCAAGCGCCATGCCGATTCGCTCTCCGACCCGCTCAAGATCGCCGCTGCGCTTGGCGGGCGCGAGCTTGCGGCCATTTTCGGCGCGACGCTTGCCGCGCGCAAGAACAACGTGCCGGTGCTGCTCGACGGTTTTGTCTGCACCGCTGCCGCCGCGCCATTGGCGAGGCTGCACCCGACCGGGCTTGCTCACACCATCGCCGCCCATGTCTCAGCCGAAGCCGGCCACCGCCGCCTGCTCGAAGCGCTCGGCCTGCCGCCGCTGCTCGATCTCGGCATGCGGCTCGGCGAAGGCTCCGGCGCCTGCCTTGCCGTCAACATCGTCCGCTCGGCGCTGGAATGCCATGCCCGTATGGCGAGCTTCGCCGAGGCCGGTGTTTCGGAAAAATAAACATCGGCCGAAATTTTCAGCGCTGTCGCAACGAAGGCTGCATCCGAAGGGAAACCGGTCGCGGCGGAACTGCGACTTTCCCCCCATTGCTCAAGTGGCCGGGACAAAGAATTTCAGATCTCGATGCTCGACTGATCACCGGTCATGAAAGCAGCGGCCAAACTGGCGTGGGGTCAATCCAGTTATTTCGCGGAAGCGAGCAGAAAAATGGCTTTGGCTGCCAAAGCCGCAGGCCTGTGCTACGTCAGGCAGCGACATCTTGCCTGCCGCAAGAAGCCGCTTTGCACGCTCGGTGCGCCTGCGCAGCACGTAGGCATAGGGGCCACAACCGGTTGAGCGTTTGAAGGTCCTGGCGAAGTGATAAGGGCTCAGACCGGCGACGGCCGCCAGGTCCTCAATCGCCAAATCCCGTTCCAAATTGGCTTCGACATACTCCTTCACCCGCCGCAAGACGACCGGCGCCAGCCCCCCGCGAATGAACAGGGCGCCCGGTGCGCGTTCGCTGCAGCGGGCCGCGAGGTAGGTTGTCAACATTTCGCCGGCCTCGGTAATGGCGATACGATCGGCCGGCTCCTCCCAAGACAGTGGCAATATTATTGAGCGGATGATGTTCTCAAGCGACGGATCGCGTTGGAGGCCCTCTTCGCGCAAGCTTATCAGGTTGGGATCGGCATCGAGGGTCTCCACCACCCTGGCTTCGAACACTTGCTTCGGGATGTAGAAGTGGAGAAGCCGGCCTTTCCCGGCAGCTTCCCAAGCGGTCGGCGCGCCGGCAGGCACAACCCAAAGGCTGCTTTCGCCGTGGATGGGGTCGTAGCCGCGTCCACGCAGCCGGCGAAAGCCAGCACCCTCGGCGACCCAGAAACTGAGCGTATGGTGGTTGGCCGGCTTGTAGCGGTAATGCCCGTGCCCTGCCCGCTCCCAGAGCGCGGCCGCCAAGCCCTCGCCGAGACGGGTCGAGGCCCGCAAAGGAGCGCCCGACTGCTGCAGATGGTTGAAGATTGCATAGTCCTGCAGTCTTAACATGCCAAAGTGAGTAAACAAAAATCTCGGCCGCCCAGCAAGTCCGCGGTCCATTCCGCAGCAAGATCAGGACAAAACCCGAAGCTTTTGAACTGACAGCACTGGTGTCCCTGCGTTATGCCTTGGCCTTGCAGAGGGCCTCGTAGTGCGAGGTTTGATCTTAATAAGATCAGTCCGTCCGGACTTGCGGCGGGTGTTTGGAAATCTCACGGCCAAGAACGCCTGGACCTGCAAAAACACGCCATCAGAAGGGATTGAACAATGAGAAACAATCTCCAGCGCGCTTCTCAGCGCACGACAACGCTTGCTCGTGAGCGCCCCAATCGGATTCCGCTCGCGCCGAACTTGACCGTTTCCGCGCAGCCGCGCGCCACCGAACCCGACCTTCCATCCGCCGTCCCGCTGATGGGGCTCGCGACCGGCTTCTGGGCCTTCAAGGCGCTGGCCGCCGCGCATGCACTGGATCTCTTCAGCCGCCTCGCAGGCGGCAAAGGCACGACTGCTGGCGAACTCGCGCAAACGCTCGGCCTCCATCAGCGCCCGGCCGAGATGCTGTTGACCGGTTGCGCCGCGCTCGGGCTCCTGGAGAAATCGCACGGCCGATACCGCAACACACCCTTGAGCGAAGCCTATCTCGTGCGGGGGAAGCCGTACTATTTCGGCGGCTTCGTCCAGATGGCCGATAAGCGGCTCTATCCTGGTTGGGACAAGCTTGAGGAGGCGCTGCGCAGCAACCGGCCAACCACATGGGACCCGGCAGTGCAATCCTCAGCGTTCGACGGTGAGGATCCGACGATGCTGGCACTCTTCTGGGAGGCGATGCATTCGCTTTCCACGATGACCGCGCGCAAGCTCGGCGAAGCCGTGGATCTCAGCCAATTCCGCCATCTTCTCGACATCGGCGGCGGATCGGCCGCCTACGACATCGAGCTTTCCAAGCAATATGCGGAGCTGCGCGCGACCGTGCTCGAGCTGCCGCACGTGGCCGCCATTGCCGCGGGGAAAATTGCCGAGGCAGGGTTGGCCGATCGCATCGAAACGGTGGGGGGCAGCTTCTTCGAGCAGCTTCCGGAAAATCATGACGTGCACCTCTTTTCGATGATCCTGCATGATTGGGATGAAGCGAAAAACCGGGCTCTCTTGCGCCGGTCCTTCGAAGCGCTGCAGAGCGGTGGCGCGGTCGTGATCAGCGAGCTTCTCGTCAATGACGAAAAGACCGGGCCGGCGCCGGCCGCTCTGATGAGCCTCAACATGCTGATTGAGACGGAGGGGCGGAACTACACGCCAGCCGAATATTCGGCCTGGTTGGAGGAAGCCGGTTTCCGCGACATCGAGACGATCTGGTTCGACGCCCCCGCCGCGAATGGCGCCGTGATCGGTCGAAAGCCGTGAGACGCAAAGCAAGTAGCGATGGAGAAAAGGTTGATCAGAACGTTGGTCTCGCTCGCATGTCTGGCCGCGTCTGCCGTCGGCGTAACAACGATCAAGGCCGGTGCCGACGATACGCAGGTCGCGCACGGCAAGTATCTCGTCAACCTCGGTGGCTGCAATGACTGCCACACACCGGGATATTTTCTCGGCAAGCCCGACATGGCGCGCTTTCTTGGGGGCTCGGATCTGGGCTTCGAGATACCCGGTCAGGGCGTCTTTGTCGGAAGCAACCTCACACCCGACAAAGAAACAGGCATCGGTACCTGGACGCAGGCACAGATCGTCACTGCGATCCAGACCGGCGAGCGGCCGGACGGCCGCATCCTCGCGCCGGTGATGCCCTGGCATGCCTTTGCAAAGCTCACCAAGGATGATGCCAAGGCGATTGCGGCATACCTCCAGTCGCTCGAACCTGTCAAAAATTCAGTCCCCGGCCCGTTCGCGCCCGGCGAAAAGACCTCGACTTTCATGTTCAGGATCCTGCCGCCGGGCCAGGTCGCCAAGACCGCGCCGAATTGATCTGCCCAGCGCACGGGCAAGTTCCCAATTGCCGCCATACTTTCGGTCAACGCGCGGCATCTGGCGTGAGCTATAAGCTCGGGTGTGCGTCGTGCACTAGCCCGCCTGCGGCGCCCACGCTGGAGAGACCGGTCGCGGAAACTCCCTGAATTTGTCGAGAAGTGGCGTAGAGATTGTTCTCGCAGATGAAGTCAGGCTCAAGCCCGCAGATATCACATTCAACATCGAAGGTTTTTGAGAACCAGCGGATTGCTGAAAAAAGGAGATTAAATGGTGGGTGTGCACAGGATCGAACTGTGGACCCGCTGATTAAGAGTCAGCTGCTCTACCAACTGAGCTACACACCCACACCGCCGGGAAAACCAGCGTCGGCGGCGCATATAGCCGCCGCTTTCGGGGATGTCTAGCCCTGCCAGATCATTTCCCGACAAATCGCTGAATTGCCGCAGGCATCACACAAAGAGCCGGCCTTCCGCCACCTTGATCGCATGGCCGCCGATGCGCGCGGATGCCAGCTTTCCGCCATCGACATTGAGCTCCAGCCGGATGCGCGACGGCCGGCCCATTTCCAGCCCCTGCTCGATCCAGAGCTGCGATATGCCGTCGGTCGGGGCGTCGAAATGCATGATGGCGCCGGCAAAGGCGGCAGCGGCCGAACCCGTTGCCGGGTCTTCGTAGGATGGCGTGCCGGGCACGATCATGCGCACATGGAAGGCGCTGTCGTGATGGACCGTCTCTCGGCAGTAGACATAGGGGCTGGCGAAAGCCCACTCGCTCTTGCGAGGCGCCAATTCCGACCATGCCTGGTTGTCGAGCCTGATCTTGGCCGCCTCCTCCAAACCGGCAACCGGAATCGTCACATAAGGCACGCCGGCCGACCAGAAGGAGACGCGGTGATTCTCAAAGCCGATCTCGTGCGGGGCAAGGCCGAGCGCCGCGCCGATCGCCTCCGGATCGGCCTCGAGCTCCAGCGGTTCCGGCAGCTTCGCCAGGTCGAACTCGGCGAAGGTCGAGCCGTCATGCTTGCTTACCGCGCAGCGCACCGGGCCGATATTCTCCTCCAGCACGAAGATGCCGGCGGGCTCCCCGGCGAGTTCGGCCAGCGCGATCGCCGAGCCGACCGTCGGGTGACCGGCGAAAGGCATCTCATAGTCCGGCGTGAAGATGCGGATCCGGTTGCGGTGCTTGGGATTGTCGGCAGGCAGCACGAACACCGTCTCGGACAGATTGAATTCGCGGGCGATCGCCTGCATGCCGGCAGTGTCGAGCCCGTCGCTATCGAGCACCACCGCAAGCGGATTTCCGGCCAGCCTTTCAGTGGTAAACACATCGTAAAGCAAGTAATTGCGCGCCATGGAGAAAACCTTTCGCCTCGCCTCGAATTTCTGCCTCAATCCCAACATGAGGGAAATTTAATTTGAAATTCGAACCTTAAGGCCTGATTTGTGCACCGATAGGGATGTCGATTTTTCATTATAGGGGTCTGGGGTGGACCAGCTTGTCAATCCGTCAAACGCGGAATCCGATACTTCCATAGAGGCTGCGCTCGGGCTCGACCGCAAGGGCGTAAGCCGCAAGCGACGCCGCTTCCGGCTCTATGGGCTGCTGGCGGTAGCGATCGTCGCGGCCGGCATTGCCCTCTATCGATGGTATGCCGCAGCACCACCCAGGATTGATTACACCACCGCCCCTGCGGCGATCGCCGATCTCACCGTCGAGGTCTCCGCCACCGGCACGCTGCAGCCGCTGACGCAGGTCGACATCTCCAGCGAGCTTTCCGGCATCGTCCGCTCGGTCGCAGCCACTGAAAACCAGCAGGTCAAGAAGGGCGACGTGCTGGCAACGCTCGATACCGCCAAGCTGGAGGTCCAGATCGAGCGCGCCACGGCTTCGGCAAAAGCGGCGGCCGCCGCCGTCGAGGACGCCAAGGTGACCTTGCAGGAGAACGAGAACGCGGTTGTGCGCGCCAGCGCGCTGACCAAGCGCGGCATGGCGACGGATCAGTCGCTCGAAGCGGCGACCGCGACGCGCGACCGTTCGAAGGCAGCGCTCGACAGCGCCGAAGCCAATCTCGCCATCGCCCAGGCCGATCTCAAGGCGCAGCAGACCGACCTCGCCAAAAGCACCATCTATGCGCCGATCGACGGCATCGTGCTGACACGCTCGGTCGATCCCGGCCAGACGGTCGCGTCCTCGCTGCAGGCACCGGTGCTCTTCGTCATCGCCGCCGACCTGAGGAACATGGAATTGCAGGCCGCGGTCGACGAGGCCGATATCGGCCAGGTCAAGCCCGGCCAGCATGCCCGTTTCACCGTCGACGCCTTCCCGGACCGGCCCTTCGACGCCGAGATCCGCGACATCTCCTACGCCTCGGTCACCACCGACGGCGTCGTCACCTACAAGGCGCGCCTCGAAGTGGACAATGGCGAGCTCCTTCTGCGGCCCGGCATGACGGCGACGGTCTCCGTCGTCACAAGGCAGGCCAAGGGCGTCCTCACCGTTCCCTCGACCGCCTTCCGCTATCGCCCGACGCAACAGCAGGCGCGCGGCTGGAGCTTCAGCGATCTGTTCACCGGCCGCATGGGCCGTCCCAACCGGCAGCGCGAGGGGGCGAAGGCCCCGACCGACGGCTCGCGCACGCTCTATGTGCTGGAGAACGGAAGGCCGCGCCCGGTCAACATCAGGATCGGCTCGACCGACGGCGAGTTGACCGAGATCACGTCGGGCCTCGACCAGGGCGCTGAGGTCATCACCGACGCGCAGCAGCGGAGCTGACGCCATGTCGGCTCCCCTGCTCATCACCTTCGACAAGGTCTGGAAGAGCTATGGCGAGGGCGAGGCCCGCGTGCATGCGCTGGCCGGCGTCGATCTCGCCATCCGGCGCGGCGAGTTCGTCGCCATCATGGGCCCCTCGGGGTCGGGCAAGTCGACGGCGATGAACATCATCGGCTGTCTCGACACGCCGACGGCTGGAACCTACTCGTTCATGGGCGTCGATGCGGGCCGCCTCGACCGCAACCGCCGCGCGCTTTTGCGCAACCTCTATGTCGGCTTCGTCTTCCAGGGCTACAATCTCCTGCCGCGCACCACGGCGGCGGAAAATGTCGAGCTGCCTCTGATCTATCGCGGCGTCGCCGCGCGCGAGCGCCGCGACCTCGCCATGCAGGCGCTGGCTGAGGTCGGGCTTGTCGGGCGCGAGCACCACACGCCGGCCGAGCTTTCGGGCGGCCAGCAGCAGCGCGTGGCGATCGCCCGCGCCATCGTCACCCGGCCGACGCTGCTGGTTGCCGACGAACCGACCGGCAATCTCGACACCGCGCGCACGCATGAGATCATGGACCTGCTGACCAGGCTCAACGCCGACCTTGGGCTCTCCATCGTCATGGTCACGCATGAGGCCGATGTCGCCGACTATGCCGGCCGCACCATCCGATTCCTCGACGGCCATGTCGCCTCCGATACGTTGAAAGCGGAGGAAGCGGCTTGATCTGGGAAACCGTCCGCCTCTCGCTGCGCTCGATCCGCCGCAACGTCTTGCGCTCATTCCTGACGCTGCTTGGCATCGTCATCGGCGTCGCCGCCGTCATCGCCATGCTCACCATCGGCTCCGGCACGACCGAGAAGGTCAAGGCCGACATTTCCAAGCTCGGCAGCAACTTGCTCGTCGTTCGCGCCGGCCGGCCCGCGGGGCCCGGCGGCCCGGGAGGCCTCGACCAGGCAGTGCGGCCGCTGGCCGAAAAGGATGTGACCGCGCTCGTCGCGCATCTCAGCGGCGCGCGTGCGATTTCGCCGGCGTCGCAAAAACAGGTCCGCGTTATTTTCGGCACCGAAAGCCTGACCTCGGGCGTCACCGGCACCGACAGCGCCTATCTCGACGCCCGTGACTGGAAGCTGGTCTCGGGCCGTCCGTTCAGCGATTCCGAAACGCGTGCCGGCACAGGCGTATGCCTGATCGGCGAAACCGTGCGCCAGCAATTCTTCGGCGCCGGCGATCCGGAGGGCGAGATCATCCGCGTCAATCGCACCTCCTGCAAGATCATCGGCCTGCTCGAGCCCAAGGGCTATACCGGCTTCGGCCAGGACCAGGACAATGTCGTGCTGATGCCGCTGCACGCCTATCAGCGGCGCATCGCCGGCAACCGCGACATCGACAACATCTATATCGCCGCCGACGATCGCACCCCGACAACCGAACTGCAGCCGCGCGTCGAGGACATCTTGCGCGACACGCGCCGCATCACGCCGGACCGCGATCCCGATTTCGCCATCCGCGACATGACCCAGATCGCCGACGCGATGACCAGCGCCACCACGACCATGACCGGCATGCTGGGCGCCGTCGCCGGCGTCAGCCTGCTTGTCGGTGGCATCGGCATCATGAACATCATGCTGGTGTCGGTCACCGAACGCACGCGCGAGATCGGCATCAGGCTGGCCATCGGCGCGCATGAAAAGCACATCCTCATTCAGTTCCTGGTCGAGGCGACGGTGCTGTCGCTCCTTGGCGGCATCATCGGCATCCTGATCGGGCTATCGCTGGCCGGCCTCGCCTCGATGGCGCTGACGATACCCTTCGCGCCAAGCCCCGCCGTCATCCTGCTCGCCGTCGGCTTCTCGGCGCTGATCGGCATGGTGTTCGGCTTCTTCCCGGCGCTGCGTGGCGCCAGACTCGATCCGATCGACGCGCTCAGGCACGAATAGTCGGAGGCAGCGTTCCGGCCTGCGCTCCAATTCTGCGGGGACGCGGCGCTGAAAGATCGGGTAAGTGGCGCTAACGATGACCGGCGAAATGCCACTCGATCAGCGGCTTCATGTGAGGCATCAAGCCGTCGGGCATATCGCCGGCACTACGGATGATGACCGGCCCTTCGATCTCCGGCTCGGCCTCGGCCGCGACGAAGGCGCTGATGCGCCGCGCCAGTTCGTCGGCGGGCTCAGTCACACGGTAGCGGCGGAAGATCACGGTGCCGCTCGCCGTCGACAGCGCGTGATAGTGCTGCCCGCGTTCGGCCGTCGAAAGATCGAGCCCTGTCTCCTCGCCTACCTCGCGGATCATGTTGAAGTCGACATCGACCATGCCGTCGCGGAAATCGATCGGCTCGAACGATCCGGCAGCGAAATAGACGCGGCCGGCATTGACCGTGTGACGGCCCATGCGGATCGCCACCAGCGCGTTGTCGCCGGCAACCAGCACGGCATGCGCATAGGCATGCTCGGCGCCGGAATTCTCGCGCCGTTTGCGCCAGAGCAGGAACGTCGAATACTTGACCGCATGGCAGCGCCCGATGAGGCGGCCGTCCCGGTAAGCAAGCTCGGAAAGCAGCACCACCGTGCCGTCAAACAGCGCCGCATTGGCCGTCGTCTCCTGCCGCCAGTTCTCGGCGATCGCCGCCGCATTGCCCAGTGCGAAGGGGTGCGGGTCGGGATCGAGCCGCACGTCGATCGCATCGACCGGCAGGATGACGTTGCGTGGCAGGTCGAAACTCAAGAGGGTCACGCCATGTCCAGTGTGATCGCCACCGGGCAATGGTCCGACGCTTTCGGCCTGTCCCAGCCGGCGCGCGGGAAACGCTCCACCTCCTGTCCGGGCGGGAAGATGGTGCGCCAGGGCTGGCCATTGCGGACGATATCGGGAACGGCGGTGGCATTCTTCGCGGCCAGCGCCCTAGACAGCAGGATATAATCGAGCTGGCAAAGATGCCGCTCCTCCGGGCCGCGCGTGTGGTAGAAGCTCCAGCGATCCATCTCCGGCCGCCGCTCGACGACATTCTCGCAAAAGCCGCCTGCGGTAAGCACATCGATCGAGGACCGGGCTTCGTCGACAATTTCGAAACGGTAGCCGTCGATGGCGTCGCCCTCGATCTTCACGCGCTGCCGGTAGTCGTTCAGGTCGCCGCAGATCGCCCAGCGCTTGTCGGCGGCGTGATCCTTGCCGAAACGCTCCTCGATGATGCGGCGCACGGCTAACGCCTCGGCGATGCGCAGCGGCATCGACGCTTCGCGGCCGTCCAGCCCGTTGCGCGGCGGGCCCATCGATTTGAAATGCACGAGATAGAGCGTCAGCGGCACGCCGCCGACCCTCAAGTCGATCTCCAGGCAATCGCGGCGAAAGATACGCTCATTGGCAAGATAGCCGAGCGTGGCGAGTTCCGGCGTGAACAGCCCGAACTCCTCGAAGGTGACATAGGCGTGGCTGGTCATGCGCACGAATTCGATCGGCTGCCCTTGCGCGGTCTCGTTGCGCATCATCACCGCGACATCGATGCCGCGCGAGTCGTTGCCGGCGGTGGTGTATTTCTGCCGGTAGCCCTGCCCGACCATCTTGAACAGATAGCCATATTCGAAGGCCTTCAGCGCCTCGATATTGTCGACCTCCTGCATGCAGATGATGTCGGCGCGGGTGGCCGCGATGGCGAGCGCCGTCAACTGGCGGGTGTCGTCGGACTGGGCGATCGTGCGGGCCTGTTCGAGAATCCGGTATTCGGCCTCGTTCTGGATGTCGAACAGGGCCAGCGTTCGGTCTTCGTTGAGCTGGTTGCGATAGCCCGAGAAATCGAACCTGCTCATGAGGTTCTCGACATTGAAGGTGGCGAGGCGCAGCGACATGGCCGTGACCTTTGCCCGCAAGCGCCAGCGAAAACAAGAGCCAGGCCGATGCTCGTCATGGTTGATGGAACCTTTCCGTTCATCCCCCGTTCAGACGAAAAGTTCCAACAATGGGCCTTTCCCCGGGGTGCTCTGGGCGTGGGGCCTTTACTCCTTGGAGAGTGAAATGAAACCGCTTTTTTCTTCCCTTCGATCCGGGCTCCTGGCCCTGGGTCTCGTTGCCGGCGTGACGGCACCGTCGGTAGCCGGCCCGATCCTGCAGCCCGATCTCGGCGTCGCGACGAATGCCCCGCCGAAGATCATTCCCGTGCGCGACAGTTGGGCCGGCGGCAACGACAGAGGCAGCTTCCAGGACTGGCGCTGGCGTCGCGGCGGTGACTTCAGATGGCGCGGCGGCAACCGCCATTTCTCCCGCAACTGGGACGGCGGCAGGTGGAATGGCGGCGGCGACTGGCGCTGGCGGCATCACCACCGCCGGCACTTCGGTGGCGGCGACGCGGCGCTCCTAGGGCTGGGCCTTGGACTTGGCTTGGGCAGCTTGGCCTATGATAACTACTATGACCCCTACTACTACGATCCCTACCCGCGCTACGTCCAGCCGCGGCGCATCTACCGGACCGAGCGGCTGTCCAGCGCGCATGTCCGCTGGTGCTATGACCGCTACCGGTCGTATCGCGCCTGGGATAATACTTTCCAGCCCAACTATGGCCCTCGCAAGCAATGCTGGTCACCCTATAGCTGAGCGGATTGCCGGCACAGACCAAGGAACGGCGCCCGTTGCGGGCGCCGTTTTATTTTACCGCAACCCTGTGCCCGCCATCGGCCGCTATAACCTTAAATTCATCGGCGGCTTCTATTCATCCATGCCGATGTCCCCCAGTATGACGATTCGCGCGAACGAGGTGCGAGACGTGCTCGCCATGGCCGAAAACGAACATAGAAACCAACACAGGCAACGCGTGCTGAAGGGCGCCGCGATCCTGACCGGCATCAACAATTCCGAGGTGAGATGCACGGTGCGCAACATGCATTCCAACGGCGCGGAGCTGAAAGTGCCGATCGACGCGCGCGTGCCGGACGAATTCCTGCTCTACGTGCCGGTCGACGGCATCGGCTACAGGGCGGTGGTGCGTTGGCGCCGCGAGGATCGCATCGGCGTCGAGTTCACGGGCACCGAGCCCAAGCCGCACTGGCACTACGGCTGAGCAGCGGCGACGCTACGCGCCGGCAAAGGAAAAGCCGGCGGATCGCTCCGCCGGCTTAAAACTACAGCAACCGGAAGCTTGATGACAATTCGCCCTGCCGAGTCAGCTGGTGCGGGTTCGAGAACCGGCCTACGCCGGCCGTAGCCTTCATAGAGCGGATACGCTTATGAGGGCTTCGGCCGGCGAAGGCCGGAGCGGAGCGGACATAAAGTCCGCGAGCACCGGAAGCGCAGAAACCTGCGGCAGATGGCCGGCAGGGTAGAATTGGCGCGAGCTTCCTAGTTCTTCGCCTTGTCGACCAGCTTGTTCTTTGCGATCCACGGCATCATGGCGCGCAGCTTGGCGCCGACCTCTTCGATCTGGTGGCCGTCATTCATGCGGCGGATACCCTTGAAGCGCGACAGGCCGGCCCGGTATTCCTGCATCCATTCCGAGGTGAACTTGCCGGTCTGGATGTCCTTCAGGATACGCTTCATCTCGGCCTTGGTGTCGGCGGTGATGATGCGCGGGCCCGAGACATACTCGCCCCATTCGGCGGTGTTCGAGATCGAGTAGTTCATGTTGGCGATGCCGCCTTCATAGATCAGGTCGACGATCAGCTTCACTTCGTGCAGGCACTCGAAATAGGCCATTTCCGGAGCGTAGCCGGCCTCCACCAGCGTCTCGAAGCCGGCGCGGATCAGCTCGACCAGGCCGCCGCACAGCACAACCTGCTCGCCGAACAGGTCGGTTTCGCATTCCTCGCGGAAATTGGTCTCGATGATGCCCGAACGGCCGCCGCCGACGCCGCAGGCATAGGAGAGCGCCAGGTCGAGCGCGTTGCCCGAAGCATCCTGGTTGACGGCGACCAGGCACGGCACGCCGCCGCCCTTCTGGTATTCGCCGCGCACCGTGTGGCCCGGGCCCTTCGGCGCGATCATGACGACGTCGACCGAAGCTTTCGGCTCGATCAGGCCGAAATGCACGTTGAGGCCGTGCGCGAAGGCGATCGCGGCGCCGTCGCGGATGTTCGGCGCGATCTCTGATCTGTAGATGTCGGCCTGCAGTTCGTCGGGCGTCGCCATCATCATCAGGTCGGCCCATTTGGCGGCGTCCGCCACGCTCATCACCTTGAGCCCATCGGCCTCGACCTTCTTGGCGGTCGCCGAGCCGGCCTTGAGACCGATGGCGATCTCCTTGACGCCGGAATCCTTGAGGTTGAGCGCATGCGCCCGGCCCTGGCTGCCGTAGCCGATGATGGCGACCTTCTTGCCCTTGATCAGATTGAGATCGGCGTCACGATCGTAATAGACACGCATTTTCGTCTTCCTTCCCTTTTGAAGATCAGAGGCTTTGCAGCCGGTTGTTTGCTCCGAAGAGAGCGAGAAACTGTTGCGTCGCCCGGCGGGCATCGCCGCCGATCGTCGCCTCAGTCAATTCCACCCGGTCGCCGAGCAGCAGACGGATCTGCACGTCGCGGCCGACCAGGCCGAAAAAGGTCCGGAACGCCGTCTCGGCGTCCTCGAAATCGAGCAGTCCTGCCTGCCGGCCGGCTTCAAGCACCGGCTTCAACCGCCTGGCGAGCGCGAAGCGGCCATTCTGCAGCACGATGGCGCCGAGATCGTCCTTGCCGGAACCGGCATGGCTGACCGCCACACGGTTTAGCGCGATTGACGTATCGCTGGAGATAACTTTCAGCCAATCTGAAGCGAAACGCTCCAGGCTCGCTGTGAGCGAACCGATGTCCAGTCTCTCACGGTCGACGGCCGCGACACGCACCTTGGACGCCTGCCATTGCACCGTAGCGTTGAGCAGTCCGTCGCGGTCTCCGAACCATTTGTAGAGCGTTTCCTTGGAACAGCTTGCCCGCCGCGCCACCGCGGTCATGGTCAGGTTGTCGCCCTCCTCCACCAGCAGGCGAAGCGCTGCATCCAGAACCGCCTGCTGGCGCTCGGTGAGCGTTTCGCTTGTGTCGATATCCTGCACGCTGTGCAACACGTTTGCCCTCGGAGTACGTCCACGCGACGATGCGTACCGTACGTTACGGTTCGGCCTCTATGCCGTATTGCCCGAAGTCATGCAAGCCCTATTTTCCATTTCCTTGCCGGAGGGATAACATGCTGGTCGGTCTGCTCGCCCTGGCTGTAGCCGCCGCCTTCACCGGTGCCGCTGTCTATGTCAGCGTCGCCGAGCAGCCGGCGCGGCTTGGCCTCGATGACCAGGCGTTGCTGCGCGAATGGCAGCCCTCCTATAAGCGCGGCGCCGCCATGCAGGCCTCGATTGCCCTAATCGCCTGCGTTCTCGGCCTTATCGCCTGGTGGCTGACCGGCGCGGCAGCGTATCTTGCCGGTGCGCTGCTCATCATTCTGCCTTGGCCATGGACGCTGCTGGTGATGATGCCGACGAACCGGACGCTGGAGGCGATGGATGTCGAGACCGCCAGTCCGCAGGCGAGATCGTTGATCGTCAAATGGGGCCGGATGCATCTGGTCCGTGTCGCGCTCGGTGCGCTGGCGACGATCGCATTTCTATGGGCCTTGCACCTGCCCTGAAGCTTGCCTGCCCATGGATTTCAGTCCGTGACTGGCGGATCGCGCAGCCGCCCGAGCAACCCGGCAAGCACCCCCAGCTCCTTGGCGGAAAGCCTGTCGCCCATCAGTTCGGTGATGGAAGCGCCATAGATCGCCCAGATGCGGCGGCGCATCTCCCGGCCGCTTGCCGTGATGCGAACGGTCTGCCCGCGGCCGTCGTCGGAGACAGGCAGCTTCTCGACCAGGCCATCCGCCTCCAGACGGGCCAGCAGCCTTGAGACGCCGTACTGCGCCAACAGGACGCGATCGATCAACTCGAAAGGCCGCAACCCGCCCTCGCCTGCTTCGGCAAGCTCATGCAGCACATCGTACCAGGCGAGCGGCGGCAGGCCGTTTGCCTTCAGCGCATCCTCGGTCCTTTCGACCAGTTGGCGCGAGACGCGCATGAGGCGCGCCCAGGCGACAATGGCCTCGGGTGATGGGGATTTCTTCGTCATCGGCGCAGCCTAGTCGATAGATGCAATTGCATCAAGCTTGACGATCAATGCATTTGCATCCATATAGATGCAATTGCATTGATAAGGAGAAATCCCCGTGAAACACGAAATCTGCAAGATCGCCGATATCCCGCAGACCGGCAGCCTGGTTGCGCCTTTCTTCGGCCGCGAGGTCCATGTCTGGCGCAGCGGCGATCGCATCCGCGCCGCGGCCAATGCCTGCCTGCATTTCGGCGGACCGCTCGACTGCAAGGACGGTGCTTTCGTCTGCCAATGGCATGGCGCGAAGTTCGACATGGCAAGCGGCGAGCGTCTCGAAGGGCCGGCGCCGAAGGGCTCGCGCCTGATGTTCCTGTCGACCCGCGTCGAGGATGGCGCGCTCAACTATGTCTGGGGAGAGTGAGATGACCGCCAGCCTCACCCTCGTCAGCCATCACCTGTGCCCATACGTCCAGCGCGCGGCGATCTCGCTCGCCGAGAAAGGCGTGGCGTTCGAGCGGGTCTATGTCGACCTCTCCAACAAGCCGGAATGGTTCAAAGCCGTCTCGCCGCTCGGCAAGGTGCCATTGCTGCGCGTCCGGCACGGCCATGCGGAGGCAGTGATTTTCGAATCCGCCGTCATCCTCGAATTCATCGAGGAGACCGAAGCCAATCCCTTGCATCCGGCCGATCCGCTGGCGCGGGCAAGGCATCGCGCCTGGATCGAATTCGGCTCGGCCATCCTCAATGCCGTCGGCCGCTTCTATTCCGCTGCCGACGAAGGCGCTTTCCTCCGTGAGAGCAGAGGCTTGTCCGAGATGTTCGCGCGTGCGGAGGCGGAACTGTCGGCGAGGCAAAGCGGTCCGTGGTTCGCCGGCGAGCGCTTCTCGCTGGTCGATGCCGTCTACGGGCCGGTCTTCCGCTATGTCGACACGTTCGACCGCATCGGCGATTTCGGCATCCTCGACGGCAAGCCGCTTGTCCAGGCATGGCGCGCGGCCTTGAGCGACAGGCGATCGGTGAAGGAAGCCGTCGGCCCGGACTATCCGCAGCGGCTGCATGCGTTCCTTCGGGCAAAGGGTTCCTATCTGTCCGGGATCATCCGGCGACAGGCCATTGCAACTCCGCGAGCCCGATCCGCCTGAACGGGTCGATCACCGTTCCGGCGACCATGGCCGCGAGGAATTGCGGCCCCGGCGGAATTCTCGCCAGCCCCGCCACCATCCGGTCGCGGACAAAGGGCAAGGCTGAGGAGTCCGATTGATAGAACGGCGTCAGCGACAACGACAGCGCCTGGAAGACGCGCACATGCCAACGGCGCGCGCTTGCGTAAGTCGCAAGCGCGTCATCGATGCCGTTCGCCTGCGCTAGCGCTTGGCTGAGCGCGGCGGCGTCGAGCAGCGCCATGTTCGCGCCTTGCCCGAGTTGCGGGCTGGTCGAATGCGCGGCGTCGCCAATGACGGCAAGCCGCCGGCCGGCCGGCAGCCTCATCGTGTGGTGGCCGTAGCGGGCGAGCGAGAGCTGCTCGAAACTGTCGATCTGGCCGGTGAAAGCCTCGCACTCCGGCCAGACCGAAACCACCCTCGCCTTCCATGCTTCGAGTCCCTCGGCCTTTATCCGTTCGGCATCGGCCGGCTTGAGGCTCCAGAAGAAAGCCGCCATGTCTTGCGCGCCAGGCTCGGGCCGGCCGATTGGCAGCACGCCGACCATGATGCTTGCCTTGTCGTAGCGCTGCAGCAGCGCGCCTCTGTCGAAGCCGTCGCGCCAGCCGAGCGATGCCCAGAATGCGCCATAGGCGAGCGGTCGCGGCATGGCGGCATCGCCGAGATATTGCCGCAGCTTCGAGCGGGCGCCGCTGGCATCGACGACGAGGTCGAACGGCCCGAGCCGCCTGCCATTGCCGCAGACGAGCGTCGCGCGCTCAGCCGTCTCCAGCGTCTCGACCTCGACATCGGTTTCGATGGCGATCGCTTCGCGCAAGGCGGCGCGGTAGAGCACCCCGAACAGCGCCGCACGATGCACGGCAAGACCAAAGCGGCGGCCGCGGCGCGCGTCGTAGCGGACTTCGAGCACCGTGCGTCCGCTCCCGGCATCGGTGCCGTGCAGCCGCTCGATACGGCTGCCAAGCGAAAGAATCTCGTCGAGCAGCCCGAGATCGGCAAGCACGGTCAGCCCGGTCGGCTGCAGGATCAGGCCCGAACCGACCGGCTTCGGCTCGTCGAAGCGCTCGAAAATGGTGACCTTGTGCCCGGCCCGCTTGAGATAAAGCGCCGCTGCCAACCCGGCCGGGCCGGCGCCGGCAATCGCGATGTCGAGATTCTTGCTCATTGCCCGCCCAGACCGATCGGCGGGCACAATCCTTGATTGATCGCGCCAAATCAACCAGGCGCTTTGACGCTTAGAGCGCGTCGCGCTGAACGGCTTCAGGCGACGCGCTTTAAGTCTTTATTTTGATGCATGTCGTTGTCCCGGAACCGCTGCACACTTCTGGGCGACATGCATTAGTTGCAGCAAGAAACCAGGCTCAAATCCGGGCGTCGAAGGCGGCGCGGGCGTCGCGCACAGCATCATGATTGAGCTCGGCCCATTGAATGAGCTGTTGCAACGGCAGGAACATCGAGCGCCCGAGATCGGTGAGGCTGTATTCGACGCTTGGCGGCTTGGTCGGGAAAACCTCGCGATGCACATAGCCGTCGCGCTGCAGCTCGTGAAGCGTCTGCGTCAGCATGCGCTGCGAGATGTCGGGAACCAGCCGGCGCAGCTCGCCGAAGCGATAGGGCTTCTCGGCCAGCGCCATGACCAGCAGCGAGCTCCATTTGCCGCTGATGCCCTGGATCACGTCGCGGACCGGGCAGTCGGCGAAATTGGCGCCGTTCGTCATGGCCTTATAGATTTCGAGCTTAGCTTTCAGATTGAAGATCTTGCTGTCCATCACGACATCCGCTGATCGAAACCAAAGCATGTCTCCCGAAAGTGGGAACCGGTTTCGGGACAAAGACATGCGTAAAATCAAAACCTGCGCATGGAGCGAATCTGAAAGATCGCGACGCGCTTTAGGTCGTCCAGGGTGGTTCCCTGGCTGTGCCTACCTCCCGAAAAACTGCCTTCTTTACGGCCCGAGGTCAATTCCTATTTTAGTGCTGGTCTCTTTTTGAGACCGCCAATTGATCCGCCTTCGACGCAATTTTCAGGGACCTCCCATGACCGAAACCCTTCTCGTCACCGGCGCCTCCGGCCAGCTTGGCCGCGCCGTCATCAACCACTTGCTGGACGCGCAGAAAATTGCGCCCTCCAGCATCATCGCCACCACCCGCGATCCCGAAAACCTCGCCGATCTGGCGGCGCTCGGCATCGCCGTCCGGGCCGCCGACTTCAACGACAGGACCTCGCTGGAGAAGGCATTTGAAGGCGCCGACCGCGTGCTGATCATCTCGACCGGCGACCTAGACTTGAAGACTGGCCGGCGCCTGAAGCAACATCAGACGGCGGTGGCCGCGGCCAAGGCGGCTGGTGTTTCGCACCTGCTTTACACGTCGATGCCAAATCCCGAGCCGGGCTCGCCCGTGCTGTTTGCCGGCGACCACCACGGCACCGAGCAGGCGATCAAGGCAAGCGGCATCCCCTACACCATCTTCCGCAACGGCTGGTATCAGGAGAACCTGTTCATGTCGCTGCCGCATGCCATCTCGGCAGGCAAGTGGTACACCTCGGCCGCCGACGGACGCATCGCGCACGGCGCGCGCGACGATATGGCGGCCGCCATCGCCGCCGGCCTCGCGTCCGGCTCCAAGGAAAGCCGCATCTACACGCTGACCGGCCCGCAGGCCTACACCACGAACGAGATTGCAGCGCTGGTAAGCGAGGTGACCGGCAAGCCGCTGGAGGTTATCCAACTGCCGGACGAGGCGCTGACCGAAGGCGTCAAGGCTGCCGGCGTTCCCGAGGATTTCGCCCGCATCATCGTCTCCTTCGATGCCAACACCCGAGCCGGTCGCATTGCTGAGGTGACCGATGCCGTCGAAAAGCTCTCGGGCCGCAAGCCGCGGACACTGAAACAGTTCCTCGAAGCGAACAAGGCCGCATTGCTCGGCTGAAAACTGGCGCGCCTGGGGAAGCCCTCCGGCGCGCATCACTTCGACTTCTTGAGCAATCCGAGCTGGATCAGGCTCTCGCCGGTCGCGACAAGCGCGTCCTCGCGTGATCGCGGCGTCCAGCCGAGCAGGCGCATGGCCTTGGCGCTCGTGGCGTTCCTCTGCTTGCCCAGCTCCGTCACGATCTGGGCCGCCTGCCCGTCGAACAGGCCGACGAGCCGGACCAGCCAGTCCGGCAGCACTCTGGTCGTGATGCGCGATCCTGCGTTGCCCAGCCGCGCCTTCAGTATCCGCGCAATCTCCAGCATCGTCATGAAGTCGCCGCTGATGGCCAGGAACCGCTCGCCCTTGGCGGCGGGATCGGTCATGGCGCGCAGATGCAGGTCCGCGACGTCGCGCGCGTCGACCACGCCGAACACCATGCGCGGCAGGCCGGGCATCTCGCCATCCATCAGTCGCTTTATGAACTCGGTCGACGTCGAATGATCCGGCCCCAGGACCGGCCCGAAGATGCCGACCGGATTGACCACCGCCAGTTCCAGTGACCCGCCTTCGCGACCGATGAAATCCCACGCCGCCCGCTCGGCCATCGTCTTAGACTTCACATAGGCGCTCACCGTCTGCGACAGATCGGTCCAGTTCTCCTCCGTGAACGGCTGCCCGGCGACCGGTGTCTGGCCATAGCCGATGGCGGCAAAGGACGAGGTGAGCACGACGCGTTCGACGCCGGCATCGCGCGCGGCCCGCAGCACGCGCAGCGCTCCTTCCCTGGCCGGGACGATCAGGTCGTCCTCATGCTTCGGCACGCCGGGTGGGAACGGCGAAGCGACATGAAGGACGTACCGGCATCCCGCAACCGCTTCGGGCCAGCCTGTGTCGCTCATGAGATCGGCATGCGCGAAGGAAAGCGCGTCGCCTGGTTCGGCGCCGCCCACCTTCAGCATGGCAAGAACATCTGCTTCGCGCCTGGCCGAGCGCACCGTCGTGCGCACGCGGTAGCCCGCCTTCAAAAGCGCAAGGATGCAGTGAGCGCCAAGGAAGCCGGACCCGCCGGTCACAAGCACCAAGTCGCCGCTCATGCCCGCCTCCCTTCGACACTGCTCCTGCCGATGCGGCGCAGTCTGTCAGATCGCGACCTGCGTGCCAATCTCCACCACACGTCCGGTGGGGATCTGGAAATACTCCGTTGCGTCCGCTGCCGTCTTCGCCAGGCCGATGAACAACCTGTCCTGCCAGATCGGCATGCCGGAATTGGGCGAGGCCTTCAACGAGCGCCGCGACAAGAAGAAGGACGTCGTCATGATGTCGAACTTCCAGCCCTGCTTGCGGCAGATCGCCAAGGCGCGCGGAATGTTGGGCTGTTCCATGTAGCCGAAGGTCAGCGTCACGCGCATGAACAACTCGTTGACCGTCTCCAACTTGACGCGCTCGCTGTCGGGCACCACCGGCTGCGGCGCCGTCACCACCGAGAGGATGACGTTCTTCTCATGCAACACCTTGTAATGCTTCAGGCTGTGCATCAGCGCGGTCGGGGCGCTCAGCGGATCGCTGGTCAGGAACACGGCGGTGCCAGACACCAGCTGCGGCTTCTTCTTCAACAGGTTCGCGGCCAGGAAATCGAGCGGGATCTCGTTGCGGCGGGTCTTGTCGAACAGGTAGCGGCTGCCGCGCACCCAGGTCCACATGCCGAGGATGATGGCGAAAGCAACCGCAAGCGAGGCCCAGCCGCCCTCGAACACCTTGACGATGTTGGAGGCGAAGAAGCCGATGTCGATCAGCGCGAAGACTGCTGTCAGCGCGACCGCCGGCCAGATGTTCCACTTCCAGATGCGCGTCATGATTATGAAGAGCAACGTCGTCGTCACCAGCATGTTGCCGGTGACCGAGATGCCGTAGGCCGAGGCCAGCTTGCTCGAAGCGCCGAAGCCGACCACCAGCATCATCACCACGAGCGCGATCAGCATGTTGACACGCGGCATATAAACCTGGCCGGACTGTTTTTCGGACGTATGCAGGATCTCGAGCCGCGGCAGCATGTTGAGCTGCACGGCCTGCCTCGTCAGCGAATAGGCGCCGGAGATCACCGCCTGGCTGGCAATGACGGTCGCCGCGGTCGCCAGCACCACCATCGGGATCAAGGTCCAGCCCTCATTCATTTCAAAGAACGGCATGCCGACCTTGCCGCTCTGGGCAAGCACATAGGCGCCCTGCCCGGCATAGTTGAGAAGCAGACAGGGAAACACGATCGCCAGCCATGCCAGCACGATCGGCTTGCGGCCGAAATGGCCGAGATCGGCATAGAGCGCCTCGGCGCCAGTGACGGCCAGGAAGACAGCACCGACCGTCACGAAGGACACGTCGGGCGAATTGATGAAGAAGGCCACGATGTAGTGCGGGCTTATCGCCCACAGGATTTCAGGATCGGCGATGATGTGCTTCAGCCCGGAAAGGCCGATGGCGAGAAACCAGATGGCTGTGACAGGGCCGAACACCAGGCCCACGCCACCGGTGCCGAAGCGCTGGACTGCGAACAGCATCGCAAGAATCAGCAAGGTCAGCGGAACGACATAGGGCTGGAAAGCCGGTGTGACGACATTCATGCCTTCGACTGCCGACAGCACGGAAATGGCCGGCGTGATGACCGCGTCGCCGAAGAACAGCGATGCGCCCACGATGCCAATGCCGAGCACGATCGCCGAGCGCGTAGGGAAGGTACCGCGCGCCAGCGCCATCAAGGACAGCACGCCGCCCTCGCCGCGGTTGTCGGCGCGCAGCACGAACATGATGTACTTTATGGTGACCGTTATGGTCAGCGACCAGATGATCAGCGACAGCACGCCCAGAATGTCGGCGCGATTGGCGACGTCGCCGCCTGAGGAAGCATGCAGCGCTTCGCGAAACGCGTAGATCGGGCTGGTGCCGATATCGCCATAGACAACGCCCAGCGCGCCAAGCATCAGCACCTTGGTGCTGTGTTGCTTGATTTCCGCATGACTCGGTTGGTCGGCGGGTTCCGCGTCTGCACCACCATTGGCAAGGGCCATGGACGACACTCCGATAAAATGCGCGGTGCTCTACGCTTGCTGCAGTGCAATATCAAGTGCCCTGACGTGAGGGCTCCCATGCCGCCGGCGCACGGCTTTCAGTTTACGGAACGGCCGGACCTTTTCATCCGGCAAAATCGGTTTCATCAGATCGCGACCTGGGTGCCGATTTCGACGACGCGTCCGGTCGGGATCTGGAAATACTCCGTCGCGTCCGCCGCCGTTCGCGCCAGGCTGATGAACAGCCGGTCCTGCCAGACCGGCATGCCGGAATTGGGCGAGGCCTTCAAAGAGCGCCGCGACAGGAAGAAGGACGTCGTCATGATATCGAACTTCCAGCCCTGCTTGCGGCAGATCGCCAAGGCGCGCGGAATGTTGGGCTGCTCCATGTAGCCGAAGGTCAGCGTCACGCGCATGAACAGCTCGTTGACCGTCTCCAGCTTGACGCGCTCGCTGTCGGGCACCACCGGCTGCGGCGCCGTCACCACCGAGAGGATGACGTTCTTCTCGTGCAGCACCTTGTAATGCTTCAGGCTGTGCATCAGCGCGGTCGGCGCGCTCAGCGGATCGCTGGTCAGGAACACGGCGGTGCCCGACACCAGCTGCGGCTTCTTCTTCGACAGGTTCGCGGCCAGGAAATCGAGCGGGATCTCGTTGCGGCGCGTCTTGTCGAACAGATAGCGGGTGCCGCGGATCCAGGTCCACATGATCAGCCCCATGATGGAGGCGACCGTGATCGACACCCAGCCGCCCTCGACGAGCTTGACGACATTGGCCGAGAAGAAACCGAGATCGATGACGCCGAACAGCATCGCCAGCGCCAGTGCCAGCGCCAGCTGCCATTTCCAGAGCCAGCGCATGACGACGAACAGAAGCACCGTCGTCATCAGCATCTCGCCGGTCACCGAAATGCCGTAAGCGGAGGCAAGCGCGCTCGAGCTGCCGAAGCCCACGACCAGCAGCATCACGCCGAGCGCGACCAGAAGGTTGACCCTCGGCATATAGATCTGGCCGCTTTGCATCTCGGATGTGTGCTGCACCTCGATCCGGGGCAGAAGGTTGAGCTGCACCGCCTGCCTTGTCAGCGAGAAGGCGCCGGAGATGACGGCCTGGCTGGCGATGACCGTGGCCGCGGTCGCCAGGCCGACCATCGGCATAAGCGCCCATTCGGGCAGCATCTGGAAGAACGGATTGGTGGGCTTGCCGCCATGCGAGAGCACGAACGCGCCCTGCCCGAAATAATTCAAGAGCAGGCAAGGGAAGACGATCGCGAACCAGGCCAGCACGATCGGCTTGCGGCCGAAATGGCCAAGGTCGACATAGAGCGCCTCGGCGCCCGTCACCGCCAGGAACACGGCGCCGACGGTGACGAAGGCGCCCGTCGGCGTGGTGGCGAGGTAATAGAGCGCGTAATAGGGATTGATCGCCAGGAAAACCGACGGGTCGTCGACGATATGATAGAGGCCGGCCACGCCGATCGCCACGAACCATGTCGCGGTCACGGGTCCGAACACCGCCGCCACCTTGCCGGTGCCGAAGCGCTGCACAGCGAAAAGCACCGCCAGGATCACCAGCGTGATCGGCACCACATAGGGATCGAGCGCCGGCGTGACGACTTCCAGGCCTTCGACCGCCGACAGCACCGAGATCGCCGGCGTGATGATCGAATCGCCGAAGAACAGCGCCGCGCCGCAAAGGCCGATCACCAGGATGAGGCGTGAGCCAGGCGGATAGGCGCTGCGCGCCAGCGACATCAGCGACAGCGTGCCGCCCTCGCCTTTGTTGTCGGCCCTGAGCACGAAGGCGACATATTTGATCGTGACGATGATAGTGAGCGCCCAGACGATCAGCGAGAGCACGCCCAGCACGTCGTGGCGCGCGACCGAGTTCGACGAAGCATGCAGCGCCTCGCGGAAGGCGTAGATCGGGCTCGTGCCGATGTCGCCATAGACGACGCCCAGCGCGCCAAGCATGAGCACCTTGGTGCTGTGCTGCCGCTCGGTTTCGGCATGGCCCGAGCGTTCGAGGGATTCCGTTTCGCTGGCGTTGGCTAGCACCATGAACCCCATTTCACCGGATTCGTCACGCTCCGTGGTCGCCGCAACGCGCGGGACGCACCAAGACTGCCGAAATTACACAAAGTCCCCTACCATCCGCAGGCCTTCAAGAACCGCCCGACCGTGCCGGCCATGCCATACTCCAGCGCATCCGCTGTCAACCCATGTCCGATCGATACTTCGGCCAATGCCGGGATGCGTTTGGCCAATGCCGGCAGGTTCTCCACGGTCAGATCGTGGCCGGCATTGACGCCCAGCCCAGCCTTGAATGCGGCGTCGGCGGTTTTTCCCAGTCTTTCCAGTTCTTTCGCCGCCTTTGCTGAATCGGAGTGGAAGCCGCCATAGGGGCCGGTATAGAGTTCGATGCGGTCGGCGCCGGTGTCGCGAGCCGCGTTGACCCCGTCCGAATCCGCGTCGGAAAACAGCGACACGCGGAAGCCGCCCTTTTTCAACCGCTTGACGATCGGAGTGAGGAACGCCGCCTGGGCGACGAAGTTCCAGCCATGGTCCGAGGTCGCCTGCGCCGGGTCGTCCGGCACCAGCGTCACTTGCTCGGGCTGGTTCTTTTCGACGAGCGCCAGGAAATCCTCGGTCGGATAGCCCTCGATGTTGAATTCCGCGCCGGGAAACTCATCATCGATCAGCGCCCTGATCTCGGGCAGGTCGGAATGCCTGGTGTGCCGCTCGTCGGGCCTGGGATGCACCGTCAGCCCATGCGCGCCGGCGGCAAGCGCGATGCGGCCAAGCCCGGTGACGCTTGGCCATGGCAGGTCGCGACGGTTGCGCAGCATGGCGACGGCGTTGAGGTTGACCGAAAGCTTGGCAGGCATGAGCTGGGGTCCAGTGGATCGGCGGGCATCTATACCGCCTTTGACGGGAACAGATAGAGGGTTTCGCGTGTTCCAGGGATCGATGGAGGTTAAACCTCTCTGTTTTAACGCAATTCCGGACGGAAAACCGCTTCGTGCTTTTCCTGGAATTGCTTGAGCGCAAGGGTTTGGCAGTGAAGCACCTCGAAGCCGTGCCGGCGATCCGCCGCATCGAGACCAACCGCGACGCGCTTTTCGCCATCGATGTCGTTGGCGATGTCTCGCCGGCCGACGCGGAAAACCTGTTCGGCCTGCTAGAGGCCGCCTACGCGCTCCATCCGAGGATCGACGCGCTGATCAGGCTGACCGACGAGGAAAGCGTGGACTGGGCCAATATTTCACGAGACACGCTGCGGCAGGGCGTCGCCGACGCGTTGCAACATATCGTGCGCTGCGCGGCCATCGGCGAGCCGAGTTGGGCCTCCCTCGTCGCCGGCCTCTTTCCAAAGGTGCTGCCTTTCGAATTCAGGCACTTTGGCGTGGACGACGAGGAAGCCGCCTGGCGGTGGCTTGGCGCAAGGCCCACGTGACCTTCGCAGGCGTCAGCGTACCACTGTCAGCCGTTCGGCTGCCCGAGTGATTGCCGTATAGAGCCAGCGCTGCCTTGTCTCCTTGAAGGCCCAGCTCTCGTCGAACAGCACCACGTCGTTCCACTGCGAGCCCTGCGCCTTGTGCACAGTCAAGGCGTAGCCGTAGTCGAAATCGTCGAAGCGCTTCTTCTGTTGCCAGGGGATTTCGGCGTCCGGATCCTCAAACGCCGCCTTGAGCAGCTTGATCTTGGCGACGCCGCGGTCGGGATCGTCCTCCTCCGGTGAGACAAGCAAGTTGATGCCGGGCTTCACCGTCTCGCGCGAGGAGGTCATCACCTTCCAGAGCGAGCCGTTGAGCAGCCCCTTGGCCGGATCGTTGCGCAGGCAGACCAGCTTGTCGCCGGCTTGCGGGAAATCGGCATTGAACCCCTTCAGCTCGCGCAGCCTTTGATTGTAGCGCCGGCGCGTGCGGTTGGTGCCGACCAGCACCTGGTCGGCCTTGAGCACCAGCTCCTGGTTGACGGCTTCCCTGCCGATCACCTGCGCCGTGCCATAGTCGCCATGCATGAACTCGCGGCCCTCGCGCACGTCGAGCGCCAACCGGATGATCGGATTGTCGCGCGCCTGGCGGTGGATTTCCGTCAACAACACGTCGGGTTCATGCTCGGTGAAGAAGCCGCCGCCGGAGATCGGCGGCAGCTGGGCCGGATCGCCAAGCACCAGGATCGGCGTGCCGAAACTCTGCAGGTCGCGGCCAAGCTGCTCGTCGACCATGGAGCATTCGTCGATGACGACGAGCTTGGCCCGCGAAATCGGGCTTTGCCGGTTGAGCGAAAAGGTCGGCGACATCGAGGTCTTGCCGGTCACCTCGTCCTCGACCGATTCCTCGCCCTTCGGCCTGTAGATCAGCGAATGGATGGTGCGGGCGTTGGTCGCGCCCTTGGAGCGCAGCACCTGCGCCGCCTTGCCGGTGAAGGCTGCGAACTGCACCTGCCCGTCGACATGCTCGGCGAAATAACGCGCCAGCGTCGTCTTGCCCGTGCCGGCATAGCCGAACAGCCGAAAGACCTGCGGCCGGCCCTCCTTGAGCCAGCGCCCGACCGCTTTCAGGGCCTCGTCCTGTTGGGGAGAAAATTCCATCAGTGCGACAGACCGGATTCGCAGGCGAAAAACAAGATTGGCCGCCATATCGACCGTTGTCGGTGACAATCACCAGCGCCTCCGACAAGTCAGGCTATCAGCCACAAAACGGAACGTAAAGAGAACAAAGGCGATCTATCGGCTTGCGCCCGGATCATTCTCCAGCAGGACCGGCTTGCCATGTGGTGTCGCACGCGCGGCGCGTTCCCAGGCGGCGGCGAGCTCGTCCACCTCGCCCTTGCCGGCGACACTCTTGGCCGCCAGCAGCTTTTCCAGCGCCGCCAGCCAGTGTTCGTAATAATCGTGGCCGTCCGGTGCCGCGCCCGGCTGCTTAACCTCGGCGGACAAAGCCTCCGCCCATTCGCTCCACGAGAACAGCCCTTTGCCGTGCAGCGCGACGGTCAGGGCGAAGGCTTCGGCCTGCCAAGGCTCGGCGAAGACCGGCTCGTCGAAGCCCGCTGGCAACTTGGCCTCAGGCCGGCTCAAGATAGCTCTCCCAGGCATCGATCGAGACGCTGAGCGTTGGATCGGCGCCCTCGCCCCAGATTTCCGTTCCGTCGAACACCACCGTGTAGACCCATTGCGGGTTCTCACCCCTGCCATGCGCGTTGCTGTCGGGGAAGACGAAACCGTCGCGCACCGCCTCGATCGTCCCGGTCCTGGCACGCGCATAGCGTGGCAGACGCGTGTGGCCGGTCGGATTAAAATTCTTCGTCCGCACGCGATCGCCAGCGTGGAACCGCGCCGGCGTGGCGACGGGCCGGTCGCACGGGCCGCCCTTGGCGAGCACGGCCGGCACATCCGCCGCCTTCAGCACCCTTTTCGGCGTCGCGGCCGGATCGACCGCCTTGCCGGCGGCAAGGTCGCGCTCGGTGACGAAGCCGTGGCGCTTGAGCAGCACCTCCAGCGCCTTGATCCAGATCTGGTAGTAGCTCGATGAATAATAATCGGCGGGATGCAGCGATTCCCGCGCATGCCGGCTTTCGTCGAGGTTCCAGGCGCCCATGCCGCCGGCGGTGAGCGTGACGCCCAGCGCCCGCCTTTCCCATGCCGCATGGAAATAAGGTTCGTCCGTCTCGGGCGCGACCGGCCCGAAACCCATCTGCCCGCCGAGATCCTGCGGCCCGTTCATGCCGGCTCCTTCGCGACGGCCGTGCCGATCATCGCATCGCGGCTGACCAGCCCGGCGAGCTGCTCCTCGCTCCAGCCTTCGGTGCCCTTGGGCCGCATCGGCACCACCAGATAGCGAAGCTCGGCGGTTGAATCCCAGACGCGGATCTTCTTGGCGCTGGGCAGCGACAATCCGAACTCCTCCAGCACACCGCGCGGATCGATCACCGCCCGCGAGCGGTAAGGCGGCGCCTTGTACCAGACCGGCGGCAGGCCGAGCACCGACCACGGATAGCAGGAGCAGAGCGTGCAGACGACGAGATTGTGCGTCTCCTCTGTGTTGAACACGGCCTGCATGTGCTCGCCCTGGCGGCCGGTGTAGGAGAGCGATTCGATCGCCGCGGTCGCGTCGCGCTTCAGCCACTCGGCGTAGGCAGGATCGCTCCAGGCCTTCGCCACCACCCTGGCGCCGTTGCGGGGGCCGATCTTCGTCTCATAGGTGTCGACGATGACGTCGATGGCCGCTGGATCGATCAGGCCCTTCTGGGTCAGGATCGTCTCCAGCGCGCGCACGCGCGCCGCGAACGGATCGAGCTCGTTGTCGTGGTCGTGATCATGGGGCATGGTCACAGACTAGGATCGGCTGCGGCCGGCCGCAAGCGCCACGGCTTGGGCCAGTCGGAGCGATCTACTCGGCCGCCGTCTTCTGCGGCTCGGGTTCGCCATCGAACAGCGAGGCTTGCTCGCCGCTTTCCACCACATGCAGCGCCGGCCGGCTCTTCTTCGAGGAGAAGCCGAGCAGCCAGCCGGAGAAATTCTCGAAATAGACGTAGATCACCGGCGTCACGAACAGCGTCAGCGCCTGCGAGGCGAGCAGGCCGCCGACCACGGCGACACCGAGCGGCTGGCGCAATTCGGCGCTGGCACCGGTGCCGAGCGCGATCGGGAACGTGCCCATCAACGCGGCAAGCGTCGTCATCATGATCGGCCGGAAACGCATCAGGCAGGCCTTGTGGATGGAGTCCTTCGCCGACATGCCCTGTCGCCTGAGCTCCAGCGCGACGTCGACCATCATGATGCCGTTCTTCTTGACGATGCCGATCAGCATCAGGATGCCGATCACCGCGATCACCGAAAGGTCCATGCCGGCGAAGCGCAGCGCCACCACGGCGCCGAGCACCGCCGATGGCAGGCCGGTGAGGATGGTGAGCGGGTGGATGAAGCTCTCATAGAGCATGCCGAGCACGATATAGATCGTCAGGATCGCGCCGCCGATCAGCAGGCCCTGGTTGGCGAGCGAATCCTGGAAGGTCTTGGCGGTGCCGGCGAAGGTGGTCGAGATCGCCGTCGGCATGCCGATCTGCTCCTTGAGCTGGTCGATGCGGGTCACCGTGTCGCCGAGCGATACGCCCTGCGGCAGATTGTAGGAGATCGTCACCGCGGGCAGCTGCCCAAGCTGGTTGACCGTCAAGGCGCCGGCCGTGCGGTCGACGCGGGCGAAAGCGCCGAGCGGTACAAGGCTTCCGCTCGCCGTCCTCACCTGGATCGCCAGCATCCGCTCCGGCGACCAGCTGATCTTGGGGTCCAGCTCGGTGATGACCTCGTAGCTGTCGGCCGAACCGAAGATCGTTGAGACCTGGTCTGTGCCGAAGCCGCCATAGAGGGCCGAACGCAGCGTGTCGGTGTCGATGCCGAGCTGGGCGGCCTTGTCGCGGTCGATCACAAGCGACGCCTGCAAGGCATTGTTCTGGAGGTCGCTGGTGACGTCGGTGAAAATCGTGTGGTCGGCTGCCATCGCGTCATTCAGCTTCTGCGCCCAGATGGCGGTCTGACCGGTATCGAGGCCTTGGACCACGAGCTGGTAGGCGCTGGCGGACTGCCGCGAGCCCAGCCTGAGGTTCTGCACCGGCTGCATATAGGTCTCGATACCCGCCACGCCGGACAGTTGGCGTCTCAAATCCGCGAGCACCTTCTCGATGTTGGGACGCTGATCCTTCCCCTTGAGCTGGACGAAGAGCTGTCCCTGGTTGAGCGCGTTGTTGCCGTTGCCCGCCGACCAGGCCACATGGTCGACATAGGGCGACTTCGAGAACACGCTGGCCACCTGCCCTTGCAGCTTTGCCATGGCGTCGAACGAAATGTCCTGGCGCGCGATCGTCGTCACCGATATCTGGCCGATATCCTCCTGCGGGAAGAAGCCCTTCGGCGAGATCTGGATCACCCACACCGACGCCGCGGCAGTGGCGATGAAGACCAGGAAGATCAGGAAGGTGTGGCGCAGGCAGAAGCTCAAGAGCCAATCATAGGCACGGGTGACGATGTCATGCCTGTGGCCGGCGCCATGCGCCTCGCGATCCGCCTTGGTCACCGACAGCAGACGCGAGCAAAGCATCGGTGTCAGCGTCAGCGAGACGAACATGGAGGCAAGGATGGCGACGGTCACCACGACGGCGAATTCGTTGAAGATGCGCCCGATCACGCCGCCCATCAAAAGCACCGGGATGAACACCGCCACCAGCGAGATCGAGATCGAGATGATGGTGAAGCCGATCTCGCGCGCCCCTTTCAGCGACGCGTCGAAAGCCGATAGCCCGTCCTCCTCCATGTGGCGGAAGATGTTTTCGAGCATCACGATGGCGTCGTCGACGACGAGGCCAACTGCCAGCGTCAGTCCCATCAGCGAGATGTTGTCGATGGAAAAGCCGAACAGGAACATCGCGCCGAGCGTGGCGATCAGCGAGATCGGCACCGCCACCGCCGGGATGATCGTCGCCGTCACCCTGCGCAGGAACACGAAGATCACCATCACCACCAGCGCGATGGTCAACAGCAGCGTGAACTGAACGTCATCGACGGCCTGGCGGATCGAGGTCGATCGGTCGTTGAGCAGCTTGATGCTCGCCGCCGCCGGCATCTGGTCCTGGAACGACGGCAGCATCGCCTTGACCTTGTCGACGACGTCGACGGTGTTGGCGTCGGGCTGGCGCTGCACGGCCATGATGATCGCGCGTGTGCCGTCGTACCAGCTCGCCGTCGTCGTGGTCTGCACTGAATCGACGACGCGCGTCACCTCGCCCAGCCGCACCGGGTGGCCGTTCTTGGTGGCGATAATAAGGTTGGAGAAGCCGGCTGCGTTGCCAAGCTGCGTGTTGGCGGTGATCGTCAATTGCTGCTTGTCGTTCTGCAACACGCCGAGCGGGGTGTTGCTGTTGGCGGAAGCGACGACCGCCTGCAGCTGGTCTATCGAGATGCCGCGCGCCGCAAGCGCTGTCGGATCGATCTGGATTCGCACCGCGTATTTCTGCTGACCGAAGATCGAAACCTGCGCCACGCCGTCGATGGTCGAAAGCGACGGCGAGATCACGTTTTCGGCGAAGGCGTCCAGATCCGTCAGCGGAACCGTATCGCTGACCAGCGACATCAGAAGGATCGGCGCGTCGGCGGGATTGACCTTGCGATAGCTGGGCGGCGAGGTCATTTGCGGAGGCAGCGATTTCTGCGTGCGCGCGATGGCGGCCTGCACGTCCGCAGCCGCGGCATCGATGTTGCGGTTCAACACGAACTGGATGGCGATCGAGGTCTGGCCAAGCGAATTCGTGGTCGAGATCGAATCGATGCCGGCGATGGTGGCGAACTGCTTGATCAGCGGCGTCGCCACCGATGTCGCCATGGTCTCCGGCGAGGCTCCGGGCAACGACGCGGAGACGTTGACCACCGGGAACTCGGCGCTTGGCAGTGCCGCCACCGGCAGGAACTTGTAGGCAAAGATACCGCCCAGGATGAGGGCGAACGACATCAGCAGCGTGGCGACGGGTCTGCGAATGCAGAATTCGGAGATCATTGGCTCGCCCCGCCGGCCTTGTCTGCCTCCGCGACCTTGGGTGATACTTGGTCGTTGGATCCGGCTGCTTTGCCTTCATGCACGGCGGCGCCATTCTTCAGCCGTGTCTGGCCTTCGACGACGACCTTCTCGCCGCTCTTCAGCCCCTGGCTGACGGCGCTGTTGTCGCCCACCGTCAGCGCCACCTGCACGGGCCGCATTTCGACCGTGTTGTCCGGTTTGACGACATAGACGAACGGGCCCTTCTGGCTGGGCTGCACCGCGACCGTCGGAACCGAGGTCATCTGCGGCATCGTGCCGGCCTCGAGCACCACGTTCACATATTGCCCGGGCCACAGCGAAAGATCCGGATTCGGTATGCTCGCCCGCGTGGCGATGGTGCCGGACGCCGTATCGACGCTGGAATCGACAAAGTCGAGCGTGCCCTTGCCGATCGGCGTGGGATCGCCGTCCTTGGTCAGCGTCACGTCGCCTTGCTGCGGATCGGCGAGCGCCTTGTGCAACAAGGCAAGGTTGCTCTCCGGCAGCGTGAAGTTCACCTGCAGCGGGTCCATCTGGGTGATGGTGACCAGCGGCGTCGAGCTGCCTGAGTTGCCGTTGCTGGTGGTGACGAGATCGCCGACCGAGACGTTGACGGCGCCGAGCCGACCCGAGATCGGCGCCGAGATGGTCGCATAGCTCAACTGCACGGTGTCGGCATCGATGGTCGCCTTGTCGCCGTCAATCGTGGCGGCCGCGGCCTTCTGCGCCGCCAGCGCCTGATCGTAGGTCTGCTGCGTGCCGGCCTGCTTGGCGACGAGGTCCTTGGCGCGCTGCAGGTCGGCCTGGGCGCTCACCAGCATCGCCTGGTCCTTGATGAGCTGCGCCTGATCCTTGGCGAGCTGCGCCCTCAGCGCGCGGTCATCGAGCGAGATCAGCAGGTCGCCGGCCTTGACCATCTGCCCGTCCTTGACCGCGATCGACACGATCTGGCTGGAAACACGGGCATTGATGTTGACCACCTCCGGTGACGAGACGAAGCCGATGGCATAGCGGCGTATCGGGAAATCGGCGGTCGTCGCGGTGGCGGAGACGATCGAGGCCGAACGCGGACCGCCGCCTTTCGCATTGTCGCCTTTCGCATTGTCCGGGGCGCCGGCCGCTTTATCGCCGCTCGCCGTCTTGTCCGCGGCGGCCACGCCAGCCTGCTTGCCCGAAATCAGCTGCTGGACCTTGGTCAATGTCTCGGGCGAAAAATAGAGCCCGGCGCCCGCCAGGCAGGCGACAGCAGCAACTGCAAAGGCTATTTTTCCGCGCATCGACAAATAAGCCCTCTACCCGACACGCCGATCCCGGTGGTCCATATTAGCTCGATTCACGGCCCTTTGCCGCGATTTTCGCCGAATAGATAGGACAAGGCTCTGGCAGAAAAGAGCCAAAACGCGGCATTACGAAGATTTAATGTGCAGTGCACAAACGTTGGGCAGCCGGCTAATATGCCGTCGCGGACCCTCGCGTCAGTCCAAAAATGCCGTCAGCGGAGCATCGGCCACAGCGTCGCCGCGAGCAACACTCCCATGGCGATGTTGAACCATTTCAGCCGAACCGGATCCGACAGGAAGCCGCGCAGCGCCGTGCCGAAGCCGGCCCACACCGAAACGCTGGGCAGGTTGACGATGGTGAAGGCGATCGAGATGAGCGCTACCGAGACGAACGGGTGATTGGCATTGGTGTAGACGGCCATCGCGGTGATCGCCATCACCCATGCCTTGGGGTTGACCCACTGGAAGGCAACGGCGTCGATGAAGCGCATCGGCCGTCCATCCGCCCCTTTTCCGTCGCTCATCGAGCGCGACATGGCGATCCTCCAGGCGAGGTAGAGCAGGTAGGCGGCGCCCGCGATCTTCAGCGCCGTATGCAACGCCGGGAACGCCGTCAGCACCGCGCCGAGCCCGAAGCCGACGGCCAGCAGCAGGACGAGAAAGCCGATGCTGACGCCCAGCATATGCGGAACCGTCCTGGCGATACCGAAATTGACGCCGGAAGCGAGCAGCATGAGGTTGTTCGGCCCCGGCGTGATCGACGTCACGAAGGCATAGACCAACAGGGCAAGGAATGCGTCGAGCGACATGTTATCCTCCCGGATATGTCAGCCTTACTGTCCTTTTAGCAAGTGCGCAAAAGCCAGAAACGGGCAACCGCCGGGCCAAAGCTGGACAACAGGATGGTCGTCCTGATTACATTCCCTGCGGGCCGCGATTCATCGCCGCCACCCCGGTGCGGCAGATCTCGACCAGGCCGAGCGGCTTCATGATGGCGATGAACTGGTCGAGCTTGGATCCCTTGCCGGTGATCTCGAAGATGAAATGCTCGGTGTTGGCGTCGATGACCGAGGCGCGGAAAGCATCCGCGAGACGAAGCGCCTCGACACGGGCATCGCCGGTGCCTGCGACCTTGACCAGCGCGAGTTCCCGTTCCAGCGGCCGCTCCTGCCCAAGCTCATGCGAGCGCACGGTCAGGTCGACCACCCGGTGCACCGGCACGATCCGCTCGAGCTGGTTCTTGATCTGCTCCATCACATGCGGCGTGCCGCGCGTCACGATGGTGATGCGCGACAGATGCTTCTCATGCTCGGTCTCGGAGACGGTCAGGCTTTCGATGTTGTAGCCGCGGCCGGAAAACAGGCCGATGACGCGGGCAAGCACGCCCGGCTCGTTGTCGACCAGCACGGAAAGCGTGTGCGTTTCCGGCTTCTCGGTTTCCTTGGCGATGAAATAGGCGGAGCCGGTCGGTTGAAGGTGCTGTGCGTTCATGACGTCAATCTCGATTTCAGACTTTTGAGCTAATTCTCTGTTTGCGCACGGCTTTCTCGCGACAGCCCCGCCTTAGAGCATGATCCCGAAAAGTGGGAACCGGTTTTCGGAGAAGATCACGCTCCAAGAATCCTGATCAAGTAGCTGCCTACACCAGTTCCCTGCCCTTGGCGTCGATGGCGTTGGCCACCGCTTCGTCGGTCGCCTCGTCGGGCAGGAGCATCTCGTTATGCGCCTTGCCCGACGGGATCATCGGGAAGCAGTTGGCCAAGGTCGCCACGCGGCAGTCGAACAGAACCGGCTTCTTCACCGAGATCATCTCGCGGATCGCGTCGTCGAGCTCGTCCGGCTTGTCGCAGCGTATGCCGTGGCCGCCATAGGCTTCCGCCAGCTTGACGAAGTCCGGCATCGCCTCGGTGTAGGAATGCGACAGCCGGTTGCCGTGCAGCAGCTGCTGCCACTGGCGCACCATGCCCATATACTGGTTGTTGAGGATGAAGATCTTGATCGGCGCCTCATACTGCACCGCCGAGCTCATCTCCTGCATCGTCATCTGCACCGAAGCGTCGCCGGCGATGTCGATGACCAGCGCATCGGGGTGCGCGATCTGCACGCCGAGCGCAGCCGGCAGGCCGTAGCCCATCGTGCCCAGCCCGCCCGACGTCATCCACCGGTTCGGCTTATCGAAATGATAGTGCTGCGCCGCCCACATCTGGTGCTGGCCGACCTCGGTGGTGATGTAGGTGTCCATGTCCTTGGTCAGCGCATAGAGCCGCTGGATCGCGTATTGCGGCATGATGACATCGTTGTTCATCTTGTAGGCGAGCGAGTCCCGCGCCCGCCATTTCGCGATCTGCTCCCACCACGGATAGAGCGCCTTCTTGTCGGTCTTTGCGGTCGCCCGCCACAGCCGCACCAGATCTTCCAGCACGCGGCCGACATCGCCGAGAATCCCGACATCGGCATGGACGTTCTTGTTGATCGAGGACGGGTCGATATCGATGTGGATCTTCTTCGAGTTCGGCGAGAATGCGTTGAGCCGGCCGGTGATGCGGTCGTCGAAGCGCGCGCCAATGCAGACCATCACGTCACAGTCGTGCATGGCCATATTGGCTTCGTAGGTGCCGTGCATGCCGAGCATGCCGACCCAGTTCTTGCCGGATGCCGGATAGGCGCCGAGCCCCATCAGCGTCGAGGTGATCGGGAAGCCGGTGAGGTCGACCAGCTCGCGCAGCAGGTGGCTCGCTTCCGGTCCCGAATTGATGACGCCGCCGCCCGAATAGATGATCGGCTTTTTCGCGCCGGCCATCAGCTCGACCGCGGCTTTGACCTTTTCCAGGTCGCCCTGGACCTTCGGCTGGTAGCTGGTGCGGGGTGCGGTCTGAGGCGGCACGTAGATGCCCTTGGCGAACTGCACGTCCTTCGGAATGTCGACCACCACCGGGCCGGGCCGGCCGGTCGTCGCGACATGGAACGCCTCATGGATGGTGGCGGCGAGATCGTTGACGTCTTTCACCAGCCAATTGTGCTTGGTGCAGGGCCGCGTGATGCCGACCGTGTCGCATTCCTGGAAGGCGTCGGAGCCGATCAGCGAGGTCGGAACCTGGCCAGTGAGGCAGACCAGCGGAATGGAATCCATCAGCGCGTCCTGCAGCGGCGTCACCGCATTGGTAGCGCCGGGACCGGACGTCACCAAAAGCACGCCGGCCTTGCCGGTCGAGCGGGCATAGCCTTCGGCCGCGTGGCCGGCGCCCTGCTCGTGCCGGACCAGTATGTGCTCGACATCGTCCTGCTGGAAAATCTCGTCATAGATCGGAAGGACCGCGCCGCCCGGATAGCCGAAGACGTGCTTGACGCCGTTATCCTTCAGCGCCTGCACCACCATCTCCGCGCCAGTCATCTCGCGCCGCTCGTTCTGTCCGTTGCTCATCGGTCTGGTCCCGTACTGTCGCCGTCTGGCGATTTGCTGCTCGTTTAGTTGGATTGAAGGCAATAAAAAAGGCTCCCGAGGGAGCCTGTGTGATGCGCATGGGAGGTTTTCGCCCGGCGGTTACACCGCCTTGCCCACGCGCCAGCCTACGAGAATGAGTGCCGTTTTCATGGGCGCGGACAATAAGGGCGAAAACGCGGGCTCGTCAATGGGGTCCCTTGCAAATTCACCCACCTGTGAAAACGGCGTCGGCGTGCTCCCATGGTACAGCTACCATAGTATAGTTGAGCGTGCCTCTCTGAGGCACCACTATGCGCTGGCAAAGGACGTGCGAGGAGGACGCATGGCTGGAGAGCGGGAGCATATCCGCGAGATCGAACAGGTATTGTCCGGCGCGCGATCGGCCCGCGACGATATCGTGGTCCAATCCTGGCTGCGCTGCATCGACACGCATCGGCTCGACCCGGCAAGGCCGACGGAAGCCTATATCGTTCCAGATACCCAGCTGCGCGAGCACCGCGAGCAGTCGGAGCGGCTGATCGCCATTGCCCGCAGCGGGTTGGAGACATTGTTCAAGCAGGTAGCGGGCCAGAACTATGTCTTGCTGCTGGCCGACGCAAAGGGCGTCACCGTCGACTTCCTCGGCGATCCGCTGTTCATGGACCAGTTGCGCACGGCCGGTCTCTATCTCGGCTCCGAATGGTCGGAGAGCCGCACCGGGACCTGTGGCGTCGGTTCCTGCATCGTCACAGGCGAGGCGATGACCATTCACCAAACCGACCATTTCGACACCACCCACACGCCACTCTCCTGCACCGCCGCGCCGATCTTCGATACCAAGGGCGAATTGACCGCCGTGCTCGACATATCGCTGCTGCGCTCGCCGCAGGCGAAGGTCAGCCAGAACCTTGCCCTTCACCTGGTGACGGCGTCGGCCCGGCGCATCGAGCTCGCCAATTTGATGGCGCAGATGCATTCGGAATGGGTGCTGCGCTTCTCCCGCTCGCCCGAATTCCTCGACGTCGATCCGGAAGCGGCCATCGCGCTCGATGGGTCAGGCCGCATCCTCGGCACGACGCGCGGCGCAGCCCTGCTTCTGGCGCAGGCCTGTGGCATCGACTGGCGGCGCTCCTCGCCGATCGGCCAGCCGATCTCGCGTTACCTCGACATGGATATCGACGACTTGCCGAATTTGACGCGCGGCCGCCCGACCGAGGAGCGTCTGGTGTTCGGCCGCAACGGCAGCGCGCTCTTCGCGCACGCCATCGAGCCGCAGCCGCCGAGCGGACGCCGCACCCCCGTCGAAGTGCTGCCTGGACCGATCGCCGAGCTTTCGGGGGGCGACCCGGCCATGGCGGCAATGCAGATCAGAGCCGCCAAGCTGGCGCGCACCACGATCCCGATCCTGATCCATGGCGAAACCGGCTCCGGCAAGGAACATCTCGCCCGTGCGCTGCATGACAGCTCCGGGCGCACCGGCCCGTTCGTGGCCATCAATTGCGCGGCCATCCCGGAACATCTGATCGAGAGCGAGCTGTTCGGACATGCCGCGGGCGCCTTTACCGGCGCCACAGCCAAGGGACGCAAGGGCCTAGTCGAGAGCGCCGACGGCGGCACGCTGTTCCTCGACGAGATCGGAGATATGCCTTACGCGCTGCAATCGCGGCTTTTGCGGGTGATCGCCGAGCGCGAACTGGTCCCCGTCGGCGGCATTGCGCCTCGGCCCGTCGACATCAAGGTCATCTCCGCCTCGCATCATGACCTGCGCCAACTTGTTGCCGAAAGCCGTTTCCGCGAGGACCTGTTCTATCGGCTCAACGCCGCCGCGCTGAGCTTGCCGGCGCTGCGCGAGCGCACCGATTTCGAATGGCTGCTGGAACGGCTGGTCGGCGAGCGCGCGCGCCTTGCCGGCCGGTCGGCAAAACTGTCGCCGGCGGCACGGCTGGCGCTGATCCGCCATGACTGGCCCGGCAACATCCGCGAACTCGTCAACGCCGTGGATCTGGCGGTGGCGCTTTGCGATAATGAGACGATCCAGCCTTCAGACTTGCCCGATTTCGCCACGTCTCGCGCGGCGCCCGCGGCCTCATCCGCAAGCCTGGTTGCGCTGCGCGCGCCCTCGCCCGAGGAAGAGCGCGGCGCCCTGCTGACCGTGCTGGCGGCAACCGGCTGGAACATTTCCGAAGCTGCACGGCGTCTCGGCGTCGACCGCACCACGGTGCATCGCCGGATGAAGCGCCTACGGCTGGAAGCGCCGAACTAACGTTGTAAGGGCTGTGGCGCGCCGTAGCGCCTGCAACAGAAACGCAACAGGCAAGACGACGGAAGAGCGTCCTAACAGATTGATTCCATTGTAATCCCTAATGAGCGTCACGATTGGCACGCCGCTTGCTACTCATGGCGCACTCTAGCAAGTGGAGGAGAACAAATGCTCGAGAGAACACCCACCACCAAGGCGCAGGCGCTGCTCGACAAGTTTGGCAACGCGCTGGAGGCCGGCGACGTCGACAGCGCCGTCAACTGCTTCCAGGCCGACTGCTACTGGCGCGACCTCGTCACCTTCACCTGGAACCTGAAGACGATGGAAGGTCAGGACCAGGTTCGCGACATGCTGCGGGCAACGCTGGCCAGCACCAAGCCGACCGGCTGGTCGGTGGCCAAGGGCGAGGAAGCGAGCGAGGACGGCGGCGTCATCACCGCTTGGATCACCTTCGAGACGAGTACGGCGCGCGGCTTTGGCCTTGTGCGGTTCAATGGCGACCTGATCTGGACCCTGCTCACCACGATGGCTGAGTTGAAAGGCCATGAGGAGAAAGCGGGCTTCACCCGCCCGCTCGGCGCCAAGCACGGACACGGCAAGGGCCGCAAGACCTGGCGTGAGGAGCGCGACGACGAGATCGCCGAGCTTGGCCACACCAAGCAGCCCTATGTCGTCATCATCGGCGGCGGCCAGGGCGGTATAGCGCTCGGCGCCCGGCTGAAGCAGCTCGGCGTGCCGGCCATCATCATCGAGAAGAACGAGCGTCCGGGCGACTCATGGCGCAGGCGCTACAAGTCGCTCTGCCTGCACGACCCGGTCTGGTACGATCACCTGCCCTATATCGATTTTCCCAAGAACTGGCCGGTCTTCGCGCCGAAAGACAAGATCGGCGACTGGCTGGAAATGTACACCAAGGTGATGGAGCTGAACTATTGGAGCTCCACCACGGCGAAATCAGCCAAATATGACGAGAAGGCCAAGGAATGGACGATCGTCGTCGAGCGCGACGGCAAGGAGATCGTGCTCAAGCCTAAGCAGCTGGTGCTGGCGACCGGCATGTCCGGCAAGGCGAACTGGCCGAAATACAAGGGCCAGGACATCTTCAAGGGCGAGCAGCAGCACTCCTCGACCCATCCCGGCCCGGACAAATACCGCGGCAAGAAGGTGGTGGTCATCGGCTCCAACAATTCGGCGCATGACATCTGCGCGGCGCTCTGGGAAGGCGGCGCCGACGTGACCATGGTGCAGCGCTCCTCCACCCATATCGTCAAATCCGACACGCTGATGGATATCGGCCTCGGGGCGCTTTATTCGGAGCAGGCAGTCGAAAACGGCATGACGACGCGCAAGGCCGACATGATCTTCGCTTCGCTCCCCTACCGCATCCTGCACGAGTTCCAGATTCCGCTTTACCAGCAGATGAAGGAGCGCGACGCGAAATTCTACGAGGACCTGGAAAAGGCAGGCTTCATGCTCGACTGGGGCGACGACGGCTCTGGTCTTTTCATGAAATACCTGCGCCGCGGCTCCGGCTATTACATCGATGTCGGCGCCTGCGACCTCGTCATCGACGGTTCGATCAAGCTGAAAAGCGGACCAGGTGCCGCGGTTGAGGAACTTACCGAAACCGGCGTCAGATTCGTCGACGGCACCGAATTGCCGGCCGACCTGGTGATCTATGCCACTGGCTACGGCTCGATGAATGGATGGGCCGCGGACCTCATCTCACAGGAGGTGGCGGACAAGGTCGGCAAGGTCTGGGGCCTCGGCTCCGCCACCACCAAGGATCCGGGTCCCTGGGAAGGCGAGCAGCGCAACATGTGGAAGCCGACGCAGCAGGAAGCGCTGTGGTTCCACGGCGGCAACCTGCACCAGTCGCGCCACTACTCGCAGTATCTGTCGCTGCAGCTCAAAGCCAGGCAGGTTGGGTTGCCGACCCCGGTCTATGGGCTGCAGGAGGTCTACCACAAGGGATAGTTGCTGCTTAGCAAAAAACCCGCGCGGCGCCTCCGTCGCGCGGGTCTTCGCTTTAGGCCCTGAGCGTCACACCTCTCGCCTTGGCCCAGCGCTCGACGATCTTGCGCTCCTCCGGCAGGGCCAGACGGTTGCCGAAACCGCGCACCTGGATCGCGCGGTTCTGCGGATCGAGCTCGATCGTCAAGAGCCGCTCGATCTTGCCCAGCGCCGCACGCCGCAGCACCCAGATCGAGGCGTTTCCGGCGATGCATTTGGCAGCGTATGTCGACACGCAGTGATGCATCGCGCGGCTCTCGGCGACCAGATCCTCAGCCGTCTTCAACTGCCGAACGAAAAAGCGCTCGCCGCGCACCTTCGCCTCCTTGGCCGAGGGCTGCCATTCCCAGTCTTCAAGGCGCGACCCGTCCCAGGCACCGCGCTCGGCCTGCGGTCCCGCGCCTCGTTGGGTGCGTCCAGCGGCGCGCCGGCGCATGGCCTCGATACGCTCGATCGCGGCGATGTCGCGATGCCAGTCCAACATCTGCCAGCGCAGCGAGGGAAGCGTACGCCCCTTCAGGCTGTAGGCCGCATCACGCTGATGCATGGCGCCGATGTAATCGCACAGATCGTCGATCTCCTCCTTCGAAGCGGGATGTCCGCAGAAGAAGCGCGCCACCTCGCGCCAGAAGCCCAGTTCGTGGCGTGGCGTGCGCGCGATCTTGGTACGGGCAAGCCGGGCCGCCAATCCCAGGTCATCCGTGTAGGACCGGGCGATCGCCAGCCAGAACGCCTCGGCGAAACCAATGTCGCCGGACACGTTGAGGAAGCAATGCACCTCCTTGCGCGACAGCCATGCGTTGGCGCCCGCCTTATAGAGCGAGTCGCCGCGCGCGACCGTCACATACCAGCCCTTGCGGAACGCAGCCTCGTTCGCGTCCAGGCCCGTGCTGTCCAGCCAGACACTCTCCAGGGCGGCGGAAACCGGATAACGAGCATAGAGATAACGAGCCGCGGCCAGCCGCAGGCGCGCGCGGTCGCGCGTCTTCAGCTTCGGACGCCACAGCGCGCCGTCGCGGATCGCCATGCCGGCAAAGCCCGAGCGTGCGTCGTCAAGCGCCCGCTCGAAATCCGGAACGGGACGCGTGGCGGCGAAAACCTGCCGCAGCCTTGCATCATAAGCTTCAATACGTTCGCGCTCGGCGTCCTGCCTGCGCTGGATCATGGACCTGGCCATGGCCGTTCTTCCCTATTGGAACCCTGTCAGCCGCACGCATTCCCAGCGTCGGCACGGATCGTGACGATCTGGATTGCGGGATCATTGACAGGTCTCCTTTCGGGGATGACGGTTGTGTGTGGCGGGCTCTCTAGGCGCGTCGCGAATTTGACGCAAGCGCCATTCTCTCAATATTTACAATGGCCTGGCGGAGTGTTGCAAAGCCGCATCTGAGGCTTTCGAGCAACCGGCATCGTTCGCGGAAAGCGCTCGGCTCGCCGTCGTTTCATTCCACGCGGTGTCGGACGCGTGGAATGAGGATAATTGCCAACCGCAGATCGCGGACGGCGCTCGCATCATCAGGAAGTGGGAGACCCGCAGCGCGGGTCAACCGGTCCGTACGCCGCGAAGGCGCAAAACGCGTGAACAAGATCTCATCGTCGCCTCCACCAAAAGCGTTGTCGGTACCGGTGCGCCCGTTGAAAGGAACTGGCCGCATGCCGGGCGCGGCTAATACATCCGTTCGAGCCCGACAGCAAGGCGCGGGATGCCCCTGGCATCGCCGAGCTTGAACGAGCCGTCTGCATCTCGCTCGTCAGGCTCGGCAAAGAAGGCAATCAGGCCCGGCGCGCAAGCATTTGCAGTGGGCAGGCGGTCGCGGCAATCGGCCGGTCGATATGCACGCAGCGCATTTTCGCCATCGAAGCAAAAACACATGGCCGTCCCCTCGCCGATTATGCTTGGCTAAGCCGCCTTTTCCGCCGCGAACTTTTTCACGACGCGCTCCAGCAACGGCACGTAATCGCGAAAAGCCCGCGTCTTCATGTCGGCAACCTTGCCGCCCTCGTCCCAGATGCGCACACGCACCGCTTCGTCGTGGAAGGGATTGCTGCGGAACTCGGCCACTTCCTCGGCATTCATCGGCCCGCCCTGCAGCGACAGCGTATGCACCGAGGCCGGCGACAGCTTGCCGAAATAGGTCGGATCGGTGGCGCAGAGATAGCGCTTGGCCGAGACGTGCAGCCTGACGCATTCGACGATCACCGGCGGAAAGAAAGGCGCCAGCACCTCGCCGCCCGCCTCGTCGTGGTGCTTGTCCTCGACGTCGTCGGGCGAATAGGTGCCGAACTCGCTGGTGTAGTGGCCGATGTCGTGCAGCAGCGCCGCCGCCACCAGTTCCTCCGGCGCTCCGTCCTGCTCGGCCAGCCACGCGCCCTGCAGCATATGCTCGGACATCGTCACGGGCTCGCCGAGATAGGATTCCGCCCCGCGGCGCTCGAAGATATCGGCGATGAATTCGACGATGTTGCCGGCGTTCAGTTCATTCGGTTTCATTCCGCCGCCTCCTTGAAACCATGCTCGATCGCGGCAAGCGTCGACAGCAGGCCGTCCTTGTCGGCGTAGCAGCCCTGCAGCCATCGCTTGCCGCTGCCCGAAAACGCCTTGCGCGCATGCATGACGCGGGTGTTGTCGACGATGAAGGATTCTCCCGCTTCGAGCTTGAAGGTCACTTCGAAGGCGGGATCCTCGATCAATTCAGCGAACCGGCGATAGGCCGCGTAATATTTGTCCATCTCGGCGAACGGCACGTCGACGGCCGGCGCCAGCGAGCGATTGTTGAAGCGGATGCAGATGAGCTCGCCATCGGGCCCAAGCTCGATCATCGGACGCTTGGACTGGAGCCGCACGTCTGACGAGCCGGCATATTCGAAGCGCGCCGGATAAGAAGAGAGCAGCCGGAAGCCGTCCGGGTTTTCCGCCTGAAGTGCCGACGCCACCGCGAACCCGTCGACGACGCTGGATTCGCCGCCTTCGACAGCGTTCTCGATGCAGGCCAGGATCTGCAGCGTCGGCACCGGGTCGCGGTAGGGATTGTCGGTATGCGCCTGCAGGCCAAGATTGGTGTAGGCGAGATTGTTCGGATTGACCTCGGCGCGCACCTCGAACCAGCGCCCGTAATTGGTCTCCCTGATATAACCGAACAGGTCGGCCACCCTGCACAGCGCGCCGGATTCGGCAGGCAGGCCGTCCATGACGGCAAAGCCGTAGCTGCGGACCGCGGCCAGCCATTGCCGCAGCACATCGCTGTCGCGGCTGGCGTCGGGATAGGCCGCGCGCGGCACGGAATTCTGCATGGTGGCGTTCGTCCAGCGCTCTATGTCGCCTCCCGTCCAGCCGGGCTCGCGAGCCTGCTGGCGATCATAGGCATGGCTGCGCAGCCAGCCGGCGGGAAAGCCGACGGTCTTGCCTTCGGGAACGAACGTGACTTCGAGCAGGTCGCCCTTGACCGAGGCCGCGCCGATCCGCGTCTCGGCCGGAATATCCAGGATGGTGATCAGCCGCTGGCCGTTTCCGGCGCTGCGCGTCTTGTCGTCCAGAGCATTGTCGCGCAGCCACATGGCGTGGAAGCGGCTCGCCGCTCCGTCCTTCCAGCCAAGCTCGATCGTTCGTCCGTCGTCGCCCAGCCTTACCGTCGTCAACATATCCCGAAAGCTCCCATCCTCTACCGTTACCGCGAGCACGGATTGCATGGTGGCTTTGCCGAAGGCATAATTCAAATTATCGTTTTGTGGGTAATGACGCAAAATTGCTGATGACTGGAAAAGCTTTCGATAGGATGCCCCCGCTCGACTGGCTGCGCAGCTTCGAGGCCGCCGCTCGCCTGTCGAACTTCACCGCCGCGGCCACCGAGCTCGGGCTCACCCAGGCCGCGGTGAGCCAGCACATCCGCTTCCTGGAAGAGCGGCTCAAGACGCGATTGTTCGCGCGCCTGCCGCGCGGCGTGGCTCTGTCGCCGGAAGGAGCCGCCTATCTCCCGCACATCCAGTCGGCATTCGCGACCATCGGCAACAGCACGAATGAGCTGTTCGAGCCGCGCGCTTTGCAAACCGTCTCGATCCGGGTTCCGATCTCGTTTGCCCTTCTGGTGTTGGTCCCGGCCCTGCCCGACCTGGCAAAAGCCCTGCCGCAAATCCGGCTCGACCTAGTGACCATCCATCGGCCGACCGATTACGACCAGCCTGGCTCTGCGCTCGACATCCGCTTCGGCAACGGATCCTTTCCCGGGCGCGAAGCCGACCGGCTGACCGTCGAGCGGCTTGTCCCGGTCGCGGCTCCAACACTCGCCCCCGGTGGCGATTGGACGTCCTTGCCGCTGCTCCTGGTGGCCGGCGCGCGCGAGATGTGGGCGGAATGGTTTGCCGCCGCGGGGCTTGCCGGCCATTCCCGCCGCTCGCATCGCTTCGACAGTTTCGCCGCCGCCTTGGAAGCGGCAAAGACCGGCGTCGGAGCGCTGCTGGGCTCCCGGCCGCTGATCGATGCCGCACTCAAGGACAATACGCTGGTCAGGCTTTCGGATTTCGAGCTTTCGAGCCCATCGGGCCATTTCCTGACCAGGCCGTCCTCGTCGCGACTGTCCGGCGCCGAGCAGGATTTCCGCCGCTGGCTTCTGTCGCGCATTGCCAAGATTTCAGGATAGCGTGGGGGCCGCCGCTCCGATCCGTTTCCAGTAAATGAGCGTGCCGGTCAGCCCACCGTGCGGCTTGAGCGCGAAATCGGGGATCTCACCGGTGAGCGTGAAACCAAGCTTCTCATAAAGCCCGGCCGCTCCCTCATCGCTCGCCGTGTCCAGCACGAGCAGCGTGCGGCCTTTCCCGACCGCCAGTTCCTCCGCGGCGCGCATCAGGCGGGTCGCGACGCCTTTGCCGCGATGGTCCCGGCCGGTCATCAGCTTGGCGATCTCGGCGCGGTGCGGCTGATTGGGCGGAAAGTCGAGGAGCAGCGTGATCGTGCCGGCAAGCGCATCGCCCCGCCATGCGCCCAACACCGCCCTTTCCCCGCGCGCGGCCGCGGCAAGCGACTTGCGCCAGAAATCCCGCGCGTCTTCCGGCGACAATGGGTGCATGAAGCTCACCGATCCGCCGGCGGCGACCGTCTCGATCAACAGATCGGTGAGCATTGCGATGGTCGCCGCATCGTCGCTCAACGCCCGGATCTCAATGGAGTTCATGCCAGTGCTCTCCATGGGTATTGGGAATGAGATCATTCGAAGTGGCTGGTTCGCTTGCGCCGGCGTGCCCGCCGGATTTCGGTGATACGGTCGGCGTCGTCCTCGCCGAGATGGCGGCCGCGCTCCAGGATCTCGATCGTGTATTCCTCATAGGTCTGTCCGAGCCGCTCGGCCCGTTCCAGCCGCATCAGCATGACGGCGTGGCTCGGCGCCTTCCAGGCCTTGTCGTGGGCGGCGCGCCAGGCAAGGAAGACATAGGCGTCGCCCTTGCCCCAGGGCGGGCCGTCATAGTCGTCGAGCGGCGGCCCGCCATTGTGCGAGCGTCTTGGCCTGCGGGACATCGGGGTCAGTCCCTGACCAGCGCCACGAGATACTCCGCCGCATCCGGTCCGGGAGCATGAAAGACGCAGTCCGAGGGCGCGCCCAGCACCAGGCAGTCGCCGGGCTCGAGCCTGTGCACCACATCGCCCTCGGTGAAATTCAGCCTTCCGTCGATCAGCCATATCTGCTGCTTGATGAAGGCGTAGGAAGCGGCCGGAAGGCTGACTTTGGCGCCTGCCGGCAGGCTGACCCTGATCAATTCCAGCGGCATCTGCGATGCCGGCGACAGATGCCGCCTGATGTAACCGGTTGCCGGATCCTGCCAGACCGGCTGCTCGTCCTTGCGTGAAACGCCGCCGCCTTGCATCTCGGCCCGCGCGATCAGCGTCGACAACGTCATGCCGAAGGCCGCCGCGATGCGCACCAGGAGCGCGGCGGTCGGACTGGTCGTGCCGCGTTCGATCGCGCTCAGCATCGCCTTCGAGACGCCCGATCGCTCGGCCAATTCGGCCAGCGACCAGCTCCTTATCGTTCTTTCCGAACGTATGCGTCTGCCGATCGTGGCTGTGATGTCATTCGATATATTGTCCATTTGTCCAATATAGCGGAATCTCGAAAACTGGGAAGAGGCTGTTCGATCGAATTGTCGCGGCTGGCTTAACGCTGCCTACACCATCCGACCTCACCTGCCTTTAACCCCGATTGGATAGGGTTCCCGCACCAGGGGAATGGGACAGGTCACCGATGTTTGTTGAACGCGAAGCCTCCGTCGGGGAACCGACCTCGCAGGAACGCCGCAACATCCAGCAGAACGACAAGCGCATTCTGGGCAATGTCGTGCAGTGCGACGGCGCGCGCGCCACCATCAGCGCCCATGCCGAAGACGCCGAAGGTGAGGTCACCGGCCTCTGGACCGTCGGCAGGATGATCTCCATCAATCTCGGCTCGACGAGAACGGTCGGCCTTGTCTATGCCATCGGCAAGTCGGACCTTCACTGGAACCACGAAGGGCAGAATCTGATCGAGGTCAACGTCGAGCTGGTCGGCGAAGTGCGCGACGGCGCCGAGCCCGGCGCCAAGCCGGTGTTCGACCGCGGCATCACCACCTATCCGCATATCGGCGCCATCGCCCACCGCATCCGCAGCCGCGACCTGCAGGCGGTCTACGACCTGGCCGGGCGCCATTCGGTGACCATCGGCACGCTGTCGCAGGATGAGTCGATCGATGCCAACATCGCCATCGACGACACGCTGGCGCGCCATTTCGCCATCGTCGGCACCACCGGCGTCGGCAAATCGACGGCGGTCTCGCTGCTCTTGCGCAAGACGATCGAGGCGCGTCCTGACCTGCGCGTGCTCATCCTCGACCCGCACAACGAGTTTGCCGCCTCGCTGCCGGAATATTGCGTCAAGGTCGATTCCAAGACGCTCGACCTGCCGTTCTGGATGTTCAGGCTGGAGGAGTTCGCCGAAGTGCTGTTTCGCGGCCGCGAGACGGTGCCCGAGGAAGTGGACGTCCTGCGCGACCTGATCCCGGCCGCTAAGAACCTCTATCGCAACCCGAATTCCGGCAGCTATATCAGGCGCGGCAGCGACGCGCTGACGGCGGACACGCCTGTGCCTTACCGCATCGCCGATCTCATCAAGCAGATCGACGAGCGCATGGGCATGCTTGAGGCCAAGAACGATCGCCCGACCCTGAAATCGCTGAAGACGCGCATCGAATCGGCCGCTGCCGACCCGCGCTACCGCTTCATGTTCAATTCGCGCCTGATCGAGGACACGATCCACGAAACGATCGGCAATATTTTCCGCGTTCCCAGCCACGGCCGGCCGGTCACGTGCTTCGAGATGGCCGGCATGCCTTCGGAAGTCGTCAACTCGGTCTGCTCGGTGCTGGCGCGCCTGGCCTTCGACCTGGCCCTGTGGAGCGAGGGGCGGCTGAGGTTGCTTTTGCTTTGCGAGGAAGCCCACCGCTATATGCCGGCCGATCCGCGTCTCGGCTTCGCGCCGACCAGGCACGCGCTGTCGCGCATCGCCAAGGAAGGCCGCAAATATGGCTGCTATCTGGGTGTCGTCACCCAGCGCCCCGGCGAGCTCGACCCGACCATCCTGTCGCAGTGCTCGACCTTTTTCGCCATGCGGCTTGCCAACGAGCAGGACCAGGCGATCATCCGCTCGGCGATCGCCGACTCCTCGGCCTCGACACTGGCCTTCCTATCCTCGATGGGGCAGCGCGAAGCCATCGCCTTCGGCGAAGGCGTGGCGACGACCATGCGGCTGAAGTTCGAGAAGCTGCCGCAACAATTCATCCCCGGCACCGCGAAGGGCGAGCAGATCGAGCCCTCCGTGGACGGCAGCGACGTCGATCTGGCCATGATCGTCGAGCGGCTTCGCAACGTGCCGAAGCCGCAGCAGTCCATGGCTTTCGCCGAGACCGTGGACTCGACTCGCCAGGCTGGCGACCCGGACTACAAGAAGCCGCCCGGTGCCGCCCCCCGTGTCCAGCCCGACGACGACTTCGACACACGCTACGGCCTGAAGCCCTCGACCTTCGGCATGCGCCAGTTCAACGATTGAGCAGCCAACCTCGGCAGGCAGGGTAAATCCCGCCAGGAAATTCGTCAGGCTGAGTCGAATGGAGTCGCTGTCGAGAACCGGAGCGGAGCGGACAAAAAGTCCGTGAGCACCGGCCTACGCCGGCCGTAGCCTTAATTTGATTGCTACGCCACTTATGAGTGCTTCGGCCGGCGAAGGCCGGAAGCGTAGAAAGCGGCTCCAGGCGGCCAGCCTCACGAATTTAGTGGTGGGATTTTAGGCGCAGACGCGGTTGCGGCCCTGCTTCTTCGCCTCATAAAGCTGGCGATCGGCGCGGCGATAGAAATCCTCCGCGCTCTCCCTGTGGTCCCAGACGGCAAGGCCGACGCTGGTGGTGACCTTGAGCCGCACATTGCCCGACATGATCGACAGGTTGGCGATCGCCTTGCGGATGCGCTCGGCGAACCGGGCGAGCAATTCGACATCCATGTTGGGGGTGACGACGGCAAACTCCTCGCCGCCCAGCCGCGCCACCACATCGTGATAGCGCGTCATGCCCCGCAGGCAGGTGGCGACGGCCCTCAGCACCTCGTCGCCGACATCGTGACCATGCGTGTCGTTGACCTGCTTGAAATGATCTAGATCGAGGATCATCAGCCCGACCGGCCTGTCGATGCGGCGAAACTCATGCAGATATTCACGCAGCGCATCGTCGAAATAGCGGCGGTTCTGCATGCCGGTGAGACCGTCGGTGAGCGCGGCCTGCTCGAGCGTCTGCGAACGGGCGCTGAGCGAGACCGTCATCGCCCTGAGCTTGCCCTCTTCCCGCACCTGGCCGCGGATCAGCGGGTAGATGAAGAAGGTGCCGAAGAACAGCGCGGTCGCCAGCAGCGCGCCGGTGACGAACAGCAATTTGTTGAGATAGATGATCTTGTCGACGCGCGATGCGGCGTCGAGGTCGGCCGCGATGTCCTGCAATTGGCCATACGCATGGAAGGTCACCAGGCCCGCGGCCAGGATCACAAAAATAAAGACGAAAAATGCGGATTCCGCCTTATGGAAACGCATCTACTCCCCGCGGCACTGCAGCCCCCTGAGGTTATGGCATGGCGGACCTTACGGACGGTTAACCGGAACAACCCTGGCGAGAATTAGAGCCGGGGATTTTAAGGTACTGATTGAAAAAGGCTTTTGGTCAGTCCAGGAGCGCCGGTTCGTCGCCCGGCCGCAGCCTGCGCCACTCCGCGCCCAACTGGTGCCTGAACCAGGTCGACTGGCGCTTGGCATATTGCCGGGTCGCGATCTTGGCGCGTTCGATCGCTTCGGGAAAACCCGACTGTCCGGCCATCGCCGCCTGCAGCTCGCGCACGCCGATCGCTTTCATCGCCGGCAGGTCGGGGTCGAGGCCGAGCGCGATGAGCTGACGCACTTCGTCGAGCGCGCCCTTGTCGAGCATCCGGTCGAAACGCGCCTCGATGCGCCGGACCAGTTGCTGCCGGTCCGGCTCGATCACCAGGAAGCGCGCGCTGTCGCGATCGATCAGCGGCCGGCCGCGCGCCGCCTGCCATTCGAGGATCGACCGCCCCGAAGCGTCCAACACTTCAAGCGCCCGCACGATACGCTGGCCATCCGTCGGCCTGAGCTGCATGGCCATAGCCGAGTCCTCGCGCATCAGCAGGCGATGCAGCCTTTCGGCCCCCTGTTCCTTGAGCTCGTACCGCCAGCGCTCGCGGACGGTCGCCGGAATGTCCGGCATGTCTGAGATGCCTTCGGCCAGCGCGCGGAAATAGAGCCCGGTGCCGCCGACGAAGACGACCGGACGGCCCGACAGCACGCCGTCTTCGATCAGCCTCGTCACGTCGCGCAGCCAGGCGCCGGTGGAATAGGCCGTGGAGGGATGCACATGGCCGTAGAGGAAATGCGGCACACGCGCCATTTCGGCAGCGCTCGGCCGTGCCGTCAGGACATCGAGCACCGAATAGCCTTGCATGGAATCGGTGTTGACGATGACGCCGCCATTGCGTTCGGCGAGATCGAGCGCCAGCGCCGACTTGCCGCTGGCGGTCGGCCCGGCTATCAGGATCGCGTTCTTGACGCGGCCTTCGCCCGCCCGCCTGCTGGAATTCTCGATGCCGCTGATCGCCACTTTAGTGTCCCGTCCGGAAGCCCGCGCCGTGCCGGCCTCGCTTGCGAATATGGCCTTGCGGGCCGTCGGCGCAAGCGCCCTTCACTGGCTGGCCGAGGACATCGCCTGCGATCTCGTTTTGCCGCAGACGCCCGATATCGGCGAAATGACCGCCAATCTGCGCGCCGCGCTGGCGTCGGAACCGGTCGACGTCATCGTCCAGCCCGCCGAAGGCAGGCGCAAGAAGATCCTGCTCGCCGACATGGATTCGACGATGATCGACCAGGAATGCATCGACGAGCTTGCCGATGAGATCGGCGTCAAGGACCACGTGGCGGCGATCACCGCGCGCTCGATGAATGGCGAGATCGCCTTCGAGCCCGCTTTGCGCGAGCGCGTCGCCCTGCTGAGGGGCCTCGATACCGCCGTGGTCGACCGCATCATCGCCAATCGGCTGACGCTCGCCGCCGGCGGCCGCGCCCTGGTGCAAACGATGCGCGCCCATGGCGCCTGGACGGCGCTGGTCTCGGGCGGCTTCGACGTCTTCACCAGCCGCATCGCCGCCATGCTGGGATTCCAGGAAAACCAGGCGAACCGGCTGATCGAGGACGGCGGTGCATTCACCGGCATGGTTGCCGAGCCGATCCTCGGCCGCGCCGCCAAGGCCGAAGCGTTGCTCGGCATCGCGAAGAGGCTCGGACTGACGACCGAGGATGCGATCGCGGTCGGCGACGGCGCCAACGATCTCGATATGATCCGGCTTGCCGGCACTGGCGTCGCGCTTCATGCCAAGCCGGCGGTGGCCGAGCAGGCCCGCATCCGCATCGATCATGGCGACCTGACCGCGCTGCTCTATCTCCAGGGCTATCGCCGGGACGATTTCGTCTTTTGAGGTCTCCGATGACGCCGATCCGCACCGAGCGCCTCATCCTGCGCAATTGGGAAGAGCGCGACCGCGAGCTTTTCCACCGCATCAACTCGGACGAGCGCGTGATGGAGTTCTTCCCGTTCCGCCGCGACCGCGCCGCGGCGGACGCCAAGATGGACGAGGTCCGCGCCTGGATCGATGAGGATGGCTACGGCTTCGCCGCGGCCGAGATTGCCGCAACCGGCGAATGCATCGGCTTCGTCGGTCTGTCCGGAACGGAAGACATCGACGTGCTGGCACGCGGCACGATCGAGATCGGCTGGCGGCTGGCGCCCGAATTCTGGGGCAAGGGCTATGTCACCGAGGCGTCGGAAGCCTGGCTCGCCTTTGGCTTCGAAACGCTTGGCGTCGACGAAATCGTATCCTTCGCGGTCGCCGGCAATCGTCGCTCCATCGCCGTCATGAAGCGGCTCGGCATGCTGGCTGATCCCGACGCCGATTTCGATCACCCGAGCGTGCCAGATACCCATCCGCATCTCAAACGCCATGTCATGTACAGGCTGTCGCGCCAGCACTGGCAGGCACGACGTATCTGATCAATGCCCCCCAGAAGGACGTTCGTCTCCGGACTGTAGTGGAGCATCCGGGACTTGATCGAGAATCCTAGCAAAATCCGCGCCGGATGCATTGCCCGCCCGTTGACGTAGGAAATCGGCCGCAGTCTCCATGGCACCGACTTTTTGTGCCACGGCCGAGGCGATCCACTGATTGAGCGAGACACCGTCCGCTTTTGCCAGACGCGCCGCCGCTTCCTTGACCGAGAGGGGCAGTTTCAAAGGATATGTTGCCTTGCTCATGTTCGAGTTCCTTCCAGCAACTCGGCTGGGCCGATGACCGGAACGCCGAAGCGAGCTTCCGCGATCAGGAAGTCTCGGCGGTTGTACGTGACCAGCGCATCTGCCCTGCCATTGACGGCCGCCTCCAGCACCATTTCATCCTTCGGGTCGGCCAACTGCGGACGCCAGAGAAAGTGCGGATCGACAGGCTCCGCCAAGGCAGCAAGGCCGGCCAGCAAGCGATCTAGCTCAACAGCTGACAGGCGGTGGATAGCCGATTGCTCCGGTCGCGACAGTACTGCTTCATATTCAAGAAACAGTGCCGTCGTCACCAGCGGCCGAACATGCCTTTCAGCGATCAACCGCAAGACTGCAAACGAAGCTCCATTTCTGCTTCGCAAGCCCGCCGTCAGAATGTTTGTATCCAGCACTATTCGCTTCACAAGCCAAGATAGTACATCCCATAGGATGTTTCAACAGACCTGCTTGCAGACCGGACTCAATCCATCCGGATCGTCACGAAGCGCAATTCGCCGGTCTTCGAAGCCAGCATCAGAAGAGCGTTCTTGCGGCCCTGCTCCTTCAGCGCGCCGATGCGGTCCATCACGTCCTTCGGAGTGCCGACCGATTCCTGCGCGATCTCGGTGATCACCTCGCCGGGCTGGATCCCGCGCTCGGCCGCCGCCGAATCCTTGGCGACATCGGTGATGACGACGCCCGACACGTCGGCCGCGATACCGAACTTCTGCCGCGTCTGATCGTTGAGCTCGCCGACCGTCATGCCGAGCACCGAGGCCGTCGATACCGGAGGCGTCGCCTTGTCGCCCTTGTTCTGGTCGGTATTGCCGTTCTCGCCGCTGGCCAGCTTCTCGCCATCCTCCAGCCGTCCGAGCGTCACCTTGACGGTCTGCTCGACGCCCTTGCGCACGATGACGACGTCGACCGCCTTGCCCACCGGGCTTTCGGCGACGACGCGCGGCAGGTCGCGCATTTCGTGGATGTCCTTGCCGTCGAACTTGATGATGACGTCACCCGCCTGCACTGAACCGTTATCGACCGGCCCGCCCTTGATGACGCCGGCCACCAGCGCGCCCTTGGCGGTCGCCATGCCGAGGCTTTCGGCGATGTCGTCCGTCACCGGCTGGATGCGCACGCCAAGCCAGCCGCGCCGCGTCTCGCCATATTGGCGGAGTTGGTCTACCACGCCCGCGGCAAGCTGCGAGGGGATCGAAAAACCGATGCCGATCGAGCCGCCCGACGGCGAGATGATCGCCGTGTTGATGCCGATGACCTCGCCCTGGGCGTTGAATAGCGGGCCGCCGGAATTGCCGCGGTTGATGGCGGCGTCCGTCTGGATGAAATCGTCATAGGGGCCGGAATTGATGTCGCGGTTGCGCGCAGAGACGATGCCGACCGTGACCGTGCCGCCCAGACCGAACGGATTGCCGATCGCCATCACCCAGTCGCCGACGCGCATCTTGGTGGAATCGCCGAATTTCACCGCCGTCAGCTTGTGGCCGTTGGGGTCGACCTTCAGCACCGCGACATCGGTCTTGGTGTCGGTGCCGACAAGCGTCGCCTTCAGCGTGACGCCGTCGGAGAAATTCACCTCGATATCGTCGGCGTCGGCGATGACGTGGTTGTTGGTGACCACGATGCCCTGCTCGGCGTCGACGACGAAGCCGGAGCCGAGCGACTGCACTTTTTGCCCGCCACCGCCCTTGTCGCCGCCACGGTTCTTGAAGAAATCATCGAAGAAATCCTGGAACGGCGAGCCCTCGGGCAGTTGCGGCATCGGCACCGCGCCCGGCCCTTCCGTGCCTTTCACCGTCTGCGAGGTCGAGATGTTGACCACCGCGCCGAGCAGGCGTTCGGCGAGATCGGCGACCGAAGGCGGCCCGTCGGAGGCGATCGTCGGCGTGACGAAGGACGGAACGGCAACAATGCCGACCGCGAATGCCGTGGCGCCGGCCAAGACCGTGCGCCGCGCCGCGCGCAACAGGGTGTCGGATATCATCATGGCCTCCCGGTGGTTCTGAAAAGGAAAAGCGCATCCGCAAAGGCGCCTGTCCCGTTCATGATGGCAAGAAATAAGGCACGTTTGCGGCTATAGCTATCGGCGAAAGATAAATCGTCAATCGCTTCGGCACCAAGGAATTTTCATTCGAGCAATTCCAGGAAAAGTGCCTTGCGGTTTTCCACCCGGAATTGCGTAATAACAAACAACTAGCCGCGGACCAGCCAGACGATGCCGACACCTATGGCGATCGCCGCCAGCCCGCCGATCCGAAGCACATTTTCCGGCGTCGACAGCACCTCGGCGGCGAGTTTCCGGGCCAAAGCCGGAAACCCTCCATAGACCAGCCCTTCGATCACCAGGACCAGGCCGATTGCCGCCAGAAAATCCTGCACCGCCCGCTACTGGGAAGCGCCGGGTTGTGTCGCAGGCGCGGCAGGTGCCGGCCCGGGCTTGCTGTCCGGGTCGCGGAAGTAGCGGAAGAACTCGGACTGGGGCGAGAGCACCATCGTCGTTCCGGTGTTGTCCAGCGCCGTGCCGTAGGCGTTCATCGAGCGGTAGAAATCGAAGAACGCCGGGTCGCGCTTGTAGGCGTCCGCGAAAGTCGCGCTGCGCTGCGCCTCGCCCTCGCCGCGCAGGATCTCCGATTCCTTCTGCGCCTCGGCGACGATCTCGACGACCTCGCGGTCGGCCCGTGCCCTGATGCGCTGAGCCGCCTCGTTGCCGCGGGCCCTCAGACGCTCGGCTTCCGCCAGGCGCTCGGCCTTCATGCGGTCATAGGTCTGCTGCGAGACCTCCGCCGTCAGATCGGTCCGGCGGATGCGCACATCCTCGATGTCGAGGCCGAGCGAGGTCGCGTCGGGGCGCAACTGGTCGCGCACCTCGCGCATCATGTTGCCGCGCTCTTCCGAAAGGGCTGCCTCGAAGTCGCGCAGGCCGTAGACACGGCGCAGCGCCGCATCGAGACGCGTCTTCAGGCGGGCCTCGGCCAGTTCGACCTGGCCGGACACCGCCGCGCGGAAGGTGCGCGGATCCGAGATGCGGTAGGCGATGAAGGCATCGACCTCGTAGAACTTGCCGCCCGAGACCTGGACGCGGATGTTGTCGAGATCGAAGCGCATCACCCGCTTCTCGACCATCTGCACGCTGTCGGCGTCGAAGAAGGCGAACGGCGCCTTGAAGTAGATTCCCGGCTCGTTCTTGACGTCGATGATCTCGCCGAACCTCAGCACGATCGCCTGCTGGCCGGCATTGACCACGAACACCGAGGAATAAAGCAAAAACAGAAGGACGGCCGCGATGACGGCGATGATGGGAAGACGGTTGGCCATCACTGGTTACCTCCCGTCGTGGCGCCCAGGGCCGGCGCCGGCTGCGCTTTCGGCTGCAATGCCGGCAGCGGCAGGTAAGGCAGAACGCCCTGACCATTGCCCTGCTCGACGACGACCTTGTTCGAGTCCTTCAGGATCCTCTCCATGGTTTCGAGATAGAGGCGCTTGCGCGTCACGTCCGGCGCCTTGGCGTATTCGTTGTAGACGGAGATGAAGCGCTGCGCCTCGCCTTCCGCCTCCTGAACGACCCGGTTCTTATAGGCCGCCGCATCTTCGCGGATCTGCGCCGCCTCGCCGCGCGCCTGGCCGAGCTTCTGGTTGGAATACTGGTTGGCCTGCTCAACGAACTTGTCCTCGTCCTGCTCGGCGCGCTGCACCTCGTCGAACGCATCGGCCACCTCACGCGGGGGTGCAGCGTCCTCGATCGAGACCGCGTTCACCTGGAGGCCGGTTTTGTAGCCGTCGAGCGTGCCCTGGATGATCTCGCGCACCGCCGTTGCGATGCCCTGGCGATCGTCGCGGAAGATGTCCTGCGCCGGACGCCGGCCGACGACTTCGCGCATGGCGCTCTCGGCCACCTGGGTCAGCATGCCGTCGGGATCGGAGACGTCGAACAGATAGGCCCTGGGATCGGAGACCTGGTAGGCGACCGAGAACTGCACGTTGACGATGTTCTGGTCGCCAGACAGCATCAGCCCGGAGCCGCTGGCCGCGCCGCCGCCGATGCTGACGAGCTGCTCGGAGATCTTGGCGGTTTCGACCGTCTCGATCGGCCACCAGTGGAAATGCAGGCCGGGCTGCGAAAGCTCGGTCTTCGGCTGGCCGAAGCGCAGTTCGACGGCAACCTCGTCGGGCTGCACGGTGTAGATCGCCTTGAACGCCCACAGCACGATGAGGGCCAGCGCGATCAGCCCGAGCACGGCCGGGCTGGCGCCGCCACCGCCCGGAAGCGCGCGCCGCAGCCTGTCCTGGCCGCGGCGGATGATGTCCTCGAGATCGGGAGGCGAACCCTGCGGGCCGCTTGGCCCTTTAGGTCCCTGCCCCCAGGGGCCCTGATTGCCGCCGCCGCCCCATGGGCCGCCGCCACCGCTCTTGTCGTTCCAGGGCATGAATGTCCTTTCGCTTCGGTTCCCTCAGGCCTTGCGGCGCAATCCTAACGCATGACCCGGAAAACCCATATCGGTTTTCGACAAGGAATCCTGCGCCAAAATCAAAGTATTACGGCGGCCTCTTGTGCGTCTGGTTGGACGCGAGCCGCTGCAACACTGTTCTTCTATAGGGACGCCTTGACCCGCTTTCAACGCGATGTGCCATCGTCGACGTGCGATTTGGATCGGTAGCGACCCTTTGTCGTCGTCAACGATCGTCGCGTCGGCGCTCGTACACCGTATAACGCGTCGCGTGGCTGTCCTTCTCGCCGGCGGGAAAATCCTCGGCGCTGACGACTTGCCAGATGCTTGGGTCGATCGGCGGGAAATGCGCGTCGCCATCGACGCTTGCCAGCACATGGGTCACATGCAGCCGGTCGGCAAGCGGCAAGGCCTGGGCATAGATCTCGCCGCCGCCGACCACGCAGATCTCCTCCGCCCCCGCCATGCAGCGGCCGCGCACCTTAGCCAGCGCGATCGCGTCATCCAGCGAGTGGGCCACCTCTATGCCTTCGGCGCGCCAGGCCTTGTCGCGCGTCACCACGATGTTGAGCCGGCCGGGCAGCGGCCGGCCGATGCCCTCATAGGTCTTGCGGCCCATGATGATCGGCTTGCCCATCGTGTCGGCCTTGAAGCGCTTGAGATCGGTGGAGAGCCGCCAAGGCAGGCCGCCCTCTCGGCCGATCACGCCGTTTTCGGCGATGGCGACATAGATCGCGATGTCCATCAGCCGCCATTCCCGCTATTGTCCGACGGCTCCAGCAGCAGGATGTCGATATCGTGCTCGGGATAAAAATCCTTCGCGGTGATCTCGAACGTCGTCGGCCCGACCTTTTTGACGTTGTCGCCGCAAAACGATGTCAGGGCCTTCGGATTGCCCTTGTCGATCGTCAGCTTGAAATTGCCGATGGTGCCGGACGCCCAGTTGCCCCCCGTGGTCAGGATGTAGGCGATCCGGCTCTCGTAATATTTCGCGGAGCCGTCGGGATTTTCCTTCACGGCCTTGCGCACCGCGTTCTCGAAAGCGCCGTCCATGCAGTAGCGGGTCTTGTAGGCCGCATACTGGCCCTGGAACTGGCCGTCATAGAAGAAGCTGACCGAGGAGGTGCCGCCGACGCTGGGCTTGTAGTGGTGCGAGACATGAACCTCCTTGTTGGCCGGGAAGGTCGAGCGCCACCAGTAAGTCGAGCGCAATTGCCAGAAGGGCACATAGGTGGTCTGCATGCCCGAACCGTCATCGGAGGTATCCTCGATGATGATGCCGCGGTCTTCCCAGTCCTTGGTGACATCCTTGGGCAGCTTCGCCAGCGCCGCCGTGGCGGCATCGCCGAACGGATAGAGCGGCACGTTCTGCGCCTTGAGGTCGGCGGTGATGTCGATGCCCAGCGCAAACGCTCTTTGCTCGAGCTGAGGCTTGGCGTCGACGCCGTCGATCGTCACCTCGAAGCCGAGGAAATTGTCGCTCTGCGCTTCCGGGATCGCCGGCATCTCGTTGGGGTCGCCTTCGATGTCGGGCATCGGGAACGCGACGATGGAGCTGACATCCTTGTCGGTGTTGTTGCGGAACACGTAATCGACCGTCACCTTCTCCGGCGAGATGAAAAGATCCTCGCTTTGCATGGCGACGGCGTCGCTGCGCGACAGGATCAGTCCGCCGGTACCAAGCTCGGCGACGGAGTCATTGGCGAAGGCCGGAGCGGCCATGATTGCCAGCGCTGCGGTCAGTACGGTGCGTAACATGGACCCCTCCTCTGTGCCGCGATACCGGGATGACCGGATGCGTTCTTCCATCTACCCGTTTCAAGGTAGCGTTTCAAAGCCCTTCGTCACCGGATACGGGTACTTCTGGACACCGCGCCGCCGATCGGGCAGGAGATCGCCATGCGCAAGCTTCTCGTCATCGGCATCGGCGCCGGCAATCCCGACCACATGACGGTCCAGGCCATCGACGGCCTGAACCGCGCCGACGTGCTGTTCATTCCCGACAAGGGAGAGAAGAAGAACGATCTTGCCGATTTGCGCCGGCAGATCTGCGACCGCTTCGTCACCAATCCGAAATCGCGCCGCGTCGAGTTCGATGTGCCGGTTCGGGCCGAGCCGACATCGTCTTACCGGACAACCGTCGACGACTGGCACGAGGCGATCGCTGAAATCTACGAGACCTTGATCCGCGACGAGCTTGCCGAAGACGGCTGCGGCGCGTTCCTGATCTGGGGCGACCCGTCGCTTTATGACAGCGCGCTGCGCATCCTCGAGCGCGTGCGCCTCAGAGGTAATGTCGGTTTCGAGCTCGAAGTCATCCCCGGCATCACCGCGATCCAGGCGCTGGCCGCCGCCCACGCGACCGCGCTCAACCGCATCGGCGATTCGATCCTGGTCACCACCGGGCGGCGGCTGACCGAAGAAGGGCTGCCCGCGAATGCCGGCTCCACGGTCGTCATGCTCGACGGCAAATGCGCCTTCAACACGCTTGCCGACAAGGACGTCCTCATCCAATGGGGTGCCTATCTCGGCACGCCGGACGAGATCGTCATCTGCGGCCGGCTGCGCGATGTCGGCGCCGAGATCGAGAAGGTGCGTGAGGAGGCCCGGCGAAGGAAGGGCTGGATCATGGACACCTATCTGCTGAGGAAGCCCGGCGAGCCCGCAGAATAACCCGATCAGCCCGCATCGATCTCCGCCTGCAGGGCCTGCATGTGGACGGCTGCGGCCGATGACGCGGCCCGCTCTATGGCCCGGAAGCGGCTGACCACGGCAAGGCCCACCGATGTCAGTTGCGCGCCGCCGCCTTTGCGGCCGCCGGTCTGCGCTGCGACCAGCGGCTTGCCGAAGACGCGGTTCATATCCTCGACCAGGTCCCAGGCATGCTTGTAGGACATCTCCATGCCGCGCGCCGCGGCCGAGATCGAGCCGAAGGCGGCGATCTGTTCCAGGAGTTCGATCTTGCCCGGGCCAATCCGGCCATCGGGGTCGAGATTTATCCGCAGGCTGAGCGACGGCATTTCATCTCCTCGGATTTCACGGCACGACAATAGTCCCTGCGGAAGGGAAGCGCTATTCCAAATATACATAGCGACATGATCGAGCTCCTCAGACATCGGCTTCGGCCGGCAGGCCGGCGCCGGTGTTTGCGCGATCGAAGCTCACGGTCTTGATGACCGCGAAAACCTGGCTTCCCAGCTTGAGGCCAAGCGCCTGCCGCGATTGCTCGGTGATCCGAGCGACCACGACCGCGCCGTGGCAATCGATGCCGATCTCTACCTCGGGGCCCTCGCCCGGCTTCATGCTGACGATCGTTCCCGACAGGATGTTGAGCGCGCTGAGGCCAGCTGGCCTCTCGATGGCGACCATCACATCGCGGGCGCGAATGCGGATGCGAACTGGAGCGCCGGCCGCCCGCGCCAGTCTCGGCACGCGGATGTCGCCGGCCTGCGAGGCAAGCACCGTCATGCCGAAAGCCTCGTCGTGTTGCAGAACCTTGGTGTCGAGCACCGCCCCGCCTTCGCCGCGCTCTTCCGCCGGCAGCAGGTCGAGCCGCTGCATGATCGCCTCCGTCAAGCCCGCGGCCGAGACCTTGCCCTGTGAAAGCACAACCACGTCGCTTGCCAGGCGCGCCACCTCGGCGACGGAATGGCTGACATAGACGATCGGGATCTTGGTCTCGTCGCGTAGCCGTTCGATATAAGGCAGGATCTCAGCCTTGCGCCCCTCGTCGAGCGAGGCGAGCGGCTCGTCCATCAGGAGCAGCTTCGGGCTGGCAAGCAGCGCGCGGCCGATGGCGACACGCTGCTTTTCACCGCCCGACAGTTTCGCCGGCCGTCGGTCGAGCAAGTGACCGATGCCGAGCAATTCGACCACCGCATCCATTTTGGCGTAGCGTTCGGAAGCCGGCGTGAACCAGCGGCCGTAGCGCAGATTGCCGGCGACGCTCATATGCGGGAACAGCCGCGCATCCTGGAACACCATGCCGATCCGCCGCTTGTGCGTGGGCACGAAGATCCGCGCGGCGGTGTCGACGAGCACGCGTCCGTCGACCGAAATGCGCCCCTTATGCGGACGAACCAGGCCCGCGATCAGGTTGATCAACGTCGACTTGCCCGAGCCGGAGGGACCGAACAGCGCCGTCAGCCGGCCGGCACTCTCGAAACGCGCTTCCAGAGCGAAATCGCCGAGGCGATGGCTGATGTCGACCGAGAGCGTCATTCGATATCCATCCGCCGGCCGACGCGCCGCGCCAGCACTTCCGAGGCGAGGAGCGCCACCATCGAGATGGCGATCGAGATCAGCGTCAGCCTGAGCGCGCCTTCGTCGCCGCCTGGCACCTGCGTGAAGGTGTAGATCGCCGAGGGCAGCGTCTGCGTTTCGTTGGGGATATTGGAGACGAAGGTGATGGTGGCGCCGAATTCGCCCATCGCCTTGGCGAAGGAAAGGATCGCGCTGGCGATCAGGCCGGGCAGGATCAGCGGCAGGGTGATGGTGGCGAACACCCAGAGCGGATTGGCGCCGAGCGTGCCGGCGGCCGCCTCCATCTTGCGGTCGACAGCCTCGATCGACAGCCTGATGGCTCGCACCATCAGCGGAAAGCCCATGACCCCGCAGGCCAGCGCCGCGCCCGTCCAGCGGAAGGAGAAGACGATGCCGAAATGCTCGGCAAGGAAGGCGCCGGCGGGCCCGCGCCGACCGAAGGTGAGCAACAAAAGATAGCCGGTCACCACTGGCGGCAGGATCAGCGGCAGGTGCACCAACCCGTTGATCAGGGTCTTGCCCCAGAAACGCCCCCGCGCGAGCAGGAGCGCTATCAGAATGCCGGGCGGCAGGCTGGCGATCATCGCCACCGTAGCCACCTTGATCGACAGCCGGACCGCATTCCATTCGTCGGGAGTGAGGTCCAGCAGCCAGTTCATGTCAACGTTGCGCGGTCTTTCTCAGTTGCTCGGCGCGAGCACCGTGAAACCCTGCTCCTTGAACAGCTCGGCGGCCTTGGCCGACTCGACGCATTTCAGGAAGGCAGCCGTATCCTTGTCCTTCGAATCGGCGGTCTGGGCAATCGGGTAGATGATCGGCGGGTGCGAATTTTCCGGGAAGGTGCCGACGACCTTGACGCCCTTTTCGGCGTGCGCGTCGGTGGCGTAGACGATGCCCAGCGCCGCCTCGCCTGTCGACACCAGCTTCAACGCTGCGCGCACATTCTCCGCCTGCGCGACCTTGCCCTCGACCGACGACCAGACGCCCAGCGATTCCAGCGCCGCCTTGCCGTATTTGCCGGCCGGAACGGCCTTGAAATCGCCCATGGCAAGCTTGCCGTCGCCGATCAGCTTGGCGAGGTCGAAGCCCTTCTCGACCTTGGTCTCAACCTTGGAATCCTTCGGCGCAACCAGCACGATCTGGTTGCCAAGCAGTTTCACTTCGGTGTCAGGCTTGGTCAGCTTCTTGTCGGAGAGATATTTCATCCAGTCGAGGTCGGCCGAGACGAACACGTCGGCCGGCGCACCGCCTTCAATCTGCTTGGCGAGCGCCGAGCTCGCCGCGTAGGAAATGGTGGCGGCTTCGCCGACTTCCGGCTCGCAGGCCTTGTTGACGGCGTCGAGCGCGTCCTTGAGGCTCGCCGCGGCGAAGACGACCACCTTGTCCTCGGCATGAGCCGCCGGAACCGCCGCCATCAGCATTGCCGTGAAACCTCCAATAGCGATCGCCTTCAACCCAAAACCCTTGCCCGTCATGAAGTCTCTCCCTGGTTTCAAAACCGTACGGCCCAAAGCCTCGAACCGATATATCCGTATGAACATAACAAGGGAAGGCTTTTTACCTGCCACGGCATTGTGCGCCGTCGCGGTCTCGGCCTACGATGGTGGCGAAACGGAACCGCGAAGTTCAAAGGAGAGACGCATGAAGATCAGCGCCCGCAACATCCTCAAGGGTAAGGTGACCGAAATCGTCAAGGGAGCCACCACCTCGCATGTCCAAATCGACATCGGCGGCGGCGTCATCGTCACCTCCTCGATCACCAACGAGGCGGTCGCCGACCTCGCGATCGAGAAAGGCAAGCAGGCCTATGCGGTGGTCAAGGCCTCGGACGTCATGGTCGGCATCGACTGAGAGATATCAAATGCTTCAGGCGGCAAGCCGGTGGATCAAGGCGTCTTCGACATATATGCCGTTGATGGTGTTGTGGGAAAATCGCACCTCGCCCAGGCCATCAACGCGCATGGCGATACCAAGGCCGGCAATAAGACGGTCATCCGCCGACGTGATCTTCACTTTACTGAGATCTAAAATAGATTCTTGTGGATGCAGCTTGCGCCAGTCGGCGGCAATGGTCGCTGCATCCAGGTACTTTTTTTCGAGGTCTTTTCGGGGGCCGCTATAGGCGATAATCATACGCCACCTGTCAACATCGCTGTTGTACAACCAGAGCGCGGCGGCGACTCCGAATCCCTTCTCGTCCAGGGCACGAATTAGGTTGATGCCGGCATCAATGTCGGTTCTTACCAACGCTCCTGAAGCCATCTGAATATTCCTTGCTCTTCATCGACCATGGCGTTTCGCATCGCCGTCGCCTCAAACACATCTATTATATCGTAACGAGAAGCCTCGTTCCAATCTGAGACCGCCGACCAATGGCCATCGAAAACCGGCGATGCGCCCCGGCTCTCGGCGAGTTCTGCAGACAGACCAGCCAAGGCCATAAGCCTGTTGAGGTCATGGCTATAAATATCTTGGACGAATTTCTTGTCAGGAATCGTATCGGATTGAAAAAGCCTCGAAATACGCGATTTGATCGCGATTTCTGCGGCGTAGCCGAAGAGATAGTAGGCATTCGAATAGCGTTCGTTTTGAAACAGAAGCTCCGCATCTCGCAGCTTCGCGTTGGCTATCGCCTAGAGCTCGGTCCTCTCCAGCGTCATACCGCGATCGGCGCCTTGATATTCGCATCCGCGAAATAGTTTTCGAGGCGGAAATCCTCGAAGCGGAAAGCAAAAAGGTCCTTCACCTCCGGATTGATCCACATCGTCGGCAACGCCTTGGGCGTGCGCCGCATCTGCTCGCGCGCCTGCTCGAAATGGTTCGAATAAAGATGCGCATCGCCGAGCGTATGGACGAAGTCGCCGGGCTTCAGCCCGGTCACCTGCGCCACCATCATCGTGAGCAGGGCATAGGAAGCGATATTGAACGGCACGCCGAGGAAGATATCGCCAGAGCGCTGGTAGAGCTGGCAGGAAAGCCTGCCCTCCGAGACATAGAACTGGAACAGGCAGTGGCAGGGCGGCAGCGCCATCGCCTCGACTTCGGCCGGATTCCAGGCCGAGACGATCAGCCGGCGCGAGTTAGGATTCCTGCGTATCTCCTTCAGAAGATTCGCGATCTGGTCGATCTCGCCGCCATGCCCGTCCGGCCATGAGCGCCACTGCTTGCCATAGACCGGGCCGAGATCGCCGTTCTCGTCGGCCCATTCGTCCCAGATGGTGACGCCGTTGTCGTTGAGATATTTGATGTTGGTGTCGCCGGCCAGGAACCACAGAAGCTCGTGGATGATCGACTTCAGATGCAGCTTCTTGGTGGTCGTGACCGGGAAGCCGCGCGACAGGTCGAAGCGCATCTGGTAGCCGAACACCGAGCGCGTGCCTGTCCCGGTGCGGTCGCCACGGTCGGCGCCGTTCTCCAGCACATGCTTCAGCAGGTCGAGATATTGGCGCATCGGCTTCGCCTCGATTCGGGTGACAAGCGATCATAGCCGACTGGCTGTCGGCCGAACACCGCAAAGCCTACAGATGTGGATCGTGCGCGGAAAATCCACGGCGGCCGGCACGATGCCGTGACGGCCACCGGCGATCAGGCCTCAGAGGGAAGCCAGTTTGCCGAGATCCTTCGCCACCAGATAATAGAAGGTCACGCGGCTCTTGGTGTTGTCGGCATGCATCACCTTGCAGGTCTTCTCGATCGAGGCATTCGCTTTTGCGGCATCCGCAATGCCTAGCTTCTTGCCGATCCAGTTCTCCCGCACGCGGTCGAGTTCCTTCGGGTCGGTGCACGACACCAGCGAGGAATCGCGGTTCCTGAGCGCAATGCCCAGATGCTTGACGATCTTATCGACCGCGTCGGCGCTGGCGCCGGCATCGTATTTCTTCACATCCGCAAGATAGTCGGCCATCGAACTTCCCCTCGTCGGCGCCACCGATCCGATCGGTGAGGGTTGTGGCGCGCTACGCAACCTGTGCGTTAGGTCGGAGACTCCTCACCGGCAGCGAGATTTGATTGAGTGGGCGCGCAAGTCAACCCTTGGCCGCGCAGTTTCGCATAACTGGATAAGCGCCGGTTTGGCCTTTCTTTTTCCCTCATCGCTCCCTATATTCGCTTCGTCGGCCTGACCGACTATGGCGATAAACAGGCGATGAAATAAGCCGTTCGGACCCGGGGGCGGTACCCGGCGCCTCCACCAAAAACCGCTCTGGCTGACGGAGCGGCTTTTGCTGGGGGCGAAATAGGATCGACGAAGGTGTAAAGATCGTACTTTTGCCCGGCATTGTACCACCGTCATCGGGCTAAACTTATAGTTGCCAACGACAACTATGCGGAAGCTCGTCTCGCTGCTTAATGCGGCGCGAACGCTTCAAATCAAGCCCTAGCGGTTCGCACTTCTAGGCGGGGTTCGGAGGTACCTGGCAACAGAAACCTCCACCTTCCCCCTTCTTTGCTTCTTATCAGACCCACCGAACGGTCAGGGTTCGTCTGGCGCTTGATGCGTGACGTGCAGCCTTGCCGCTCATCATCCACGGACAAGCGATGCGAAACGATTCCGACCGATTCTTCGTGCTGACCGGCGGCCCCGGCTCGGGCAAGACCACCTTGATCGAAGCGCTGCGGGCCCAGGGCTTCGGGACGGCGCCCGAGGCCGGGCGCGGCATCATCCGCGACCAGATGGCCATCGGCGGCCCTGCCCTTCCCTGGCAGGATCGTGCGCTCTTCGCCGAGCTGATGCTGTCATGGGAGCTGCGCTCGTGGCACGCCGCGCATGCCGAGCCGCCAGGCCCGGTCTTCTTCGACCGCGGCGCACCCGACACGATCGGCTATCTCAGGCTTTGCGGCCTGCGGGTGCCGGACCACGTCACGAGCGCGGCGGAAAAGTTCCGCTACGCGCGCCGCGTCTTCGTCGCGCCGCCATGGCCGGAGATCTTCACCCAGGACGAGGAGCGCAAACAGACGCTCGACGAGGCCGAGCGCACATTCCGCTCGGTGACCGGCGTCTATGCCGAGCTCGGTTATGAGTTGGTGCCGTTGCCTCTGGCTCCGATCGAGGAACGGGTGCGCTTCGTCCTCGACAAGGCAGGCTTGCCACGGACATGAAAAAGGCCGGGGCAAGCCCGGCCTTTTTCATGTCTTGTCTTCGGTTGGCTATTCCGCCGGCGCTTCGACCGCTTCGCGCGAGCGGCCGAGCGTCAGCTTGGCCAGCGTGAACGAAATCACCGCGCAAAGCGTGATGCCCGCCACCATCGGCAGCGGCGTGCCGTCGAAGAAAATGCCGGCGACGCCCATCGCCAGCGCGCCGATGGCGAAATGCAGCGTGCCCATCAACGCCGAGGCCGTGCCGGCGATCTCGCCATGCTCTTCCATCGCCAGCACCGAGGTGGTGGGGATGACGAGACCAAGGAAGCCGTAGCCGACGAAGAGCAGCGCTGCCATCACGTCGAGCCGGTCGACGCCTGAGGCCATGATGGCGAACAGCGCCACCATCACCGTGGCATAGCCGGTGACAGCCACCCAGACGACGCGCTTCAGCCCGAAACGATCGGCCAGCATCCCGGTCAGCTGCGACATGCCGATGAAGGCGACGGCGTTGATCGAGAAGAACACGCTGTAGACCGACGGCGACAGGCCGTAATGGTCGATCAGGATGAAGGACGAGCTCGACAGATAGACGAAGAAGCTCGCAATGCCGAAGCCCGCGATCGCGACAAGGCCGAGAAAGTTGCGGTCGCCCATCAGGTAGCGGTAGCCGGCAAGCGCCGTGCCGGAGGACGAGCCGGCGCGCTCTTCGACCGGCCGCGTCTCCTTGAGCGAGGTGGCGAGCAGGATCGTTGCTAGCGCCGCGGCGCCCGTGACGGTCCAGAACACGGCGCGCCAACCAAAACTCTCGATAATCTGGCTGCCGGTCAAAGGCGCCAGGATCGGCGACACCGAGAACACCAGCATCAGAAGCGACATCAGCTTGGCGGCCTCGTTGCCGGTGTGCAGGTCGCGCACGATGGCGCGCGGCACCGCCATGCCAGCGCTGGCGCCAAGCCCCTGCAGGAAGCGGAAGGCAATCAGCCACTCGATGTTAGGTGCCATCGCCGAGCCGACGCCGCCGACCATGAACAGCGCGAGGCCGGCATAAAGCGGCGCCTTGCGGCCGACCATGTCGGAGATCGGGCCGACGACGATCTGCCCGAACCCCATCGACAAGAAGAAGATCAGAAGGCTCATCTGCACGGCGGCCGTGCCGGCGTGCAGATCCTGGCCGATCGAAGGCAGCGCGGGCAGATACATATCGATCGCAAATGGTCCGATCGCGGACAACAAGCCGAGCACGACCGCGATGCGGAGGAATTTGGGACTCATGGTAAGGCTCTTTTTCGGATCTGGTTGCCGCCGTGAATACCGGCGTCTGAACCAAGGACGTTCCATCCCGTGGGAAATCCTACATGTCAGAGCGAATTCATTCGCCTGTTCAAGGCGAACATATTCGTCTCTCCAGCGGGACTCCCCTTCGTTGTGTCCACAAATTTAGACAGGCTTGTCCAATTCGTCAATCACCGCTATATAGATTTTCATGAAGCACGGCGTTTCTCCTGACACTTTCCCGCCACGCAGCCACGAGGCCAAGCGCGTGTCGGTGGTGGATGCAGCAGCTTCCGTCTTCTGTCGCGAAGGCTATGCTGGCGCCAATATCGACCTGATCGCGGCCGAGGCCGGCGTCTCGCGCCAGACCGTCTACAACCATCACGGCGACAAGGAAAAGCTCTTCGTCGCCGTCGTGCGAGACCTGACCGAGCGCTGCAATGCCGGCATCTTCGCCACCATCGCCAGCTTCCCTGACCAGCCAACGGACCTGGAGGCCGACCTGGTCGCCTTTGCGGTGCGCATGAACCGCAATTGCATCTGCAACCGCGACGGCCGTTTCCTACGCAAGCTGATCCAGGCCGAGGGCGAGCGTTACCCGGAGCTGTTCGCCGAATGGCGCGAGCAAGGCCCGGGCCGCACCTGGTCGGCGCTTGCCGCGCGCTTCGCCCGGCTTGCCTTCGCCGGCCACCTGTCGATCGGCGACCCCGACGTCGCGGCGCGTCAGTTCCTCGCCCTCGTCAACGCCGAGCTCCAGATCACTTTCATGCTGGGCGGCATGCCCACCGAGGAAGAGGTGCTGCGTTCCGCCACCAATGGCGTGCGGACCTTTCTCAGCGCCTTCGCCAGGAAGAAGTCGCCAGCCGGCAAACAGGCGGCGCTCGTTCACGCCTGAGCGATCAAATCGCCGACACCCCTCTTGGCCTCACGGCTTTGCGCCTATATGCGGTTTACGCCGCGCTCAAGCTTGATTACAGCTATGCGGACGATTCAACGGAACCCGACCATCAGATGGCCGACGACCACATCCGCTACGACATTCTGGCCCAGGAGGCTCTGCGCGGCGTCATGCGCAAGGTCCTGGCCGAGGTCGCGCGCACCGGCCTTCCGGGCAATCATCATTTCTTCATCACCTTCCTGACCGGTGCGCCGGGCGTGCGCATCTCGTCCAGGCTGCGCGAGCGCTATCCGGAGCAGATGACCATCGTCATCCAATTCCAGTATTGGGACCTCAAGGTGACGGATGCCGGCTTCGAGGTCGGGCTGTCCTTCTCCGACGTGCCGGAGAAGCTCGAAATCCCCTTCTCCGCCGTGCGCGGCTTCTACGATCCATCGGTCAATTTCGAGCTCGAATTCGACGTCAAGGCGGAGGGCGCCGAAGACGAGGCCGCCGCTCCCGCGCCCGAACCGGTCGCTGTCGTTCCGGAGAAGAAGGCGGAAACGAAGAAGAAGGCCGCCGAGGCCGAAAAGAAGCCGGTGGTCGCCGAGACCGGCGGCAAGGGCGCCGACGTCGTCTCGCTCGACGCCTTCCGTAAGAAGTAGTCCGGCGCCATGGGCGAGGTCGTCAATCTCCGCCAGGCCCGCAAGCAGAAAGCGCGCACCGAGAAAGAACGCCAGGCGAGCGAGAACCGGGCGCTGCATGGCCGCTCGAAGTTGGAGCGCGAACGTGACCGGCTGACGTCGCAGAAAGCCGAGAAATTCGTGGCCGGCCACCGCCGGGAAAAGCCCGACGACCCCGGCAAGCGCTGAGTCCCGAAATGGCCGAGGTCGAAAAACGTTCGGTAACGATCCGCGGTCACCGCACCAGCTTTTCCCTGGAGCAGCCTTTTTATGACGATCTCATCGCCATCGCCGCGCAACGCTCGCTGTCGCTCGCGGCCCTGGTCGCGGAGATCGACGAGACGCGCACGCGCGACGCCAACCTGTCGTCCGCGCTGAGGCTCTACGTGCTGGCCTGGGCGAAGCGTGGCGGCGCGACGTCCTGAGGATGGTTTAGGCCGGATCGCTGACGCTCCGTTGCGGTTCCCGCTTCGCGCCGAAGCTGAGCAAGGCGGTGCGGTCGCGCTCCTCCGCCTGCTTCTTCGACCTTACCCGCATCATGTCTTTCCAGCCGATATAGCCGATGAGCCGCTCATCCTCGCGTGAGACCACAGGCAGATGCGAGACATTGGCGGTGAGCAGCTTGTCGGAAAGCGCCTCCAGATATTCGTCCGGATAAGCGAGCGTGATCTTGCTGCCGGCGAGCAATTCGCCGAGCGTCGCCTTGCGGTGCTTTCCGGCGCGCCGCCAGCGCAGGATCGCCGGCGGATCGATGACGCCGAGCACATGCCCCTCCCCGTTGATCACCGGGAAGCTCGGATGCCGCGTGTCCGGCGCGGTCAGGAAGGTTGCCGCGCCATGCAGCGTCATCGTCGCCGGCACGCTCTCGACCTTGGTCGTCATCACTTCCTTGACCCTGGTCAACGCGAAGGGATCGACGCGGTATTCGCGCACGAGGTGATGCCCGCGCCGCGCCACTTTCTCGGTCAGGATCGAACGTTTCATCAACAGCACGGTGACGGCATGCGCAGTCGCGCAAGCCGCGATCAGCGGCACCAACACATGCGTGTTGCCGGTGAGCTCGGTGGCAAAGAAGGTCGCGGTCAGCGGCGCGCGCATGGTGCCGCCCATGGTCGCCGCCATCGCCAGCAGCGGCCAGAAGCCGGGGCTCGCCTCGGGCAGGATGCCTGAAAGCACAGCGCCCATCGCGCCGCCCATGATGAGCAGCGGCGCCAGCACGCCGCCCGATGTCCCGGACCCGAGCGCCACCGACCAGATGATGGCCTTCACCACTAGAAGCAGCAGCGCGGCGGCGGCGACCGTGCGGCCGTCGAGCATGTTGGCGATGTTGTCGTAGCCGACGCCAAGCGCGTGCGGCTCGATCAGGCCGCCGATGCCGACCACTAGGCCGCCGATCATCGGCCACCACATCCAGTGGATCGGCAGCTTCAGGAAGGCGTCCTCGCAGGCATAGACCAATTGCGTCAGCAGGCCTGAAAGCAGCCCGGCGGCGATGCCGACCAGCACCCAGCCGCCCAGCCCGGCGATCGATGCCTCCATCGTGCCTGAGAACGGAAAGATCGGGCTCGGCAGGTGCAGCAGGGTGCGCTCGACTTCCGCGACGATCGCGGCGACAGCGACGGGGATGAAGCTGCGCGGCGTCCATTCGAACAGCAGCAGCTCGACGGCAAGCATGATGGCGGCAATCGGCGTGCCGAACACCGTCGTCATGCCGGCCGCAGCACCCGCCACCAGCAGCGTCTTGCGCTCATTGTCGCTGACCGGCAGCATCTGCGCGATCAGTGAGCCGATGGCGCCGCCGGTCATGATGATCGGGCCTTCGGCGCCGAACGGTCCGCCCGTGCCGATCGAGATCGCCGACGACAGCGGCTTCAGCACCGCGACCTTGGCGTCAAGCCGCGAGCGCCCGAGCAAGATCGCCTCGATGGCCTCGGGAATGCCGTGGCCGCGTATCTTCTCGCTGCCGAAGCGCGCCATCAGGCCGATGATCAGCGCGCCGATCACCGGCACGATCACCGCGGCATAACCCAACGGCGTGTCCTCGAGCCTCAGTTCGGCCAGCGAGAACTGGCCGAAATAGGCGATGTTGGTGGCAAGCCGGATGAGCTTCAGGAGCACGATGCCGGCAAAGAGCCCGGCGGTCGCCACCACCACCGCGATGGCTGCGATGAACAGCACGCGCGGATCGGTCGTGAAGTCGCGGAGATGGCCGTTGCCGGCGTGAGGGGATTTCATTTTGGGAGCCTGAACTTTCTGGCGGCGCGAAGGCCGTCCGGTTTCCGGTCGCCTCATATCGTAATACGATATAAATCTTCAAGTCGTTTTCGATCTCTGCGCCGCGTCATTTTGGGCAGGGATCGCGACAAGCTGTTGAGCTTTTGCAGGAAAGGGCCATAAGTCGGGCAATGACGCCGCCGAAATCACGTCCCGCCATCAGTCAGGCCGACTATCAGCGGCTGTCGCAGTTCCGTTACCTGATCCGGCGTTTTCTCGAATTCAGCCAGGTCCAGGCGAATGAGGCGGGCCTCACGCCGCGCCAGCACCAGGCGCTGCTGGCGATCAAGGGATTTCCAAGCGGCGGACCGGTAGCGGTGGGCGATCTCGCCGAGCGGCTGCGCATCCGCCACCACAGCGCGGTCGAACTGGTGAACCGCTTAGCCGAGGCCGGCCTGGTGATACGCGATCAGGACAAGAGCGATCACCGCCGCGTCTTGCTGCAACTCACCCCTTTGGCCGACGACCACCTTGCCGATTTGTCAGCCGCGCATCTCGACGAGCTTTCCCGCATCGAGCCGATGCTGCGGCGCCTGCTCTCGCGCCAGGAGGAGTCCTGAACGCCAGGACGCATCGGGTGTTTTTCGACGGATGAAGCTCAGCCGCCGTCGAGCGACTTCAGCAGATTGTCGATCGTGAACGGATTGGCCTTGGGCTTCGCCGGCGCCGGCGCCGAACCGTCATTGACGCCCGGCAGCGACCCGTCGACCTTGCGTGTTTGCTCGGCCGCCTTGCGTGCTGCGTCCAGCCTTGCCTGCTCAGCCCTCTTGCGATCGGCCTCTGCCTGCGCCTTGGCCGCCTCGTCCGCGGCCCGCTGCTCGGCCTCTGCTTGCGCCTGTGCATCGGCCTTGGCCTTGGCGTCCGCTTCGGCCTGCGCCTTGGCGTCGGCTTCCGCTTTCGCCCTCGCCTCTTCGTCGGCCTTGGCCTTTGCCTCGGCTTCCGCCTGTGCCTGCGCGTCCGCTTCGGCTTTCGCCTTGGCTTCCGCCTCGGCCTTCTGCCGCGCCTCTTCTTCTTGCCGGCGCAACTCCTCAGCCGCCCTGTCGCGTTCCGTCTGCAACGCCGCGTAATAGCGCACTTCGCGCCGCATCCGCTGCTTCTCCAGGAGAGCTGCCTGCATCGCCTCGACCCGCTGCTGCTCCTTCTCCAGCGCGCGCTGCGTCAGGAACTGCGCCAGCGGACCGCTGTCGAATTGAAGCGCGGTCGCCCCGAGCGGGCCGGCGAGGCTGAAATTGACGGCAGGCTCCGAGCCGACCAAAGCCTCGTCGCCGGGGCGATAGGTCAATGTCCCCTTTGCCGTGACGGTGCCCGTGTTGAGATCGGCCGTCACATCGGTGGACAAAGTCGCCCCTGGATTGTCGAGGCTGATCGGCGGCGCCCGCAGCGTGCCGTTGGCGACGGTGAAGGCGACATCCGTGTCGCCGGCGGCAAAGCTGCCCTCGCCTGCGATCTGCGGCGCGAAATCCGCGGTCTTGGCCGCGTCGATATCGCGTCCGATCGCGTCGGCCTTGGCGATCATGGCGGCAAAGCCGTCCGGATTGATGCCGTCCACTTTCAAACCCTTCAGCGCCGCCGTGCCGGATCCGGACAGGGCGGCAACCATGGCGTCGACCGATTTGCCGCTGGTCGACAGCGCCGCCGAAAGATCGCCGCTGCCGCCGATACCGGCGCCGGGCAGGACGGCGGAAAGATCACCGCCAGCCAGCTTCATCTGGCCGGAGAACAGACCGGTGCCCTCCGTGTTCTTCAGGTCGAACAGGCCGGTCAGTTCACCGCCATAGAGCTTGGCCTTGAGGTCGGAGACGTGGATGCCTTCGCGATCGAGCTTCAGCGAGAAGGAAGCATCATGCGCCGTGGCGAATGGCCCGACAGCGAGCGCCGAGGCGTTGAGATCGAGGTCTGCGTTGAACGGCAGCGTCGACTTCTGGCTGAACGGCGTCGTCGGCCATCCGCTCTTGGCCTGAGCGAAGGACTGGTCGCCGAACAGCGAGACCGCCAGCGGATCGAGGTCGAGCTCGTCGAGCGCCAGCGCCCCGGCAAGATGCGGCAGCCCATCCTTGCCGTCTATGTTGATGTCGCCGGATACCGCCGCCTTGTTGATCGAGCCGGTGAGGCCGCTCAGCACCAGGAGCCCGTTGCCGAAATCGGCATCGGCCGCCAGCGATGTCGACGTGCCGGTTCCCATGCCGGGCAGGCCTACCCCCGTCGTCATCAGCCACGGCTCGATATCGGCGGCGTCGAGATTGACCTTGCCCTTGGCGGCGGCGCCTTGCGCCGTCTCGGCGACGGTTCCGTCGAAGCTTGCCCTGAAATCGTCGGCCGTCAGGTTGAAGCTGGTCGCGAGGCCGCCGGCGATCGAGCCCTTCGCCGAGACGTCGGTGTTGGCGTGGCCGAGCATGCCGAGCGGCAGCGCCGGCACGCCGTAAAGCGCAAGCAGTGTGGCCGCATTGTCGTTGCGGGCGTTGAAGGTGATCGACACCGGCGCCTCGGAGAGCTTGTCCGCGGTCCCCTTGCCGGAAAGTGAGGCCGAGAACGCCGAGCCGCCGGCCTTGCCCTGGGCTGAGAGCGCCAGGCCCGTGGTGCCGTCACCATTGTCGGCGGCGCTGGTCAAGAGATCGATGCGCGCGTCCTGGAACAGTTCGGGATAGGCCGCCGCGCGGCTGGCCAGGCCTTTGAGCACGCCATTGTCGGGATAGTGCTGCGCCGCGACGTCGATCAGCGGCTTGAGATCGACAGCCACCACGGAAGCGTTGAGCTTGCCCGTCGGGCTCTGCGGAAAATCCTTGATCCGGCCCGTGGCGCTGATCGAGGCGCCGGCCAGGCCGCCGATCGAAAGCCGGTCGATCTCGAGCGAGCCCTCACGCAGCCGCAGCGCCGTATCAACGGTGTCGGCGCTCAAGCCGCCGGCGCTGACCGGCCCCGCCTTGATCTGGAAGTCGAGATCGCGATCCGAAAAGCGGTTGGTGCCCTTATCGCTGATGAAGATCGAGGCGAAGGCCGCAAGCCCGTCCAGGTCCATCTCGCCGCCCGTCAGCCGCATCAGCACCGATGGCCTGGCGCCGTCCGGCTGACCGGAATCGATGCTGCCGGAAAATTTCGCCTTGCCGAGGATGAGCTCGAGATCGCTGAAGGACTGCCGGTTCTCGCTGAGATCGACCTTGGCCTTGAAGCCTGCCGCGGGCAGCCTTCGAATGGCCTCGTCGACATCCTTCGAAAGCCAGGCGGCAAAGCCGGAAGGCTGTCCGACGGCCAGCAGCAACGAGCCGGTGAAGCCGAAATGGTCTTCCACGCTGAGCATGCCGTCGGCTTCGAGCGTCGTGCGGCCCGGCAGCGTCGCGGCAAGCGACTTGACCGACCAGCCGCCTTCGGCCGGCTCGGCCGACAGCCGCACGTCGCGCACCGTCGTGTCGCCCGCCACCACCGCCGGCAGCCTGACCTCGAGCGTGCCCGGTATCGTCGGCTTCGGCATGTGCTGCAGCGTCTGCTCGAATGCAGCGATGCGCTGGTCGAGCGTGAAGCCCGAGCCGGTGGCTCCGCCGACAGCCTCGTCGAACTGCACCTGGGCTCCGCTGGCCTCCACCGAGAAATGCGGCTTCAGGCCGAGATCGACCGACGCTTTGCCGTCGGCGGTATAGGGATTGTCGAGCGGCCCGGTCTCGAAGCGGAATTCATCGACATTGAGCTTCTGGTGGTCGAGCGCGAACTTGCCGTTCAGCCTAAAACCCGGATCGGGCTTGCCGGTGCTGATCTTGACCGGCTCGCCGTCGGTGCCTCGCAGCTCGACCGAATTCCTGTCGGCAGCGTTTTTGTCCGCGCCCGATATCTTGAACTGGCCGGAATAGACCGCGGCGCCCTTGACGATGCCGGCATTGCCGTCGGCTTCGACGATCAGCGGATAGGCATCGGGATCGGCCTTCAGCCTGAGCCGCATCTGGCCGTCCGGCTCCACCTTGCCTGTCGAAGCCGAGATGTCAGTGCGCAGGCCGTCGAAGCGCAGCGTTCCGTCCATGCGCCATGGACCGGTGAGCGCCTTGGCCGAAATCGTCGAGTTGATCTCCGAGATCAGGTGGCTGCGTCCGCCGGCGGCGTGGCGCAGTTCGATCTGCCCTTCGGTCACCGACAGCTTCTCGATCGCGATCTGGCCCGGGTCGAAGGGGGTCGAGGGCCGGAGGGTCCAGTCGACGGTGCCGTCACCGGCGACATTGATGATGGCCTTCGGATGCACCAGCCGCATGTCGAAGATCAGCACCTCGCCGCGCAGGAATGGCGCGAGCTCCGCATCCATGGAAAAGGTTTCGACCGTCATCGCCGGCTGGCCTTCCGGCCCGCCCGCGACCTCGACATTCGAGAAGGTCACCGACGGAAACGGCAGCAGCCGCGCCGTCGCATCACCCTTCACCGTCACCTTGCGGCCGAGGATAGCGCTCGCCTCGCGCTCGAAATCGCCCCGGTAACCCGTCCAGTCGATGAAATACGGCACCACCAGCGCCGCGCACAGCACCAGCACGAACAGGCCACCGAAGATCACGAACAGGCGGGCGAGCATCTGTTTCCCGGGTTGAAAGTCAGCCGCACTCTACCCGCATCCGCGTGTCGATAAAGAGGCAATTCGGCATCCGGCGGCCGCCAACCTCTCCAGTTGCGCGACGGCTCGCGGTCGGGATATCTCTTTTGCCGATCCCTGCCCTTCCGGTCACGTCCCTGGCCGCCCACAGATCTGAACCCAACACGGAGCATTCCCGATGTCAGGCAAGAACTGGGACAGAGTGCCGATCGACGCGCAAAGCGTCGACGCTCCGCTCTCGACAGCCGCGATTTTCCTCGTCGTCACGGTCGGCAGCGACAAGGCCGCGCTTTCGACCGCCGCCTCGGTGCTGGGCGAACTGGACGATCTCGTCAAGAATGTCGGCTTCCGCGACCTGTCGGGCCGGCTGTCCTGCATCGCCGGCATCGGCGCCGAACTCTGGAACCGTCTGTCGCCCAACCGGCGGCCGCGCGAATTGAAACCCTTCGCGCCGATCGAGGGGGCGGCGCATTCGGCACCCTCGACGCCGGGCGATCTGCTTTTCCACATCCGCGCCGAGCGCCCCGACATGTGCTTCGAGCTCGAGCGCATCCTGCTCGATAGCTTGGGCGGCAGCGTGTCCGTCGTCGACGAGGTGTCCGGCTTTCGCTATTTCGACGCGCGCGATCTCCTGGGCTTCGTCGACGGCACCGCCAATCCGACCGGCCTCGACCTACCCGCCTCCGCCCTGGTCGGCGACGAGGACGGCGACTTTGCCGGCGGCAGCTACGTCGTCGTGCAGAAGTACCTGCACGACATGGCGGGATGGAAAGAGACGCCGACGCATGTCCAGGAAGAGATCATCGGCCGCACCAAGATCGACAACATCGAGATCGATGACGACGACAAGCCGCGCAAGTCGCACAAGTCGCTGGCCACGATCGAAGACGATGCCGGCAACGAATACGACATCCTGCGCGACAACATGCCGTTCGGCCGCCCCGGGCAGAACGAGTTCGGCACCTATTTCATCGGCTACTCGCGCTATCTGTGGGTGATCGAAAAGATGCTGCAGCGCATGTATGTCGGCGAGCCGCCCGGCGCCTATGACCGGCTGCTCGACTTCTCCACCCCGCATACCGGCACGACCTTCTTCGCGCCGACGCGGCCAATGCTGCAGAAGCTGGTCGAGGGGGTGCAGCAATAGTGCGCACCCATCCGTCGGGGAATTCTTACCGTGCGTCGCGCTTGGCCTGAGCCACCGCCGCCGCCTTTCGCTGACGGCCGCGCTCCATCGGCCGGATGAGGTTCTGTGCCTTCAGGTTTGCCACCGCCCGCATGCCCTCATGCGCCGTGCGCGCGTTGAAATCCGGCCCATTGGTGGCGGCCTGTTTGCTGGCCAGTGCCTTGCGGGCGTTCTCGGCCAATGAAAGGCGGGCGGCGAGCTGACGGCGCCGTTCGGCCTCGCCGTTCAGCCGCCGCATGGCCATTGCGAGGACTTCCAGCTTCAGCCGAGAGCCGCCGTCGGCTTTCGACGCCACGGCGCCCTTTGGCGCGCCCTTGCCGCGCATTTCGCGGCGCCGCCGATGCGCTTCGGTCTGCGCCCTGTCGCGCCGCTCCCGCAACAGCTTGACCAGATTGGCGAGTTCGGCATCCGCAAGTTCCTGAACCGCGGGATGATGCGACTTCGCGACCAGATCCTGTTCGTCCGCGCTCAGCGCGCGAGCTTCTTCCCTGCGTGAAATCGCCATGGCTTTGCTCCTCCGTTGTGAAGCCTGCGTCTCGTCCGATCTCTGACCGGAGTCTGCGACCAAACGGCGATGCGATCAAGCACGACGAATATCACGCCGCCGGCAGGATCTTGCCCGGGTTCATGATGTTGAGCGGATCGAGCGCCTGCTTGATCGTGCGCATGACCTCGACGCCGTGGCCGAGCTCGTGCCGCAGGAAGCCGACCTTGCCCTGGCCGATGCCGTGCTCGCCGGTGCAGGTTCCCTCCATGGCGATGGCACGCATGTTGAGCCTGGCGACGAATTTCTCGGCGAGCGCGATCTCGGCCGGATTGTCGACGTCCATCAGCACCAGCACATGGAAATTACCGTCCCCGGCATGGCCGACGATGGGTGCCACCAGCCCCATCTCGGCGATGTCAGCCTCGGTCTCGGTGACGCATTCGGCAAGCCGCGAGATCGGCACGCAGACGTCGGTCGAAAGTCCCTTGGCGCCGGGACGCAGCGTCAGCGACGACCAATAGGCATCGTGCCGCGCCTTCCAGAGCTTCGTCCGCTCCTCCGCGACGCTGGTCCACAGGAACGGTCCACCGCCATTCTCCTCGGCGATCATGCCGAACGTCTCGGCCTGTTCGGCCACGCCGGCGTCGCTGCCGTGGAATTCGACGAACAGGCACGGACTTTCCGGATAGTCGAGCTTGGAATAATTCTTCATCGCCCGCATCTGCAGCGCGTTGACCAGCTCGATGCGCGCCACCGGTATGCCCATCTGGATGGTTGCTATCACCGTGTTGCAGGCCGCCTCCAGGCTCGGAAACGGACAAACGCCGCCCGAGATCGCCTGCGGAATGCCCTGCAGCCTCAGCGTCAGCGAGGTGATGACGCCGAGCGTGCCTTCCGAACCGACCAGAAGCCGCGTCAGGTCGTAGCCGGCCGAGCTTTTCTTCGCCCGCTTGCCGGTCGTCACCGTCTCGCCGTCGGCCATGACGGCGGTCAGCGACAGCACGTTCTCGCGCATCGTGCCGTAGCGCACCGCGTTGGTGCCGGAAGCCCGGGTCGCCGCCATGCCGCCGAGCGACGCGTTGGCGCCCGGATCGATCGGAAAGAACAGGCCGGTGTCGCGCAGGTGCCGGTTGAGATCCTCGCGCGTCACACCGGGCTCGACGGTGCAGTCGAGGTCCTGCGGATTGACCGAAAGGATCCGGTTCATGCGCGACGTATCGATGGAAATGCCGCCGCCCGGCGCGTTGGTGTGGCCCTCTAGCGAGGAGCCGACACCGAAGGCGATGACCGGCACGCGGTGGGTGGCGCAGGCACGCACGATCTCCTGCACGTCCGCTGCCGTCTCGACGAAAGCGACGCCATCCGGCGCCTGGGTCGGGATATAGGTGGTGGTGTGCGCATGCTGGCCGCGTATCGCCGCGCCAGTCTGGAAGCGCTCGCCGAAGCGCTGCTTGAGGATGCCGAGCACCGCGGCGATGCCTTCCTCATTGCGTTCGACGGGGTTGAGGTCGCTCAAAGCCATGAATTCCTCCGCGAATGGACCAGCGTCCACTCTTGTTAAGCAGCTATGGATGATGCCTAAAGCAATTCGAGGAAAAGTGTGAAGCGGTTTTCCGTCCGGAATTGCGCCAGCACGAACAGAACTCACCAACCACGCCTGTCCAGCGACGATCAAGGAAACCATATGACGATCCCCGCGCCCATCATTTCCCGCCCCTTGGCGATCGAGAAGGACTGGATCGACTATAACGGCCATCTCAACATGGCCTACTACAACGTGCTGTTCGACCGCGGCACAGACGAAGCGTTCGCAATGATGGGAGTGGACGCAAACTATACCAAGGAGCGCCACCTCAGCGTCTACACCGCGGAAGTCCATGTCTGCTACGTGCGCGAGCTGCATCTTCACGACACGGTCAAGGTCTCGTTCCAGCTCATCGATCATGACGACAAGCGGTTGAGGACCTATCAGGAAATCCGCCATGTCGACGGCTGGCTCGCCGCCACGTCCGAAACGCTGTCGCTGCATGTCGACATGGAAGGACCTAAGGTAGCGCCCTTCCCCGCGGACGTGATGGCCAAGTTGGAGGCCGTGCGTGCCGCCCATGCTGCGCTGCCGATGCCGGAGCGCGCCGGCCGCTCGATCGGCATCAAGCGCAAGGGCGCTTGAAAACCCGCGCGCCCGCGTTAACCTTACCAAGGTTTTAACGTGAACAAACCACTTGAGTCCGTTGAACGACTCAGTGGCGCGTTCGAAAACCGCCGTACCGGGTTTGCGCGCGGGCGGCTGGCGGAATGCGGTGCGAGGACAGTGCATGAAAACCGACATCAAGGTCGAGGTGGAGCGCTTGGCGGCCGATCCACGCATCACCGACTATGATTTCTGGCGATCGCTGAAGAACGTCAACAACGAGATCTTCCACATCGCCAACAACAACGAACCCATCCCGTTCGACATGATCCGCTGGCGCGCGATTCTGAAGCAGGCGCGCATGAAGCGCGGCCACGCCTGATCTTTCTGTTCCTACGCAATCGCGGACCGCGCGGCGCTTTCCTGGAATTGCTCTATCGCCCGCCCATCACTTCTGCTTGAACCCGCCCAGCGGCGAGCGCGGCTCGACCGGTGACGACTGGATGATGGCGGTGTTGGTCATCGCATGGGGAATGATCCGGTCGATCACGCGCTCGAGCTCGCTCACCGAGCCGACATGGGCGAGCGCGATGAAGCAATCCTCGCCGGTCACCCGGTCGCATTGTGCGATTTCCGGCAATTCACGAATGATGTCCGCCACCACGGAAAGCTGCCCCGGCACCGGCCTGATTCTGAGCCATGCCGACAGTTTCATGCCGAGAGCGGCCGGATTGATCCTGACCGTATACGCCTCGATCACGCCGTTCTCCTGCAGCTTGCGGATGCGCTCCGCCACGCTCGGCGCCGACAGCCCGACCGCGCGCGCCAGTTCCGCCGTGCTGATGCGCGCGTCCTTTTCCAGGAGCCGCAACAGCTTCAGATCGATCGCGTCCAGATCGACATTTTCACTTCGAAGGTTTTTCAAACCGAACCTCTTCCATCAGAAAGCAAAACGACCGCCAAGCCGTTCATTGCACATATAATGAGCGAGTTTCGCCTGCGATAATGCGCGCATGAAAGCTCAAACGCAAATTCCGGCCACAAACCGGGCCACCGGTGACACTGATGCGGGCCCTGCCCTCGGCGGCCGCGCCGCACTTACCGGAATGGCCGACGCGTTGCCGCCGCATGTCTGGTTCTGCGTCAGCGCCGTGTTCCATTATCTCGGGCCGGCCTTCGCCGTGCTGCTTTTCGCCCAGGTCGGCGTGCTGGGCATGGCTTGGCTGCGCATCGCCACCGCTGCTGTCATCTTCGCCTCCCTGACCAGGCCCTGGCGCGTTTTTGCCCAAGCGGACCGCGCTCAGCGGCTCCTGCTGCTGGCCTTCGGCGCCTGCCTGGCGGTGATGAACTGCTCGTTCTATCTGGCGCTCGACCGGTTGCCGATCTCGCTGGTGGCGGCGATCGAATTCGTCGGCACGATCGCAGTGGCGCTGGTCGGCCTGCGCAGCCGGCGCAACTTTGCCGCGCTCGCCGTTGCCGTCGCCGGCACCTTGCTTCTCATCGACGTGAAATGGTCGAGCGATCCGATCGGCCTGTTCTGGGCCTTTTTGAACGGCGCCCTGTTCGTTGGCTACATCGTGATCGGTCACCGCGTCGCCCAGGCCGGTATCGGTATCGCCGGCCTCGGCGCCGCCATGGCGGTCGCGCTCCTCATCGTATTGCCCATCGGCTTTCGCGAGGCGTTGCCCGCCTTCTGGTCGCCGCAACTGCTCGTCGCCGCGATCGGCGTCGGCGTCTGCTCCTCGGTCATCCCCTACATCTGCGACCAGCTCGCCATGGCGAGATTGCCGCGCGCGAGCTTCGCGCTAATGCTCTCGCTCCTGCCGCTCACGGCAACGCTGATCGGCGTCATCGTGCTGCGCCAGGTGCCCAGCGTCACCGACTGCATCGGCATTGCCCTGGTCATCGCCGGCGTCGCTTTCCACAAGCCGGCGGCGAACACCTAACCCGCTCGACTACGCTAGCTTCTCTTTAAGGAAAGCCACCGTCCGGCCCCAGGCGAGATCCGCGGCTTTCTTGTCATAGCGAGCGGCCGAAGTGTCGTTGTTGAAGGCATGGTTGGCGCCCTCATAGACATAGACCTTGTATTCGACATGCGCGGCGTCGAGTTCTTTCTTGTAGGCGTCGATGCCGGCATTGGTCCTGCTGTCGAGGCCGGCATAATGAAGAAGCAGCGGCGCCTTGATCTTCGCGGCGTCCTCGGCCTTGGGCTGCATGCCGTAATAGGCGACGCCGGCGCTGAGGTCGGGCGCGTGGACGGCAAGCTGGTTCACTGCCCCGCCGCCCCAGCAGAAGCCGACCGCCCCGACCTTGCCGTTGCCGTCCTTGAGGCTCTTGAGATAGGCGATCGTCGCCACGCCGTCGGCCGCAACCTGGGCGGCGTCGAGCTTGGCGAACATGTCGCGCGCCTTGTCCTCGTCGGAAGGCGTGCCGCCGAGCGGCGACAGGAAGTCCGGCGCCAACGCGACTAACCCCTCCAGCGCCACGCGCCGGGCGACATCGCGGATATGCGCGTTGAGCCCCCTGTTCTCGTGCACGACGATGACGGCGCCGAGCTTACCCCGCTGATCGGCGGGCTTGACCAGGTAGCCCTTCATCTCGCCGCTCGAGCCGGGATAGCTGATGTCCTCGCCCTTAACACGGCTGTCGTCCTCACCGACGATCGCCGCCTGGGCAGAGTTGGCCGCCAGCATCGGCGCGATCGCGGCCGCCGCGGCACCCGAGCCCGCCAGCCTCGTCAATTGCTCCATGAAGCGACGGCGGTCGAGCGTCAGATGCGTGTACTCGTCATAGGCATCGATCATCGCCTGAGTGATGACAGGCTGCGTGATGACGGGCTTGGCAACGGATTCGGTCATGGGCTTTCCTCGACGGTTGGCAGGTGATCCGCAAGATAGGGTCGAGAATTGCACGGTCCAGTCACGCCCGGGTGACGATCTCCGCAGGGGCTTGAGAGGAGAGCTGCCGCGCCGACAGGCCAACTGATTCATCACATTTTGGTCATTTCCGAAAGTCTTGATGGTGCTGTCACATTAGGACGGGAAGTTGCGAGCAGCCGATACGAATGACGAAAGGGGAATGCCATGAACGTCCAGGACATCATCAACACCGTTTCCTCCAAGGCCGGCCTCGACGAGCCGACCGCCGAAAAGGTTGTCGGCACCATCTTCTCCGTGCTTGAGCACGAAGCGGAAGGCAGCAGCGTTTCGTCCTTCTTCGCCCAGATCCCCGGCGCCGATGCGCTGGCGCAGAAATATGACGTGATGGCCGCCGGCGGGACGGCCAATTCGGGCGGCGGCCTTCTGTCGTCGCTGCAGGGCGCGCTTGGCGGCGTGCTCGGCGAGAAGGCCGGTGCTTTGATCAACGGCGTCGCCGCGCTCAAGGCATCCGGCCTCGACATGGCGCAGATCCAGAAGGCCGGCACGACGCTGATCCAACAGGCGGAAGCCGCCGCCGGCCCTGACCTGACCAACCAGGTGCTGGACCAGGTACCGAGCCTCAGGAGCCATCTCGGGCTTTGAAGCCTGACGCTGCCTCTTCTTATTTGGGCAGCGTATAGGCCATCACATAATCGCCCGGCTTGGTGCCGACCGAGCCGTGGCCGCCGGCGACAATGACGACGAACTGGCGACCGTCGGCCACCGTATAGGTCATCGGCGTCGACTGCCCGCCCGCCGGCAGCCTCGCCTGCCAGAGCTGCCTGCCGGTGGCTAGGTCATAGGCGCGCAGATAATTGTCGACCGCGGCCCCCAGGAAAGCGACGCCGCCCGCCGTGATCATCGGCCCGCCGATGCCAGGCACCCCGACCTTGAGCGGCAGGGGCAGCGGCGTCATGTCATAGACGGTGCCGTTGCGGTGCTTGTAGGCGATGTTTCCCGTCTTGAGGTCGACCCCGGCGACATAGCCCCAGGGCGGCGCCTGGCAGGGAATGCCGAGCGGCGACAGGAACGGCCCCATCACCACTGCGTAAGGCGCGCCTTCGTTGCGGTTCAGCCCCTGCTCGCTGCCCTTGGTGTTGCTCGGCGGCGGCACGTCCGCGCGCGGGATGAGCTTGGAGGTGAAGGCGAGATAGGTCGGCATGCCGAACATTACCTGCCGCACCGGATCGACCGCGACGCCGCCCCAGTTGAAGACGCCGAAATTGCCGGGATAGATCAGCGAGCCCTGCAGCGAGGGCGGCGTGTAGCGGCCCTCATAGCGCAATCGCTTCAGTTCGATCCGGCACGCCAGCTGGTCGAACATGGTGATGCCCCACATGTCGGCGCCGGTCAGCGGCTTCGGATTGAAGGACAGGTCCGAGGCCGGCTGCGTCGGCGAGGCCTGATCGCCCTCGATCGCGCCGCCAGGTGCCGGCACTTCCTTCACCGGAATGATCGGCTCCCCCGTGCGCCGGTCGAGCACGTAGAGATCGCCTTGCTTGGTCGGCCCGACCAGCGCCGGCACGACGCCGTTCGCCGTGGTGATGTCGACCAGCGACGGCTGCGCCGGCACGTCCATGTCCCATAGATCGTGATGCACGGTCTGCCGCACCCAGCGCAATTGCCCCGTGTTGAGGTCGAGTGCGGTGATCGAGGAGGAAAACTTCTCGACATTGGCGCTGCGGCCCATGCCGAGCTGGTCCGGCGTCTGGTTGCCGAGCGGCAGATAAAGGAGACCGAGCTTCTCGTCGGCGCTTGCCGTCGACCACATGTTGGGCGAGTTATGGGTGTAGGTTTGCCCGGCCGGCAGCGGCGTCGTCACATCCGGATTTCCGGAATCCCAGTTCCACAGCAGGGCGCCGGTGCCGGCGTCGAAGGCGCGGATGACGCCGGACGGCTCCTCGGTCGAGTAATTGTCGTTGACCGCGCCGCCGACGATGATCTTACCGGCGACGATCAGCGGCGCCGAGGTCGAATAGTAATAGCCCGATTTCGGATAGGGCATGTTGACCATCAGGTTCAGCGTGCCGCCTTCGGCGAAGGACGGACACACCTGCCCGTTCGCCGCGTCGAGCGCGATCAGCCGGGCGTCCGACGTCGGCAGGTAAACGCGCTGCGCGCAGGGCTGGCCGGTGGCGATCTTGGCGTCGGCGTAATAGGACACGCCGCGGCAGGTCTGGTGCTGGCGGTTGGGGTCGAGCTTGATCTTCGGGTCATAGCGCCACTTTTCCTTGCCGCTCGCGGCATCGATGGCGATGGCGAAATCATGCGGCGTGCAGATGAAGAGCGTGTCGCCCACTTTGAGCGGCGTCACCTGATAGGTCGTCTCGCCAATATCGTCGGGGCCTTTGATATCGCCGGTGCGGTAGGTCCAGGCCGGCTGCAGCTTGGCGACGTTGTCAGGCGTGATCTGGTCGAGCGGCGAATAGCGCTGGCCGAAAGGCGTGCGGCCGTAGAAGTGCCACTCGCCGGCCGGCATGTCGCCGCCGAGATTGGCCGCCGCCGTCGCCTTCTCGGTGCCGAGCGTGCCGCCGACGTCGTGGGGGTCGGCGGTCATCGAATAGAAGGCGACCGCAAGCGAGGCGAGCACGGCCAGGATCAGCGGCGCGCGTCCATCCGGTCCCTGCAATCCTCGCCTCGCCCATGGCGTCAAAAGCCACAAGGCGATGAGCACGATGACGCCGCCGCGCGGGCCGAGTTGCCACCAGTCGAAGCCGATTTCCCAGACCGCCCAGCATAAAGTGGCGAGCACGAACAGCGCGTAGAGCCACAGCGAGGTCGACCTGCGCCTGAAAAGCAGCCAGGCGGTGATCAGGAAGACCAGACCGGCGATCAGGTAGTACCAACTCCCGCCCAGCGCGATGAGCCAGATGCCGCCGCCGCCGAGAATGAGACCGATGAGGAAAAGGACGAGGGAAGTGATGGTGACAGCCAAGACGGTGCTCCTTCGACTGTTGCGCGCATCAGGCAATTCCAGGAAAAGTGTGAAGCGGTTGAGTTCGGCGCCGTCGCCGTAACGTTCCGCCCGGAATTGCGTCAAACAAAGATAGAGCGGCTTCCAGGTAACGGCGAGCCGTCCCTGCCCTGCCGGCAGCTTTCCCTCACCCGCTCCGGCTGTCAAGTTGGTCCGGAACACGCGAAACTAGAACAAAACGTAGACAGTTCTGGTCTTTCGCTCCCGAATCACTACATTCGGGAGCGATGTCGGGCTTTTCCGAAGACATGCCTTTTTTCGATGAACCGAATGCGCGGCCCGCTGCGGCCCCATCCGGCATAGCCGCGCGCGCCATGGCGGCGCGCAGCGGCCAGAACAGCGCGCACGATTACCTGAAGGGCCTGAACCCGGAGCAGCGGCTCGCCGTCGAGACGACCGAAGGCCCGGTTCTGGTGCTGGCCGGCGCAGGCACCGGCAAGACGCGGGTGCTCACCACGCGCATCGCCCACATCCTCGCCACCGGCAGGGCCTTCCCTTCGCAGATTCTCGCCGTCACCTTCACCAACAAGGCCGCGCGCGAGATGAAGCAGCGCATCGGCCACCTGATCGGCGAAGGCAATGTCGAGGGCATGCCCTGGCTCGGCACCTTCCACTCGATCGGCGTGAAGCTGCTGCGCCGACACGCCGAGCTTGCCGGGCTGAAATCGGATTTCACCATCCTCGACACCGACGACGTGGTGCGGCTGATCAAGCAGCTGATCCAGGCCGAAGGGCTGGACGACAAGCGCTGGCCGGCCAAGACCTTCGCCCAGATGCTCGACAACTGGAAGAACAAGGGCCTCGGCCCCGACGAAATTCCGGAAGGCGATGCCCGCAGCTTCGGCAACGGCAAGGGACGCCAGCTTTACAAAGCCTATCAGGAACGGCTGCAGACGCTGAATTCCTGCGACTTCGGCGACCTGCTCTATCACCCGATCCGCATCTTCCGCGCCTATCCGGACGTGCTGAAGGAATATCACCGCAAGTTCAAATACATACTGGTCGACGAGTACCAGGATACCAACACCGCGCAGTACATGTGGCTCCGGCTCCTGGCACAGCGGCCTAACGTGCGCGCTGCATCGGCCGAAGGCCGCAAGCCCGACCGGGCGTCGGCCGGTCAGGCCGCCCCCGCGGAGGCCAGCGAGCGGAGCGAGCGCGCGGCCGTGAGCGAGAACAAAGTCAACATTTGCTGCGTCGGCGACGACGACCAGTCGATCTACGGCTGGCGCGGCGCCGAAGTCGACAACATCCTGCGCTTCGACAAGGATTTCCCGGGCGCCACCATCATCCGCCTGGAGCGCAACTACCGCTCCACCGCGCATATTTTGGGCGCCGCCTCCCATCTCATCGCCCACAATGAAGGCCGCTTCGGCAAGACGCTGTTCACCGACCGCGACGACCCCGAGGACGACAAGGTCCATGTCCATGCCTCCTGGGACTCCGAGGAAGAGGCCAGGGCCATCGGCGATGCCATCGAGGCCTATCAGCGGCAGAAGCACAACCTCAACGACATGGCGATCCTGGTGCGCGCCTCCTTCCAGATGCGCGCCTTCGAAGACCGGTTCATCACGCTCGGCTTGAGCTACCGCGTCATCGGCGGCCCGCGTTTCTACGAGCGCCTGGAAATCCGCGACGCGCTGGCCTTCTTCCGCGTCGTCGCCAACGGCGGCGACGACCTCGCCTTCGAGCGCATCGTCAACGTGCCGAAGCGCGGCCTTGGCGAAGCAACCATCCGTCAGATCCACGACACCGCGCGCGCCATGCGCGTCCCGATGCTGGAAGCGGCAGCCACACTCGCCGAAAGCGACGAGCTGAAGCCGAAGCCGCGCGCCGCATTGCGCGAGGTCGCGGCCAATTTCGAGCGCTGGCAGAAGGCGCTGGAAACCACGCCGCATACCGAGCTCGCCGAAACCATCCTGGAGGAGAGCGGCTACACCGACATGTGGAAGAACGACCGCTCGGCGGATTCGCCCGGGCGGTTGGAAAACCTCAAGGAGCTGATCCGCTCCATGGAGGAGTATGAATCGCTGCGCTCCTTCCTCGAGCACGTCGCGCTGGTCATGGAAGCCGAGCAGGGCGAGTCGCTCGATGCCGTCTCGATCATGACGCTGCATTCGGCCAAGGGCCTCGAATTCGAGACCGTCTTCCTGCCCGGCTGGGAGGAAGGCCTATTCCCGCACCAGCGCGCGCTGGACGAAGGCGGCCGCTCCGGCCTGGAGGAAGAGCGCCGGCTCGCCTATGTCGGCCTGACGCGGGCGAAAAAGAACCTGCATATCTGGTTCGTCTCCAACCGCCTGATCCACGGCCTGTGGCAATCGACGATCCCGTCTCGCTTCCTCGACGAATTGCCGGAAACCCATGTCGACGTCGCCGACGGCGGCAATTCCTATGGCGGCTACGGCAATCCCTATGGCGGCGGCGCCTTCGCTTCCGGGCGCGGTGGCGGCCGGCAGAATCCCTATGGCGCCTCGCGCTTCGACAATATCGGCGCCAAGGACCAGGGCAGTTTTTCCAACACCTATGCGACGCCCGGCTGGCAGCGCGCTCAGGCCAACCGCACCGAGGCGACCGACCGCAACTGGGGCACCCGCTCCGGCCATCAGGTCGAGCGCATCGGCTATGGCGAGACCGACAGCGGCTACGGCGCCGGCCGCACCTCGGTGAAAGGCCGCACCATCGAGGGCGAGCTGGTCGCCAAATCCGTCGCCGACACGCCGTCCGCCTTCAATGTCGGCGACCGCGTGTTCCATCAGAAATTCGGCAACGGCAACATCGCGGCCATCGACGGCAACAAGCTCACCATCGACTTCGACAAGGCCGGGCAGAAGCGCGTGCTGGATGGGTTCGTCGCGCCGGTGTGAGCAGCCCCTCACCTGTATCTTGCCTGGTTCCATTTGTGGCCGAGCAGCGACAGGATGATGATCAGCCCGTTGAAGAACTGCACGTAGAAGCCGCTCAGGCCAGCCGCCACCACGCCGGTCTGGATGAACGACACCGTGACCGCGCCGATCGCGCCGCCGACGACCGTGCCGATGCCGCCCCAGGTCGGCGTGCCGCCGACGAACACCGAAGCCAGTACCGGCAAGAGATAGCCGTCGCCCGCCGTCGGCCACCAGGTGAAGTTGATCATCACCGAGAAGCAGCCGGCGATCGCGGCGCCTATGCCGACGAAGACGAACACCTTCACCCGCACCCATTTGACGTCGATGCCCATCTGCCTGGCGCTGTCGGGATTGTCGCCGACCACCTTCACCTGCGCGCCGAAGCGGTGGCGGTTGTAGAGCAGCGCGCAGAACACGACGAAGGCGATCGCCCAGAAGATCTGCACCGGGATACCGAAGAGCTGGCTGGAGAAGATCTTGTAGGCCGGGCTGTCGGCAAGGCCGGTCAGCGCCATCGACTTGCCTTCGTTGATGATCTGGATCAGGCCGCGCAGCAGGAAGTTCATGCCGAGCGTGGCGATCAGCGACGAGAGCCCGCCGTAGACGACCAGCGAGCCTACCAGGAAACCGAGCAGCGTGCCGGTGACGAGAGCGGCGGCGATGCCGAGGAACGGATCGTAGCCGGCCTGCACGACCAGCGCGAAAACCCAGGAGGCGAAGCCCATCGTCGCCGGGAACGACAGGTCGATCTCGCCGCATGTGACGACGAAGACCAGCGGCACCACCACGAACAGCGCCACGGGAAGCGTCGTCAGCACGGAGCTGTAGAGATACCATGTGGTGAAGACGGTCGGGTTGGCGATCATGAACACCGCCATCATGACGATGAACACCGCGAGCGTGCCCAGCGAGGCGCGGTTGTCGAGGACGAAGCCGCGCAGCCAGTTGTCGGAGGGGTGGCTCCACTCCTTGGCCGCCTTGCCGCTTGCCCTTCCGAGAGGCGTTTGCAGATCGGGTTCCATGGCCTTGCTCATCACGCTCTCTGCTCCGCTTCGCCTGCCTCGTGCAGCCCCGGCAAGCCGTCGGGATGCGCGATGTCTTCCATGAAGTCGATGAGGTCGTCGGCCGACTTGATCTCGCTGCGACCGGCGGTGAGCGCCACCTTGCCGCGGTCGAGCACGACGAAGCGGTCGGCGATGTCGAAGACATGGTGGATGTTGTGGCCGATGAACAGGATCGAGCGGCCGCTTGCCCGCACCTGGCGCACGAAATGGAAGACCTTGGCGGTCTCGGTCAGCGACAGCGCCGTCGTCGGTTCGTCGAGGATGATCAGCTCCGCCTGCTTGTAGATGGCGCGCGCGATCGCCACGCCCTGGCGCTCGCCGCCCGAGAGCTGGCCGACGATCGAATGCGGCGTGAACACTTTCGAGGTGAAGCCGATCTCGCGCATCAGCCGGCTCGCCTCCTCGATCTCCTTGTTGACCTTGAGCCAGCCGAGAAAGCTGGTGAGCTCGCGGCCCATGAAGATGTTGCGCACGATCGTCTGCTGCACGGCCAGCGCCCGATCCTGGAACACCGTCTCGATGCCGGCGTCGCGCGAGCGCGCCGCGCTCCATCCGCTGACCGGCTTGCCGCGCACGAGGATCTCGCCGCTGGTCGGCTTGACCACGCCGGACAGGATCTTGATCAGCGTCGACTTGCCGGCGCCATTGTCGCCGATGAGCCCGACGACCTCGCCGCGATCGACGCTGAGATTGACACCGCCCAGCGCATAGACCTGGCCGTAGGATTTCGTGATGTCGCGCAGTTCGATGATGCGTTCGCCCATGCGATCCTCGCTTGAATTGTCTGTCTGCCGGCCGTGCGCCGGCGATCCGGCCGGCCGGGCGCAACCCCGGCCGGCTGCTTGGGAGATCAGCGCAGCGCCTGCTTGGCGAGCTCCGAGACGACCTGATAATTTTCAGGCGTGACGAAACCGGCGCCGGTGTCGACATTCATGGGCGCGAGGCCGAGCACCACCTGCTGGCAGAGGCTCAAGATCGGCAGATAGCCCTGCAGGAACGGCTGCTGGTCGGCCGTCAGCTGCACCCAGCCGCCCTTGAAGCCCTCGACGATCTGCGGGCTGGTGTCGAAGCCGAAGTTGAAGATGTCGCCCGGCTTCCTGCCAGCCGCCTGCATGTAGGTCGCGACATTGCCGAGCATCTGGCCGCCCGGATAGCCGACCGCCTTGACGTCGGGGTGGTTGAGCAGCGCCGCCGTGATCACCGGAATGGCGAGGTTCGGATCGGACGCCCATTCGCCGCTCGGCGGCGAGGAGAGCTGGATCACCTCGACACCGGCCTCCTTCAGGGCCGCCACCGTGCCGCGCTCGCGCGCGCCGCGGTTCTCGTTCTCGAACGGGCCGATCATGATCGCCTTGTCGCCGGCCTTGAGCTTGCCGAGCTTGAACGCCTCGGCGCCGAGCGCGCGGCCCTGCTGCTCCTGCTGCGCGCCGACATAGCCGCCGCCGAACGCTTCCACCACCTTCGGCACCGGCACGTTCTGGTACATCATCTTGATGCCGTCCTTGTGCGCCTGCCCGGCCAACGGCATGATCGCGGCGTCGCCCGGATGGCCCATCATGGCGATGCCCTGGGGCTTGACCGCGACCGCCTCGCGCAATTGCTGCACCATCTTCTCGACGTCCCATTGCGAGAAGATGTAATCGACCTTCGGCCCGAGATCGGCGGCCGCCTGCTTGGCGCCATTGTAGACGATCGTGCCAAAGGCGTCGCCCTCGGCGCCACCGACGAAGAAGCGGATATGCACGTCCTTGCACCATTGCGCATCCAGCGCCCGTGCCGGTAAGGTGGAGATCGAGGCGCAGAGCGCCGTGGCGGCAGCCACGACGGTCGAGCGCAGAACAGTCCTTCTGGTCGTCATGCTCATACACGTTCCTCCCTTTTGGCCCCTCGCGATCAAGGGTTTTCGACAATGATTTGGATCGGCCGGCTTCTCCCGCCGGCCAGTACTCAAGTCGGCCAGTATTCAAGTTGGCCAGTATTCAAGTTGGATTGGGCAGGTAGCTGTTCCCTCCCCGGCATTGCTTGAGATAATCCAGCGCCCGCGCCTGTCCGGTGATCTCGAGGTCACCGCGATAGACCGGGTCGTGCCAGCCCTCGATGTCGATGGCGCCCTTGTAACCCGCCAGCCGCAACTCGCTGATCACCCTTGCCCAGTCGCTGTCGCCGAAACCCGGCGTGCGCATCTGCACGAAAGGCAGGCGCCCGAACACGCCATGCTCGCGGATCACGTCCCAGCGCACGGTCGCGTCCTTGCCGTGGACGTGGAAGATGCGCGGCGCCCATTTGCGGATCTGCGGGATCGGGTCGATGAGATAGACGAGCTGGTGGCAGGGCTCCCATTCCAGCCCGAGATTGTCGTTGGGCAACTCGTTGAACATCAGCTCCCAGGCGTCGGGATTGTGGGCGATGTTCCAGTCGCCGCTCGCCCAGTTGCCGTCCATCGCGCAGTTCTCGAAGGCGATGCGCACGCCCTTGTCGGCGGCACGTTTGGCCAACGGCCCCCAGACCTCGCGGAAGCGCGGCAGGCTGTCGGTCAGCTTCTTGCCGCGGATGCGGCCGGTGAAGCCGCTGACCATGGATGTCCCGAACAGATGCGCGTTGTCGATGACGGTCTCCCAGGCCGCGAGCACGCCGCGATCGACCTCGCCGCCTTCCAGCGGATTGCCGAACACGCCGATCGACGACACAGTGACGTCGGCATCGCCGATCACTTCGCGGATTTCGCCCGCCAGGCGCCTTAGGTCCTTGCCGCCCAGCGTCTGCCAGAAGAAAGGCTGGATGCTCTCGAAGCCGAGCGGCAGGATCTGCCTGACATAGGCGGCCGGGTCGTCGAGATTGGCCCGCACCATGGTGCCGATCCTGATGTCGAGCAGCGGATTTGCCATCACATCGCTTCCTTGGCGATTGCCACGCGCCGCCCGCTCTCCGCGCTCTCGATGGCGGCGAAGACCATGGCCAGGCTTTTGATGTTGTCGGCGCCGCGCGTCTCCGGCTCGGCGCCGGTCTCGATCGCGTGCATGAAATCCTGGATGATGCCGAGATGGCCGTCGACGCGGTCGGTCGGATCGAGCGGCGGCACTTCAATCGGCGTGGTCTTGTCGAACAGCCCTTCGCGGCCTGGCGCGACCACCTCCGCCTTGAGGCCGTCGTGACCGTCCCACATCACGCTGCCGCGCTCGGCGACGATGCGCCAGCTTCCCTCCCAGCTCGTGCGGAACCCGTCGGCGCACCAGGAGCCGGCATAGGTAAAAACCTTGCTGCCGCCGAGATCGAAGACCGCGCTTGCCGACGATCCTTGTCGGTACCAGGAACTGGCCGGCTCCCACTCCTGGCAATAGACGCTCACCGGCTCGCCGGCGACCATGTAGCGCGCGGCGTCGAAGGTGTGGATCGCCATGTCGAGCAACAGCACGTGGCGCATCTCCTCGCGAAAGCCGCCGAAATGCGGCGCGACGAAGAAGTCGGCATGGATGCTGGTCGGAGCGCCGATGGCGCCGGAATCGAGGAACCGCCTGATGCGCCTGACATTGGCCACATAGCGGCGGTTCTGGACGACTGCATGGACCCGGTCGGCGCGACGCGCTGCCTCGATAATGGCGTGCGCGTTTTCGGGAGTGTCGGCCAGCGGCTTCTCTGTAAGCAGATGACAATGATGGGCGAAGGTAGAAAGCGCGACCTCGCGGCGCGCTGCCGGAACCACGACGTCGAAGACGGCATCGGGCTTGGTCTGATCGAGGACGGCATCGAGGCTGGTGCCAATGACCACGCCGGAAAGCTCATATTCGCGCGCCCTCGCCTGTGCCCGGTCGGCATCGAGATCGACAAGGCCGGCAATGGCAAGCCCGTCGATCCGCCTTGCGGCATCGAGCCAGTGCTTGCTCATGGCTCCGCACCCGACCAGGACGACGTTCATCATCCAGCGCTCCTCCTCGGCTCGGCCCCTCCAGGTCGAGTGTCACGGCACCCACGGTATCACCGTAAACGTTTTCCGTAAACGTTTACGAGAACACACCCGATGGCGTAGAATGTCAATCGGCTGCTTGTCGAAAATTGTCCCGAAGCCTTGGCCTGAGCGGCAGCCGGTGCTAGCCAAGGCAGGGGGAGAACCGTCATTGGCGTCCAGCATCCACGACCTTGCGCGTCACCTGAACATCTCGATCGGCACCGTATCGCGGGCGCTGAACGGCCGGGCCGACGTCAATGCCGACACGCGCCAGCGCGTGCTGGAAGCGGCAAGGGAGCTGAACTATTCGCCAAACCAGTCCGGCCGGAGTCTCCGGCAAGGCGCCACCCGTTCGATCGCCTTCATGCTGCAGCCGCATCCGGGCGACCAGCAGTATGGCGAACCCTTCTTCATCCCGTTCCTGACCGGACTGCAGGCGCGGCTGGCCGAAAGCGGGCTCGACCTGATCGTGGTCATGGGCGCGCCGGGCGACTATCAACAGGAACGCCTGCGCCGCGTCGTCGAGACCCGCCGCGCCGACGCGGTGGTGCTGGCCTGGACGCGCCGCGAGGACGAGCGCATCGACTACCTGACCGAGAGGGGCTTTCCCTTTGCCACGCTCGGCCGCAGCCGCTCGGGCGGCAAGTCCTACCCATCGCTGGATCTCGATTTCGAGAAAGCGGGCAGCGACGCGGTCGACCGGCTGGTCGCGCGCGGCCATCGCCGCATCGCCGCCATCCGCCCGGCGCTCAACCTCAACTTCGGCTACCTCTTCCTCGACGGCTACCGCGAGGCGCTGAAGCGGCACGGCATCGAGGTCGATCCCGGCCTGATCGCCGACGGCTTCATCAACGAGGCCGGCGGCTACCAAGTGACGCCGCGCGTCATGCTCTCCAGAGACAGGCCGACAGCCATCATCTTCAACAATGACGCGATGGCGCTCGGCGGCTGCAAGGCGCTGGCCGAGATGGGCATCCGGCCTGGCCACGACATCGCGGTGACCGTCATCGTCGACACCCCGCTCTGCCGCTATTTCTCGCCGGCGCTGACGGCCTTCCGTCCGTCGTTGGAACCGATGGGCCGGCGGCTGGCCGAGATGCTGCTCGCCTCCCTTCCCGCCTTCGCCGGCCCCGAAGGCACACGCATCATCCGCGAAGTCTGGCCGCTGGAACTGGTCGTTCGGGAGAGCGATTGAGCACACCCTTTCCCTTCTCCCCTTGTGGGCTAGCGTGCGCACACATTTGCTTCGGGTTGATTTTGTGAGGCTAGAAGGAAGCCGTCTGTGATGGCATTGAAGCGTCTGAGGCCGTGGGTAAAGGTGATGGGCCCTGG